>JANLVI010000027.1:0-78580 GCA_031363915.1 Vulcanimicrobiota bacterium
AGGTGATGCGCCGCTTCAACACCACCTCGCATCCGAATCAAATCTTCTATGCGGCAACGACCCAAGAAGAAGTCGGTCTGCGCGGCGCGCATTCGGCTGCGGATGCGATCAAGCCGGATGTCGGTATTGCAATCGAAGGCGGTATTGCGGGCGACATGCCCGGTACCCATCCCGAAGAAACGCAAGCAAAACTCGGCGCGGGTCCGGGTATCTTTCTTTATGATTCAAGTGCGCTTCCCAATCGCAAGATGGTCGCGCTCACCAAAGCCTCTGCGGCTGAGAAGAAGATCCCCTTGCAACTCGATCTCGTGCAAGGCTATGGCGACGATTCAGCAGAGATTCAGAAGAGCACGATGGGCGTGCCGACCGTTAATCTCGTCGTTCCCGTGCGCTACACGCACGCGCACAACGGCATCATGAATCGCGGCGATTTCGATCGCATGGTCGATTTGGTCGTCGCGATGATTCAGAAACTCGATGCCCCGACGGTTGCAAAGATGCGTGACTTCACGCCGTAGATCGACCCATCGGAAAGGCCGGAGGCGAGGGTTGACACCGCGCTTCTTTTTGCCGTAAAATATAACCAGATGGTTAAGCAAAGTGCCGACCTCGACGCCGTCTTTTCCGCCTTGGCCGATCCGACTCGCCGGAAGATCGTCGAACGGCTAACGCATAGCGATCTCTCGGCCGGTGAAATTGCCGCTGGTTTTTCGATCTCTCAGCCGGCGGTCTCAAAGCACCTCAAGGTGCTGGAACGCTCGGGTCTTTTGAAACGGAAAATCGTCGGACGCGAACACCATCTGCGCCTTGCCCCACGCGCGATGCAAGCGGCAACGTCGTGGATCGAAACGCAGCAGAAATTCTGGACCGCTTCCTTCGACCGCCTGGATACCTATCTCGAATGCACGAAAGATGAGGACGACAATCGATGACCGAGATCAAGACGACTGCGACAGCGCCGACGCTCACTCTGCGCCGCACGTTCGACGCGCCGCGCGCCCGCGTTTACGATGCCTGGACGAATCCCGACGTGCTTAAAGAGTGGTTTGGCCCACCCGGATTCACGATTCCTAGTATCGCGATGAACGTGGTGGTTGGCGGCGCGTACACGATTACGATGCGCGCACCTGACGGCGAAGACTACGTCGTTACCGGCGAATTCAAAACGGTGCGCCCGCCCGAGCACCTTTCATACTCCTGGCTGTGGGCTGAAATGCCGCCGGATCCGCATGTGGACACAATCGTTAGCATTGACTTCATCGACCGCGGCTCCCAGACCGAAATCGTGCTTACGCACGAGGGATTTGCAAGCGCTGAATCGCGCGACCGTCATGAGGCCGGGTGGCTCGGTGCGTTCGAGGGCCTCGAAAAACTCGTAGCGACCTAAAGCAAAGGCAGCGGCATCGCATCGCCGAAACGGAGACGCGATGCCGAACACCGATACGAGCTGGGACGATCGCCTGCTGCCGCTCCTTACGGCTGACTGGCAGAGCGCGGACTATCTCGCCGCCCGACTCCACGCACCCGCACACACCGTGCTCGCGCGGCTCAAAGACATGATGCGCCGCAACCTCGTGGAACGGCGAATCACGCAAAAGCCCACGGGCAAAGGCCCAACGGGTCGGCCGCTGCAGATGGCCGAGTTCCGGCGCACCCCGCTCTAGCGTACCGCGCATGACGGATTCCGTCGCGTCGAGCGTCGCGGCGTTCGTCGCGCTGCTCGCCTCCGGTCTCACGGTTTCGATCGCGGCGCAGCGCGTTCGCGTCCCCCCGGCGGTCTTGCTCGTCGTTGTCGGCGCGATATTCGGCTCGGTCTGGCATATCGCTCCGCCGTTTTCGTTCGGTCCCGCGCTCTTGGTCGTGTTTTTGCCGCCGCTGATTTTCGAGGCCGCGTGGAATATCGATCTGGTCGAAATCCGCCGCGCCGCCGGAACGATTGTGACCCTCGCGTTGCCGGGGACGCTCTTTAGCGCTTTCGCGATCGCAGGCGCGCTCTCGGCGGTGCGCGCGCTAGACTTTCCGGTCGCACTGCTCTTTGGCGCGATCGTTTCGGCAACCGATCCGGTTGCTGTCGTTGCGGTGTTTCGCAACGTCGGTGCGCCCGCGCGCCTCAAGGCGATCGTTGAGGCAGAATCGCTTGCCAACGACGGCGTCGCCGTCGTTCTCTATGGAATCGCTCTTGCGCTCCTGGGCGGCAGTGCCGTCGCCTGGTACACCGGCGCACTGCAACTCATTCTCTCCATCGGCGGCGGAATTTTCGTGGGCACGCTCTGCGCGATCCCCTCGTGGCTGGCTCTGCGATTGATCGCGCTTGCCGAATATGAAGTTGCGGGAACCGTGGCGCTTGCGTATGTCGCCTATTTGATCGCCGATCGGCTCGGCGTCTCGGGCATCTTCGCGACGACGGCAGCCGCGATCGTGCTGCGTGCCCTGCTGGTGCGCCGGGCGAATCTCAATAATCGCAAAGACGTCGACGTGTTCTGGAACGCGACGGCCTTTATCGCAAACGCGGTCGTCTTTCTTGCAACCGGCCTGCTCATCGATCTTCCGCGTGCCGTCCACGAGCCGCTGCTTGTGATCACCGCCGTCGTCGCGACGATCGGCTCGCGGATGGCGCTTGCGTTCGTTGCCGCGAGCGACCGCGCCGGGCGCACGACCTTCGTGCTCTCCGGCATGCGTGGAGCGCTACCGCTTGCTCTCGCCCTCGCGCTACCACAGGCATTACCGCACCGCGCCGAGATCATCGATGGCGTATTCGCGGTCGTGCTCGTCACGCTCGTGGTCCAGGGCGCGCCGCTCGAGGCGGTCGTTCGCCGATTTTACGGACCGCTGACCGACCGTTCGTAACTTCGCGCGGTGCGGATTGGCTTGATTAGCGCGGTCGTGCTCGGCAGTCATCCCTTCGATAGTGGGTTCCGGTTTTACGTCGAATGAGCCGCGGCGAAATCGACATCGGCGCGAAAACACTCTGCGGCGTGATCGTTTACAACGCCCGTCGCCTGGAGGTAGGCATAGACGATGGTCGACCCCACAAAGCCGAAGCCGCGCTGCTTGAGATCGACGCTGATTCGGTCGGAGAGCGGCGTTGTCGCGGGCAAGGCCACGTCCAGCGGGCGATGTGTGAGGACCGGCTTACCGTCGACGAATCGCCAGAGGTAGCTTGCAAACGATCCGAATTCGTGTTGCACCGCAAGAAAGGCGGCAGCGTTTTTTACTGACGCCGCGATCTTGCCGCGATGCCGAACGATCCGCGGATCAAGGACCAGTTTGTCGATCGTTGCCGCGGTGAACCGCGAGACGGTCTTTGGGTCGAAGCCTTGGAAAGCGGCGCGATACCCGTCGCGTTTACGCAGGACCGTGAGCCAACTCAGGCCTGCCTGCGCGCCCTCGAGCGTGAGCAATTCGAAGAGCGTCCGGTCGTCGTGCTTGGGGATGCCCCACTCTTCATCGTGATATACGATGGATTCCGGCGCCCTCGCCCAACTGCATCGAAGCGGTGCGAAGGCGATTCGTTCACTCGTGCGGGCTCGACGCGAACGCGATGACGGACGAATGTCGCGGCCGGTCGACGTTGTTATTAAAAATTCGCAGATGAATGATCCGCCAGGGGTGGCTGCGCGTGTCGGCTTCGGCCATGATGCTCATGCCAGCGCGGAGGCGATGGAGCGGGCCTCGTGCGAGACGGCAGCTTTCTATCGCTTGCCCCGCGGTCTGAGTGGGACCGCGGGAGATGAGGAGCGTCCCGTGCCGGTGGTCGACGGAGACGATCTTGCCTGCGAACCAAATATCGTATCCTGGCTCAGCGGCAACGGCGACCGGCCCCGCGCTTGCGAGGACGAGCAGCAGGGCAAACGCGCGAACCCGGTTGGCTTTCATCAGTAGACTACTTCTTAGCGGCGACGATGTCACTCCCCAAAACGATTGTAACGTCGACATCGGTATCGGCCGTATTCGACGAGCGGATGAGCGCATCTTGCGCGTTCTTCCCGAGGGCGGTCCGGACGCGGTAGGAGCTGGTCGCCGCGGTCTGCGGCGATTGAATCGTCGTGACGATGTTATCGTGCGTCGGGGCGTCGCGCACGTCGGTGACCGTGAACCCGCTGCGCCGCAGATCGGCGGCGACGCGAGCGCCAAGGCCCGCGACCGGCGTCCCATTTTCCACGCGAACGCGGATCGCCGCCGGTGTGGCAGCGGCGACCTCCAGCTCGGAGGGTGCGAGCATTGAGACGACAAGGCGGCGCTTCGCGGTCTCGTCGGGCACGAGCGAATCCCCGTAGTCGGGCAGCATGATGTTGCGGACGTAGGGGACTTGGGCCGTCGCGATGTGGCTCGCGGGAACGTGCGCGAAGGCAATCGCCGTTGAGATTTGCTCTTGCGGGCTGAAGTTCGTCTCAACATCGTCATGCATTACGGCGAGTAACTGCTGGACGTGCATCGCGGTATTGAATCGATTGTGTTCGATTTTGTCGAGCACCGCGTGGATCATTTGCTGCTGGCGCATGATACGGCACGGATCGCTGCACCAGTCGTGCCGGAAGCGCGCGTATGCGACGGCTTGGTCGCCATTGAAGTGTTGGTAGCCCGGCTTGAAGTGAATCGAAAGATGACCCCAATAATCGTCATAATCGATCGGGCCGTTCTTTCCGGTCCCGCGAAGCGCATCGGAATTCTTTGCTACCAAATCCACACCGCCGATGGCATTGACGAGATCTTTTGCCGTGTCGATTCGCAGCACGATGTAACGGTCGAACGGCGGTAAGCCGAGCCAATCGGCGACCACCGCCTGCGACTCCTTGATGCCGCCCTCAGACTGCGCTTGATTGATCTTCGCAACCCGTCCACCCGGCAAGGTCGCGACCATGTCGCGCGGGATCGATAGCTCCGAGACGCGCTGCGTCGTGAAATCTAAATTCAGCGCCATGATGATGTCGCTGCGCGACTGCTTTGAGGTTTCTTGATCTTTCGTATCGTAATCGTAGTCGAGGCCGACGAGCAGCACGCGCACGTTACTCTTGTTGAAGAGCTGCTGTGGATCCGGAACGAATAAGTGCTCGACTGCTTTCACAGGTATCGCAGCGATCTGTTGCGCCTGCTGAAAGCCACCCGGACGCAAGGCGAAAAAACCGACGACGGCCGAGATGAGGCCACACGCGGCAAGCGCGCCGACAACGATGCGATTCGAGAGATACTGCATGCATTGCGCTTTTTCAGCGCGCGCCTGGAATCCCTAGAATGATTGGCGGCGGCGGGCGCGACTAGGCGTGCTGCAAACGCTTTCGGCGAGGAATTCTAACGGGCTGCTAATGTCGCAGTCGCGCGATCGCCCAGCACCCGGTTATCGATGCGCAATCAGCCGAGCCAGGGAAAATGCTACTCGGGCGGCGATCTCGCCGATTCAAAGCCATTGTAAGCCGCTGCGCCACGGCGGCGTTCCTGTCATGCATCCTTCAATCGCTCCGAAACCGAAGAGCGCGATCAGTGTGACAATCGTGGAGATGAGAAGCGCGCGCCCTACGTCGGCGACGAGCAGATAGGGTGCGGGTGGAGCCATCCCGCCCAAAAATGTAGGACATGGCAATCGTGACTGCACTCTGCGGCGCGCCTTGCGTCCGGTACTTCGAGCCCCAGCTCGAAACGCATCATGAGGTCGACCCACGTCCCGCGGTCTTGCACGATACGGTGAGGCCGTCCATCATCCCGATTACCACATCGCGTCGTGCCTCCGACGAGCTAATGTGTCGTTTGGGATGAACCTCAGTGCTTACGAGCGGCCAATTTCTGGCGCCAAAATCGTTTCGCCACGTTCGACCCACAGGACGCGAACGATGATGATCGCCGCCGCTGTCAGCGGAGCCGCGAACGCAATGCCGAGAAGCCCGACCGTCGTGCCGAGCGCGATCTGAACCAAAATCGTAAGTCCAGGCGGCAGGTGGACGATCCGGCGCTCCACCAGCGGGATGACGATGAAGTCGTCGAGCGAATGCGCGATCCAATACATTCCGATGACGAGCGCAGCGCGCTCTGGCCCGATCGCAAGCGCCAGCAACACCGCCGGAATACCCGCGATCAGCGCGCCGATATTCGGCACGAAGGTGAGTGCACCGGAAAAAACGCCGAGGACGATCGCGTATGGAATCTTGAGTACGGTCAAACCGATTGCGACGAGTATCGCGATGGCGGTCATCGAAACCAGACGTGCGACGAGCCACGCGCGCAGCGTGCCTCCAATTTCTTCCAGCAGCGCTCCGATTCGGGCGCGGCTGTGCGGCGGGACGATCGCAAGGAAGCCCGTTCGATAGAACTGCGGTTCGGCGGCGATGCACACGCCCACGAAGAGCATTACGGCAATTGCGATTAAGAGGCCGATGCTCGATGAGATCATGCCCGTAGCACGTTGAACGAGGGCCATCGCGCCCGTCGCGATCGATTGCACGTCCGCCGCATTTTTTGGGATCACGGCGCCGAACGGCCCGCTCTGGAGATTCCGCATACTTTCTTGTAAGGCGAGCGGAATCGCAATACGCAACGAATCGTATTGCCGAATCAAGACGGTCCCACCATAGAAGAGCGTGCCCGCAAGCGCTGCGCCGACGAGCATGACGCCGATCGCGAGCGCGAGCCAGCGTGGAAAAGTGAACCGTGCTTGGATAGCTTCGACCAAACCGTTAAGTAGCGTTGCCGTCAGCAGACCGCCGAACGCGATGAGGAGAACGTCGTGGAAGATTGCGATTGCTGCGACAACGAACGCAGAGACCAGCAGTGCCGTCATGTGCGAGCGAGCTTGAACGGCTCGAACCAAAGCGTCGAAACCGCCGCGCTGCCGAATGCGAGCGCCCAAAGCGAGAGCGGTAAGGGTGTGAAGTGCAGGGCTGCGTTTACGCCCGGCGTGTAAACCGCCAGCGGTAGCATCGCAAGCGTCAGCGGCAGTGAGATGAGTAGTGCCGGATTCACGCGCAATCCACGCCAGAACGGTGCTTTCGGCGAACGTTCGACCAGCACGATTGCGCACTGTCCCGCAAGCATGGTCACGAAGGCGGTAGTCCGGGCGACATCGGCCGAGGTGCCGGCTCGCAGGAGCGCAAGATAGATGCCGAGCACCGCAAGTGAGAGCGTTCCGCCGACAAGCGCCGGGCGGATCCAGCCCACGCCGTGTAGCAGTCCTTCGGTGCGTGGCCGCGGCGGTCGCGTCATGATATTGGGCGCCCCGGGGTCCGCCTCGAACACCAGCGATGACGTCGGATGGACGATGAGTTCGAGAATGACGAGATGAATCGGCATCAATAGAAGTGGCAGGCCCAGCAGCGGAACAACCAATGCGCTCACGAGGAGCGGCACGTGAAATGCGATGAGATAACTAAAAGCGTGGCGTAAGTTATCAAAAATTCGCCGCCCGTCACGGACTGCGGTAACGATGGTCGAGAAGTCGTCGTCGAGCAAGACGAGATCCGCCGCGCCGCGCGCGACGTCACTCCCGCGCTCGCCCATCGCGATCCCGATGTCGGCGTCACGTAAGGCCAGCGCATCGTTGGTGCCGTCGCCGGTCATCGCGACGGTGGCACCACTCTGGCGCACGGCGCGTACGATGCGAAGCTTGTGTTCGGGTCGTGCCCGAGCGACGACGGATACCGTCGGCATGCGGCGTTCGAGCTCGTCATCGGTGAGTGCCTCGAGCTCATCGCCGGTGATCACAGCGCCCTCATCGGCGGAGATGCCGATGCTGCGCGCGATCGCAGACGCCGTGAGCGGATGGTCTCCCGTAATCATGACGACTCGAATTCCGGCCGTGCAGCAGGCAGCGATGCTCTCGCGAATGCCAGGCCGGACCGGATCGGCGAAGGCCAAGACGCCGCGCAGTAAACCATCCGCCGCAACCGCGATGACGCGCATGCCCTCAGCCGCCATCTGCTCGCCCCAAGAGAGCGCTTCGAGCGCGACGGCATCGTGCTGTACGCCGACGATGACTTCGAGCGCCCCCTTTGTTGCGGTGACGCTCGATGTCCCGATGCGCCACGTTGCGGTCGCGGCCTTGCGACGCGCGTCGAACGGCTCCAGTGCGATGAGATCGGCCGCAGCCGGTGCTACGATCGCTAGCGGTTCGGCGTAGCGCCGGATCGCTCGATCCAATGGGTCGAGCGATCCGGGATCGCTGGCTAACATTGCGAAACGCAGCAGGTCCGATTCGTTCGTTTCATCCAGTGTCTTAAGTGAGGCGAGTTCGATCCGCCCCAACGTCAACGTTCCGGTCTTATCGACGCAAATGACGCTCGTTGCGCCGAGCGTTTCCACACTGCCGAGACGACGAACGAGGGCGCTGTCGCGCGACAAGCGCCATGCGCCTAAGGCCAGATACAACGTGTAGACCATCGGCAATTCTTCGGGTATCGCAGCCATCGCCAGACTGACGCCCGCGATGATGGCGACCGGCCAAACGTCTCCGTGCAAGCGTCCGACCAAGACGACGACGGCGCAAATGCCGAGAACGAAAACGCTGCCTTGCATCAAAAGTCGCCGAATCGCTCGCTCGATCGGAGTCGGCGGTGCCGTCATCTCTGCCAACAAGCCGCCGATGCGGCCGTACTGCGTCGCGCGGCCGGTGGCGGTGACCGTTGCGATGCCGTTGCCGGCGACAACGGTCGTCCCCGCATAGATGACCCGCGCTTCATGATTGGCGTCCGCGGGGCTCTTATCGAGCGGAATCGATTCGCCAGTCAGCGTTGACTCATCGCATGTGACCCGCTTTCCGGCGACGAGTTCGCCGTCCGCAACGAGGACGTCGCCCTCGTGCACCAAGATTGCGTCGCCGATAACAACATCCCGAGCGGGGACGACGATGTCGCTTCCGTCTCGCCGTACTCGTGCCTGGGGCGCAACCGCGGCGCGTAATCGATCGATCGCCGCATCCGCGCGCACTTCGAGAACGGCCGAGACGAGGAAGATTGGAATGAGTGCAATGCAGACGACGATCGCATCGAGGGTGTCGCCGAGGATCGCGTACGTACCCGCTGTTGCAAAAAGCAGCAGTGCCATTGGGTCCGACCCGAGCTTTATGGCCCAAGTCAAGAGCGAAGGGCGCTTGGACTCCGGCACAAGATCGTTTGGCCCGTGAAGTCGTAGGCGCCGTGCCGCCTCGATGGACGTAAGACCGAGCAGCGTGCTTTCAGCCTCGCCGGGAGCCAAGTCAGCGCGTACGGTATTCGGCATTGTACCGCTAACAGTAGGCAATCCCGATGCGCTTTGCGTGAAGAACGCCGCCGATGAGAATTCTCATCCTATTCATGAGACCTTCGAATGGAGGCGCTACGTTCTCTGTAACTCCGAACCGGGAATAGGACAGAGCGATGTTTTCAAAAATCGTGGTTGCAGCTGACGGCGGTGACCTTACGGTGAAGGTCACCGCGTACGCTGTGCGACTCGCCGGGCGAGCTGACGTGCACTTTGTGTGCGCGCTCGATCCCGACCGGTTCTTCAGCGATGCTACGGCGAAAGTTTTCGATTCGGCAAACGAGCACGCCGCCGCCCTCGCCTCCGCGCAAGCGGTCGTTGACCGCTGCATTGCGACTGCAAATGAAGCCGGAGTCAGAGCCGATGGCCACGTCGTGGAGCAACCGCCGGTGCATGCGATCCTTGATACGGCCGACAAGATTGGAGCCGACCTTATCGTGATGGCTTCGCACGGTCGGGGCGGCCTTACCCGGGTTGTTTTGGGCAGCGTTGCGGAAGCCGTTGCCCGTCGAGCGGGCGTCGCGGTGCTTTTCGTGCCGACGCGAGCGGTCGACGTTGCGGTAACGGCGATCGCCGGCCAAGCGGGTAAGCGAACGGTGTAGTACGCACGCGATGCGGGGAATGTAGCGAAGGGTGCTCCTTCGGCGCCGAAAGGCGACCATGCTCCCCCGCTCACACGCCGCTCCCAAAGTTCGCTTAGTTACCATCGCCACCGCTGTCCCCGAGCATGTGATCGATCAGACGGCCGCTGCCGAACTGTCGCGTCGGTTTTTCGCCGCGAGGATGCCGGCCTACGATCGGCTCTCGCGCGTCTTTGTCACGACGGGCGTCGATCGGCGCTATACGGTTGTTCCGACGACGTGGTTCAGCGAAGAGCATGGGTGGGAAGATCGGACGCGCGCCTATACCGCAGGAGCGGCGGATCTCTTCGAGCGCGTCGTCAGAAGTGCACTCGATCGCGCTTCGTTGCGCGCGGACCAAGTCGATACGGTGGTCTTTATCTCGTCGACCGGTATCAGTACGCCGAGTATCGACGCGCGGATGTTGCCTCAGCTTGGCTTCCGGCCGGATGTCATGCGCGTGCCGGTTTTCGGACTCGGCTGCGCGGGTGGCGTGTCGGGGTTTGGGCTCGCCGCGCGTCTGGCTGCGGGATCCCCGGGAAGCAACGTCTTGCTTGTCGCGATCGAACTCTGCAGCCTGGCCTTTCGGCTCGACCGCGCATCGAAAGCCGATGTTATTTCCTCGTCGCTCTTCGCCGACGGCGCCGCGGCGGCGATTCTTTCGAGCACCGAGGGCGATGGCCCAACGGTGAGCGCTTCGACCGAACATCTCTGGCCCGAAACCCTCGACATCATGGGGTGGAGCGTTGATGAAATCGGCCTCGGGGTCGAACTATCGCGCTCGTTGCCGGCGTTCGTTGCCGAGCGCTACCGCGCCGTTTATGATTCCGCTCTTGCGCGGATGCAGGTCAAGCCGACCGACATCGACCGTGTGATCTGTCACCCCGGCGGGACCAAAGTGTTGCAGGCACTCGAAGCGGCGCTCGAAGTGCCAAGCGGTACGCTCGATCACGAACGTGCGGTGATGCGCGATTTCGGCAACATGTCCTCACCCACCGCGCTCTTCGTGCTCGATCGTGCGCTGCGCGCGACGCTCCCGCGGCGGTCGGTGTTCGCGGCGCTCGGCCCCGGTTTTACGGCGAGTTTCGTCACGCTCGACCAGGCGTCGTGATCCCGGCTGCGGTGCTGCTCGCACTGCTAACGGTTCAACGATTGAGCGAACTGCTCGTCTCGGCGCGAAATACGAAAGCCCTGATCCGGGCGGGAGCAAGCGAACGCGCACCCGATCAGTATCCATTTATGATCGCGCTCCATGCGACGTGGCTCGTAAGTCTGTGGCTCCTCGCGTGGAGCCGCGACGTCAGGCTGTGGTGGATTCCGCCGCTCGCGCTCTTGCAAGTCGGCCGATTCTGGACGATTCGCACTCTTGGCTCGCGGTGGACGACGCGAATCATCATTCCGCGGAAGGCTTTTCCGCTCGTCTCGGGACCGTACCGATTCGTGCGTCATCCAAACTATCTGATCGTCGCGGTCGAGTTGCCATGCATTTCGCTTGCGCTCGGTCTTGCGTGGCATGCGGTGTTCTTCGGTGCGCTCAACCTTGCGATGCTCTCATGGCGAATTCGGGAGGAAGACCGCGGTCTGTATTCGAGTTTTCGTCGGTCCTAGTCAACGAACGTAGATCGCAACCATCCGATTCCGTGGTGCTGCGATCACCTACGACGGGACCGGTTTGACACAGCTGTCCTTTAAAGCGCTCTTAACAAAGAAGCAGAGTTTCTCTTTGCCGGCAGCGCGACATCATCGGGTAGCGCGCTGAATCTCGTTTGCCTTCATTTCAGGAGTGCTTTTATGAACATCCGCATTGGCATGCAGCTCGCGTTGGGATTCGCCGTCTCGTCGGTTTTGATCGTCGTTGTAGCGGCCTTAGGCGATCGTCCGTTCGGCTTCGGTTTCACCTTCGGTCGAGTCGTTCTTTAACGTGCGCGCGATAGCGCTAGCGAACGTGAGCGTAACATCCGCAGGATCGAGACGGTCGGTGATGCCCGCGCGGATAATTTTGCCGGCGACGCGCTCGTTTGCTTCGCAGATGATGACACGGACATGGCGTTTTTCAAGCGTGCGAAGAACTTCATCGAGTGATTGGAGTCCGGTGATGTCGATGAAGGGGACATAGCGTAGCCGGATAACGGCCGTCGTCGGACTCAAGTTCGTGTCGATCAGTGCTTTGATAAAATTGTGTGCGGCAGCGAAGAACACCGGCCCTTCGATTGCGTAGACGACCACCCCCGGGGGGAGGGCGGGGATCGAAGCGGGGAGTTCGGCGCGGATGTCTGTTTCGCTCATCGTGCGCACGTCGACCGAGTCTGCCATTCGCCGTAAGAATTGAATGGTCGCAAGGACGATTCCAACATTGACCGCGATCACGAGCGTGGTGAATACCGTCAACAAGAACGTGATGAACAAGATCGCGACATCAGCGCGCGGCGCACGGCGCACCATGTAACTGAAATGGGCGATATCACTCATGTTGTATGCCACAACGAAGAGGATCGCAGCCAGAACCGCAAGCGGAACGTTTGCAGCGAGCGGGGCTAAGAAGATGACGGTCAAGATCAGCACGACGGCGTGCGTGATCCCGGCTATTGGATTCGTTCCGCCGTTGCGAACGCTCGTCGCGGTGCGCGCGAGTGCACCGGTCGCCGCAAATCCGCCAAAGAGCGGGGCGACGATATTCGCAAGGCCTTGCCCGATCAGTTCCTGATTGGAATCGTGTTTGATGTCCGCCATACCATCGGCAACGACCGCCGACATGAGCGATTCGATAGCGCAGAGCAGCGCGATCGTGAACGCGGGGCCCAGGAGTTCGATGATAATGTGCGTGTTGAACGGCGGCAGCGAAAGATGCGGAAAGTGCTGCGGGATCGCCCCAAAGGAACTACCGATTGTCGCCACCCCGGGGAAGTGAAAGATCGACTCAGCGAGGGTTGCAAGGACCAGCGCGATGAGTGGTGATGGTACGCGGGAGAGACCGCGGACCTTCGGTGCAAAGATTAGAATCGCAAGGCTCGCAAGGGCGATTCCGGTCGGAGCCAGCTGAAGATGGGGAAGGGAACGGATCAGCGCCCACAGTGTTGCTAGGACGTTGGGCTCGTGAATGGGTGGCAAGCCGAAGAAGTCTTTCCATTCAGCGATCCAAATCACGACACCGATTCCGGTGGTGAAACCAACGATCACCGGTGCCGGAATGAAGGCGATAATCGCGCCCAGGCGGAGCACGCCCATGACGATGAGGATGATGCCGGCCATGAGCGTCGCCGTCTCGAGCCCCGCGAAGCCGTACTTTGCCGTGATGCCCGAGAGAATAACGATGAACGCGCCGGTCGGGCCCGCGATCTGCACCGGGCTACCGCCAAACGAGGCAACGATCAGTCCGGCGACGATCGCCGTATAGAGCCCGTTCTCGGGGCGAGCGCCCGAACCGATGGCGAAGGCCATCGCGAGGGGCAACGCAACGACGCCAACGATCAAGCCGGCAAGAATATTTGGCAGGATCGCGCTTTTGACAAAACGTTTGTCGCGCCACGCCGCGACCAGAGCGATCATTGGGAGCACTCCGCTACGGTAGAACTCTCGTCATGCAAAGTTGATGAAAGGAAGAAGGCTATGTTTTCACGCCGCCTTCGCATCTCACGCTTCGGATGTTCAAGGGCGGACTCTAATCCCTCGTCTTTCCTACGTAAACGGATTGGGGAACGGAAATCCGTGGGGCCCGCCGCCGCGGATGACCAGCCTACAAAGCTCACCCCGAGCGATTCGTTAACGGCGCCCCCGCGGCGCAGACCATCAATCCCATCGTCTACATCAATCCGCCAGAACTATCAAACGCAGCTTAATCTCAACGCCCCGGTATCAAAACCATTGACACATTCCGGCCACGGAAGGCGTTCCACTTGTCGCGCGAGCGCTTGGATTGTGTACGGCCGCGCTTTGATTGTTGACGATTTCAGTTGGCGACTGCGCTGCTGGCGAGACCAGCCTTCAAGCATCGCTTCAAATACTTGAGATTCAGGGTTAAGCAGCCCAATGTTGTTTTTGGTAGTACGTCCGCTGCAGCCGATTTCTGCGGCTTATTTTGCGACTCCATAGGCGTATCTTTTCACGTTACATTGTAACGTCTCTTTTGAAAAGCTTTATGGCACCTATAAAAAAGGGGCCACGTCGGCCCCATAAAACAATCTTTAGCTCGAGTTTCTACGACATATTGCTGTAACGTAAACCGTTACACCGGAATGTTCTACGAACAGCCGCTCGTTGTGCCGCACGTGTCGCACTTCAGACACGTGCCGTTTCGCACGAGCGTAAAGAGACCGCACTCGCCGCAGGGATCGCCCGCGTAGCCTTTGGCGACAGCGACGCGCATTTGTTCGGTGCGTGTTGCCGTTGCTGCAGCCGTAGCATTTGCGCCGGGATTGTCCGACCACGAAGAGGAGAGGGCTTCAAGTTTTTGCCCTTCCGTGCGTACGAGGATCGGTTCCGGTGCGAGCGGGGTTTCGACTTTTGCGACCGGAATTGCGCCCGGACGGAGGTGCGGGCTCGTCGGGTGGAGCGTTGCTTGCACGGAGGCTTGCACCACCGGCGTTTGTCGCGTTTCACCGGCGGATTCACCGACGTATTCGGGTTCGGGTCCCATCGCATCGACCGACATCCCCGGCTGCACTTGGGCGAGATCGTAGCGGCCAAGATAGCTCACGGCGAGTTCGCGGAAGATGTAGTCGATGATGGAGGTCGCCATTTTGATGTTTTCGTGTCCGACGACCGGGCCGTTGGGCTCGAAGCGCGTGAACGTGAAGGCGTCCACGTATTCTTCGAGCGGCACGCCGTGCTGTAGACCGAGCGACACTGCGATTGCGAAGTTGTTCATCAGCGAGCGGAACGCGGCGCCTTCTTTATGCATATCGACGAAGATCTCACCGAGCGTTCCGTCTTGATAGTCGCCGGTGCGTAGGTAGACTTTGTGTCCGCCGATCGTTGCCTTCTGGGTGTAACCGCCGCGGCGATCCGGCATACGCCGGCGCTTGGCGATGTAGCGGTAGACGATTTTCTCCGCGATCGTGATCGGGGTAAGATACGGCTGCTGCGCTGCGGCAACATCCGAATAGTCATCGCCTAGATCGTAACTCGATGCCATCGGCTGCGAGAGTTTCGATCCGTCGCGATAGAGCGCGACGGCCTTGGTCATGCGCTCCCAGCTATAACGATAGGCTTCCTTAACGTCGGCGATCGTCGCCGTTTGCGGAAGATTGATCGTCTTGCTGATGGCGCCCGAGATGAACGGCTGGGCCGCCGCCATCATGTCGACGTGCGCGAGCGGACGGATGTAACGCGAACCGTGCTTGCCGCAGGGCGTCGCGCAATCGAAGACCGGGAGATGCTCGTCTTTGAGGAAGGGCGCGCCCTCGAGCGTCATGCGGCCGCAGATCACATCCGATGCCTCATCGGTTTGCGTAGCCGTGAAGCCGAGCCCATCTTTGAGAATCGAGAACTGCCAGTTGTTGAGCTGATTGTCCGTTAGGCCGAGGGTCGCTTTACAGAATTCTTCGCCCAATACGTACTGGTTGAAGACGAACGACAACTCGAATGCACCGAGGAGCTGCGCTTCGACCTTGTCGAGCGTTGCATCATCGAAGCCTTTGGCTTTGAGCGTCGCACGATTGATGTGCGGCGCGCCTTCGAGCGTCGCGGTGCCTTTGGCGAACGCTTCGATCGCGGCTATCTGGTCGTTCGTGTAGCCCAGCTTGCGCAGCGCCGGTTCGACCGACTGGTTGACGATCTTGAAGTAGCCGCCGCCGGCGAGCTTCTTGAACTTCACCAGCGCAAAGTCGGGCTCGATGCCGGTGGTATCGCAATCCATTACCAGGCCGATCGTTCCGGTCGGAGCGATCACGGTGACTTGGGCGTTGCGGTAGCCGGCGACTTCACCGACGGTGAGCGCCTGATCCCACAATTTTTGCGCGAGCGCCCAGGTCTCTTGCGTGAAGAGTGTGGGGGCGTGGGTTGTCGGGACGATGGTCAGACCTTCGTATTCATCGTTGCTCGTGGCGTATGCGGCCCGGCGATGATTGCGAATGACGCGCAACATGTCTACGCGGTTATTCGAGTAGCGCGGGAAGGCCCCAAGCTGCTCGGCCAGTTCCGCCGATGTTGCGTACGCAGCGCCCGTCATCAGTGCCGAGATCGCGGCGCACCAGCCGTCGCCTTCGGGCGAATCGTACGGCAGCCCAAGACGCATCAAAAGCGTACCGAGGTTCGCGTATCCTAGGCCGAGGGTGCGGTAATCGTACGATCGCTGGGCGATGTTCTTCGATGGAAACTGCGCCATGACGACGCTGATCTCGAGCATCGTCGTCCAGACTCGGCACGCCTCTGCGAACGTCTCCGTATCGAATCGATCGTCGCTATCGAGGAATTTCACCAAATTAAGTGATGCTAAGTTGCACGCGGTGTCATCTAAAAACATGTATTCACTGCATGGATTCGATGCATTTATGCGGCCATCGGCGGGGCAGGTGTGCCACTCGTTGATTGTCGTGTCGAACTGCACGCCGGGATCGGCGCACTGCCATGCCGAGAGCGCGATTTTCTCCCAGAGGTCGGCAGCATCCATCGTGCGCGCGGGCCGACCGTCAGTGCGACGGATCAGATCCCACGACTCGTTATTGTCGAGCTTGTTGAAGAAGTGGTTCGGGATACGCACGGAGTTGTTCGAGTTTTGGCCCGAGACCGTGCCGTATGCTTTGGAATCCCAGTTCGTGTCGTAGGTCTCGATGTCGAGTTCGCGATAGCCCTGTTTTGCAAAGTCGAGCGCGTACTGCACGTTTGCCGGCGGAATTCCCGCGGTGAGAGCCTCGCGCATTGCTTTCTTTAGATGCGGGTTTAGCGCGGGATCGAGACGACCGGCTTCGGGAACGCGCGAATCGTGCGCGGAACCGAGGATCGCGTTGAGATGTTTCTTCGCGGCAATCGAACCGATGACCAGATCCGAGACTTTCTGTTCTTCGCGTACTTTCCAGAGCACGAAGTCTTCGATGTCGGGATGATCGAGATCGAGGCAGACCATCTTTGCGGCGCGCCGCGTCGTGCCGCCGGATTTGATCGCGCCGGCTGCGCGGTCGCCGACGCGTAGGAACGACATCAGACCCGATGACGTGCCGCCGCCGGAGAGTTTTTCACCGTCGCCGCGGATCTGCGAGAAGTTCGAACCCGTGCCCGAACCAAATTTGAAAATACGCGCTTCACGAACCCACAGGTCCATGATACCGCCTTCGTTCACCAAGTCGTCCGAGACGGATTGGATAAAGCAAGCATGTGGTGCTGGGTGCTCGTAGGCGTTGACCGAGCGGGTCAGCTCGCCCGACTTGGCGTCCACAAAGTAGTGCCCTTGGGCGGGGCCCTCGATGCCGTACGCCCAGTTGAGGCCCGTGTTGAACCACTGGGGCGAATTCGGGGCGCCGATCTGGCGTGCGAGCATGGCGCGCATCTCATCGTAGAAGATGCTCGCGTCCGTTTCTTTATGGAAGTAGCCGTGCTTGAAGCCCCAGTACGTCCAGGTGCCGGCGAGACGATTGAACACCTCGCGCGAGTCGCCCTCAGCGCCGAATTGCTCTTCGCGCGGGAGGGACGCAAGCGCCGCATCGTCCGCGACCGACCGCCAGAGCCACTCGGGCAAGCCGGGCTCGGGGAGGCGCTTGAGGGCCTTGGGCACCCCGGCCTTACGGAAATATTTTTGCGCAAGAACGTCGACCGCGACCTGGCTCCAGCCAGCGGGGACCATGACGTCTTGTGCTTCAAAAACGACGGAGCCGTTCGTATTGACGATCCGCGAGGTGCGCGGCTCAAACATCACTCCAGCGTACGGGTCCTCGACGGTGGAATAGGTGCGACGGAATTTCATGCTGCCTCCAGGCCTGCTTTTTCGGAGGACGACGATCGAACACCTGTTCGATACAGGTGGGCCGATTCGCGCCGTGTGTACTAGATATTGTACTCCGGGGAGAATTCGAATACAAGATATCGTTGTCACGCCCCTTGGGGACATACTCGGCCAAGCGGTGCATATCTGCAGATTCCCGTGCATAAGCCGGTGGACGGGCCCCCGCCCTTACGAACGGACTGTGGAGAATTCCGAGGATAGCGGGGATTGGGGGGCGCACAGCGCGGGGTGTTCGCTCCCGACGCCCACGCCCACACGATCATCGACGTTTCCCTCGCGAGCCTGTGGGAGCGCGGTTTTCGGGGCCTGATCGTCGACCTCGACAACACGGTCGTCGGGTACCACGAATCGCATTTAATCCCGGGGGTGCGCGATTGGGTCATCGAGGCGCGCGAGCGTGGCTTTGCGGTCGTCTTACTTTCAAATAACTTTCCCGAACGGGTCGCGGCGATCGGTGCGAAACTCGACGTTCCGACCGTTCCGAATGCCCTCAAACCGCTACCGCCGAGTTTTCTGCGTGCACTACGGATTCTGGGCACACCGCGCGCGCAAACCGTGGTCATCGGCGATCAACTCTTCACCGATGTGTTGGGCGCAAAACTCATCGGACTACACGCCGTTTTGACCGAGCCGATCGTGGCGAGCGACTTTCCGCTCACCCGGGTCCTGCGCTTGCTGGAACGTGTGTTCTTTTCGCGAAAGCCGCGCGTATGACGATTCGGGCAGTCATCTTCGATCTCTACGGCACGCTTTTGGATGTCGAGAAGCTCGGCGATCGCGTCGCGCGGTATGTCGACCCGCCGCACGCCTTCGTAACTGCCTGGCGTCAAAAACAAATCGAATACGCCTTCACCACTTCGCTTGCCGGTCGCTACGACGACTTCGATCATCTCACGCAGCGTTCGCTCGAGTTCGTCGCGGATACATTCGCCCTGAATCTCGACGATGCAGCAAAGACGGATCTTCTCAGCGGCTGGCTCGAACTTCCTCCGCACGTCGATTCGGCTGCCGCTCTCGACGCGGTTGGGGCGCTCGATCATCCGCGCCTGGTGCTTAGCAACGGAGTCCCCGCATCGGTGCGGCGCGCACTGATTGCCGGGCGACTCGACTCGCGCATCGATGAAGTGCTCTCGGTAGGCGCGCACCGCGTATATAAACCATCACCCGAAGCCTATCGCGTTGCGACCGAGCACCTAGGCTGCAAAGCGGGCGACATCGTGTTCGTCTCATCGAACGGCTGGGATGCGGCAGGCGCGGCATCCTTTGGTTTTCGCGTCGTGTGGTGCAATCGCAAGGGCGCCCCCCGCGAGCGCATCGGTGCGGCGCCGATCGCAGAGATCCGTTCGCTTAGCGAACTCAAGCCGGCGCTGGAACGGCTCGCATGAAAATCATGGCCGTCATCTTCGATCTCTACGGTACGCTGATCGACATCGCATCGCTGAACGAGCGCGTGTCGAAGATTTCAAAAAAACCAGAGAAATTTGTCCAGCTTTGGCGCGATCGTCAATTAGCGCTTGCGTTCGCGACGAGCAACGATGATACGTACGCGGACTTCGACGAACTAACCGCGCGGGCGCTCGATGACACGGTCGCGCGGCTGCAAATCACGATCGGCGGCAACGCGCGCGCGGATCTCCTCGCCGGTTGGACGGAAGCCGAATTTTACGCCGACGTCGTCCCCGCGGTTGCCGCCATACGCGAGCGCGGCTATCAAACCGCCGTGCTGACCAATGGAACGGCACGTTCAGCGCGCTTGGCGCTCGCGTACGCGGGTTTGATGAACCAACTGGACGCCGTTCTGACGGCCGACACCGTGCATCGTTACAAACCCGAAGAAGCGGTGTACCGGATGGCGCTCGATCATTTCCACTGCGCGCCCGACGACATTCTCTTCGTCTCATCGAACGATTGGGACGCCTCGGGTGCGGCGCGCATTGGCTTTCGGTCGATCTGGTGCAATCGCGGCGCTGCGAATTCGCGCCGGCCCGAACGAACCATCACCAAACTCGACGAGTTGCTGACGATCCTCGACACGGAATGAAGCTCGGCGTCATCGGCGATCCGATCGCCCATAGCCAAAGCCCCGCGCTGCATCGCGAATTTCTCAAGCAGGCCGGGATCGAAGGCAGCTACGATGCGATTCTCGTTCACGCGGGCAACGTGCCGATGGCGATTCGGCTCGTCCGCCGGATCGCGTATCTGGGACTCAACGTGACGACCCCGCTCAAAGAAGAAGCCTATGCGGCGTGCACGGAGCTGGACGAACGTGCACGGGCGGCGGAGGCGGTGAACACGCTTACGTTTCTTGGCGAGCGCATCATTGGAACGACGACGGACGGGATCGGAGCCTGCGATGCGCTCGCAAAAGTCGTCGCGAATCTATCGGATGCCTCGGTCGCGGTGCTCGGGGCGGGGCCGACCGCGCGCGCGATTATCGATGAGGCGAAGCGTCGCGGGATGCGCGTTGCGCTCTGGAACCGAACCGGGACCCGAGCCGCAGCGCTACTCGCGAAATTTTCGATCGACGCGGTAGATTTTGAGCAATCGTACGACGCGGTGTTCTCGACGCTGCCGCCCGATGCGGAGTTGAGCGATGAACTCATTCATATGCTGACCCGGTCCTCCGTTGTGATCGATGCGAATTACGGCAGCCGCGCGACTTTGGCGAACGCGATTCGACGCGCCGACGTGGTCGACGGAATCGATATGCTGATCGCGCAGGCGCGCGCTTCGTTTGCGATCTGGCAACGTGCGGCGAAGATCGCTGCGACTGCCGCCGGTCCGTAAGCCTGGGGTTGGGCTAGGGCGACGACCGTGCCGAGCGACCGCGCAGCGACGATCGCCCACGCGTAGCGTGTGCCGAGGGTCGCGAGGTGTGCCGCTGCTGTGGCGATCATGGACCTATGCTAGCGAGCCACCCCTCGCGGGTCTTGAGCAGACGATGAAACGCAGCTTAAAGTCGGATGAACCCGAGTGCTTGGGATCACACGAGGTCGGAAGAAAATGAGGTCCACCCATCAGAAAGGCGCGCGATGAATCAAGATCGCCCCAGAACCGCCGCCGAATCGGAACTCGACGACAATTGCATCGAGACGGTCCGCGGCGACTCGCACAATCCCGTTGAAATAGACGAAAATGATCTCACCGCCGACTCCCTTGCCGACGAAGACAGCGGCGACGGTCTGCGACCGGCCTAGTCAGGGAAGAAGCCGACGCCGCTTGCCGGAAGCCTTCGCGAACTAAGCTGCGTTGGGTTGCTTATCTTCGTACTGCAACAATGCGTGCAGTTGCGTCGAGGCAGCGCGGACTTGATTGCCCGAGATGCTCTCGGAAAAGCGGCGAAACCACAAGGCCGCTCGTTCGCCGCTACCATAACGCCGTGCGATCCAGAGCGCAGCAACGAGCACGGCCACGCCGAACGCCACATTTGCGAAGAGCCACGGGAGCCCAAAGGCCGCGATCGGTTCGATGTTTAGGAGCCCGCGAAGGCCAGCGACTGCTAACGCCGGCCACATCAGCGGCGCTAGCGTCAGTGTCCACATCGCCGTCCTGGCACGCAAGAGCTTCAACCGTTCGACCTTTCGCGCGATCGCAATGACCGGTTCTTCGAAATCGATTCCCGCCACGGAGAGCTGCGCCACCGTCGATGCTAGGATCGCGATCGCGCAGGCATCGAGCACAACGCTAGCCAGAAGGACGGAGAGTTCTCGCGCGTGATCTGCTGCAAAAGCTCCAAGCAGGACCACAGCGATGGCGTTCATCAGGATTTCGAACCACAGCGTTCGATGGAGTCGAGCGAGAACTGTTTGCGTTGCGGCGAGCGACGAGCGCCGCAGCAATAGCGCACTCGTTTGCATTAATTCGTCAAGCCGCGCGTTATAGCTACTCCAAACCGCGGTCACATCATCATTCTCCATACGTATCTCCTTGGTAAGCGGTTGGGTCCGCGGTGAGAGCAACGCGAGCTCGCGCCTTGAGCCGTCCGAGTTTGGTCGCCACGTTTGTTTCGGTCAGCCCGAGAACTGCCGCAATGCTTTTATAGTCGTGCTCGTCGAGATAAAGCAGCATGAGGGCTTTGTCCATGTCGCCTAGGCCCGCGATGAATGCGTTAAGCCGGTCCACCCGATCGTCCGGCCCTGGTTCGCGTTCGTCCGATTGGCTCACGATCGTATGGCTTCGTACATCGTGCTTCGACCGGCGATACTCCAAGCGATAGAACGAAATCGCAACGTTAAGGGCGATCCGGTACATCCACGTCGAGAAACTGCGGCGCTCGTCGAAACCAGCGAAGGATTTCCAAAGCGCGGCGGTCGCCTCGGCGATGAGATCTTCCCGGTCGGCTGCCGAGCGACAGTACGCACCGGCGATCTTATGCAGAATCTTCTGGTTCTGCCTCAGCAGTACCAGAAATGAATCCTGATTCTTCATCCGTTGCTCGTCCACGATTTATGATTCGCCCAAGCCCAACGAAAAATCACATACGGACCCGTTCGAACGATTCTTCCAGGAGCGCGGATCGGGCCAACCACTCCCACCTCGCGTCGGGCGGCGCGGCAGCAAGGGAACCAAGAGGTTCTCCCTCGACTTTCGTAGGGCGCATCCGGCTTGCCCGCAAACAACGGGGCCGATGCATACCGACGGGCGCCCCGACCTTCCGAAAACCTACGAACCCTCTGAAGTCGAGCCGCGCCGCTACGCTGAGTCGCTTGCCGCCGGGGTGTTCCACGAAGACCCCGACCCGGCGCGGCCCGCCTTCATTATCTCGATGCCGCCGCCGAACATTACCGGGCGCGCGCATCTTGGCCACGGCTCGACCTACACGCCGATGGATATCCTCACGCGTTACCACCGGATGCTCGGCGAGAACGCCGACTGGCTGCCGGGCCAAGATCACGCCGCGATCGCAACGGAGACCGTGCTCGTACGCGAGCTGGCCAAAGAAGGCCTCACGCGCGATAGCCTCGGGCGCGAAGAGTACCTCAAGCGCGCGTGGGCTTGGCGCGATCAATATGGCGATACGATCGAATCGCAGTTCCAAATGCTGGGCTTCGGCCCCGACTGGGATCGCAAGCGCTTCACGATGGACCCGCCGCTTTCGGCTGCGGTCATCCGCGTCTTCGTGCGGCTCTATCGCGAGGGATTGATCTATCGCGGAACGCGGCTGGTCAATTGGGACATCAAAGCGCAATCCACGCTCTCCGATGCCGAAGTCGAATACGAAGAGCGAAACGCCAAAATTTGGGAAGTCCGCTACGCCGCCGAAGACGGCAGCGGCAGCATCGTCGTTGCGACGACGCGACCCGAGACGATGCTCGGCGATACCGCAATCGCCGTGCACCCGGGCGATGCGCGCTACACCGCACTAATCGGCAAGAACGTCATTTTGCCGCTGATGAACCGGCCGATCCCGGTGATCGCCGATGGCTCGGTGCTCAGCGACTTTGGCACCGGAGCCGTCAAGGTGACGCCGGCGCACGATCCGACCGACTACGAGATCGGCCAGCGCCACAATTTGCCGATGCCGAGCGTCATCGCGCTGGACGGCACGATGAGCGGTGACGTGGGCCGGTATGAAGGCATGGACCGGCTCGACGCGCGCAAAGCGATCGTCGAGGATTTGCGCGCCTGCGGCGCGTTCGTGAGCGAGAAAGACTATCTGCAGAAAGTCTCGATCAGTTCGCGTTCGGGCGAGGTGATCGAACCGCTGCTCTCGCTGCAATGGTTCTGCAAGATGGAGTCGCTCGCCAAGCCCGCAGTCGAGGCCTATCGCAGCGGCAAGATCGCGTTCGTCCCGGAGCGGTTCGGGCGCACCTACGAACATGGTTTTGAAAACCTGCGCGATTGGAACATCTCGCGTCAAGTGTGGTGGGGTCATCAGCTCCCCGTTTGGTATACGCCAAACGACGATGTCGTGGTCGCGGAAACCGAAGAAGAAGCGCTTGCAATCGCGGAACGCGATTTCAAATCGCGCGACCTACGCCGCGATCCCGATACGCTCGATACTTGGTTCTCGAGCGCCCTCTGGCCGTTCTCGATTCTCGGTTGGCCCGATGAGACGCCCGAAATGGCGCACTGGTATCCCAACCAAGTGATGATCACCGGGCGCGAAATCATTTTCTTGTGGATCGCGCGCATGGTCATGCTCGGGCTGCATTTCGTGGGGAACATTCCTTTTCGCACCGTGTTCGTCGCGCCGCTGGTGTTCGACAAGCACGGCCGCAAGATGTCGAAGTCCCTCGGCAATGGGATCGATCCGCTCGACCTCATCAAAGAGTACGGTGCCGACGCCACGCGCTTCGGCATCATCAAACAAATGCGCCTCGAATCGCAAGAGCTGCGTTTCGATGAGCGCCCGTGCGATGATGCGCGCCGGTTCAATACCAAACTCTGGAACGCGCTGCGCTTCATCTGCTCGCTCGAAGAAGGTCTGCCGACCGCATCGCGCCTGCCCAAAAACGACGAACTCACGGTCGCCGATAAATGGATTCTCACGCGTTTGCGCGAGACGGTCATAACGATCACGAGCGCCTTCGACCGCTTCGAATTCGGCATCGCCGCCGACGAACTGCTCGACTTTGGCTGGTTCACGTTTTGCGATTGGTATCTCGAAGCGTCGAAAGCCCCGGGCGAGCGTGCGACGCGCGCCGCCGTCCTCTCGTACGTTTTCAATGCGTTCGTACGCTTGTTGCATCCGATCGCTCCCTTCATTACCGAAGAAATTTGGCAGCAGCTGCCGCACGACGGCGCGACCATCGTGACGGCATCCTGGCCCGACCCGCTGCAAGATCTTGCGTACTACGATGGCGAGGACGGCAGCTTCGAGCAAGCGCGTGCGGATTTCGAAGCCTTCATCATTAGTGCCGGAAACATCCGCAACGTGAAAGCCGACATGGGCATGGGACCCAAAGACCGGCTTACCCTCGACGTCCCGCCCGGACTGCCCGATTGGGTCGCCGAGCAGTTCGCCGTGCATGCAAAAGCCGAACTCGCGGTAGATGCGACGCGCGTCGCCGGCCCGACGCTCGTCGAAAAGCTCGCCACGATCACCGCGCAAGCGCCGACCGGGCTGTTGCGCGAACGCTATATTCGCGAAATCGCCAAACTCGAGAGCGAGGTGGAACGTGGCGAGAAGAAGCTTGCGAACGAGTCGTTCACCGCCAAAGCCGCGCCGGACGTCGTCGAGAAAGAGCGGGAGAAGTTGGCCGCGTATTGTCGCGACCTCATGCGCGTCCGCGACGAGCTTGCGAAGCTTGGATAGACGAAAAGGCCAGCGGAGCCTGCGGGCCGTATTTTGAACGAAGTCGTGACTACTCCGCTGCTCGGCAAACGCCGGATCCTCATGTCCCCCGACGAGATCGATCGCGCGATCGCGCGGTTGGCGCATCAAATCATTGAGCCGAGCGACGCGCAAGAGGGACTGCTGCTGATCGGCATCCGTCGCGGAGGCGAGTCCCTCGCACGCCGCTTAGCATCGAAGATTGCCGAGATTCGCGGTAGTATCCCCACCTTGGGCTTCCTCAATATCAACCTCTACCGTGACGACGATGTAGCGCGCGATCTGCCCGAATCCGAGATTCGCGGCGAGATCACGGGGCGCATGGTCGTGGTCGTAGACGATGTCCTCTACACCGGGCGCACGGTGCGCGCTGCGCTCGATGCCGTCACGGACCTTGGGCGGCCGCGTGCGATTCGACTCGCTGTGCTGATCGATCGCGGACTGCGCGAATTGCCCGTGCAAGCGGACTACGTTGGAAAATTGATTCCCACAAGCCGGAGCGAGCGCATCGACGTCGCGTTATCCCCGCAGCGCTCCGAACGCGACGAAGTCGTCGTGATCGCCGATGAGGACCGTGTCGGCTCGTAGCCTCCTCGACGTCGATGACGTCACGGTAGCCGAACTTTCCGTTCTTCTCGACCGAGCCGCCGCTTTCAAACGCGAAGGTGCGACGCGCGAATTGCTCGCCGGCGTTCCCGTCCTCAACTTGTTTTTCGAGGCCAGCACGCGGACTGCGACCTCGTTTACGCTTGCCGAGCAACGTGTCGGGGCCGACATCGTTTCGTTCGCGCCCGGCACATCGAGTCTCGGCAAAGGTGAGACGATCGCGGATACCGCGCTCACGCTCCACGGCATCGGCATACGCGTGATCGTGGTACGCCATCCCGAATCCGGCTTCGCACGGCGACTCGCCGATGCGTTCGACGGCCACGTTGTCAATGCGGGCGATGGCGCGCACGCGCATCCGACCCAGGCGCTACTCGATCTCATGACGCTGCGCAACGAGTTCGGCGGATTCGCCGGTTTGCGCGTCGCGATCGTCGGCGACATCATCCACTCGCGCGTCGCACGCTCGAACATCGTCGGGATGCTGATGCTCGGGATCGACGTTACGCTCGTCGGGCCGCGGACGCTCTTACCCGCTGCTATGGAACGCCCGGGCATACGAATCGCGCGCGATCTCGATGCCGTCTTACCCGAGGTCGATGCCGTCATGATGCTGCGCATTCAGCACGAGCGCATCACCTCGAGCCTGCTGCCCGCGCTGAGCGACTATACGCGCAATTACCAGCTCAACCGCTCGCGTCTGCGCGCGCTCAAGACAACATCGGTGATTCTCCACCCCGGCCCGTATAATCGCGGTATCGAACTCACCGATGACGCGCTCGCCGATCCGCGCTCGCGCTATAAAGTGCAAGTGGAAAACGGCGTGTTCGTACGCATGGCCGTGCTCGATCATCTCGTCAACGGTGCAGCGGTGCCCGCATGAACGCGCTCTTGATCCAAGGCGGTCGCGTGATCGACCCCTCGCAGGGACTCGATGCAGTCCGCGATGTGCTCGTGCGCGATGGCAAAATTGTCGCGATCGGCGAGCACCTCGACGTTGGCACGGCGACGGTCATCGATGCGCGGGGACAGATCGTCGCGCCGGGCTTCATCGATATGCACGTCCATTTGCGCGAGCCGGGTCAAACGCACAAAGAAACGATCGCAACCGGTAGCGCGGCCGCCGTCGCCGGCGGCTTTACCGCGGTCTGCGCGATGCCCAACACGACGCCCGCGATGGATTCGGCCGCCACGCTCGCCGAAGTCGCGCGGCTCGCTTCGGCCGCCGGTCTTGCTCGCATCTACCCCGTTGCCGCAATCACCAAGGATCGCGCGGGAGTCGAACTCGCGCCGTACCACTTGCTCTCCGATGCGGGGGCGGTGGCCTTCAGCGACGACGGCAACACGGTTGAAAATCCGCGCGTGCTACGTCAGGCGGCGCTCTACGCAAAAGACCTCGATCAGCCGTTCATCTCGCACTGTGAGGACACGCGACTCAAAGGCAGCGCCGTCATGAACGAGGGCTTCGCATCGGCGAAACTCGGCCTCGAGGGTTCGCCCAACGTCGCCGAAGAGATCGTGGTTGCTCGCGATCTGCTGATCGCCGCGGATACGAAAAAGCCATGGCACATCGCGCACTTGAGCACGTCGACGGGACTCGATCTCATGCGCTGGGCTCGTTCGCGCGGTGCAGCCGTGAGTTGTGAAGTCACTCCGCATCACTTGCTAATTCACGACGACCGTTTCGAGGACTACCGCGCCGACGGCAAAGTGAATCCGCCGCTTCGCGACACAAGCGATACCGCAGCGTTGCGCGCCGGCGTCCGTGACGGATCGATCGACGTGTTCGCAACCGATCACGCGCCGCACGGGATGGATGAGAAAGCGCAACTGCTCAGCGTCGCGCCGGTCGGCTTTTCCGGCCTCGAAATTGCGCTTGGCGCCTACGCGCACGCGCTGCCCGATCTGCCGCTCGATCGTTTCATCGCGTGCTTCTCGACCAATCCTGCGCGCATCTTGCATCTGCCCGGCGGGACGCTGCGCCTCGGAGCGCCAGCTGACATCACGATCTTCGGCGAGCGACCGTGGACAGTCGATGCGGAATCGTTTCATTCCAAAGGCAAGAACACGCCGTTCGAAGGCTGGGCGTTCGCGCGTCGTGCGATCGTCACGATCGTGGACGGTCATATCGTCTACCAGAACGGTGAGATCCTTACCACGCGTCGGGTAATTCGCGCTTGAACCGCGCCGCACTTTTTCTTGCCAACGGATCGCGGTTCGACGGCGAAGGCTTGGCAACGACCGGCATCGCGCTTGGCGAAGCCGTCTTCTATACTGGTATGACCGGGTATGAAGAAGCCCTCACGGATCCCTCGTACGCAGGACAGATTCTCACGTTCACCTATCCGCTTATCGGTAACTACGGCATTTCGCGCATCGTCTCGCAGCATCCGACCGCGTGCGTTGCGGGCGCGGTTATCAAACGCCTCGCACTGCGGCCCTCGCACTTCGAGAGCACGATCGATCTTGGTGCGTGGCTCGACGAGCAGAAGATTCCGACGATCGTGGGCATCGACACCCGCGCGCTTACCATTCTCTTGCGCGACCGCGGCACGATCGCCGCGGCGTTGGCCATCGGCGATGAAGCGATCGCGCAAGCCGAAACGAAGCTGGCCGCGTATGCGCGTAACCCCTCGACCAGAGGTCTTGTCGCAAGCGTCGCCACCGGCTACGAACACGAAGCGGGTCGCGTTCCGAAACGAGGACGCCGCGTCGTGGTGCTCGATTGCGGCGTGAAGCGCGCGATCATCCGCGAACTCGAAGCCCTCGATGCCAACGTCACGGTGTTGCCCTACGTCGCAACGCGCCAAGAGATCCTCGCCGCGAAACCCGAGGCGCTCGTGATTTCGCCCGGACCCGGCGATCCGCGCGAACTCGGCACGACGGTTGAATTACTGCGCGGACTCGTCGGTGAATTACCGATGTTCGGCGTGTGTCTGGGTCACCAACTCTTGGCCCTCGCGCTTGGCGCGGAGACGATCAAGCTCAAGTACGGCCATCGCGGCGGCAATCAGCCGGTCAAAGATATTCAACGCAATCAGGTCATCGTCACCGCGCACAACCACGGCTACGCCGTCGAAGGCGCTTCGCTACCCGCGAATCTCGAAGCGACGATGGTCAACCTCAACGACAACACGAACGAAGGTTTCCGCCATCGCACGCTGCCGATCGCCGCAGTGCAGTTCCATCCCGAAGCATCGCCGGGTCCCGATGATGCGCGCTATCTGTTTGCGGAGTGGCTCGGAGCACTTTCGCGCGACTGATCGCGATCCTCATCGCGTCTGCCGCGCTCGCATCCCCCGCTGCCGCCGAGCAGCTCGCGCGGCTGCACGTCACGAATTTGGCACTTGGCGCCGATCGCACCCACGTCAAGATTGGCGAACGCTTTTCGATTTACGTGCGCGTGCACGTCAACGAAAAAGTCGACCGCATCGATAATCTCGTGCTGCCTAATTTGCTCGACTTCAATAACCTCGGCGACGAACACACCCGCCAAATCACGCCTAAAGGCACCGACTGGACGGAACGCGTGATCCTCGAGGCGCCGCAGGCCGGCACGTTTACGATTCCGCCCGCGTTCTTCGATGCGGTCAATGCCCTCAACGGCAAACCCTCACGTTTTTCATCGAACACGCTCACGATCGTCGTCGGTCAGCTTTCGCCGCTCGATGATCCCGGGGCGCTCGGACGCCGCATACTCGGCATCGCGCTTGCCCTCATCGGGATCGTCGCGGCAATTTTCGTGCTGCTCGTCCTCTTCGTGCTGCGCCTGCGCCGTACGCCGCGCACAGCACCGCCCCAGTCGCAAGCGCCGACGATCGTGCGCGTCATCGATCCGAGCGAAGCGCTGCGCGCGGCGCTTGTCGCTGCTCAGCGAGAGCGAACGCGCGCGAGCATCCTGAGTCTGCGAGGCGAACTCTTTGCGCGCGAGAGCGTCCCGCGCGGTGCAACGACCCGCGATGCCCTCGAACGAATCCCCGAGCAATCGCACGGCGTACGCCTCGCCGTCGGCCACCTCGAACGTGCTGCCTTCGGACCGAACGATCGGCTCGACACGGCAATCGACGAGGCGCTCGCAGCGGTCGAGAGTCTACTGCGCGCCGGTGGCTGACGGTCGCGGCACCGCCCGCGCCGAAGAAGGGACGTAATGATCGGATCGCACACCCGTCCCGCTGCGCTGCTCGATGCGCTCGGCCGCAGTATCGTCGGACAACGCTCCGTCCTCGAAACGCTCGTTCTCACGGTGATCTCCGGCGGGCACGTGCTGCTCGAAGGCGCCCCGGGAGTGGCGAAAACGCTCGCTTGCCGCGCGCTTGCCGCCGCGATCGGCGGCACGTTTCGGCGGATTCAATTCACACCGGATCTCTTACCGAGCGACATCGTCGGGACGCGCGTCTTCGATCAGCGCACGACGACCTTTGCGACGGTTCCGGGTCCCATCTTTGCCAACGTCGTCCTCGCCGATGAAATCAATCGCGCACCGGCAAAAGTGCAGTCGGCACTACTCGAAGGCATGCAAGAACACCACGCCACGATCGGTCCTGAGACGCTGCCGTTTCCCGATCCCTTCGTCGTTCTTGCAACGATGAATCCGCTCGATGGTGACGGCACGTACGCGTTGCCGCTCGCGCAGATGGACCGCTTTCTTGCCAAAGTCGTCGTCGGCTATCCCGGCCGCGACGACGAGCGTGCGATCGTCGACCGTTTCGGTTCGAGAGACGTCGCGCTTCCCGAGAACGTCGTCACGCTTGAAGATGTCCGCTCGTGGCGCACCGCCGCGCGCGCCGTCTTCCTCGACGCCAAGTTGCGTGATTACATCGTCGACATCGTGCGCGCAACGCGCGAGCCGGCGCTGATGGGCGAGTTCGGCAAATACATCGAGTCGGGTGCCAGCCCGCGCGCCGCCCTCGCCCTCGCGCAGCTCGTGCGCGCCCGGGCGTTCCTCGAAGAGCGTGACTTTGCCACGCCCGATGATGTGCGTGACCTCGCACCGAGCGTCTTACGCCACCGGATCGCGTACGGATACCGCGTCGCAACCGACGGCGTCGACATCGAGGCAATCGTGGCGGCCGCGATCGGCGCGGTCCACGCACCATGAATCCACTGCGCGCGGCGATCGCTCGCGGAGCACGCCGCCCGAGCACCCGCGGCCCCGGTGCGATCGCTCGCCGGCCGGGTGAGGGATACGAGTTCGCGCAGCTCCGCGGCTACACCGAAGGTGACGATCCGCGGCGGATCGATTGGGCCGCAAGCGCCCGCATCGGCGCGTTACAGACGCGCGTCTATCTCGATGAAAATGCGCTGGTATTCGCGGCGATTCTCGATGAGTCGGCATCGATGCGGGTGGGACGCAAACGCTCGCTGCTCGATGCCGGATGTGAGGCACTCGGTGCGTGGTTCGGCGCGGCCGAAGAAGAGGATCGTTCGCGCCGCATCATCGACGGCGCACCCGTCGGACCGAGCACGCTACGCGGCACGCGCGGCGCTCGCGTCGCCGTTGACGCACGCGGATCCGGCACGTTCGATCTCAGCCGCGAGCTGCGCGTCGCGGTGCACGTGCTGCCACGTGGTGCCGCGCTTCTCGTCGTCTCGGATTTTTTCGATTTGACGAACGAGGCGGACGACACGCTCGCACGCGCGGGCGCACGCCTCGATGCGACGGCGCTGATCGCGAGCGACCCTTGGCTAAACGATATGCCGCTCGCCGGTTTCGTGCGGCTACGCGATGCCGAGTCGGGTCGGGTTCGGCGCGTGTTCGTCGGCAAACGGCAACGGGAACGCTATCGTCTCGCCAGTCTCGAACGCGATGCGGCGATCCGCGAACGTTTGCGTGCACACGGCTGGCGGACCGGGACGCTCGACGAGCGCGACGGCCGCGGTTCGCTCTATCAGACCTTCGGCGTGCGATGACGTTCGCGCATCCGGGAATGCTGCTCTTAGCAATCACGGCAGCGGTCGGGTTTGTCTTCGCCTACCGGGCGCTTGAGTCGCGCGCGTCGCGCACTGCACTCGCCTACAGCGACCTCGCCTTTGCCGAGACGGCGTTTGCATCGCGCATCCCGTGGACGACCGTGCTGCTGGGTGCCTGGACGCTCGCGCTGCTCGGGGTCGGCACCGCGCTTGCGGGCCCGCACTTCGATGCCCGGGTTCCCGTAAGCGACGGCAACGTGATGCTCTGCGTTGACACCTCGGGCTCGATGGCCTCAACCGACATCGCGCCGACGCGTTCCGAGGCCGCACGCGCTGCGGTTCTTGCATTTATTGATGGAACACCGGGCAAAACGCGCATCGGAATAGTCTCGTTTTCAACATTTGCCAACCTCGTCTCACCACTGACCGACGATCGCGCGGAACTGCGCGATGCGATCGATCGTATTCCTCCGCCGAATGGCGGGACGGCGATCGGCGAGGCGCTCGCGGCGGCGGCCCAGTCGTTGCCGGATCGTGGCCACCGCGCGATCGTGCTCATCACTGACGGCGTCAATAACAGCGGCCGCGATCCGCTTGCGATCTCGCAGGCGATCGGCGCGCGCGGAATTACGATCTACACGATCGGGATTGGGAGCAACGATAGCGGCGAGCTGATTCCCGGAACGAACGAACAAGCCCAGATCGATGAAGACGCACTGCGGGCGTTCGCGCAATCCGCGCACGGTGACTACGCCCGCGTCAGCGATGCGGGCGGCCTGCGCAGCAAGCTTGCTGCCCTCGCGCGCTCGAGTATCTGGGAGAAATCGCACGTCGACGCCTCGCTCGGCTTTGCCGTCGGCGGCGGTGCGCTGATGATCCTTGCGCTGTTGGGATCTCTGACGTTCGGCCGCCTTCCGTAGTCCAAGAAAGAATGTATGAGCGACATCTCCGACATCCGCCTCAGCTACGAACGCGCCGCCCTCGATGAGAGCGACGTTGCTCGCGACCCTTTCGCGCAGTTTAAAGCGTGGCTCGACGAAGCACTCGCCGCGGAGATCGTCGAGCCGAACGCCATGACGGTCGCGACCGTCGGCATCGACGGCCAGCCCTCAGCGCGCATCGTGCTCTTACGGGGCTACGACGAACGCGGCATGGTGTTCTTTACGAACTATGAGAGCCAAAAAGGCCACGAGATCGCAACGACGCCGCGCGCCGCGCTGCTCTTTTTTTGGGCGTCACTCGAACGGCAAATCCGTATCGAAGGTCCGGTCGAGCGACTCTCGGCGGCCGACTCGGATGCCTACTTCGAAAAGCGCCCGCGCGGCCACCGCCTCTCGGCGTGGGCGTCGCCGCAGTCGAGCAAAGTGGCAAGTCGAGCCGAACTCGACGAGCGGATGCAGAAATTCGACGAGCAATTCGCCGGTGTGGACGTTCCGCGTCCCGAGCACTGGGGCGGTTTCCGTGTCAAACCGCTGCGTTTTGAATACTGGCAGGGGCGACGCAACCGCGTGCACGACCGCATCGTCTTCCGACGTGTCGCAATCGGCACGCCGTGGATCGCCGAGCGGCTCGCGCCCTAGGCGCTAGTGCAAGAGGCCACCGTAAAGCGAGACGGCGACGCCGATGCCGAACGCGCCTGCCGCGATCACGGTTAGGAGACGCGTCGTCGCAAGAGCCGAGATCGAGACGAGGACGATCGCGATTTCGAGAAACGTGATTCCAATTTCCATCGTCTCGTAGCTGTGCAGGTCGTGGGCGCTCGTCTCATTCGCGTGGAGGGCATCACGTTCGTAGGCCCGCGCCTTGGCGAAAATCGGTCTCTTCTCCGCGCGTTCGCGATCGACGACCGCTTGAAGCGGCGCGACGCTGCGAACGTTGCCTGAGGCGATCTGCGCTTCGTAAATATGCTGTTTGATACTGCGCGATTCGTACTCGTTATACGAATCGCTCGCGAGCGTCGTCAACCGCAGTGCTTCATTTTTCGCAACGAGTGCTAACGTCGATCGTTGTGAGGCGACGAGGTTCGCAAACGCCGCGATCACCGCGATGATGGCCGCCGCAATCGGAACCCATTTCGCTCCGTGGCGTTGAGAGGGGTGTTCGCTTCGTTCGTGCGCTTCTTCGAAGGCTTTGGCCGGCTGGAAATCGCTCATTACCAGAGCCGTTCTACCGTCGCCGGCGTGCAACTCCCCCGCTCCGAACGCAAGCCGGACCGGAAGGTGTCCTCCTTGCGGGTCGCGCCGAGGACTCCCCATGCTGCCGGACAACCTTTCGCAAGATATGTCCCGTCGCAGCGTTCTCGTCATCGGCAGTGGCCCGATCATCATCGGGCAAGCAGCCGAATTCGATTATGCCGGCGTGCAAGCGTGTCGGGCGCTGCGTGAGGAAGGCCTGCGGGTCATCCTCGTCAACTCGAATCCTGCGACGATCATGACGGACCCCGAGATCGCGGATGCCGTCTATCTCGAACCGCTCACGGTGCCATCACTCGAACGAATCATCGAACGCGAGCGCCCCGATGCGATGCTGCCGACACTCGGCGGCCAAACCGGTTTGAATCTCGCCGTCGAACTCTCCGAAGCCGGCGTGCTTGAGAAGTACAACATCGAGTTACTCGGCACGCCGATCGACACGATCAAACTTGCCGAAGATCGCGAACGCTTCAAGAATAAGATGCTCGAGATCGGCGAACCCGTGCCGTCGTCGGTCATCGTTACGGATATCGAAGCCGGCGTCGCTTTTGCAGTCGACTACGACTATCCGCTGATCGTGCGCCCCGCCTACACCCTCGGCGGCACCGGCGGCGGCCTGGTGAATAATGAAGAAGAGCTGCGCGAAACGCTTGGCACGGGACTCGCCGCGAGCATCATCCATCAGGCGCTCGTGGAAACCTCGCTGCTCGGCTGGAAAGAAGTAGAGTACGAAGTGCTGCGCGATAGTGCAAATAACTGCATCATCGTCTGCAACATGGAGAATATCGACCCCGTCGGCGTGCACACCGGCGATTCGATCGTCGTTGCACCCTCGCAAACGCTCTCCGACAAAGACTACCAGATGCTGCGCACCTCGAGCATAAAGATCATCCGCGCGCTCAACGTTCAGGGCGGCTGCAACATCCAGTTCGCACTGCATCCCGAGCGCAGCGAGTACATGATCATCGAAGTGAACCCGCGCGTCTCGCGCAGTTCGGCCCTCGCCTCCAAAGCAACGGGCTACCCAATCGCCAAAATTTCCACAAAGATCGCGCTCGGTCAAACCCTCGACGAGATCCCAAACCCCGTCACGGGCAAAACCAAAGCTGCGTACGAGCCGACGCTCGACTACTGCATCGTCAAATTCCCGCGCTGGCCGTTCGATAAATTTCCTCTCGCCGATACGCGGCTGGGGACGCAGATGAAATCGACGGGCGAGGCGATGGGGATCGGCCGTACGTTTGCCGCCGCCCTCATGAAGGCGGTCCGCGGGCTCGATCTCAAATTCGAGACGCTCACCGGCGGCATGTATGAAGGCTGGAGTGACGACGAACTCGAGCGCACGCTCGTCACGCCGACCCACGAACGTCTCTTCGCCGTCTGCGAACTCTTGCGTCGCGGATACTCGATCGATGAGTTGCACGAACTCTCGACGATCGACGAATTCTGGCTCGCTGAATTCGCCGCACTCGTCGCCCTTGAGGAACGCCTGCGCGCCGGAACGGCAACGCCGCAAGACTTCGACCTTGCAACCGAATCCGGCTATTCGAGTCGCGGCATCAACTCGCTCGACACGGAATCGGTCACGCCGTATACCGTCGGCAATGCCGCGTTCCGCATGGTCGACACCGCCGCCGCCGAGTTTCCCGCGCAATCGCCGTACTATTATCTCTCGCGCGGCGAGACGGACGAAATGCGCGTGACGCCGCACGAAGCGGTGGTCGTCGTCGGCAGCGGCCCGATCCGCATCGGTCAAGGCATCGAGTTCGACTATTCGTGCGTGCACGCCGCGTGGGCGCTGCGCGAAGCGGGCATGTCGCCGGTCGTCATCAACAACAATCCCGAAACCGTCTCAACGGATTTCGACGTTTCCGACGTGCTCGTGTTCGAACCGCCGGGTGCGGACGAAGTGCAAGCAACCTACGAAGCGACAAAGGCACGTGGGGTGATGCTCGCATTCGGCGGCCAAACGGCGATCAATCTTGCCGACGAACTGACGCGGCGCGGCGTGCGCATCGTCGGCAGCGACCAAAAATCGCTCGACATGGCCGAAGACCGCGAACAATTCGATGACGCCCTCACGCGCCTGGGTGTCGCACGCCCGGAAGGCCGCGCCGCAAAATCATTCCGCGAAGCGCGCGTAATCGCACGCGAACTCGGTTTCCCCGTCCTCGTACGCCCGAGCTTCGTCCTCGGCGGACGCGGCATGGAAATCGTCTACAACGAAGGCCAACTCGCCTCATACGTGGAGTCGGCTCCACCGATCCAACCCAAGGCCCCGCTTATGGTCGACAAGTACTTACGCGGGCTCGAAGTCGAAGTCGACGCTGTCTTCGACGGTGACGACATCTTGATCCCCGGAATCTTCGAACACGTCGAACGCGCCGGCATCCACTCCGGCGACTCAATTAGCGTGTACCCAACGCAGAACGTCGATGCCGACATGGAAATCCGCATCGTCGATGTCACGACAGCAATCGCTCGCGAACTCGGCATCCGAGGCCTGATCAATATCCAGTTCGTGATCCACCAGGGCCAACTCTACATCATCGAGGCCAACCCGCGCGCGAGCCGCACGGTTCCGATCATCTCTAAAGCAACGGGCATCAACATCGTCGCAGCCGCAACGCGAATCGCGCTCGGCGAAAAACTTCGCTACATGGATTTTGGAACTGGGCTTCGCCCAAAAGCCAGCTTCACCGTCGTCAAAGTTCCGGTCTTCTCATTTGCAAAAATGCGCGGCGTAGAAACGATCCTCGGCCCCGAAATGAAATCCACCGGCGAAGTCCTCGGCATCGACGACACGTACGCGGGCGCCCTGCGCAAAGGCTTCGTAGCCGCCGGCATCCGCATGCCAAAAACCGGAGGCCGGATCCTCGTCTCGATCTCAGATGAAGAGAAGAGCGAGTCAATCGAATTGATGCGCCGCTACGTCAAACTCGGCTTCGCCCTGATCGCAACGCCCGGCACGCATAAACTGCTTACGGAAGCCGGTCTTCCCGCCGAACGAACCAACAAAATCAGCGCCGGCTCACCGCACGTCCTCGACGTCATCACTTCACGCTCCGTCGACCTCGTCATCAACAACGCGACAGGCTCAAGAGAACTAACCGACAACTACCGCATTCGCCGCTTCGCAGTCGAAGCGAGCATCGCGTGCCTAACGAGTTTAGACACCGCAGCAGCACTTGCAAGCGCCCTCGAATCCGGCGCGGGGCCCCCGCGAAGCCTGCAAGAATACCAAGCGACGTTCACCGTCGGAACCAAATAAACGTGCGCGGTACGCTAGCCGAAAAAAAGCGAACGAAAACAACGATGATCGCCGTAATAATCGGACTCATCCTCTTCGTAATCGACGTATTCGCATTCAACGGCGACGACTTCACCTACGTTGTAGCCGGCGTGATAACGATAATGGCAGCAGCAAAATGGCTTCTAGCCTGGTACCCGCTACGAAAACGAGACCGAGCCCTACTCCTCGCGCTGGCAGCAGCCCCCTGGGTCGTAGCATACCTCGATTCCTATCCATCACTAAGAGCGGCAGCAGTAATAAACATCGCGTTGTTCGGCCTAGCACTAATCGTGCAATCCAAGATCAACGGTCGAGCCGAAGCGACGAAAAAGCCATGAAGAACGAGGATTGGTGAATCTGGTGGCGGTGGGGTGTCTGAGCATTTTGTGAAGGCAGGATGCCGAGCACAAAATGTGAGCCAGTAGCACTTTCACAAGGATGTGAAAGTGCGGGCGTCCCGACCGGCACCATATCCCCCAAGCCTCAAGCCACAATCGTCCTAAAGCGCAGGCCGACCGACCAACCCACTCCAAAAGAGAATCAAATGACCGAACGACCAGCAAGCGAAGCCCGCATCTACATCCTAGGCGGCAACGCCAGCACGCTTGCATTCGTCTCAAGCCTGCGCCCCGAAAACCGACAGATTACCGCTTGGCTAGCGCCGCTGGCCTGGACCCCAGTCGGCGTCGTCGTCGGTGAGGGATGGCAGCGGGTCAATATCGCAGCCGACAACGTACCGGGCTGGGTCGATCAGACATTTTCGGCGGAAGACGATCGCGCATTCGTTTCATCGCTGCGTGATTTAGAAATGTTGATCCGCATCGGTTGGCATTCCGAAGCCCCGATCGCGCTGACGGAAGAATTGGTCTTGAACCCGGAAGATTTGCCGGAAGACGTGCTCGACGCCTTAGCGCACCCCGAAGATCAGCTAACGCAGTGCGCGGTCTGTAGGCGAACGTGCGTCCGCGACCACTTCGTGTGGAACGAACGCCGCCTCTGCGCCTGGGACTACCATGCGACGGTCTTCGGCAAACGCGGACCTTGGCAAGCAAAACCCTACGAAGAACGCTACTTCGAAACGCTGCCCAGTGCGAAATACGTCGCCCACGGACTGCTCGAAGATGTCGGCGTCGATGCGATCCTCGCCCTCGATGATATCGAAGAGCAACTCGCACGCAAGATCGTCAACGACGTAATGGACGCCGAACCCGAGAGCGCGCATCTTGCGGTGAGGACAGAAAGCGGCATGACGCTTTTGCGCGAACGTAAAGCGGAGCCGCGGCCCTGACCGATCGCGCGATCGCACGGCTCGGACAACTTTTCGTTGTCCTCTTTGCGATCATCGCCATGCGCCAACTCTGGGTGCAGGTAGTCGATGGTCCGCGTCTGTCGGAGGACGCCCACAATCCGCGACGCGCGATGCTTGCAACCGGCCGCGGTTCGATCGTTGCAAGCGATGGAACGCCGCTTGCGATCACGCGCGGCGAAAAACGGGTCTACCCACAAAGCGACATCATCGTCCACGCAGTCGGGTATGCATCGGCGCAGTATGGGACGTTCGGTTTAGAGGACGCGTTCAATTCAGTCTTGGCCGCGCGACCGATCGCAAACGATCCCATCGCGCAAGCGCGCGCGGTCTTCGGGAGCAAACATGCAGAACCGCGCGGAGCCGATGTCGTCACGACGATCGATATCCCGATTCAGCGCGCACTCATGGCGGGACTCGCTCAGCATGCGCGCGCGGCCGGCGTCGTGCTCGACCCCCGTACGGGTGCCATACTCGCGCTGGGATCGGTCCCGCTTTTCGATCCGAATAAACTCGGTGCGCAGTTTCCGAAACTTTTGGCCGATCCGGCAAAACCGCTGATCGACCGCAGCATCGATGGACTCTATCCACCGGGCTCGACGTTCAAGATCGTCACGGCCGCCGATGCCCTCGATGCTGGCACCGTCACGATGGATTCGAAATTCAACGACTCCGGCGGCTTCACTGTCGGCAACTTCACGGTTCGAAACGATGAAGAAGAACGCACCGGCACGCAAGATCTGACCGGTGCTTTTGCACTCTCGAGCAACGTCGACTTCGCGATGATCGGCGTGCAACTCGGGGTCGATCAGTGGGTCGACTACGCGCATCGCTGGGGCCTGGGCGATTCGCTCTCATTCGATCTTCCCGCTGCAAAAGATCACATTCCGAAAAAAGAGACGATCTCACCCTCGATCCTCGCGCAGCTCGCGTTCGGACAAGCGGACTTGCTGGTCACACCGATGCGCATGGCCGTCACCTGTGCGGCGATCGCCAATGGTGGAACGGTCCCGCGGCCGTATCTCGTGCGCCGCATCGCGGGCCAGGAAACGAGTCTTGCCGTGCGGGCCGAACAGCTCGCGCAGCCCATCTCGGCCGAGACGGCAGGGCACGTGCGCGATATGATGATCGCGGTCGTCAAACGCGGTACCGGAACGAAGGCCGCGCTGCCGAACGTGACGGTGGCCGGGAAGACCGGGACGGCCACGAATCCCGCTGGGCGCTCTCACGCCTGGTTCGTCGCCTTTGCTCCGGCCGAGGCACCGGTGGTGGCAGTTGCGATCGTCGTCGAGAACGTTGGGTACGGGGGCACGTATGCCGCACCGATTGCACGCAACGTTCTGCGGGTCGCCCTGGCCCGGCAGCGAACCTCAGTCGTAGGCAATGCACCGTGAACGAACGCATCTTTAACAACCGCTATCGCATCGAAAGCCGCCTCGGCAACGGCGGTATGGCGATTGTCTATGCCGGCACGGACACGCTCCTGCGCCGCCGCGTTGCGGTCAAGGTGCTGCGCGATCAATACGCGGCCGACGATGACTTCGTGAAGCGGTTCTATTATGAGGCGCAGTCCGCAGCGAAACTCTCGCATCCCAACATCGTCAACGTGTACGACGTCGGGCGCGAGGGCGACGAGTACTTCATCGTCATGGAGCTCGTCGACGGCGAGACGCTGGCCGAGCAGATCGGACCGCATAAGTCGATCCCCGAACCCGTCGCGATCGACTACGCCGCGCAGATCGCAAGCGGCCTTGCCTACGCGCATCGACAAGGCATTCTCCACCGCGACATCAAGCCCGCCAACATCTTGGTCACCAAAGACGATGTGGTGAAGCTCTCCGATTTCGGTATCGCGCGTGCCGTCGCCGAAAACGCAAGCGGCGTCACGCAGCCCGGCATGGTCATGGGGAGCGTCTACTACATTTCGCCCGAGCAAGCGCAAGGGTTCGAGATCGACGAGACCTCCGATCTCTACGCCTTGGGCGTGGTGATCTATCAGATGGTGACCGGGACCTTACCGTACGTTGGTGAGAACCCGGTGACGGTCGCGCTCAAACATGTAAGCGACCCCGTGCCGACGCTGCCCGCGGGCAGTGCGAGTCCGGCACTCGCCTCGATCGTCACGCGGCTCCTACAGAAAAATCCGCGCGATCGTTTCCAATCCGCAAGCGACGTCGCGACGGCGCTTCGCGAAGCGCGCGAGCGCCCGACGGTCATGCAGAACGTCGGCGTCGGCGTAATGGCCGACGGTGCGACGATGCCGATCCCGACGGTCCGCGCGCCGCAACCGCCGCCGCGCCGCGCCTCGTCGGCCGAACGTCCGCTCATTTCGGATCGTACGCCGCCGAACGGTATTCCGCGCGTCCCGCTCGAGGTCGTGGAAACGGCCCCGCGCCAGCCGATGATCTGGGTCGGTCTGCTCGCGCTCTTGCTCGCAGCCGCAGCCGCGGGTTTCCTGTTGTTCGGCCGTTCGGGTGCGCTTTTTGGCGCGGCAAAGAACATCGCACTGCCGGATTTTTCCGGCCAATCGTCTGCGCAAGCACAGCAAGCGATCATCAAACTGGGGCTCGTTCCGCGCGTGAGCGCGACGAGCGATCCGAGCGTTGCGCCCGACCGCGTCATCAGCGAGACGCCGACGAGCGGCACGAACGTCGCTCAAGGCGACACGATCGCACTGGTCGTGAGCAGCGGCGCGCCGTTGGTCGACGTCCCCGACGTCCGCGGCTACACGCGCGCTGCCGCTCAGCGCGAACTCGATCGAACCAAATTTAAAGCGCGCTTCGATGAGAAATTTGCAAAAGAAGCAAAAGACACGGTCATCGCGGAGTCCGGCGTCGGCACACGTTTGCGCGAAGGCTCGGTCATCACGCTCGTTGCTTCCAAAGGACTCGAACTGCCGCTGGTACCAAGCGTCGTGAGCCTGCCGATTGACGATGCAACGACGCAACTCGCCAAAATCGGTCTGAAACTCGTGGTCGCCGACCGCCAGTCGAGCGACAATATTCCGGCCAACACGATTGCATCGCAAGATCCGAAGAGCGGCGTGCGGGTCGATCCCGGCACGGTTATTTCGGTCGTCTTGAGCACGGGCGCATCGCTCGTCGGCGTCCCCGACGTCGGCGACAAAACGCGCGCCGAGGCAAGTGACGCACTGCGCGCCGCCGGCTTCGTCCCCGACATCGGCTACAGCGTGCAACCCTCGGATGCAAGCGGGAACGTCATCTCGCAGACGCCTTCCGCAAGCGCGCAAGCGCATCGCGGGTCGACGGTAAAGCTGCTGATCGCCGTACCGGGCACGGTCCCCGATGTCTCGGGCATGACGCTCGATGATGCAAAACGTGCGATCGAACTTGCCGGCTACACCGTGGGTAACATCACCTACGTGCAAGATGGCGAAGAAGGCAAAGTCATTCGCACCGAACCCGAAGCAAACGCCTCACTGACTCCTGGCGGCGCCGCCGTCACGCTCTACTATAACCAGCCGAGTGCGCCCAAATAATGCGGCGCATCCTAGGTGTCGATCCGGGTTTACGAACCACCGGTTACGGCGTGATCGCGTGTGAGAACGGGCGTTACACGCTCGTCGAAGGCGGCGTGCTGCAGCCCACGACGACCTTGCCGCTCGAACAACGGCTCGCGCAACTGCACGCAGCGATCGCCGACGTCGTGCAAACGACAAAACCTGATTGCATGGTCGTTGAAGAACTCTGGACCAACTATAAGAATCCGACCACGGCGGTGCTCATGGGACACGCGCGCGGTGTGATCGCACTTGCGGCAGGCATAGCCGGCATCCCGATGCACGATCTCGCCCATTCGCTCGTCAAACGCGCGCTCGCTGGCAGCGGGTCGGCAAAGAAAGATCAAGTCGGGGGGATGGTCGTCGCACTTTTGGGACTGAAGAAATTGCCCACACCAAACGATGTGACCGATGCGCTCGCGCTAGCGATCGCTTTTGCGAACATCGAAATGCAACATGAGCGCTTTGCCGATCGTGGAGTGCGGCTGCCGACGCGCCGTTCGCGCCCGACACAGCTCGCGCGTTAAGCGATGTTTTCACGTATTTCCGGGTTGCTGGTCGAACGCGGCGATGACTACGCGATTCTTGAGACGGGCGGCCTCGGGTACGAAGTTTTTTTGCCGCCGTGCGTCGCCGAAAAAGTCCCGAACACGATGGGAGCGGTCGTCGCCCTCGAGATCTACGCGCAACTCTCGATCGACGGCAATGCCGGACGCTTTACCTATTTCGGATTCACCAACGGCGTCGAACGCGAGTTCTTCGAGGCGCTGATCTCGGTTGCGAGCATCGGCCCGAAGTCTGCGGCACGCGCGTTTTCCGCACCGATGGCGCGCATCGCTCGCGCAATCGACGAAGGCGATCACGTCTTTTTGAAGACACTCCCCGGGATCGGACAGCAGAAAGCACGCGACATCGTCGCAAAGCTCCAAGGCAAAGTGACGCGCTTTCTGCTCATCCAAGACGCGCCCGACGCGGCGTTGTCGCAGATCCCGGATTTTGCAACCGAGGCTCTTGCCGTGTTGCTGCAACTCGCCTATAAACGTCCGGAAGCCGAGGCGATGATCTCGCAGACGCTCGAGAGCGCGCCGCAGATCGCCGATGCGGAGTCTCTGCTCGCCGAGATGTACCGTATGCGGCGGCCGCGCCTGTGAGCGACGTGCGTAAGCGCATAGTCGACGGCAGCGATATCACGGAGAGCGATGTGCCCGAAGCGCGTATCCTCGACCCCGCAAGCCCGCTTGCCGAAGACGTGTACGGCGCGAAACTTCGCCCGCATACCTTTGAAGAATACGTGGGTCAATTGCAGATCGTCGATAACCTCCGCATCGCGATCGACGCCGCACGCAAACGCGGCGAGACGCTCGATCACGTGCTCTTCAGCGGTCCGCCGGGATTGGGCAAGACGACGCTTGCGGGCTTGATCGCACGCGAACTCGGTGGCGGTTTCCACGCGACGTCGGGTCCCTCGCTCGACAAGCCCAAAGACCTCGTCGGCATCCTCACGCAGCTCGAGGAAGGCGACATTCTCTTCATCGATGAGATCCATCGTCTGGGAAGCGTCGTCGAAGAGTATCTGTATCCGGCGATGGAAGATTTTCAGATCGACTTTGTGGTCGATCGCGGCGCATATGCAAAAACGCTCAAATTGCCGCTCAAATCGTTCACGCTTGTCGGCGCGACGACGCGCGCCGGGATGCTTTCGGCGCCGCTGCGCGATCGCTTCGGTATCAGCCATCACCTCGATTACTACGAGCAAGACGAACTCGAGTCGATCGTCACGCGCAGCGCGAGCGTGCTCGGGATCGCGATCGAAGAAGATGGAGCCGCAACGATCGCCGCGCGCAGCCGCGGCACGCCGCGCATCGCAAATCGACTGCTGCGCCGGGTACGCGATTATGCCGAAGTGCGCGCCGAAGGCGTCATTACGGCCGCCGTCGCCGATGAGGCCTTGCGTCGCGAGGGCGTGGACTCGCTCGGCCTCGACCGCCTCGATCGCGCGTATCTTACGACGATCGCGCAGCAGTACGGCGGCGGACCGGTGGGAATCAATGCGCTCGCGGCAACGTTGACTGAAGACGTGGAGACACTCGAGGACGTGGTAGAACCGTATCTGCTCAAAACGGGCTTCGTCGCGCGCACTGCAAGCGGCCGCAAAATCACGTCTGCCGCGCTGCGCCACTTGGAGATTCCGGCGCCGCGTGCGGGCGACGTGCAGGAGCGGCTGCTCTAATGCGGCGCGCTGCGTTCGTCGCCGCGAGCGGCGCCTTGATCGCGAGCGCATCCGCCATCGCGCGTGCCAGCGGCGGCTTGGATCTTGACGTCGAGCCCGCCCGACCGATCCGCATTCTGATCGCGGGAAGCCACTCGGGCGATCCCCCAAGCGCGGGGCCGACGGGTTTTCAATACGGCGGCAAGAGTTATCGCGGGACGGCGCGCGTCGTCGATTTAGGCGCGGGTCGCAGCGGCATCGTCGCGATTATGGACGTAGAGGCGTACCTCTACGGGGTCTTGCCGATCGAGGCCTCATCCGGCTGGCCGTCGGCCGCACTCGAAGCGCAGGCGATCGTCGCGCGTACCTACGCGCTCGGGCGGCGTTCGCTCTCGCGCCCCTACGACGTCCTTGCGGGCGACAGCGATCAGCAATACGGCGGTGTCGAGCGCGAAACGCCGATGACGAACGCGGCAGTCGAAGCGACGCGCGGGATGACCGTGGCCTATGGAGGCGGCGCGGCGAGCGTCTTTTATATGGCCTGTTGCGGCGGTCACACCGCAGACGCAGCAGAATTGTGGGGCCGCACGCCGCTGCCCTATCTGCACGGTGTTCTCGACCCGCACTGCGTTTTGGCACCCGATTATCGCTGGAAACGGTCCGTCCCACTCGACCGTGTTTTACTTGCGTTTCATTCCGGTGGCATCCCGGACCGCTTCGAACTCGACGCACCCGACTCGAGCGGCCGCCCGCGGACGGTGGCTGCGATCACGGGAACCGGCCGCCTGAGCGTCCCAGCGGCGGATTTCCGCCGGAGCGTCGGCGCAGACGTAATTCGCAGCACGCTCCTCCGCACGATTGCCATCGATTCCTCGCAGGCGCCGCCGCTCGTCGTCATCGAAGGTTCGGGACGTGGACATGGCGTTGGGATGTGTCAGTGGGGAGCGCGGTACATGGCGAGTGACGGCTTCGGAGCCGACCACATCATCGCGTTCTATTTCCCTGGAACGACGATAGCACATGGCTGAAGATGTAAAACCCGACGCCGAACCGAGCGAAGATGACAAACGCAATGCCACCGTCGGCGTGCGGTTACGTAAATATATCGATGTTGTCGTCGAAGACAAACTTTCGTACACGCTCTTTCGCTGCGCGATCGCGGATATTTCACCGACCGGATTCCGCATCATCTCCGAGCAGTATATGGCCAAAGGTACCAAGTATACGTTCACGATGAAGCGCAGTCCGTTTCTCGTGTTACGCGGTGAAGTGCGCTGGGTGCGGCCGTACGAGCGCGACACGTTCCAAGTCGGCGTCCTGTTCATCGAGGTCAAAGAAGAAGACCGCCGTCGGCTCACGGGGTTTCTGGAAATTGAACGGCAGCGCGTTTTCACGCACGACATGTGAGCGAACGCGACGTTGCAACCTACGACTACGAACTCCCCGCCGACCGAATCGCCCACGCTCCGACCGACCGTCGCGACGATTCGCGGCTGATGATCGTCGCCGGCGAAACGCTTGCGGATCGCCATTTTTCCGATCTTTCGGAAGTCCTGATGCCGGGTGACGTGCTCGTCATCAACGAGACGCGCGTGATCCGCGCGCGTTTACACGGCACGCGAGCCGGCGGCGGGAAAGCGGAAGTATTGCTGCTCGCCCCAAGCGGCGGCGGGGGCTACGATCCGCACGAGCGCGCGTGGCTCGCCCTCGTGCGTCCGGGACGGCGTCTCGGCGTCGGCGCGGAGATTCGATTCGGCGATGCGCGCGCGACGGTCGTGCGCGTCCTCGATGACGGACCGCGAATCGTTGAATTCGCACCGGAAACCGATCTCGAAGCGCTCATGCGCGAGTACGGTGAACTGCCGCTGCCGCCGTATGTCGGGCCCGGCGATGAAGCGCGATCGGAGCGTTATCAAACGGTGTTCGCGCGCGTACCGGGCAGCGTCGCTGCGCCGACCGCGTCGCTACATTTTACAAGCGAACTCCTCGCGTGCATTCGAGAGCGCGGCATTACGATCGTGCCGCTGGTACTCGAGGTTGGCATCGGGACGTTTCGACCCATGAGCGGCGTAACGCTCGACGAACACGTCATGCACGCCGAACGTTACGCAATTCCGGCCGAAACGGCAGCCGCCGTCAACGTGGCCCGCGCCGAGGGGCGGCGCGTCGTTGCCGCCGGTACGACCGTTTTGCGGGCACTCGAGGGTGCAGCGCAACTCCACGATCCGATCCAACCCGGGCCGGGCGAAACCGCCATTTTCATTACGCCGGGCTTCGCTTTTCGCGTCGTCGATGCACTCGTGACGAACTTCCACTTGCCCAAGTCGACGTTGCTCGTCCTCGTGAGCGCATTCGGCGGCGGAGACCGCGTTCGGGCAGCATACGAGCACGCCATTTGCGAGCATTACCGTTTCTTTTCATTCGGCGACGCGATGTTACTCGTGCGCGCGGCATCAGACACCTAGAATAGCTGCGTGGTCCACAGAACAACCGTGGTCCAACGTCGCGTTGCGCTGGACATCCCGGTGCTCGTCGGGCTGCTCGTAGGTGCGTTCCGCGCCGCGATGACCGAGATCATCGATAATCGCGCTCGCAATCCTGACTTTCCGTAACGCCGGAACTCTCGCGCCTAAGCGATCGGCTCGCTTCGGTCGCCGGCGAGCAGCAATTGCGGCTGCTGCGAGAAGAGGTACGAACCGTCCGCCTGACGATCGAATATCCACACCATATCGAAGCAGTCGTCGGGCCATGCTTGCGGCGTACTCGCTGCAGTACGGAGAATCGCGTTTGCTAGCATGGGGATGCGCTTGTGGTCCCAGGCGATCAGCGCGACCCCCTCGGTCGCAAAGATATACCGGACAAGCGCCGTTTCTTCTTCGAGCGTAAAACGCGTTTCCGGTTCGACGTTCAACCGTTCGGCGATGGCGACGATCGTCTCGAACGGACGGCCGTGATCGCCGTCGGCACCGTGAGAGGGCGGCGAATACACGGCGGTCGGACGTTGCAGTTTGGGCGAACGCGGCTCGCAGAAGAAGGGCACCAGCGCCCCCGCGCGTTGCCAGCCGCGCACGATAAGCGAATGCGGATGCGGTTCGCCATCGCGATCGATGCCGTGCGGCTTGCCGAAAAGTGCCGGCTTTTCGGCGTGCCGGACGAGCAGAATTTGCTGCGGCCCCATCACGCGCGTGCCTCGGCGGGACGGCCGATGCGCGTGCGCGCGTTCGTGTACCAGACCATGCCGGGTCCCCCGTCACGCTGTTTGCGCACGTACTTCCGTTCGGTGTAGTCGACTTCGACGCGATCGCTCGTCTTCGCGCGGCTATGCGCGGCGACAAGATGCGCTGCCGCATCGAGATCGTCATCGGAGAGTTCGATGCTCGATGCGGGGACGAGCACGACGTGCGAACTTGGGATGTTGCGCGCGTGGAACCATAAGTCGTCGGGCTTTGCGATACGGAAAGTGACCTCGACGTTCTCGCGCGGCGAACGGCCAACGTACGCGCGCGCACCCGAGGGCAGATCGACGTGGAGCGGCGCGCGCCGTTTTTTCGTTTGCTGCGTCGATGCTTTGGGACGGACTTTCCCATCGAGGTCGTCGAGGGCTGCAGCGATTTCAAGGAAATCGATCGGTTCTGCGCGCTCGAGTTCGAAGGCGAGATCCTCGAACGATGCGACCAGCGTATCCAACTGCGCGAGGCGCCGTTCTAAGTGCGGGATCGCGGCGCTCAGCTTGCGGTAGCGCACGAAAATTCCGGCCGCGTTCTCTTTTGCGTCGAGCTCGGGATCGAGCGTGATGGTTAGAGCCGGATCGTCGGGAGAAGTAAAGCTCGTCGTCCCCGGCTCGATCGCGTGCGCGTAGGCATAGAGCGTCTCGCCGCTCGCACGCAACCGGTCGCGGCCGCTCGCATCGTCGCGCTTAGCGATCACGGCAGCGCGTTCGCGTTCGAGCGTTTCGAGACGTTTGGAAATCCGCTGCGCGATGGCCCGGCGCCGACGGTCGCTCGCGCCCGATGCATCGCGAGCCATCTTCGCATCGCGCGCAGCGCCGAGCAGCGGAAGAAGATCGCGTTCGCGGGTCAGAGTCAGCGCTGCGAATTGTGCGAGCGGCAACACGTGTGCGGCGCCCAGCGCACCGTTCCGATCGCGATAGGCATACACATCACCTAGGCCTTCGGGTTCGCCTGAGGTCGAGCGGATTACGCCGTCCGCGCGATCGACGAGCCACGTCGCGAGTCGGTCCGTCGTCGGCCAGGGAATCGCTTCGCTCTCGATGACGATCGATTCGGCGATCGCGCGCGGCAAGAGCGGAACGTGCGCGGCGAGAGCACGCACGCGCGCGGCAGGGTCGCCGGCTAGGGCAGCGACAAGTCCCGCCCGATCGAGTCGTGGTTCGGGTCGCGGGGGCGGTTCGTACGTGCCGCCCACTTGGATGCTGCGTGACGCGTTCTCCGCCGGTGAAAATTGTTTAGCCGCGGCAACGATCACCTGATCTTTGAGAACGACCGCGTTCCCGAAGCGCGGAATCAGCTCGAGGATCAGCGACGATTCCGTTCCAACACCGAAGCGCGACTGGGTCCCGAGCGTCAACATCAGGACCCGGTCCCCCCGGCGTGCCCGCACGGTGCCAAGGCGCATCCCGCGCAAAGTCACGCCGGCCGCTCGCGCCCAGCCGGGGTCGCCCGCCAGCGTCAACTCGTCGTGCACGAGTGTGGCCAGTGGCGGCGTGCCGAACACGTCGACTGCCAAGGTTACCTCGCTGCGGCCTTTGCCGCGCAGGCCGCCGAATCGTACGGCGAAGCGGCCGTCGTCGAGGAGCCCGACGTCGGTCACCCGGCCGCCGCGCAGGGCCCGCTCGAGTTCGATCGCCACCCGGCGCATTAGAATCCAATCGGTTATCACGGAAGGGGCTCTTCGCGGTTCTTGTGAATTCCCTATGTTTGCCCGCACCTCGCGGGTAGATACTTGGTTGAGGGAGGCGCGTTCTGTCCGGGCCGGGTTTGCTCTTCGTGCTCTCGGGTCCCTCGGGAGCGGGAAAAGACACACTCCTCAATGAGTTGCTGCCGCGTCAAGAACGGCTGGTCAAATGTGTTTCCGCGACCACCCGCGCCCCGCGCGCTAAGGAAATCGAGGGGAGGGACTACTTTTTCCTCGATCGGGCCGAGTTCGTGCAACGCCGGGAAAACGACGGTTTTCTTGAGTGGCGCGAGTACAACGAAAACTATTATGGAACCCCGCGCGCTTTTATCGAGGAGCAACTCAGCCAAGGTTACGACGTCGTGGCTAAACCCGAAGTCAACGGCGCCCTCGCGATCAAAGCCCACTTTGACGACGCCGTTCTGATCTTTACGGTACCGGATCGGTTCTCGCGCCTGGCAGCGCGGCTTGCCGCCCGCCACACCGAGACCAACGAAGAAATCGCGATCCGCTTGGCAATCGCCCATGAAGAACTCCAAGCCGTCCGATCCTTCGACTACCTCGTCATCAACGAAGAAACCCGGCCGCAGGATGCGGTCGACGATCTCGCAGCGATCGTCCGCGCGGAACGCTTCCGCATCCATCGGTACTCTGACTCAACGATAAGGACACTAGAACAAACATGAGCGACTCGGTTTTCGGCGATCTCGACGGCCTCTTGGAGCACGTCGACTCCAAATTCACCTTGGTCAACGTGGTGACGAAGCGTGCCAAACAACTCAATAACGGCGCACCGCCGCTCTCAGACAAGGTGAACCCGAACAAACCCGTGTCGACGGCGTTCAACGAAGTCCGTAGCGGCAAGATCGGCTACAAGCGCAACAACGACGGAATCAAGTAAGGCCCCGCAAGAAGAAGTCCCCTCGATCCCGTACATATCAGTATGTGTGGGATCGTTGGCTATATCGGGGAGCGCGATAGCGTTCCGATCATTCTGGATTCGCTGCGCCGATTGGAATATCGCGGCTACGATTCCGCGGGCATCGCTGTCATCGATGCCGACGGCGCGTTGACCGGGTCGAAGGCCGAAGGCAAATTGCAGAATCTCGCCGATCGTCTCGCGAACGGCGAGCCGCTCTCGGGCAAAGTCGGCGTCGGTCACACGCGCTGGGCCACGCACGGGCGCCCCTCGGATGCAAACGCCCATCCGCACATGGATTGCAGCGGCAAATTCGCCGTCATCCACAACGGCATCATCGAAAACTACGGCCCGCTGCGCGCGCGCTTGATCGCCGACGGCCACGTCTTCAAGAGCGAGACCGATACCGAAGTTCTCGCGCATCTGCTCGAAGAGAACTACGAGGGAGATCTGGTCACGGCCGTGCGGCACACGCTCGGTCAGGTGCGCGGGGCTTTCGCGCTGGGCGTGATCTCATCCGATTCACCCGATTCGTTGATCTTCGCACGCAACGGTGCCTCACCGCTCATCGTCGGCATCGGTGAGGGCGAGATGTTCGTCGCATCCGACATCCCCGCGATGCTGCAATATACGCGACGCGTCGTCATCCTCGAAGAGGGTGAAGTCGTTGCCGTCGGCCGCGACGGGTACGAACTCACCGCATTCGACGGCAAGCGCGTCGAACGCGAAGTCCAACAAATCGCGTGGGATGCAAGCTCGGCGGAAAAAACCGGATTCAAGCATTTCATGCTGAAAGAAATCTTCTCGCAGCCCAACGTCATCAAAGAGACGCTGGCCGGACGCATCGATGAATCGAACGACGTGCAGTTGCAACGCGAGATCGGCATCGATGAGGGGTTCCTGCGCGCGATGACCAAAATTTCGATTACCGGCTGCGGCACCGCGTACAACGCCGGGATGATCGGCATGTACATGATGCGCGCGCTCTGCAAGCTTCCGGTCGAGATGGAACTCGCGAGCGAATTTCGCTACGGCGACCGGGCGATGGACCCGCGTACGCTCACGATCGCGATGTCGCAGTCGGGCGAGACCGCCGATACGATCGAGGCGATCAAGGTTGCCAGAGAAGCCGGCGCGCCAATCCTCGGTATCTGCAACGTGGTCGGTTCGCACCTCACGCGCATGGCCGATGGGACGCTCCTCACGCGCGGCGGACCCGAGATCTCCGTTGCTGCAACCAAAACCTACGTCGCCCAAGCGATCGCCGCAACGCTCTTTGCCGTCTACCTTGCGCGCATCCGTAAGAGCGCGGACCTCGGTCGCTTACGCGAAATCGCCGAAGGCACGCGTCTCTTACCAGCGGCGATCGACATCGTGCTCAATTCGTCGGACGAGATCCGCAAGATCGCGAAGAAACTGCGCAAAGCGCGTTCGGTGCTCTTCCTCGGACGGTACGTGAATTTTCCGACCGCTCTCGAAGGTGCGCTCAAACTGAAAGAGATCAGCTACATCCACGCTGAGGGCTACGCCGCAGGCGAAATGAAGCACGGTCCGATCGCACTGCTCGACTCGAAAGTCCCGGTCGTGGGAATCATGACCGAGGGACGCGTGCGCGAGAAGATGCTCTCGAATCTGGCCGAGGCAAAAGCCCGCGAGGCCCCGATCCTCATCGTCGGAAACCACGGCGATCACGAGGCTGAAGCCCTCGCCGATTACTTCATCCCGGTGCCGGTCGTCGACGAATTGCTCTCGCCGATCGTCAACGTGATCCCGCTCCAGTTGCTGGCGTATCACATCGCCGACCTCGAAGGCAAAGATGTCGACCAGCCGCGGAATCTGGCGAAAACCGTCACGGTCGAGTAGGTCAGGAAGGAAGGTCGTTCATGTCAGCTACGCCCGTTCAACCGCCGTTTGCAACCGCACCGGACGTCCCTATTTTCGACGCGCTCGATGATGGTGAGGCGACCTCGGCGCTCCATGTGGACGGGCTCGCCGACGTCGCTGACTGGACGGCGGCGAAGGTGCTCGTCGAGCACCTCTTCGCGCGTTCGACGCACGATATCACGGGCATCGAGTACGCCGTCGGCTACCGGCTCGCGCACGGGCTCACCGGCGGCGACATCGTCGATGTCTACCACTTCGATAACGGCGCGGTCTCGTTCTCAATCGCCGATATCTCGGGTAAAGGCTCGCAGGCGGCGATTCACGCGGCGCTCGTCAAATACGGTCTCCGCGCGTACGCATCGCAGGGGCTCACGGCCGAGCGCGTCTTGCGTTCGCTCGATCGCCTCTATATCGAGAACACGACCTTCGAGCGGATCGAATCGTTCGCGAGCGTTTTTTTCGGCGTCGTCGATGCCTCCCGTCGAACGCTCACGTATGCATCCGGCGGACACGAAGCCGCCGCAGTCCTGATCCCCGGTCAGGCGGCCCGCCTGCTCGCACCGACCGCGCCGCTGATCGGCGTCTTCGACGACCAGCACCATCTCTTCAAACAGGCCCACGTCGAACTGCCGCCGGGGACGATCTTGGTCGCGACCACGGACGGCATTACCGAAGCGCGTTCGCCCGACGGAGAATTTTTCGGCGTCGAGGGATTTCTGAACGTGGTCGAAGAGTTCGCCACCCAATCGACCGAGGCGATCGTTGCGGCGTTACTCGATCGCTCTGCTGCCCACGCCGGAACGCGCGCGATCCGCGACGATATCGCTGTTCTCGCGACGCGCTTTACGTAGCGCTTAAAGCCCGGGCTAGGGCGATGCTGAGGCGAGGCTCTTCCAAACCAAGCCAGGCTCGTAGCGATGGGTCACGGCACCCGTGTCCTTGTCCATGGCGAAAAGCCGGAGCCAGCGATTGTCAACCAGCTTGCGCACCGACTCGTGCTTGGTTATGACGGCGTCCATCTCAGCGGTCGGAGCGGCGATGATGACGCTCAACCGTTGCGGTTCGTGCATGAGCCGCTCGCCGTCGTGAACCGACTGCCACGGCAGCCCCACCCGCAGATCGCCGGAGTTCCCCTCAAGTACGCCAAGACAGCCGGTGACGTTATGCAAGACCTTGTTGCCGGCGCCGAACAGTCGGTTGTTCACGACCGAACCGTAGTATTGCAAATTGATCCAACTTGCGACCACCATCGGCGCGACCATGATCAGTTCGAGAACGCCTCGGCTCGTATCGAGATCGAAGCGGTAATCGTGCAAGAACGATCGGCCGCCGAGGTCGATGCCGCGCGTGAACTCGCGCGGTGCAGCGATGAATGCCGCGTTGTTTGCCAGTGCCCATTCTGGCCGCACCTGGGCCCAATCGCGACTGCGGGCTAGCACGCGGCGGTCGGTGTTCTCGTCGACCGGGATACCCAGCAGCGGCGCGCGTTCGCGCCGGGCGATGGCGCTGGAGGTGCGGAGCCAGCTCCGCGCCTCGGCGATCAGCAGACGGTGAGCGGCCGGTGCGCGGTCTTCATCGTACATCGCGATCTCATCGGACGTCGTGTCGTGCAGGCAACCAACGAACCACGTATCGTCCGGAATGTCGATTCCGCGGCAGCGCAGACCGACGCGGACGCCCGGATCGTTGCAGATGTCGGCTGCCACACGCGCGTTGGCTTCGCCGGTATGGCCGCCACAGGCGCCGCAATCGAGCCCGGAGGCGTGCGGGTTGTTGACCGTGGTGCTGCCGTGACCAATCATCAGAACAAGCGGCGCAAAATTGCCTTTCATCGACATCGCGCCGAGCACCGCCTCCGCCATATCGACCTTTTTTTCGGCGGTGAAACCGGTCAAAAGTCCGCCATCCGTGCGAGCTTCGATTTCGGGGCCGAGCTTTCGAAGCGCGGATGCATCCAGACCGTCCGTATTCGGGTCGGAGGTCGGACGCGTGAGCGCCAGACTGTCGGTCAAGATCTTGCCCACGAACAAGATGCCGCCGGTCTTGACGAAGATGAACGACGAGACCGCCGAGAGCTTGAACGATTTCCACGCCTTGTACACGCGCCGTCGTAAGAGCCGTAACCCGAGGATCTCGGCGTTATCGTCCTGCGAGACGCCGTTCACGATCTGACGCACGGTAAATGCGGGCGTGAGCAGAACGGGACATTGAGCGCCTCCGCGCAGATGGCCGATCGGCACATACTCGATCGGATATCCGAAGAAACCCGCGAATCCGATCGTTTGCACACCCGGCACAATGCTCTCCAGAGCCCGCCGGTACACCTCGGAGCGAACGTCGATGCAGAATGCCGCTTGCAACTTCGGGCGTGCACCCGCCGAAGCGACGGGGGCTTCGTTGGAATTGAGCTGCGCAAGGAGCCGGCGCTCGTAGGCCGCTTCGTATGCTTCTTGCGCGAGCATGTCGATGCACATTTCGGGATCGTCGCCCAGACGCTCGTCCAGGGGCATCGAGGCCGCATCTTGCATCGCGCCCGTCCAGGCTGAGCGAAAAGCCGCATCGGTGCGCTGCAGGAAGAGCGCATAACCCCAGACCACGCGGATCGCGAGCAACTGCACGAGTGTGTCGTTCGTGCCGCCGTAGAGTTCGCTCTCCCACACAAGATAGCGCGCGTATGAGGCCCAGCCCGCGATGTCGAGCAGCGTTTGATGCAGGTACTCGACGAGCGCGCGCGGCGGAACGCCCTGCTTCTCTACGACCTCTGCGATGGCGGCGACCGGATCGGCCGGCATACTCGCGACGATCCGGCGGAAGCCGGAAATTCCCATGACCTCGGGGTTGCGATCGTACTGCATTGCTGCGCGCCACGCGGAATACGGCCGCAGTTCGCGCTCCGGCAATTGCCACACCGTCTGCCCTTCGTCGAAGTAGGCCGCGCAGAACCTCGAAATCTCGTCGATCATGAACGCGGTGCCGGAGACCTGGCGATTGCCTTCGGCAAGTGCGTCGATGATCTCCGCGACGCTGGCGACGTGCGCCTGGTGCTTTCTGCGCGCGGTTTCTTCAAGCGCAAGTGCCGCCTCGAATTCGCCGACGGTCGTGGGTGCCCGCCATTCCGGCGGCGCGGCCGCGAGCGCGGTCGCGATGTCGGTGTCCTCGATGCGACCGCTCGCGAGCGCCGCGCGGTAGAACGAGCGCGGCATGAGCATCTCCGCGCGTGCCACGCGGTACATGGTAGCGCACGTCGCATGAAAGCTCTGGTGCGTGAATCCTAAGAACGGGTTGACGGCGACAAAGTGCTTGAGCGGCCAAAGCGGCGCGATGCGGTTGCAGGCTTCGGCGATGACCCGATCAAGATCGATCGTGTCGAAGGGTGCTTCGAGGTCGGTCGTCATGGTTACAACGGCCTCGCGGTCGGCGAGAGCGATTTCGGCGCGGCAGCCGGCCAGAGGCGCACGACGATACGGTTTGCAAGCGTGTTCGCATAGAGCCCGTTGGATACGTGCGCGTAGATCGCTCGCCAGCGGGGCGCGGTGAAGCGACCCGGCACCCAGTTCTGCAGGAACACGATCACCGCGAAGGCCGCAACGACCGCCGCCACGAGTGCGATATCGAGTGGGCCGCGCGCCGGTGCCGCAGGCAGCAAGCCGGCGAGCATCAATTCCGTCGCGTACTGGAGACCGAAATAGGCGCCTGCGACGGCGATTGCGATGAGCAAGGTCCGGCCGACGACGTAGAAGTTGGGCCGCGTTTCGATGCTGCGCGCGAGCAAATGCACGATGCTGAGCAGCAACGTCGCGCCGAGTGCGAACACGCCCGGCTTCTCGGCGATGCCGGCGCCGAACAGACGCCCGACGACCGCCGCTGCAACAATCACCGTGACAATTACGAAAATCAGGCGGCCTGCGTTCGGCTTGTCCACGGGTTTGGGCGTGTACGAAGCGCGGGAGATGTCGATGATGCTGCCCGACGACAAGAACGCGTGCGCCTTGTAACACGAGTGCGCGACGATGTGCACGAGCGCGGCAGGAAACGCTCCGATACCGCACTCAAAGAGCATGAAGCCCATCTGCGCCACGGTCGAGTACGCGAGCGTGACCTTGATCGAACTTTGCGTGAGCATAACGACCGAGCCGAAGAGCGCGGTGAAGCCACCCACGACGACCAGCGTATCGAGGGAGGGCAGTGAGAGCAGCATCAACGACGCGAAGCGCAGGATCAGAAAACCACCGGCGTTGATGATGCCGGCGTGCAGGAGCGCCGAGACGGGCGTTGGTGTTTCCATCACTTCGATGAGCCAGCCATGAGTCGGGAATTGTGCAGACGTGAGCAACGCTGCCAAAACCAGCAGCATCGCAGCGAGCGAGATGCCGCCGGGTACCGGCCCCCCGTGCAGCGCGGCGGCGTGCGCGAATACGGCGCCATAGTCGAGGCTTCCGAAGGCGGAGTAGATCAGCGCGGCGGCGCCGACGATGCACGCCTCCGCCAGCCGACTGAGGATGAACTTTTTCCGCCCGGCGAGCACGGCCGCGGGACGGTCCGGATAGAACAGCAGCAGCCGTTGCAGGCACAGCGCCGTTGCGATCCAGGCAAGGGCGAGCAGCGCGACGTTGCCGGCGATAATCGCGGTGAGAATCGCGGCGAGCGTCAGGCACAGGAATCGGGTGAAGCGCACATGAGCGGGATCACCGTCCATGTAGTTCTTGCTATAGAGAACCACGATGACGCCGACGAAGGCCACAAGACAAAACATCGTTGCGCTGAGCGGATCGAGATAGAGCGACGCGCCTACGCCATTCGAACCGAGCGTTCCCGTGGACAGCGGCCGATGGAATACGACCGCTACCGCAGCCGCGATGGCGGTGAAGAGTGCGAGGCCGGCGGCACCGATCGCGAGCCGGCTGTAGAGCGCGGCGGCGCGCCGACTGGCCCCGAGGGGGAGCAGACCGGTGAGGGCCAAAATGCTCGGCCCCGCTGCCACCAGCCACAAAGCGTCCTCTGCAATCACGGTGTCAGCCTCCGCCACACGAAGAGATCGTCGAGCTCGAAGTGATTCATGCGTTGGCCTCTACTAACCGCACAGCACGTAGACCCGAAACAAATAACATGAAAAGCATTTCATGTGTGATACCATATCAGCGTGACACCCGTCAAGACGCGCCCCTCCGGCTCCGAACCGCGAACCGGCTGGACGTTCCTAACCAACCACGCTCATGTCCTCATCTCACTGACCCGCGACCCGTCCGTTCGCGTTCGCGATCTTGCGGTGGCCGTCGGTATTACCGAGCGCGCGGTTCTCCAGATTTTGACCGACCTCGAAGGGGGTGGGGTCATTCAACGCCTGCGTGAGGGACGCCGCAACAGCTACCGCATTAACAAAGACGTCAAGTTGCGACACCCCATCGAGGCCGGCCACGGTATTGAGGCGCTTTTAGCGCTGGCGCGCTACGTCGACCCCAACTAGCGCAGCACCTCGAACCCCAAGCGTTCGAGCATCGCGAAGTCGTCCGCGTCACTGCGGCCGCTCGTCGTGAGGTAGTTGCCGATGACAAGGCCGCTTGCGCCGCTCTGCATGCCCAAATCTTGCAGCCCTTGCAACGTGATCTCGCGTCCGCCCGCGAAGCGCACGAGCGCCTTTGGCATCGCAAGACGCACCATCGCAACGAAGCGCAGTGCCTCGGTCGGCTCGACGAGGGACTTATCTTGAAACGGCGTCCCCGGACGCGGATTGAGGAAATTCACGGGCACTTCGGCGGGTTCGAGCGCCTGCAATTCGCAGAGGAAATCGAGCCGATCCTCGATCGTCTCGCCCATGCCGATGATGCCGCCGCAGCAGAGTTCGAGTCCTTGCGTTTTGACGAGACGGCACGTATCGAGCCGCTCGTCGTAGCTGTGCGTCGTGCAGACATTCGGAAAGTGGCGGCGCGAAGTCTCGAGATTGTGATTGACTTTATCGACGCCGGCTGCAGCCAGCTTGACCAGATGCGCTTCGGTAAGGATGCCGAGCGACACTGCGACCGTTAGTGGTAGTTCTTCTTTGATGCGAACGACTGCGGAACACACGCGCTCCAGCAGCACGGGTGAGGGGCCGCGCACGGCGACGACGATGCAGAATTCGGTCGCGCCGCGCTCGTGCGCCGCGCGTGCCGCGACGACGAAGTCTTCGACCTTGCCGAGCGGCTCGCGCTCGACATCCGATGCGAAACGCGCGCTCTGCGAGCAGAAGTGGCAGTCCTCGGAGCAGCCGCCCTTCTTTGCGTTGTACAGGACTTCGACGCCCGCGACATCGCCGTAATAGCGGCGTCGGACGTCGTCGGCGAGCGCTAAGACATGGGGAACGAAGCGCGTTTCGAGCGTGGCGATCGCCGCGAGCTGATCGCGCGTCAGCGCGACGCCATCCTCGATGAGCCTGCGGCGGGCGTCGGCGACGACGGGGTGCTCGAGCGTTTCTTCAATCATGCGGGTCCTTTGAATGCGGGAAGGGCGGCGAGTAGGCCGGCCGTGTGGTCGACGGAGACAACGACGTCCGGTTCGTACGGCAAACGTGCGATGATGGAAGCATACGCTTCGAGGCGTGATTCCACTTCTTGCGCGTAGTCGGACCGCACATCGCCAAAGCGGTCGACCAGTATGAGACCGCAGACACCTCCGCCCCGGGCGCTCAGATACTCGAGGGTCAAAATCGTGTGATTGATGCAGCCGAGGCGTAAGCCGACGACGACGATGACCGGTAGCACGCAACGCGGCGCAAGTTCGCCGATCATCTCGTGTTCGTTGAGCGGGACGGCGACGCCACCCGATCCCTCGACGACCAGAGCCCCGGGGATCGCGTCGATTTTTGCCGCCAAATCTTCGGCTTGCGGCGGCCTCTTGCGGGCATAATTCGCGGCGCTCCATGGATCGGCCGGCGCGCGAAAGCGCACGAGTTCGGCAAACGCGCATTCCGCAAGCGCGCCCGCAAGCGCCGCATCGCCAATCTCTTCCCGATGCAAGCCGGTTTGCACGGCTTTCACGATCGTGACGTCCCAGCCGTTCTGGCGAAGGGCTTTTGCCGCGCCGGCGGTGATGCGCGTTTTGCCGACATCGGTGTCGGTCCCCGTGATGAAGAAGCGCGGAGCGCTCACCGGACGATCTCCAAAAGAGCGGCCGCAAGCCGGTCGATCTCCGCATCGGTATGATCGGCCCGGATGGTGATGCGAAGTTGTTCATGGCCCGGGGCGACGGTGGGTGGACGGATCGCCGGTGCGATGATCCCGCGTTCGCGCAGCGCCCCGGCATACGCAAGTGCGCCGTCGCTCGAGCCGACGTGCAACGGCACGATCGGACCGTCCGCCGTGATCGCGGGGACCGCGGCTTTCAAGCGCGCGAGCAGGGCGCGCAAACGCACGCGCCGCGCATCGCCACTGCGGATGAGACCGAGTGCGACGCGAGCGGCGCGCGCGAGACTCGGCGGGAGACTGGTATCGAAGATGAACGTCCGCGCCGTACTCATCAAGAGTTCGATGAACGGCGCCGGGCCGGCAACGAATCCACCCGCACAGCCAAAGGCTTTCGAGAGCGTACCCATGATGACGATGCGCGGGTCGCCGAACCCCGCCGCGACACCGGCGCCGTGCGGACCGATCACGCCGAGGGCGTGGGCTTCGTCTAGGATCACGATATCATCGGCCCCGGCGGTCCCAAGCAGAGCAGCAAGGTCGATCGTGCGCCCGCTCATCGAGAAGAGCGTCTCGCTCACGATGGTCGCGGGGCCGTCGTGCGCCTGCGGCGGGAGGTTCTGGAAAATCGTGCGCTGGAGTTTCGAGAGCCGCAGCGCATCGATAATGCAGGCGTGGTTCTCGCGGTCGGAATAGGCGGTGTGCGTAACAAGCGATGCGGATTGCACGGCCCCAAGTGCCGCAAGATACCCCGAGGAAAATAGCAGCGCGCGTTCGCGTCCCAAAAACGACGCGAGTTCGGCTTCGAGAAATGCGTGCTCGTCGTGCGCTCCGGCGAGTAGCCGCGATCCGCCCGAGCCGACGGTCGTTTGCGGAGCGGCGGCAGCGATAACCGCCGGATCTCGCGCGAGCCCTAAATAGTCGTTGGACGAAAAATCGAGTTCGTCGCCGCGCGGCCGGATCGTCCGGCGCAGGCGTTTGGCATCGAGGGCGACGAGCTCCGCGCGCACGCGCTCGAGATAACTCATGCGAGTTCCGCGGTGAGCGCGTCGAGAAACCCGTCCAGCTCACCGGATGTCGTGCAGAGCGGCGGCACGAGTTGGATCACGTTCGCGATCGGACGCGTGAAATGTCCGCGTTCGTAAAGCCGATCCGCGATACCCCATGCCTTGGTTCGCGACGCTCCGGCCGGCGGGAGCGCATCTTCGTGAAGCTCGATTCCGCACATCAAGCCGACGTGACGCACCTCGCGCACGCGTGCATGGTTCGCCAGCAGTGCAAGCCGCGCTGCAAGCTGGGCCGTGCGCGCCGCCACGTTCGCAAGGGTCGCCTCGCGTTCGAAAAGCGCATACGACGCGCGCGCAGCCGCGCACGCAATCGGATTCGCTGCGTACGAATGCCCGTGGAAGAAGTGGCGTGGTTGGCCGGATCCGTCATCGAGAAACGCATCGTAGACGCGGGCAGTCGTGAGCGTCGCGGAAAGCGCGAGGGTCCCACCCGTAATGCCTTTACCCAGACACACGATGTCGGGCCGCAGCGCCGTTTGCTGGTAGGCGAAGAGCGTTCCCGTGCGGCCGAATCCTGTCGCAATTTCATCGACGATCAACAGCGGCGCGCGTGCACCGGCAAGCGGTGCGTAAGAAGCGGGCGCAAGCGTGCGCATTCCGGCAGCGGCCTGAACGAGCGGTTCGACGATCACTGCGGCGACCGTCGGCTCGGCCAGCGTCGCTTCGATCGTTGCGTCGTCGAGCGTCGCAAAACACAGCGCCCCGAAGCGGCTGCGAAAGAGCGGGATATCGGAGACGCTCATCGCCCCGACCGTATCGCCGTGGTACGACGACCGCAAATGGACGAAGCGCGTGCGCTGCGGTTCGCCGACGTTCTGCCAGTATTGAATCGCCATTTTCAACGCCGCTTCGATCGCGCTCGCGCCGTCACTTGAAAAAAAGGCGCGGTCGAGTCCGGTCGCCGCACAAAGTTCGCCCGCGAGGGCTTCGGCAACATCGTTTGCCGCACCCAAGGCGGTCGCATGGTCGAGGGTGCGGGCCTGTTGCGTGATCGCATCGACGATCGCGGGATGACCGTGGCCGTGGATCGTCGTCCAGACCGATGAAATTGCGTCGAACGTCCGGTGGCCGCGGGCGTCGATGAGTTCGGTGCCGCTTGCCCGCACGAAGGTACGCGCGCTCGGATCGAACGACGACATCGGAGTGAAGGGGAGCCAAAGGTGTGCGGCCGTCGCCAAAATCATGCCTCGTGTGCGGGAACCGCGCAGGCTTCAACTCAGCGGCAAATAACCATTTGACCGATATGATCCAGCGTACTGACGGCCGGTCCCACGACGAACTCCGACCGATCGTCATCGAACCGAATTTCCTGAAGTATGCCGAAGGCAGCGCCTTGGTTTCCGTGGGAAACACGCGCGTGCTCTGCGCGGCGAGCATCGAAGAAAAGGTCCCGCCGTGGATGCGCGGGCGCGGCACGGGTTGGATCACCGCCGAGTATGCCATGCTCCCGCGGGCAACCAACGAGCGCACGCAGCGCGAATCGGCCAAAGGCAAAGTCGGGGGCCGCACGCACGAGATCCAGCGGATCATCGGGCGGGCGTTGCGCGCGATCGTCGACCTCAAAAAACTGGGTGAAAAAACGATCTGGGTCGACTGCGATGTGATCCAAGCCGACGGCGGCACGCGCACGACCGCAATCACCGGCGCATACGTGGCCCTTGCGCTAGCGTTACGGAAATCGTTCGACCCGACTGACCCCAAAGCGTGGCCCCTGACCGGCCAACTCGCCGCGACGAGCGTGGGCCTCATCGAGGGTGAAGTGCTGCTGGATCTTGCCTACGATGAAGACAGCCGAGCTGAGGTCGACATGAACGTCGTGATGACCGACGCCGGTGCGTTCGTCGAACTGCAAGGAACGGCCGAAGGCGCGCCGTTTACGCGCGCGCAACTCGACGCGTTTCTCGCCAGCGCCGAGAGCGGTATCCAATCGCTCTTTGCAGTGCAACGTGAGGCGCTCGCCCCGCACGGCTTCGGCCATTATCTGACCCTTGCCTGACGCGCACCGGCTGGCCGCCCTGATCGCCGAAGTGGGCGCATTCTACCTCACCGACCGGACGATCAAGAAAGCGCAATCAACCGCCGAGGCGACGCTCGCTTCCGACAAACTCGACGATCGCGCAGAGGCCGCCTATCTTTCCGCGGTGCGGTCGTACTTTGAGGGTTTCGAACGCGAAGCACAGTCACAGCTCAAGCACGTCGACCGCGAACTGCAGAAGCTCTACCAGCTCCAATACAATCTAACCGCCGAGCGTAGCGTCGCGGCCCGGCGCGTCGAGGCCACGCAAGGCGTCCTCACCAAACTTCGGGAACTCGGCAGCGAATGAATGTGCTCGAATATGTCGGGCGTGAGACGACGTCTTTGTTCGAGTATGTCGGCGGAGCGGCCGAGCTACTCGGCGACGCGACCCGGTATATCGTCACGCTGCGCGTCCGCATTAAAGAGACGCTCGACCAAGCCTACCGCCTTGGCGTCGAATCGACTGCGATCGTCTGCTTGACCTCGCTCTTCACGGGCTTCGTCATCTCTCTGGAATCGGCGACGCAAGCCGTGCAGTACGGTGCGGAAAACCTCATCGGCGGCGGCGTCGCGTTCATCTCCGTGCGTGAGCTGGGCCCGATGCTCTCGGCCGTCGTCGTCGCCGGACGCACCGGCGCAGCGATCGCAGCCGAAATCGGCTCGATGGTGGTGACGGAGCAAGTCGAAGCCCTGCAGGCGCTCGGGCTGTCGCCGGTACGCATGCTCGTCGTCCCGCGGCTCGTCGCACTCATGCTGATGATGCCGCTCTTGACGGTTTTTGCAGATTTGGTTTCGTTTCTTGGCGGCATGTGGATTGCGAATTCGTCGGCACACGTTCCAACCGACACGTTCCTGACATCGGCGAAAACCACCGTGACGTTTCTCGACGTGCTCAAGGGGCTCTTTAAGGCGCTGATCTTTGCGATCATCATCGCAGTGATCGGATCGTACCAGGGTCTCGGCACGCGCGGCGGTGCTGCCGGGGTCGGCAAGTCGACGACGGGCGCCGTCGTCACGGCGATCATTTTGATCTTCATCGCGAACTTTGCGATGTCGTACATTTTGTTCCGGCCCGCCGGTGGCTGAGTTGATCGCGCGGATCGAAAACGTCGCAGTCCGTTACAAACAAAAAGTCGTCCTGGAGAGTCTCTCGCTCGACATCGTCGAGGGCGCGATCACGTGCATCATCGGACTCTCGGGCGCCGGAAAATCGACGATCCTTCGGCTGCTCAACGGGCTGCGCAAGCCGGACGCCGGCCACGTTCACGTCAAAGGCGTCGACATCTGCCACATCCCCGAGCGGCAGCTCGTCGATCTGCGTCGTTCGATCGGTTTCTCGTTCCAGTTTTCCGCACTGTTCGACAGCCTCACGATCTTCGAGAACATCGCCCTTCCACTGCGCGAGCATACGAAGATGGGCGAACGCGAGATTGCGGATTTGGTAACATCGACGCTCGAGGGCGTCGGCCTCGCAAACGTCGAGCAACGCCTGCCCTCCGAACTCTCCGGCGGGATGCTCAAGCGCGCCGGCTTCGCGCGCGCGGTCGTGACAAGTCCCAAACTCGTCCTCTACGATGAGCCGACGACGGGCCTCGACCCCATCATCACTCATTTGCTCACCGATACGATCAAGCGGTTGCGCGAGAAGCTGAACGGCACGGCCGTGGTGGTTTCTCACGATCTGCAGAGTATTTATATGATGGCGGACTACGTGGCGATGCTCTTCGAGGGTGCGATCATCGCGTACGGAACTGTCGAGGAAATCAAGAAATCGATCAATCCGATCGTACAGCAGTTCCTCCAGGGGAGCGAAGTTGGACCCATTCCGATATGAGGCACAATGAGTAGACAAGCGTTAGTCGGTATCGTCTCGATTCTGGGACTGCTCGGCATTTTCGTCATCTTTTATGTCCTCTCGGATTTTGGGACGAAGCGGAACGGCTATCGCATGGGCGTTCATTACAATTCGGCGGCGGGTCTGCATAAAGGCGCGCTCGTGTACGAAAGCGGCGTCAACGTCGGCTCGATCGATACCATCACGCTCTTGCCCGACTTCACGGTGGATGTGATCCTCGCGCTGCGGAACGACGTCGATATTCCGAAAAATTCGAAATTTTTCATCCAAGCACCGCTCACCGGCGATCCCTCACTGCTCATCATTCCGCCCGTTCCGCCGGTCGTTTCGACGCACTCACTGCTCGCAACGCCGGTTCCCGCTGCCGTTGCGATTCTTCCGCACGAAGTGCAGCCAATCAACGAACAGCCCGTCGGCACGAACCCCGCCTCAATCGCCGAACTGCTCGTCGAGGGTCAGGGCGAAGTGAAGCGTTTGGATGCGTTGCTCGCCGATCTGCAGCAGCGCGAACCCAAGCTGCTCGACACGTTCCAATCGGCGCTCACGAATGCAAACGAAATCACGATCCAATCGAATCAAGCGATCCAGAAGCTCTCCGAAAAAATGAACGTGCTCGCCGACTCGTTGCAAACGACGCTTACAGCCTCGGGAAACAACGTCAACGATCTGACCAAACAGCTCGACACGATCGCTCGTACCGACTCGGTCAAAGTCGACGGCCTCCTGAACCAGCTGGCTACGACCTCGAAGTCGCTCAATGAGACGGTTGACTCCGTTCACGATCTTGCCAAGAACCCGCAGATCCGCGGCAACTTGATCGAGACGACGCAATCGATCGCCGATACCACGAAGACCATCGCATCGATCGTGAGCGATTTGCGTAACGTGACCGGCAACGTGCAAACCCAAGCGCAGCTGCGCGATACCGTTGCGAATCTCGATGCCGTCACGCAGAAGACGAACTCGCTGCTCGCGGGTTTTGGAGCGAAGTCGAGCGTCTACGGCGTAGATCGCGGCGCAACGCCGGCCCCTGCTACGAGCGCACCGCCATCCGGCGGCGGCCCCGGTCGACGCCCGCAAACGACTACCCAAGGCGCGGGCGTACCCCCCGCGGGCACCTCGGATTCCGGCAACGTGCCCGAGAATTTTAAATCGAAGATCGGTGCGCTCGCGCGCAACCTCGTCTCGCTACAAGTGCGGATCGCCCAACTCGACACGCAACCCGCCCGCAGCAGTGGGTCGCCGCTGCTAACCAAGGATCGCGGACCGCAAACCGACGTGAACATCATCGCGCTGCCGCGCGGTACGACAAGCGCGCTCATCGGGGCAAACGACATCGGCAGCGGCAACACCTCATACAATTTTGCCGGGATGGGATCGTTCGGCAAAGACGTGAAGATCGGTGGGGGCGTACTCTACTCACGACTCGGCGTACTCGGATCGATCACCGCCGGGAAGTTCACCGCAGAAGGCCGCGCGTACGATCTGCGTCATCCCACGCTCGATGCTTACGGCCGGATCAAAGCTGCGGATCAACTCGAGCTGTTCTTAGGCGAGCGCGACCTCTCGCATACGGGCCGCCGCTCCGTCTTCGGCGTGCAACTGCAGTTCTAAGATGATCCCGTTTGGGGACCATAAACGGCTGCCGATCTTCCCGGTCGTCGTCTACGGGCTGATCGTCATCAACATGCTCGTTTTCTTTCAGGAGACGAGCGCGCGTGATACGGAAGCGTTCATCAACGCATTCGCGAGCATCCCGTATGACGTCACGCACCAGATTCAGCTTGCACCGCCGAGTCCGCAACCGGTCTATCTCACGCTGATCACGGCGATGTTCTTGCACGGCTCGCTGCTGCACATCTTTTTCAACATGCTCTTTCTCTTCGTGTTCGGGCCGGAGATCGAGTATCTCTTCGGTCACGTGCGCTTTACCGTCTTCTATTTGCTCGCGGGGATCATCGGCAACGTCGCGCAGATTGCGATCGATCCCGGATCGCACATCCCCGCGATTGGGGCATCCGGCGCGATCGCGGGCGTCCTCGGCGCCTACATCATCAAATTCCCAACGGCCAAGATCAACACGATCACCCCGATCGGTTGCTTCCCGCTCTTTCTCCGGCTGCCGGCGGCGCTCGTGATCGGAATATGGGCGGCGACGCAGTTCATCCACGGCTATGGCGCCATAACGACGCACGTGACGAGCGAGCAGGGCGGAGGAACAGCCTACTTCGCCCACATCGGCGGGTTCCTCGCCGGCGTGCTCTTCGCGAGCTTCTTTACGATCCGCACGGGATCGCTGCGACGCTATCGGTATTACTCTTAGCATGACTCGCATGAACGTAGGTATCATCGGCGCGGGGGCGATCGGCACGCTCTTTGGCTGGCATCTGGCGAAAAACCACGACGTGACGTTCGTCGAGCGGCGCCCCGACGTGGTCGCGGCGCTGCAAGAGCATGGCATCCGCCTCTATGAAGAGAGCGAGGTCCGGCGCGTCACCGCGACCGCCGACAATGCCGCGCTCTACGGTTGCAACGCGATCTTTCTGTTCGTCCGCGCGACCGACACACTGCGCGCACTGCGCCCATTCGGCGGCAAACTCAACCCGGCCGTGCCGATCGTCTCGCTTCAGAACGGTCTGGGCAACGAAGAAGCGATTAAAACAGCGCTCGGGGGCACGGTCGCACTCGTCTTAGGTGCGACGACCGAATCTGCAGTGACGATCGCCGCCGGACATTCCAAACGCATCGGCGTCGGCAAAACCGTGTGCGGAACCGGCGGAGCATCGCCCGAAACGGTCCAGCGCATCGTCGCCTTGCTCGATGGCTGCGGTCTTTCATCCTCGACCGTCTACGACATCCGCCCGCATCTTTGGGGCAAGCTCATCGCCAACGCCGCGATCAACCCAGTCTCGGCGCTGCTCGACCGCCCAAATGGCATCATCTTGCAAGACCTCAACGCCATGGAACTCGCCCGCGCACTCGCGCAGGAAGCTGCCGCGGTTGCGAGCGCGCTTCGTATTCCGTTGCCGTTCGGCGATCCGTGGACGTATGTCAAAGAGATCGACGAGCAGACCGCCGAGATGCGCAATTCGATGGCCTACGATCTTGCAAACGGCTACAAGACCGAAATCGATTTCGTCAACGGCGCCGTCGTCGCAACGGGCCGGCGCGCCGCCGTGCCGACGCCCTTCAACGAAACGATCACGCGCCTGGTCAAAGCGCGCGAAGCGATCGGTTAGAACTCTTGGAGGGGCGGGACATTGATATTTTGCTGTACGGCGCGAGCGGGTTCGTCGGTAAGCAAGCCGCACGGTACCTCGCCGAACGCGCCCGCACGAGTGGCTTGCGCATCGCCATTGCGGGCCGCGACCAGGCGAAGCTCGACGCTGTGCGTGCAGCGGCGGGCGAGGGCATCGCGCAGACGCTGGTCGCCGATGCGCACGATGCTGCCGCGATCGCTGCGATCGTCTCCCGCTCGCGCATCGTTCTCAACACCGCGGGGCCGTTCGCAAAATACGGCGATTCAATCGTGGACGCGTGTGTCCGCCATCGAACGCACTACGTCGATATCACGGGCGAGACTCCGTGGATTCGCGATCTCATCGATCGCCATCACGAACGGGCGGCAGCCGAGGGCACACGCATCGTGCCCGCTTGCGGCTTCGATTCCGTCCCCTCAGACATTGGCGCCTATCTCGTCGCCCGGCACGTTCGTGATTCGCTCGGCACCGGGTGCCGCAGCGTTCGCGCCTACTTCACGATCGCCGGCGGCTTCAACGGCGGCACGATCGCCTCGATGCTCTCCATGGCGGAGAGTACCGCGGCGATGCAACGAATGCGCGATCCGTTCTTGCTCGATCCGTCGGGCGAACATTCGCCGGAAGACATTCGCGCGAGCGACGATCCGCGTCGACCAACGTACGATGCCGCGATCAAAGCATGGACGGCACCGTTCTTCATGGGGCCGGTCAACACACGCGTCGTACGCCGCAGCGCGGCCCTGTTCGCAACATTCCGTGAGTCATACGGCGCGAGTTTTTACTACCAGGAATACATCCGCGCGGGCGGCAAACGCTCGCGGCTGACGGCGACCATCGTGACCGTCGTGCTCGGCCTAGTCGAAGCGGCGATCGCGAATGCCGGCACGCGCCGTCTCATCCGAGCGCTGTTGCCCAAACCCGGTGAGGGCCCCTCGAATGAGGCGATCCGCAGCGGGTTTTTCCGCTGCGAACTCATCGGCACGAGCGAAGACGGCCGCACCGTGAGCGCGACGATCAGCGACCGCGGCGATCCCGGCAACGCTGCCACCGTCAAATTCGTCTGCGAATCGGCGCTCGCGCTAGCACTGGATGCCGCGGCGTTGCCCGGCGGTTCATCGCGCGGCGGCGTGCTGACGCCGGCAACGGCACTCGGCGATGTGCTCGTCTTGCGGCTTCGCGCAGCCGGAATGAAGCTCGAGCTCGCTTCAGCCGAACCGCCGGTGTGCACGACTCGCAGTGTCTAGCGATCCTCGCGCTTGTCGCGGGGATGCGACTCATCGTACTGTTTACGCAAGTGCGCTTTGGAAACGTTGAGATAGATCTGCGTTGTCGCCAGACTTGCGTGACCGAGGAGTTCTTTGATCGTCAGCAGATCGGCGCCATTTTCGAGCAAATGCGTGGCGAATGAGTGGCGCACGACGTGGGGCGATGCCTTGAGCGCAAGGCCGCTCACTTTCGCGTACATCTTGAACACCACGCCGGCCATCGAGTGACTGAGTCGCGTACCACGGCGACTCAGGAACACCGCGCGGTCGTTCGTGCGCGGTCGGACTCCAAGATACAAACGAATCGCATCCGCCGTCGCACCGTTGAAGAAAACGACGCGTTCTTTATTACCTTTGCCGATCACGCGCATCGTGCGACGCTCGAGGTCGACGTCATCGAGGTTTATCCCGATCAGTTCAGCGCGCCGGATTCCCGAAGCGTAGAGCAGCTCGAACATCGCTGCATCGCGAAGTCGTAAGAAGTCGGTGCGCCCGGCGATCCGCGTGCGCAGAAACTGCCCCATTTCATCCTCGCTCAAGACCTTGGGGACGCGTTTCTCGGCCTTGGGCGGGGTGACGCCGTAGGTCGGGTCGACGGTCATCCGACCGCTATACACTTGATACTTGTAAAACGAACGAATCGCGAAAATTTTACGCCGTACCGCGACTGCTTTGATCGTTTTTGGACGCATCAGTTCGAGAATGTAGCGCCGGATCTCGGAGTTAGTGGATTTGAGAAGAAGTTCGTCGATTGGAAGATCGCCAGGGATCACCGAGGGCAAATAGGCGAGAAATTCTTCGATTTCGCGCTGGTATTCGGTTGCCGTACGCGCTGCCAGGTTCCGCTCGAGCGTGATGTACTCGACGTAGCGGCGTAATGACGAACTCTGCTCGACCATGGACACCCTATGTGTCGAACTCACTGAGAAGTAGCACGTTCCCGGCATAGGTCGTCCACGCGGAGTCGTTCGTCACAAGATAGTCTGCTTTGGCGATAATCCCCGTGGCAATGATGAGCGAATCCGGAGTTCTAGCGTTGGTCTTCGCGCGTATTTGGGCCGCCGTTCGTGCGATTTCGAATGTCACCTCGTGCAGCGTCAAATGCGGATAAAAGTTCAAAAACTCCCGATAGGGGCTGTCATCATATCCGGCCCGACTCGGCCCAACGAGCAATTCCATAACGCTGATCATCGAGACGATCGCCTGGTTTCGACCGGCCTGCATCCAGTCGTCGACAAGCACTTTTGCTGCCCGACTGATGGCCTGGCCATCTTCAAGATAGGCGATTAACACGTTCGTATCGAGCAGCATCGTCGTACCCGGCTTGATCGCGGTACTGAGCGCGTTCCCTACTCCCAAGAGTCGCGCTCTTGACGAACAAATGTTGATCCGTCGCCGTAAACGCCGCTTGCGATTCCAGCGTATGACCGTCGCACGGGGCGCAACGAAATCGCGCCGCGGACAATCTCGACGACAACGGAGTCGCCTTCAGATAGTCCGAGCGCCTCGGCGGCCTCACGCGGTATCGTCAGTTGATTTTTTCGACGGAGGGTCGCGAGGAGCGGCCTTGGCATCGTACGCGGCGTTTCCAACTCATCCTCACTTTTCTTACCAAACGATTATAGCACGACGGGTAAGGCAGGATAAGATCTCAGAGACTCTTTCCGCCGCTTCTCGCTTCGACACTCTATTCCTGCAAATCACAGTTTGTGTTAATACCAATTGGAAAGTGCGCGGGATGACGTCTGGATGGCCCCTTCGTTGTGCGCTGATCCCAACGGCGCATCGACGGGCGGGAGCGGCAGTCTGAGATGCACCCCGTACCTGAGTGCCGCTCGCGAACCTCCTGTTGCGACGCCTCAGCCACCAGCCGGCTCTTCTCCCAAGAGCCCATGCAACCGGTCAAACGAATAATACGATAATTTCGAAGAAAGACTACCGCCGCGGTCGCGATGGTACGACGCGGACCGGTGGAGCGCTGAGCGTGTCCGCTTCGACGCTTGCCATCTGACGCTCCAGGCTGGTGAACGCGTCGACGATATCGCACGCCTCGTACGCACGGTTCCGTTTGCCGACGCGCGTTTGGGTCAAGACTCCTGCGTCTTCGAGTACGGCGATCGCGGCGTTGGCCGTCCGGAACGAGACGCTGAGAATCTTCTGGACGCTTCGCGCCGTCACGATCGGTGTCGCGGGAAGCGCTCGGGCGAGGGCGAGCGCGGACGAATCGGCGCGCACCGGACCGATGCGGGTAACCCATGCCTCGACGAGCGCGCGTACGCGCGCTTCGAAGTGCGTCGCGTTGGCGACGGCGCGGTAACAGGCGCTAGCGAACAAGCCGACCCATTCGTCCGTTGACTGTTGCGCTTCGGACGAATCCGGAGGGCCTATAAATCGCGTGGAGGTAAGCGCCGCAACGTAATCGTCCGCATGCGTAGCGAGGATAAGCGAAACTGGTAAGAGGGTGCGTGTGACTAAGCCGCGCCGGCGCAAGATCATGTGGACGAGCGCGCGCCCCGTCCGCCCGTTCCCGTCCACGAACGGGTGGATCGTCTCGAATTGGGCGTGCGCTATTGCCGCCTGTGCGGTCGCCGGCAACGAATCGTCGTTTGTGAACGCCATTAGGTCTTCGAGGAGCTCTGGAACGACCTCGTGTGGCGGCGGCACGAACGCGGCACCGAACGGGTTGTATGAGTTACCGCCGATCCAGTTTTGCTGCGTCCGGATTCGTCCGCCGTGCGCCGCCAGGCGTGTCGGCGCGAGCAATTTGCGATGCACTTCGATCAGGCGCTCAAGCGTAATTGGACCGTCCGACTCAACGGCGTACATCATCGCATCGACATTCGCCAGCACTTCGGCTGCCGTTGCGTCGGTGGGGACTTCGCCTTCGGCACGTGCCGCGTCTGCGCGCAAGAGACGCTGCGGTGAAATTTCGAGACCTTCGATCCGAGACGAAGCGACGGACTCCGCACGTAGCAGTATGCGCGCAAGTGCCTCGGTATTCGAAAGGGCTGACGCTGATAGATCGAATCTGGCTGCGGCTCGCTCGGCGTCGGCAATATCCGCGGCGACGCCCGCCCCGAACGAGAACTCGCGTCCGACGAGCCGGTCGGGCTCGAAGGCGCGGTATCGCCCTTCCCGACGATACGCTCTCGGCAAGCCATCCGCGGCAAAACCCGCCGTCCAATCGCGATCCCTCAACATACCCATAGCGTTATTATACTTTAACGGATAAAGTATAATAACGCAAGATAGCAGCACCTATATCGGAATGTACGAGCCGATTCGCCGCGTACGTATCTGAAGGCGCCCCATGACACATGGTGTTCGCGACCTCGCCGTTCTCGCGCGCGATGCCGCGATGTCGACCACGTATAAGCCGGCGCTGCTTAAAGCGATCGTACGACTTCAGCGCGACGGTGCGCGGAAATCCGTCTCGCTTGCCGAGATTGCGAATCAGTTCGTGGAGCTCTACTGGACGCAAACGGTTGTATTTCATCTACGGCAGGCCTCAACGCTGGCGAAAGAGCCGGAGGTACTTCGGGCGCTACGGACGGCGGCGTCCAAAGCAAACACCCGGCGCTTGCCCGACCTTAGCGACGTGGAGCGCGATTCGCTGGCCTTCTCGATCTCGAAGACGCTACGGATCAATGTCCTGCGCCTCTTCCACAAGCGCTACTCGGCTGGCGCCCCGCCGCTGTTTTCGTGGGACGAGGGCGAGGCAATTGCATTCACGCCGGGAGCTGTCGCGAGGTCGTGCGATATTGGCTCGGGGATCGTCGCCGGATGGAGCAGGATGTATTCCCAGCGAAGGCTTCCTGGTATGAGGTGCCAGTCGTATCCCTGCGGTACGGAGAATCTGGCGATGCCGCGTTTTACTTGGCCGGCCATGAGTTCGTATTCGTTGCGCCCGATCACACGTACTCGAGCGGTCGATGATGCATTACTGCTTAAAGCGAACTCCACCGATATTCCATCCGTGCGAAAACGAACGTCGTCCATCGGCGCGAGCGAAAGCCCGACTTCCGTGATGTTTCCGTCTCGCGACGTCACCGATATAGCTACGATTTCACCAGGAAGCGCTACCGTCGTTAAAAGGGCTGCATTTTGAGCACCCACAGAGGGTGGGAACGCAAAAAGCGTGACGATCAAAAGCGCAGGAAGCGAAAAGCCTCGAAAACATCCGCGCACCCCGAATCAGCAGCGCACAAGGTGCCCTAATTACCTACCATGGGGCCGAACCAAGGTTCTTCCCTTCAAAGCACAGGGCTGCGGAACTCGTTGCATACGTCGGCGTTCGCGTGCGTTTAGAGCTTTCCGAGCCGGACGAACGCTACGACCATTTCGATGTTTTGCGCGGGATTGAACACGAGGCAGCCATCTGGGGCGAGTCGCTCGGCATCCAGTTCATTCCGCTCGCGAAAATCCGCAGCATTGCGGCCGAAAGCTTAAAATCGTAACATGACGCCAACTAGATTTGTGTTAATAGAATAAGATTTACGAGGGATTGGAGCGGGGTCTAGCTTGCCAGACCGGGGTGATTTCAAACAAATCGTATGCATCTCGCCGAATAGAGCCGGTCAATCGACGTTGCCCGTTAGAGAAAAGACGGCAGGCGAAGCGCCGAAAACGGACGCTGGCGGTGAGGATGCTAGCACGTGATTGTACCTGAGGTGACAAGGTGAATATCGGCAATATCGACCGGATTCTGCTCTTCGCGAAAGATCTGAAAGGGCAAATTCTTACGCTTGAGCAGCTTAGATCAAAGTACGGATTTGAACCAGACGGGACCAACTTCTACTACGGGCTCAATCAGGCAAATTTGGACACGCTGCTTACCACGGGTTCCGCTCTCAACAGTACTCACCGCTCGTTCCTCGACGCGCTGTCGGCTTCGACAAAGGCGAGCATGAGCGAAGAGAAGACACTCGTGCTCGGACTGGAGCCGTTGGAGACCCTTCGGCCCTACGCTTTCATTGCGGAAAACATCCGACTTTCCCATCAGCTCGCTCTCGATTTGGCCGATGTGCAACAGGAGGTGCGCGCCGCAGGTAAGCGCCTCAACGTCGTCGTTCGCTACGCATCGGAAATGAACGATCGGGCGCAGGTTCAAGGCGGCAATCCGGTCGGTTATCGATCGACATTCGCTCAGGTGCGCCAAGCATTTTCTGAAGCAGCACACTCAATCTTATTCTCATTCTCCCCGGCCACCCGAGCCGATCTCGCTGAAGAAGCCATCGGCGCCTTCTGGCCGGGCGACGAGTTTGTCGACATCATCGGCGGCACGTGGTATGTCGGCGGCCCGAACCAACGAGCGACGTCGTTCGCAAACATGCACGCCTACGTGTTGCATCGCGTAGGGGCGGCAAAGCCCTTCGCATTTTCCGAAGTTGGCGGTCACGGTCCGAGCAAAAGCGGTAACGACGCGATGTTGCAGGACATGCTTCATGAGATCGAATCGCTGCAATTGCGCGGGGTTTCGTTCAAATACGCCACGCTGTTTCTCGAGGGCGTCTGGGGTGTGGACGCAACCCTTGCGTTTCTGCGTCCGTCGGCGCCGCCGGTACATCTCGCCTAGTCTGATCGTCCGAATAATTTGAGGTAATCGTGTCTGTTAAGAACATCCTGTTTATTCACGGCTATAGCGAGACGTCGCTTGGCGCCTATTTTGATTTTCCGCGTATCCTGAGCGGTGACGGTCGTGACTATCAAGAAGTCGCTTTGTCCGCCTTTGACTCGCTGGACGACACCGTCTCGATTGACGATCTCGCGTTCGCCCTCGAAGATCATGCCGCCAATCTTTCAAGCAAGCGAAATTGGGATTTCCGTGAGACGGCCGTAATCTGTCATTCAACGGGCGCTCTTGTAGCACGACGTTGGATGTTGAATCGACTTCAAGCCGGTGCGCGCGACTTACCATCGCACCTTGTGACGCTCGCTGGTGCGAATCATGGGTCGACGCTTGCTCAGATGGGCAAGAGCGTTCTCGGTTATCTTCAGAAGGCGCTCATGAAGCACATGCTGAGCGTCGGTAAACGCGTACTTACCGATCTCGACTACGGGAGCGACTTTCTTCTCCGGCTCAACCGCGAGTGGCTTGAGGCATGGAATGGCTGCGGGTTCGTGGGCAAGACCTTCATATTCAGCATGGGTGGCGACGTTCTTGGAGCACCCGGCGAAAATGAATACTTCAATCTGTTTTGGCAGACGTCAGAGCCGGGTAGCGACAACACCGTGCGCATCAGCGGCGCCAATTTAAATTATACGATCTTCGACGCTGACCTTACGACGAGTCCCCCCTCCCTCTCACCGAACGTCATCACCCCACGCGTTCCGCATCTCGTTATCACCGGCTACTCGCATTTCGGTGCCCAGAGCGGAATTCTCGGAAACGTCCACACCCCCGGGGATGCACCAATGAAAGCGGTGCTGGATGCGCTGGCCGTCACGGATCTCGTCGCTTATGGAGCGCTTGAGGCGTCCTGGCGCGCCGCGACCGACACGTGGGGAAACCAACATCCCGAACGTGCCTACGCAACGGCCGTTTTCTCGCTCTTCGACAACGGTGGTGCGGCAATCGACGATTGCTTCATAGGTATCCTCGACGGAAAAACCAACGCGTCGCAATCAAGCCTCGACGCGCTTTCGGCAGCGTCGGGTGCGCTCGCGCCGCACCAGCCAATCCACAACGATGTTCAAACAGCGTCGTACTCGTTTTACCTGCGATACGACGAGTATCTCAAATCATCGCCGCACGTGCTGCACGTTGAGGCGCACTCTTTCAGTCCGCTATTGAAGTATCAGGTCATCGAACTTATGCAACCGCCCCCTCCACCGCCACATCTGGTCGCCGCAAATGAGTTCACGTACTTTCGGTTCAAGCTTCCGAAAGACACGGATGGAACATACGCGATGTACCAGTGGTCGCCGACGCTCAACCTTTCCGGTATCACATGGGACCCACCAAGCGCGCCGTTTCCGACCGGAGGGATGATTACGCTGCCGCCGCGTCCCTGAGGGCGCTTCGCGTTGATCGGATGTCCTGGTCAAACGAACTCAACGTCCTGAGGCCACATCCCTCTTCACGCCGGCTTGCATCCCCCTTCGGATTGTCGAGGGCGATATCGCAGCAGATGTAAGACTCGTATCAAACCGACTCTTTCTGGGGCGTTCGGGCCCAAGGACTGATTTCAATTAAATCCGGTTATCGTCAAATCCAAATTTTTTTTCTAAATCTGTATTTTGGCGACTGCATTCTCAATACGAATTGTGTCCGCAGTAATCACCTATAAGAGGCGGCTTGGCACCGCGATGGTTGTCCCGATCGGCCTTCTGGGCTTTGCAATGTGCATATCATCGTGATTCGCAGTTATTCGATGAGCCGTCGTTGAATCGGGGTGAAGATTGCTGGCTATGCTCTTGTCGACATTGGGTCGATCTGCGAGCACACAAAACGCGCTCGCCGGAGCTCCATGAGTTGGAGGCTTGATATCACCAAGATGGCAACAGAAACGCACAGAGAGCGAGTCTCGCGCGGTCAGACGGCATGAGTCAATCTTCGGTTTTGATACGCAGCGGCACCAAGGCGACTTTAGCTGTTGGCGCCATCACGGCGCTTGTACTAGCGATACGCGCGGCGCTCATCCTGGGCCCCGCTCATGACTATGATGAAGGCGTTTATTGGCAGTCGCTTCTTGCGATGTCCGACGGACACGCGCTTTATCGAGATATTTTTTATTCGCAGCCGCCGCTCTTTCTGATCGTCGTTTACGGTTTTTTCGTTGCTTTCGGGAAGACGCTGGTCGCCGCGCGCATCGCGATGGTCCTCAGCTCCGCGGTGAACCTCGCAGCGATGTCGTGGATCGGTTTTCGGCTTGCCGGACGCACGGGAATGGTTGCCGCTCTAGTCTTGCTGGGTTTGAACTATTTCGATCTCCGGCAGGCGATTTCGCTCGAAGCCGAAGCTCCGGCACTGGCTTTGTCCACGCTGAGTGTCGCTCTCTCGCTCGAATGGTATGAGCGCCGGGGATCGCCGCGGTTGCTATGGCTCGCTTGTGGCGCGGGAGCAGCCGCAGGCGCGGCGGTTTTATGCAAGTTATTGGTTGTCGCATGCCTTCTACCGTTTTGCACGTTTGCGGTTGCGCGGCGGGACTGGCGCGGCCTCGTTGCATTCACGGCAGGCGCAGCGGTAATTTTTGCCCTGATCTTGGCGCGATTCGCCGATCGGCTCCCGCAATTAGTCACGCAAACGATCGCTTTTCATGTGCCGGTGGGCAAAGCTTTTGCCGCCGAAGAGGTGACTCGTTGGCCATTAATCGCAAGTGCTTTCTTCACGCCGCTAGCGGCGCTCGCTTTGGCCGGTGTTATCGGAGCCGTCTATTTGCGCGATGTGCGCGGCGCGGCACTTGTACTGTGGCTTTGCGGCGTAGTCGCTGCGCTGAGCCGCGTTACGCCGCTATGGGGCGAACACCATCTCTCCGCCCTTCAACCGCCACTGATTGCACTAGGCGTCTATGGTTGGAACTTCGGACGCAAACACGAAATGCGACCGATCGCTTTGGCGGTAACGCTCACCCTGTTTATTACGATCATTTTCCAAGCGTTTGTAAGTTTTTACTCATTGACCTCGCTGCTCAAAGTGGATTCCCACATGGCGATCGTAAGGGATCTCCGGCGAAACGTGCCGCAAACGGGGTGGGTCGTTACGGATGGACAGGCAATAGCCGCAGCGGCAGGGCGGCAAACCCCGCCGTTCCTTGTGGACACGTCCCTCGTTCGTATTCGCAGCGGCTACCTAACGAGCGCTGAGATGATCCAGCAGACGAATAATCCGCAGGTACGCGCAGTGCTTATCGCCTCGTCTCGGTTTCACTTGCCGCAGATGCGCCTTTTTCGCGATTGGCTTGCGCATCATTTTCGCCGGTATGCGCGCTACTCGCGCACGGAAGAGCTATGGGTTCGTTAGGATGTTTTTAGGTCTTCTTCTTGCGCAGATCATTTTACCGGTTCCGGCCCCTGTCGCATCTGCGCTTTCACCGCTAGAACTGTACCGACAGAGCATAAGAACGATGCACTCGATAACAGCCCCCACCTTTTTAGAGTATGACGTAAGCATCCGCACGCTTCACAAGGGCCGTAACGTTGTTCAACATTTCGATCAATTCACGAACGTTGAGGAAACTGCTGACCGAACGGGCCGACTTTCCGTGTCCGGTGACCGTAGGACGTTTCCCAGTTTTGTTCGTATCCACCCTGATCTCTTTTTGGGCCATGTTACCGGATCGCTAAACGCTCGCGCCCTAACAATACAAAGCGAAGCCGATCCTGGACAGCAATTGAAAACGATTGGTGTGGTGACGGTGCAAAACCAAGTCTACGACGTTAGCAATGCGGGCTCGGAAGATCTGCCTAGCTGCCGTTCTGCAGTTCACCTCGTGCTCAAACCACTGTATGATCCGTTACGCTATAATCTTCGCGACGTATGGGTCAATCCGACGACATCGCGCATCTGTCGAGCAGTTGCTGTGTGGCGTGATCCGGTCGAATTCGCAGTACAAGTTCCGACAGTTTTTTCTGTCACTTTGGACGTGGATTCAAGTGGATTTGTCAGCCATTGGGAAACCACGGGTGTAGCAAAGTTTATTGGTATGCCGTACTCGATGACCCAGGATTGGACGTATAGCAACATCATGCCAGTCTCGGAGAGTGCGCTGCAAAAACTCGGGGAGAAGGCCCAGTAATCGAAGTGGGCTCGGCCCTGAATCGGGAGCCAGGAATAACTGTGGATTTCCGCCGATGAAGGCAAATAGGAGATCCGCCCATACGAAAGAGCCGGTTCACGGAATCGCAAATAGTCCAGATCCTCGCCGAATACAACGCCGGTGCGTCGATGGAAGAATTAGCGCGGCGTAACGGCGTCCATGCAAACACGATTCGGTTGTGGCGCACGAAGTACGCCGGTATGAGCTCAAGTGACTTGTCGCGGCTCAGAGAGCTCGAGGCCGAGAACGCGCAGATTCAGCGAATTATTGCTCGGCAAACCGTCAAGATCGACGCGATCGAGCAACTCATGCGAAAAAACTCCTGGAGCCTTCCCGGCGAATCGAAGCCGTGAAGGCCTTGCAAGAGTTCGGTTTGAGTCAACGCGAGGCGTGCAAAT
>JANLVI010000005.1:0-46700 GCA_031363915.1 Vulcanimicrobiota bacterium
TCCGCGTCATGTCGTGATCGGCGGACACTCTGCGGGTGCTCATCTCGCAGCGCTGGTCGCTCTCGATCCCCGCTATCGTCACGATGCGGGCGCGACCGCGGATCGGCTTGCCGGGGTTGCGCTGCTATCCGGAGTGTACGATTTGCGCACACCGAATTTCACCGACGATGCGCTCTTTGGATCCACCCTCCAGCGCCGCACCGAACTCTCGCCGGTGCTCTACGTAAACGAGGCCGAACCGCCGGTTTTCGCCGTCTGCGCGAGTCAAGATGGACCGGGCGCGTGTCGAAATCGCGATCGACTCGCTGCGGCGATTTCCGACGCACACGCGCGCGTGCGCTCGTACGATGCAGTAGGACGCACGCATATCAGTGAAATCGTGAACATGGCCGATCGCCCGGACGACCCGCTACGTGCGGCGCTGGCCACGTTCATCATCGACCCGAATCACTAGCTCATTTGTCGGATGCGACCTGACCGAAGTTCAAGACCGCAACGAATCCGACTCCGCCGATGATATTTCCGATCAACACCGGCACGAGAAATCCGCCGAGATACGTAAGCGGCGAAACCGCGCCGCGTTCGACGGCATAAAGCACGTCAACCGATCCCGCGATGATATGCGTGAATTTTGCAGCAGCGAGTAAATACGTCATTCCGAAAATGATCAGCGGGCGAGCCGCGGCCTCCGCCACCGGCAACAACCAGACCATGAGGGCGAGCATCCATCCCGCGAAGATCGCCTTTACAAATGTCGTGATCCAAGGGTACGAGACCGAATCGGTGCCAATTTTGAGAAACGCCGCCTGCACGTCGCTGCCGAACGCGCCGGAGTGGGCGATCAGCGTCGCGGCGATCAACGTCCCGACGAGATTGGCAACGAGCACGAGCGACCACAGCCGCATCACTTTCGCAAGCACCCGCGTCGTCGGCGCTTTGAGAAAGACGAGCACGGGCGTGAGCGTGTTCTCGGTGAAGAGTTGCTGTCGGCCAAGAATGACAATCACGAAACCGAACGTGTAGCCGACGCTCTCGAGCAAGAAATGCCACGGTGAAGGCGGTAATGCGGAGCCGATCACGCCCATGGCGATGAGCGAAAAACACATCGAAAGCCCGGCGGCGAGTCCCGAGAAGAGCAGCGCCGGAGCGGTGCGCTCGATCTCGCCTTCGCCTTCTTTGCGGATCGCTTCGAAAACAACCGCCGCCGACGGGAGTTTGCGCTCTTCCGCCTCGTCGTTTTGTTGCTTCTTTTCTGCTGCCTTGGTCGCCATCAGGCGAGCTATACCCAACTCGGCCGTCGGCTAAGGCGTCGGCTCGTATCGTCCGCTATACGTGCGTCCGCGCCACGAAACACCACGTCCACTCAGGACGCGAAGAGCCGAATTCGCCACGATGCCGGCCATGACGGCGAATCCGAGCGGGGCAAAGAGTCCGAGCGACCGCGGCATCCGCGTTTGGCCGACGGCCCAGGTGGCGGTCGCAATCGTCGCAGCCGTTGCAGCGACCGCCTCGAGTGCTTCGAGCGGCCGTCGACGCGCGAGAGCGTTGATTGCAAGCAGCGGTGGCCCAATCGAGAGCGCACCGAGAAACACGATGCCGCCGAGCAGTCGTTCCGGTTTACCTTCGGCGCCAACGAACACGTTTTTCGTGAAACCGTTCCATATCTCGCCGAGCGAATGATACATGCGAACGCTGGCCAGATCTTCACCGCCCGCGAGGATCATGCGGTAGCGGCCATCGCGCTTGAGCATGCGAGCGAACTCAAGATCTTCGGCGATCTGACCGCGCACCGTTTCATGCCCGCCGAGCGCCGTATACGCGCGACGCGAAATGAAGATATATTGGCCGTTGGCGATCGAGACCGGGTTTTTCGGATCGTTGATCGCATCGAACGGGCCGACCGTAAAAAGTACGATGCCGAGGATCGCGGGCAGCACGGCCGCTTCCCAAAACGAACCGAGTTCCTGACGCGTTGCAAGCGTCACCGCATCGACGTCGGCGGCTCGTGCGAACGCCCGCACCGATTGCGTCGCAAACGGCTCGTGATGCGAATCGGCATCGGTGAAGAGCAGCCACGACCCGCGCGCTGCACGCGCTCCTTGCGTGAGTGCCCACGGTTTGCCGACCCAACCCTCGGGCAACTCCTCGCCGCGAATGACGCGCAAGCGATCATCGGACGCGGCAATGGTGCGCAGGATCTCGCCCGTGCGATCGGTAGAACGATCGTCGACGACGATCACTTCAAAATTCGCGACGTCTTGTGCGAGCAACGACCGCACGCAACGCTCGATGCTGCGTTCTTCATCGCGTGCCGGAACGACGATCGAGACCAGCGTCGCATCGTCGCTCTGCTCCACGATCGGCACGCGAATCCACCCGGCGGCAAAGCGCGAACTGCGCAACGCATAGAAAAGCGCGATGCCCGCGCACGCATGCGTGAGGACGCTGCTGATTTTCACGGATCGCTAGACGTGCGCCTTGGGTTGCGTTTCGGCGCGAAGTTGCCCGCAGGCGGCGGCGATGTCGCGGCCCATCGGGACACGCACGGTGCTCGCGACGCCTTTGGCTTCGAGAATCGCGGCGAACGCGCGGATGCGTTCGTCGCCGCTACCGCCGAGCGCGGCGTCCGGCGTCGTGTTGTACGGAATCAGATTGACGTGGTAGAGCGGGCCACGCATAAGCACCGCGAGTTCTTCGGCATCTTGCGGCCGGTCGTTCACGCCGTCGAGCATGATGTACTCGAAGAAAACCTTGCGATTCGTCTTCTCGATGTAGCGTTTGACGGCCGGCATCAATTCGTCCATCGCCCAGCGTTTGTTGACCGGCATGATCGAGGAACGCACGGCGTCGTTTGAGGCATGCAACGAGATCGCAAGGTTGACTTGGATGCCCTCATCGGCGAAGCGCTCGATTTGTGGCACGAGACCGACGGTTGAAATCGTGATATGCCGGTGGCCGAGGCCGAAGCCTTGGCCGTCGTTGAGCAAGGAGACGGCGCCCATCACGGCCTCGTAATTGTGGAACGGTTCGCCCATGCCCATGAAGACGATGTTCGTGATGCGGCGATTCTGCTTTGCGAGCAGCCGCGCGAAGTACCGCGCTTGATCGAAAATTTCCGTCGCTTCGAGTTGACGCGTGAAACCGGCTTGGCCCGTCGAGCAAAACGAACACGCAAACGCGCACCCGGCTTGGCTGGAAATACACACCGTATTGCGTTCGCCGAAATGCTCCATCAGCACGGCTTCGACTTCCGAACCGTCTGCGAGCGCGAAGAGACCCTTCGTCGTCTGCTTGTCGTCCGATTTCTGGATGACGACCGGCTCGACCGAGTCGAACGCGAACCCCTCATCGGCCAGCGTCGCACGCAATTCTTTTGGCAACGTTGTCACATCGGCGAGGTCGTCGACGAATTCTTTTGCCGCGGCGCGATAGAGCTGTTCGAGGCGATAGTTCTTCAGCCCGTGGGCAAGGGCGAACGCGGCCCCGTCGGCATAGCCGACGCGGCGGGCTTTCTCATCGATCCAGAGCTGGCCAGCGGGTGTCATGACGTCCTATTGTACCACGGGCAGTTTCCGGCGTCTGCGACCAAGGCGGCCTAGTCGAAAAGGCTGTCTTGGCTCGCTTCGATCACCGGCGTCGCCGGGGGCACGTCGAGCCGGGACCGGACCGCTTTAAGGTCTTCCCAAACCAGTCGTTTCATCGCCGTGAGCTCGCCTCCGGTCTGCCGCAAGATGTAGGCCGGATGGAAGGTCGCGATCAGCGCGATTCGATCGGGGCCCTCGAACCACTGACCGCGCTGCTTCGTGATCGAGAATTTGTCGCCCATGAACGACTTTGCGGCCGGAGCGCCGAGCGCGAGGATGATCTCGGGCCGGACGATCGCAATCTGCTCGTCCAGATAGGGACGGCAGTTCTTCATCTCGGTCGGATCGGGCGGCCGGTTGCGCAGTTTCTTGCCGCCGTCATCGAGCGTCGGCCGGCACTTGACGGTGTTACAGATGAAGACGTCCTCACGCGGCAGATCGATCGCCGCGAGCATCTTCTCCAGCAGTTCGCCTGCGCGTCCCACGAACGGGCGGCCGAGCGCGTCTTCCGTTTCTCCGGGTCCCTCACCAACGACCATCACGCGCGCGCACGGATCGCCCTCGCCGAACACGCTTTTCGTGCGCGTGGAGCCGATCTCGCACTTGCGGCACGCAGCGACGACCACGGCTTGGCGTTCCAGTTGGCGTTCGCGCGACGTGCGTTCCGCCAGACTCACGCAGGTGCGGTTCCCGGCGCTGGTTCGAGCACAACCGCCTCGCCGAACGCGAGCACCCGCGTCGTACCGTCGCTTTGCTCCGATGCTTGGAATTGCAGACCGACGACGCCATTGGCGCCCATGCCTTCGGCTTTGGCGATCAGCATCGCCAGCGAATCGGTGCGCGCGCGTTCGGCTTCGGTAAGGTACTCCATCGGTGCGAGGCCGATGAACACGCCGATGCTGCGGAACGTCGCGCGCAGCAGATTGCGCGGACGCGTGGCGTGGCCGTACGCGTAGCCGTACGAGCGGACGACTCGATAGCCGTCGATCTTCTCAAACGTGACGACTGCTTCGGGTGCGAGTGCCATCAACGCAGAAACAGTCGCCGGCCGAGAACGACCGCACCCGCCGCAACGCCCGCGTACAGCGCGTAGCGCCCGATCAACGCCGCGTTGAGCGCGGCATACCAGCCCACGCCGTGGTGTTTCATCCAGTACTTGCGACGCGATTTCTGTTTGCGCGCATCGACGCTGTACAGACCTTTTGCGCTGCCCATGCCTTCGTGAATCGCTTCGCTATGCGGAACGTACCACGTCTCCCAATCCGCGTCCGCCGCGCGTTTGGCGTAGTCGACTTCCTCGTGATAGAGAAAGAACTGCTCGTCGAACATGCCGATCTCATCCATCATCGTACGCCGGATCGCAAGCGCAGCTCCGATCGCGATGTCGACGCGTCGTGCCGAGTTATAATCCCACGAACGAAGCTCGGCACCGTTGGCATATTTGCGAAAAGCCGGCCACTCACCCCAGGCGCTCGACCGCAGATAGGCGCCGACCCACGTATCGAACTCGCCGCACGACTCTTGCACGGTCCCATCGTAATTGTATATGCGCGAGCCGGCGATGCCGCAGCGCGGCTGCTCGTCCATGAAGATCACGATGTTGGCAAGCGCGCCGGGCTTCAATTCGGCGTCGGGATTGAGCAAGAACGCATAATCCGAGGACGTTTTGACGAATGCACGGTTGCACGCCGCGGCAAACCCGAGGTTCTCTCCGTTCTCAACGATCTGGGCGCGGCCGCCGTACCGCTCGGTGATGAACTCGCGACTGCCGTCCGAACTGCCGTTATCGGAGACGACGACGTTCGCGAAGTGCGGATCGCGCTGCACTTCGGGTAAGGCGAAGACCGAATCGAGTGCGGTCGTAATCTTCTCGCGATCGTTCCAACAGACGACGATCACATCGACCCGGCTCATGCCACGCCCGTAAATCGTTTACGTTGCTGCAGATACGGCCAGATGAACTCGTCGATTTCACCCTCGAGAATCGCGGCCGTATTGCCGGACTCAACGCCCGTCCGATGATCTTTGACCATTTGGTACGGATTGAGCACGTACGAGCGGATCTGCGAACCCCACTCGTTCGCGCGGCGTTCGCCGCGCAGTTCCATGAGTTTGGTCTCACGTTCTTCGCGCTCGCGCTGCGCGAGCTTGGCACGCAAGATCGTCATCGCGACCTCGCGGTTCTGCAGTTGCGAGCGCTCTTGCTGCGAGGCGACGATGGTGTTGGTGGGCACGTGGATGATACGGATTGCCGACTCGGTCTTGTTGACGTACTGGCCGCCTGCGCCACCCGCCTTGAACGTTTCGATCCGCAGATCTTCCGGATTGATCTCGGTCGTCACGTCGTTCCCTTCGATCTCCGGCACGATGTCGATCGAGGCAAACGAGGTATGACGACGTGCGGCCGCATCGAAGGGCGAAATGCGCACGAGCCGATGCACGCCGCGTTCGCTCTCCAACATGCCGTAAGCGTTCTTGCCGCGGATGAAAAACGTGATCGATTTGAGGCCCGCTTCTTCGGCGAGCGACTCTTCGGTGACGTGCGCTCTGTAGCCGCGTTTCTCGGCCCAGCGCAGATACATGCGCGAAAGGATCTCCGTCCAATCGGCCGCGTCGACCCCGCCCGCACCGGCGTGGATCGTGACGATCGCACCGTGCGAATCGTACGGCTGATCGAAATTGGCCGCCATCTCGAGCGCGTCCAGACCCTTGAACGCCTGCTCGATGAGGCGATCCACTTCGTCGGCTGCGCCCGCTTCGTCGCCGAGGATCTCGATCGTCTCTCGGGCGTCGTCGAGCTGTTTGCCCACGGCATCGAGTTCTTCGATCTCCGACCCAAGGTCGGCTATCTGCTTCATCGTGACTTGTGCGCGTGCGGCGTCGGTCCAGAAATCACCGGCGCGCGAACGTTCTTCGAGCTCCGCTAGCGAGCGCTGCTTTCCGGCATAGTCAAAGACGCCCCCGGAGCGTAGCGAGCCGCTCGCGAGCGCGCGTGATCGCCGATAGTTGGGATTCACTCATGAGGACTACCGCTTCTGCAGCTCGATTTTGCCGCCTGCATTTAAAACGGGATCATCGTGCGCGGACCATTCAAATACAGGATGACGGCGACGAGCAGACCGAGGCCGCCGGTTACCGCGACCACGATCATGCGCGTATCACGCGTATTGCGTTCGACCGATGCGCGCAGCGCGCGAATCAACCCGACGACGAGCAGCCCGATGCTCACGTAAAAAAGAGCCGCGACAATGCTTTCGTTCACGAGACCGCTACGAAACCGACGCGCCGTGGCACTTCTTATACTTCTTGCCCGAACCGCACGGGCACACGTCGTTGCGACCGATTTTCTCACCGGCAACGACGGGCTTAGCAGGTTCTTCATCGCCACGATTGGTGTGGACGTGCGTGGGCGGGCTGCCGGGCGCGGGACCGAGCAGTTTCTCGACGGTCCGCTCGTCCAGGCGCGAAGGTTGCGGCGTCATCGCGCTCGAGGGCACCGTTTCGAACGCCGGAGCCGTCTGCTCGACGAGCGAACCGTTCGTGTACGCTCCGCTCCCGGCGAGCGCCAATTCCTCCGGACCCGGGCCGAACTCGCCTTGGCCGTCGTCGGGCTGCTGCAGTTCGATGCGCACGAGAAACGCGGCCTTGACCGCCTCATCGGCGATGTTCGACTTGAGATCCTCGAAGATTTCGTAGGCTTCTTTTTCGTACTCGACGCGTGGATCTTTTTGACCGTAGCCGCGCAGACCGATACCCGTCTTGAGCGCGTCCATCACGTAGAGATGATCGACCCACATACGGTCGATGATCGGCAGCATGATGTACTGCGCCTCGACAAAGCGCATGATCTCTGGCGTCACTTCGGCTTCTTTGCGTTCGTACGCCGCAACCGCGACGCGCTCGAGCTCCGACTTCATTTCCTCGCGGTCGAACTTCTCGAGGTCTTCTTCGCCGATGTCCTCGCGAACCGGGAAGACTAGTTCGAGTTCGTCGAGGACTGCATCGATGTCCCATTCGCTGGCATGCTTCTCGGCCGAAGCGTTGGCTTCGACTGCCGTCTCGACTTTTGCACGCAGCGTTTCGAGCATGAAATCACGCATCGACTCGCCTTGCAGCACCGCGCGCCGATCCTTGTAGATGATCTCGCGCTGTTTGTTCATCACGTCGTCGTATTCGAGAACCTGTTTACGAATTTCGTAATTGTGATTCTCGACTTTGGACTGGGCGTTCTCGATCGAGCGCGAGAGGATCCCGGCTTCGATCGGCGTCTCGTCCGTGAACTTCACGAAGTCCATCATCTTCTGGATGCGTTCGTGGCCGAAGAGACGCATGAGTTCATCGTCGAGCGCGATATAGAAACGCGTCGAACCCGCATCGCCCTGGCGACCGGCACGGCCGCGCAGTTGGTTGTCGATGCGCCGCGATTCATGCCGCTCCGTGCCGATAATGTGCAGACCGCCGACCTGCGGCACGCCTTCGCCAAGCTTGATGTCGACGCCGCGGCCGGCCATGTTCGTCGCAATCGTGACCGCGCCGTACAGACCGGCGTCCTTGATGATCTGCGCTTCCTGTTCGTGGTATTTTGCGTTGAGAACGCTACACTCGACGCCTTTGCGGCGCAGGAGCGCCGCGAGTCGCTCGGATTTCTCAATCGAACGCGTGCCCACGAGCACCGGGCGTCCGGTCTTGTTCTCGGCGACGATCTCGTCAACGACCGCATCGAACTTCGCCTTCTCCGTGCGATACACGATGTCAGGCATGTCTTTACGCGCAACCGGCTGGTTCGTCGGCATGACAACAACGTCGAGGCCATAGATGTCGCGGAATTCGCGCTCTTCGGTCTTCGCCGTTCCCGTCATACCCGCGAGCTTGTCGTACAGACGAAAATAATTCTGGAACGTAATCGTCGCGAGCGTCTGATCTTCGCTGCGAACATCGATACCTTCTTTTGCTTCGATCGCTTGATGGATGCCGTCGGAGTAGCGACGGCCCTGCATCAGGCGGCCGGTGAACTCATCGACGATGATCACTTCACCGTCTTTGACGATGTACTGTTGATCGCGGTGGAAGAGATGCCACGCCTTGAGCGCCGCATTCAACTGGTGCGTCAATTCGAGGTTGCGCTGATCGTAGAGGTTCGAGACGCCGAGCATTTTCTCGACTTTCGCGACGCCGGCTTCGGTGATCGGCACCGCGTGTGCTTTTTCATCGACGGTAAAATCGGTGTCCTTCACCAAACGCGGAATAACTTGCGCGAACTTGCCGTAGAGTTCGGTCGCATCGTTGCCCTGACCGCTGATGATGAGCGGGGTGCGCGCCTCGTCGATGAGGATCGAATCGACTTCATCGACGATCGCGAAGTTTAAATGACGCTGTACCATGTCTTCGAGGCGCCACGCCATGTTATCGCGCAGATAGTCGAAGCCAACTTCGTTATTCGTGACGTATGTGATGTCCGAATCGTACGCAACGCGTCGCGCGGCAGAATCCAAATCGTGCTGGATCACGCCGACGGTCATGCCGAGGAATTCGTACAGTGGCGACATCCACTCGGCGTCGCGACGCGCGAGGTAATCGTTAACCGTAACGACGTGCACGCCCTTACCGGCGAGCGCGTTTGCGTACGTCGCAAGCGTGCCGACGAGCGTTTTGCCCTCGCCGGTTTTCATCTCGGCGACTTTGCCTTCGTGCAGTGCCTGGCCGCCCATGATCTGTACGTCGAAGTGACGCATGTTCATGACGCGTTTGCCGGCCTCGCGGCAAACGGCGAACACTTCGGGCAGCATCGCGTCGAGCGATTCGCCTTGGGTAAGGCGGTCCTTGAACTCCGGCGTTTTGGCCTTGAGCTGGTCGTCGGAGAGCGCCGAAATCGCCGGCTCGAGCACGTTTACGCGCTCGGCGGTCTTGCGGAACCGAGCAACTTCGCGTTCGTTGCCATCAAAGAGCGTCTTAAAAAAACCCATATATTCTCTAACCGTTCGCTGGATGACGTGGTTCTTCTTGGAGGGCATGAAGAAGGGCGGACCGTTCGTCCGCCCTTGTATACCCGGGGAGGGGAGCGAGGTTACTTGGACATCGGGGCACCGCCGGCTGCGGGCACCGAGGATGTCGTGGCGTCGGTTGCCGGACCCGAGAGGTCCTTCGGCGTGAAACCGGCCTTGTTCATGAAGAAGAATACCAGCACGACGGCGATAGCAAGGACGATGGCGATCCCGCCGAATGTGCGGGCTTCGGAGTTGGCGCGGCTCTGGGAGTCGGTGTTGACAATCTGACGGCTCACGGTCTTGAATTCCCCTTCGAACGGTGTGGTGCCCGGTTACGGACGACCCCAAATGCGTCCGGTATGCAAGCGTTCCCTCCGTCACCGGGGGAACGGGGGTCGAACTCTTGGACGGCGGCGAGGCCGGTTTGGGTGCCCTGCCTTACGGCGCGAGCGGCACCTTTGCCGGCCGGTTCAGATCGACGGCCGCAACGCGGGCTTCGATCTGGCCAACGGTGAGGAAAGTATACCCCGCTTTGCGGAATCGCTCGACGATCATCGGGAGCATCACCATCGTTGCCCCGCGGCCATTATGCAGCAGCAGCACCTCCGGAGCGGTCGCATGCTTGAGGACGTGTTCGGCGATCTCGCTTGGCAGGACGGGTCGCCAGTCGCCCGGATCGTCGGTCCACAAAATCGTGTCGTAGCCCGCCTCCCGCGCGGTCGCGAGTGTTTCTTCAGTAAATCGCCCGTGCGGAGGGCGGAACATCGTCGCGATCGCGGGGTCGTGGACGATCCCCTCAAGCGTCGCGGCGCCATCGGTGAGTTCGCGTTTCACGCCTTCGGGCGACAGCCGATCCATGTTCGGATGCGTCATCGTGTGGTTGCCGATTTCGTTGCCTCCGGCTTCGATGCGGCGCGTGAGATCGGGCCACGCCTGCGCATCGCGCCCGATGAGGAAAAACGTCGCCGGAACGTGCAACTCGGCGAGTTCGTCGAGCAAGAGCGGCGTGTCGACCGGATACGGTCCATCGTCGAACGTCAGCGCGATGTATTTCGCATTCGTATTGCGGCCGGGACTCGAGCGATCGTCCAGCAGCCGTCCGATGCGCGCATCGAGCGCGCGCGAAGTCGCGCGATGGATATCCGTCGACCTCGTGACTAGCGCCGGCTCGCCAAGGACCGTCGACTTCTTGTAGAGGTGGACGCCGAAGACGGCGATCCCCGCGACGAGCGCGATGCCGACGATCAGGGCGAGAGCGCGAGGCACTAGGGCGTTTTGATCGCTTTCGGCGACGCGAGGCCGTTCATATGTGCGACGTAGTCGCGACCGACGATCACCGTCACGTCGGTCGAGTGTTTGCTCACCGCCACGACGGTCGCCGTCGATGCGACCGTCGTCGTCGATGCTCTCGGTTGCGGATCGGGTGCGATTTGTGCGGTCGGGAAAGCGATCTCATCGCGTACGCGCTCGCCCAGGCCGACGATCGGTGCGTGCGCGTGAATCTCAGTCGTTTCGTACGCAAATGTATCGGCGTTGCCGACCGATGCAATGACGAACCCCTTCTTCGTCAACTCGGCGGCCATCTTCGCACCCAAGCCAGGCTCGCCGCTCCCGTTTTCGACATCGACGCGGATCTTCGCAGGAGCGATCGTCGCTGATGCCACGATCGGCGGCGGCGTCACGTTCCCGTATGTCCCGGTGAGGTCGGCGACGAGTTTGGTGCGGCCGACTTCGTCGGGGATCAGTAAGTTGCCGGCGTACGAAGTGTCTTTATCACCCGTAAACGGAATTTGCGTGGCTTTGAAATCTGCCAGGTTCACGTTCGAGAAATCGTTTGCAAGGCTGACGATTTCGTCGCTCGAGAGGTTGGTGATCACGTTCTTCTGCACGATCGGAATGAGTTGCGTGATGTGCGCGAGATCGTTGAGCTTATCGTCTTTGAGTTTCTTGACGATGATTTTTATCACTTGCTGTTGGCGTTTGATGCGGCACGGATCGCTGCATGCGTCGTGCCGGAAACGCATGTAAGAAATCGCCTGCTCGCCGTTCATGTGCGTGAGGCCCGGTTTGAAGTGGATGTGCAGATGACCCCAGCTATCGTCATAGTTGAGCGTCTCCTTCACGGGCACGTCTACCCCACCGATCGCATCCACGACGGATTTTGCCGCGTTCACTTTGAGCACGACGTATTTATCGAAATAACCGTCCGTCGTCGTTTTCGGCATCCCGAGCCAGTCGCCGATGACGCTATCCGCCATCTTCACGCCGCCCGCAGCATAGGCGCCGTTGATCTTATCTTCGTGCCCGCCGAAGTGCGCAGCCATATCGCGCGGCACGGAAATGAGCTTGACCGCATGCGTGCTGAAGTCGAGCCCGGCGATCATAATGGTATCGCTGCGCGCACCGGCCGAATACTCTTGATCCTTGTCATCGTAGTTATAATCGATGCCCAGGATCATCAAATATATCCGGCTCTTGCCGAACTTCGATTCCGCCGAGGGGACGAAGAGCGAGACCGTCGTGCTGAGCATATTGCGATGCATCGCCGACGACTTGACCGCAATGAACGCGGTCGCAACGCAAAATAGCGCGAGCACTGCGAGAATGACGATCGGAACGATGCCGAGCGGTTTACGCGGGAGGCGGACGCGGACGTCCTCGGGCGCCAAGTGCTTACTCATGCGCCGACCCGCTCACCGACACGTTCTCCGTAAAAGTCGAACGCGCCGTAGCCATCGAGCCGAACGTCGATAAACGAACCGACAACGGCGCGCTCGGTGAAGTAGATCGCGCCGTCGACACCGGGCGCTTCGCCCATCGAACGGCCGACGAATACGGTCGTCGATTTGAGAGCGACCGCGACCGGGTCGGTCTTACGCAAAGTGCGTTCTTCTTCGACGAGCACGCGCACGACGTCGCCGACGCGTTTGGAACGCGCGCGTTCCGATGCAAGGCGCTGCGCTTCGCGCAGACGCACGAGCCGCTTGCGTTTTTCTTTGGCCGAGACTTGATTCGGAAGCTCGGCACCGGGCGTGCCTTCTTCGGGTGAGTATGTGAAGAAACCGACGCGATCGAGTTCGGCTTTTGCGATCCAAGCTTCGAGGTACGCGACGTGCTCGTCGGTCTCACCGGGAAAGCCGACGATGAACGTCGAGCGCATCGTGATGCCGGGGACGCGCACGCGAAAATCGTCGATGATCTCGAGATAGCGTTCGCCGTTACTCGGACGCAACATGGCCCGCAGCACCTCGGGATGCGCGTGCTGGAGCGGCATGTCCATGTACTTGCAGACCTTCGGCAGGCGTGCCATCGCATCGATCAATTCAGAATCGACGGTCGCGGGATAGAGATAGAGCATCCGGATCCACTCGATGCTTTCGATCTCGCTAAGCTTTTCGAGCAGTCCCGCAAGGCCGCCGCGACGCATGCCGCGATCGCGTCCCCACATCGAGGTATCTTGCGCGATGAGGATCAGTTCTTTGGTGCCGCCCGCGGCGAGCGCGCGCGCTTCCATCAGGATCGACTCTTCACTGCGCGAACGGAATTTGCCGCGCAACTGCGGGATGATGCAGAAGGTGCACGGATGATCGCAGCCTTCGGCTATTTTGAGGTACGCCGTTGCGGAGGGCGTTGTGATCAGGCGCGGGAGAAAATCGTGTTCGGGTTCCGCTTCGAAGTCCAGACGCACGGGCTTCTTGCCCGCTTGCGCGTCTTCGAGCAGTTCCACGATCCCGGCGTACGCACCGGTGCCGATGACACCGTCGACTTCGGGGATCAACGCCTGTAGCTGTTCGCCGAAGCGCTGCGAGAGACAACCGGCAACGATGAGTTGCTGGCCGGGCCGCTTCGCCGCGGCATGCTCGAGGATGACGTCCGTCGATTCGGCCTTTGCCGGATCGATGAACGCACACGTGTTGATCACGACGGCATCCGCGTTCGAACCGTCGGGAACAAGTTCCCAGCCGGCCGCGCCGAGTTTGCCGATCATCACTTCGGTGTCGACGAGATTTTTTGCACAGCCGAGCGAGACGAAAGAGACGGTTTGCATATCCTACCGATAATTCACGAACTGCAGCGGCAGTTCGTAGTCCAGGGCTTTAAGCAAGGTTTGGATCGCTTGCAAGTCATCGCGCGACTTGCTCGTGATGCGAATTTGCTCGTCTTGGTACTGAGCGGTCACTTTGAGCTTGGCCGCTCTGATGGCGTCCATAAGCACTTTACTCTTGTCTTTTGGGATACCGCTGCGGAGCACGACTTTCTGGCGAAGGGTGCTCCCGGAGGCTTGCTCGACCTTCTGATAGTCGAACGCTTTGATGTCGATACCGCGCTTCATGGCCTTGGACTGAACGATGTCGATGACGTTTTTCAACTTCATCTCATCATCGGCGAGGATCGTGATTTCTTTTTCGGTGTTCTCGATCGATGCGATCGAGTTCTTGAAATCGAAGCGGCCCGTAATCTCCTTACGGGCCTGGTTGAGGGCGTTTTCGAGTTCTTGAGCGTCGACTTTGGAGACGACGTCGAATGAGGAGTCGCTGGCCATAGTTCCTTACTTTATTCTCCGGACAACGAGAATGCTCGCTCGACCACATCGCCGGAAGCACCGAGTTTACCGGCGGGTTTGCCGTTCACGCTCAGATAGACCCCGCCGGCGTTTCCGGCACGGACGAGGGCAGATTTGCCGTGAAACGACCGCTGCGTTCCGGCGGGAAAGATGCCTTCCATCTGCGATTTGCCGTCGATGACGACGCGTAGCCACGAGCGCTCCGAGAGCTTGACGAGGATAGCGTTCTTCTCATCGGCCGCCGTGCTTGCGCTCGGGGTTGGATTCGGAGTCGGTCCCGCAGGCGCTGCCGCCGGGAACACCGCCGAAGACACCCCGGCTGCGGGGCTCGGTTGCGAGACCCCGACCGTCGCCGGAGATTTGGCGCTTGGGGCCGCCTGAAGCAAGAAATACTCGTAGCCGACAAAGACGAGCAACGCAAGCGCGATCACGCCGCCGACCCATATCCACGGGGACGTACCCGAGCGCTCCCGCTCGCTTGCCACGCCGTAGTCAGGCATCGGCGGAGGCGGTGCGCTCGAAGGCGAACGTTCGTTGAAGATTTGGACGGCGCGCTCGACGTCGAGCGCCAAAAAACGGGCGTAGGTTCGGATAAATCCGCGAACGTACACCGGCGCCCCAATCGATGTCCAATCCTCGGACTCGATCCCAGCCAAGTACACCGAGCGGATGTGAATCTGCTCGGCCACATCTGAAAGCGTCAGACCACGCGCCTCGCGTGCTGCGCGGAACTCTTCGCCCAGAGTCATCACTCGAATCTTAGCGGACGCACCCCTCTCTCCTCTCCACGGGTTACGAACTTCGATGAACACAACCGGAAAGACGCGCATCATCGCAGCGATGAGCGGCGGAGTTGACTCCGCCGTCGCAGCAGGTTTGCTCGTCGAGCAAGGCTTCGATGTTGTCGGCGTCACGATGAAGATGTACGCCCCGACCAAAGCCGCGCACGCAAAGTCGTGTTGCGGCGCTGACGACTTCGATGACGCCCGCAAGAGCGCAGCCACCCTCGGCATCCCGCACTACGTGCTCGATTTCGAAGAGACGTTCCGCAAAACGGTCATCGAACGCTTCGCGGAGGACTACACGCGCGGCCGGACCCCAAACCCATGCGTCTCGTGCAACAACTTCGTCAAACTCGGCACGCTACGCGCCTACGCCGACCGCCTGGGCGCGCGTTACGTGGCGACGGGTCATTACGCCCGCCTCGAGCACGCCTCCGATGGCCCCCGCCTCTTCCGCGGCACTCACGCGAAAGACCAAGCCTACGCCCTCGCACAACTGGCCCCGGAGCAACTCGACCATTTGCTGCTGCCTCTGGGTGCCTTGAGCAAACCGGAGACCCGCGCCCACGCCGTTCGTCTGGGCCTGGCGGTCGCTGAAAAAACGGATTCCCAGGACATTTGCTTCGTCGAGGGCGGCGACTATCGCGACGTCCTCGATAAGCTCGCCCCGGGATCTGCCGAACCGGGCGACGTCGTCACGACGGCCGGCAATATCGTCGGCCGCCACGCCGGAATTCTCGGCTTCACCGTCGGCCAGCGCCGCGGCTTACCGGCGAGCGGCGGAAGCGCAGGCCCGCGCTACGTCACGCGCATCGACCCGCTCACGAACACGATCGTCATCGGCCGCGAAGACGAACTCGCCGCAAACGGTCTGATCGCCGACGAGCTGAACCTGATCCGCCCGCGCGCATTCGCCGGCGGCGAAACGCGCGTTGACGCGATGGTGCGCTACCGGGGCGAAGCGATCCCGGCAATTGCGGAAATCTCGGGAGAAAAACTCACCTTGAAGTTCAAACGCCCGCAAAAGGCGGTCTCCCCCGGCCAACTCGTCGCGATGTTCGCACCGGGCGGCGATGAAGTTCTCGGCGCGGCCACGATCGCCGAGGGCGTTTAAGGCCGCATGAGCGAGTTCAAAGACCAGTTACCTGCCGACGGCCCGAGCGACGAAGAAGTCGTCACGCTCCTCTTCAACGCAGCGATGAGCGGTGATGTTGAGGCATTCTCAACCAAGCACGAACTCGATCCCAAACTCTTGCAGATGTGGAAGCACACGCACGCGCAAGAGTACATCGCGTTCTTAGAAAAACTGCTGCGCGTCATCCGCAAGCGCGCCGAAGCCTAACGATTACGACGATGGCGTAAACGTGTAGACGTGCTGGCCGTCGCGCAACAGCAGGTTCTTCGCGTTGGCACCGGTACCGAACGCAAATTCAAACCCATCGTTACCCGGATCGATCGTCACGTACGAGGTCGACCCATCGTCGTTCTTCCGCGCGGCGACGTGGCTTGCGAGGCTCTTGAAGCGGAACGAAAGACCGGCGCCGTCGTAACGGACGACCATCGGACCGAGATCCGGATTCGTGTAGCGCGACGCGAACATCGATGCCAGCGCTGACGGCACCGGGACCGTTAGTCGTGGGCGCTCGGCTATTTGCGCCGCGACGATCTGCTTCTCGCTCGTCGCAACGTTTTCGGCCGCCTCCGGCTTCCCGTCGTACATCAGCTCCAATATCCGGCGCATAAATTGGCCGCGGAGGATCGGACCTTGATCGGAGTTTGTCAGGATAACCGCACCGACTTCCGCGTCGGGAAAGGCAAACCAGTCGCTGTGGTAACCCGCAAGATCGCCGCCGTGGTGGACGATCGGAATGCCGTAGCGGTTGTCAGTCATCAAGCCCATCCCGTACCAGCCGTCCTCGCCGATCGCGACGGTCCGCTCACGCCGCTGCAGCAGGTTCTTCTCCGAAACGAGTTGCACGCCGCTCGGGAGTTTTCCGAGCGCGAGCTCGTCGTCGACGTAGCGAATCATGTCGTGCGGGGTCGACCACGCACCCCCGGCCGGCCGAAACGGCGCGATCGCCTCGTTTACGTCTTGGCTGTCGCGCGCAAGCTTGCCATCGATGTCCAAGCCGAACGGTTCGGCATGGTCCGAATCGGCCAGCGCCGCTCGCATACTGAAGGTCGTGCGCGACATGCCGAGCGGATCGAAGATGAACGTCTGCATGGAACGGTCGTAGGCGGCACCGATTTCCATGTCCGGATAGGCGAGGTGCCCGGCGATGTAGCCCGCCGCTGTCGCCATGAGATTATTGTACTGAAACACTTCGCCAAATTTGCTGGTCGGCGCTGTCGCAGCCAGATAGGCAAACGTCTGCGTCGCCGGGGTCTGCGGGTTCGTATTGAGCAGCCACTCCATGTCTTTTCGCGGAACGCCCGTGCACGCACATACGAGGTGTTTCAAGAGGACGCTCTTCGTTACGGTATCATCGCCGAGTCGAAACGAGGGATACACCTCGACCACCGGCTCATCCCAGCGCACTTTGCCGAGATCGACCATCTTCGCGAGCAGCAGCGTCGAGAGACCTTTGGTATTGGAGGCGATCATGAACCGCGTGTTCGCATCGACGGCCGCCTTCGTCGCGACGTCGCGCACGCCGAGTCCACCTTCGTACACGATCCGTCCGTGATCGCTCAGCGCGATTCCGACGCCCGGTATCTTGAGCTCGCCCATCGCGGTCGACACGAACGCCACCAGTTGCGCGATGCGCCGGGCGTCGAGTTGGTGTGCCGTCTTCCCAGAGAACATTTCGCGCGCGTAGTCGCCCGGGCGCAAACTCGCCGCGATCAGACCGGCATCGGAGCTGCGCTTTTCTGCAGTCGCCGCGCTGCCATCGATTAAGATCACCGTCGTCGTGGCCCCGTGACGCGATGCAATGGCTTGCACGACAGCGTGTTCAGCCGGCGAGGTCTCGTACGCGATGACGGTTCCAGCGTCCCAGCCCTGCCGACCGGGTAGATCTTGTGCCAGCGAAGCGGTGCGTTTGAAGTCCGGCTGCCACTGCGCCCACGCTTTCGCGATCGCATCCTTGCCATCGAGGGCGCCGGTCAGTTCGACGAACGCGATGCGCAAATCACCCTCGGGCGGCGTCCACACCGTCACACCGTTCGTGGCGGACATCGTCCACGATGCGGGCGCGGTGTACGTCGCGCCGGATGCAGTCTTTTGCGGCGTGTTGGCCAAGAGAGCTGCAGATGGCACATCCGCGGCGGCAGGCAGCGCCGCGACGAAAAGCAATAAGGACAGCGCGGCGATCGCCGGTCGGCATAGAGACGAACGAATCATACGCAAATTTTTAAGGACGTAAGCATTCGCATCCTTGTCGTCCGGCTCAAACCTCCGTTCAGGAACGCGTCGGCATGGGTAGCAGCGGCACTGAAAAATAATCCGAGGGCACGCGATCCAGATATTCAAAGGCTCGAAACTGAACGGTCGTCGTACGCGAATGCGGCCCACTGTGCAAGATGGCCATCATTCGCGTAAGCCCCCACACCCGCGCCGCACCGAGCGGCGCAAAATCGTAGACAACTTCCAGCTCGAAAAACGAATTCAACCGCCGATACAAGAGGCGCCGGACGGCATCGCCCTCGACGTCGACATCCAACTCGCGCAGCAGGTACTTCTGCGGATCCCGCACCGGATTCAAGTACAAATGATGCACCGTCACCCCATCGATGACACGATCGGGACCGAGCACGACGTTGTAATTATAGATAGCGCTCGTAACCCGCCCGATAACTTGCACGTCGCTAGCGCCGAACGGCGCAGCCTCAACGCCAACCGCCGTATCCCGATTGGTCGAAGAAAACCCAAGTGCCGTGTGCATAGGCCCCCAAACAATGCGATTATCGATCAGCGTGCGCGGATCGGATTCGATCGTTCCCGCATTCCTTGCGAGAAAACTCAAACTCCAAACACCGAATCGTAAACGCTTCATAAGGCAGCAAACTACGAGAACGCCACTGCGCGAGCGAACGAGCATAAAGAACCCGCGGATCGACGACCGAAGGCAAATCGCCATCATCCGCAACAGAACAAACCGAGGAAACGGCGAAGAAGAACCCCGTCCCAACCAAAGCCGCAATAATCGTGCCAAGCCGTCGGGGCAACGTGGTGACGGCGGGGTATCTGGGCATTTTGCGAAGCCAGGATGGCGAGAGCAAAATGTCAGCAAGTAGCGATTTCACAAGGATGTGAAATCGCGGGCGTCCCCGCCGGCACCACGTTGCCCCGACGGCCGGCCACCATTATCGCCTAAGCACTAGCAAGCGCGATATCAGAACGCAAGTTCCAATACGTATCGCGAATAACCGGATTGAACCCCGCGCCACGAATGGTATCTTCAAGCTGCTTACGCGTAGCTTCGTTTGTGGATCCGGCCAGCGTAACGACGCGCTCTTCGAGAATCGTGCCGCCCATATCATCGGCACCATACATGAGCGCCAGCTGCCCGAGTTTGAGCCCGGGTGTGAGCCACGAAGCCTGAATGTGCGCGAAATTATCGAGATAGAGCCGCGACATGGCTAGCGTGCGCAGATACTCAACGCCGGTCGACTGACGCCCTTTGAGCGGCGTCTTAAACGGCACGTAGTACCAAGGAATGAAGGCGGTAAATCCGCCGGTCTCATCCTGCAACTGCCGCATCACATCGAAATGCTGGATGCGCTCTTCATCGTTCTCGATCGAGCCGAACATCATGGTCGAGGTCGTGGGAAGTCCGAGTTCCTGCGCGTCGCGCATAATCCCAAGCCACTTCTCCGGCACGATCTTACGCGCGCTGATACGTTTGCGAACGCGCTCGACGAGCACTTCGGCGCCCGCGCCCGGCAGCGACTTCAAACCGGCCGCTTTGAGGCGAACGAGCACCTCGCGCGGCGTCATGCCCTCGGTATTGGAGAGTCCGTTGATTTCGGAGACGGACAGCGAGTGCAGATCGACGTGCGGAAATTCGACCGTGATGCGGCGAAAGAGCTGCTCGAACCACTCGAGTTTGATCTCGGGGTTGACACCGCCCTGGATCATGATTTGCGTTGCGCCCTGATCGGCGGCGAACTTCACGCGCGAGACGACCTCGTCGTGCGACATCGTGTAGCCTTCGCCGTGCTTTTCGGGCCGGAAGAACGCGCAGAACGAACAGTGGACGTTGCAGACGTTCGTGTAGTTGATCGTCGTGTCGATCACATAGGTGACGTCGATCGTCGGGTAGAGCTGAAAGCGGCGCGCATGCGCGGCGGCAGCAAGTTCGTGCAGCGGTGCTTCACGATAGACGAGCAACCCCTCATCGAACGAGAGTCGGCCGCCGGTGGCAGCGCGGTCGAGCAGATCAGCAACCGACATGATGGAAAACCTCCGAGTACCCGAGTTCGCTTGCGAAGCGCGAGAGTCCAGCGCGCGCTTCGACGTCGAACGTATACGAGAGCGTTGAAAAATACTTCTCGTAGAATGCGGCATCCCGCGGCGCCATGCGCTGGGCTGCGGCGATGACCTCATCCGCGTGCGCGAGCGACCATTCGACGCTTTGCGCGAACGACGTTCCCAGCTTGACGACGTCCTGCGGGCGCTCGGCGATCAATTCGTTGCGCGCGACCCATACGGCGAAAACCATCGGGACGGCCGTCCAGTCGTTCCAGAGTTCGGCGAGATCGTAACAGTGGCTTTGGGCAAACGCTTGGCGCGCATCGAGCGCGCGATCGCCGATGAGCAAGGTCGGGCGCCCGGCTCGTGCCGCCGCGATCGGATCGTCAACCGGATCGAAGGTCGGTTCGATGCCGTAGCGGCGGCGGAGCAAGAGATTGAGGAGCGCGAGGCCGCTCGCCGAATCGCGGGTTACCGCGATCGGCGTATGCGCAAGTAACCCCGGCGGCAGCGCCGACACGAGAATGACCGAGAGGGCTTCGTCGCGCGCGACGATGCAGACATCGGGAACGATCGTGTAGCGATCGGCGTGCCGTAAATAATAGGCGGCACTGACGGGACCCGCATCGAGTTCTCCGCAGTCGAGCAGCGCGTTGAGCGCGCTCGGAACTCCGGTCACGAATTGTGCATCAACCGACACCGCTCCGGTGTCGAATGCGGTGTAGATCGGGGCGACGTTGGTGTACGCGATACGTCCGACGCGCAGCGGGTTAGACACCGCTAGCGACGAGCTCCGTCGTCGGCGGGGTCCAGTCATGCGCGAACTCGTCGTAGGTTGAGTTGCGGCGGACCGGCGTATAGCCGACCTCTTCGATCAACCGGCGAAATTCGCAGTCGTCGACGTACTGTCCCGACTGCGTTCCGGCACTGTGATAGATGCGTTCTTCATCGGTCGAACCGTGCGTGCCGTCCATGTCGTCGGCACCATACTGGAGGGCGAGCTGACAGATTTTCAGGCCCTGAATCATCCAGTAGGCTTTGATATGGTCGAAGTTGTTGAGCATCAGGCGCGAGACCGCGAACATGCGGATGTCGTCCAAACCGCTCGTCCACCCGTGGTCGCTCATCTCGTTCCCGTCGGGATGGAACGCGAGCGGAATGAACGAATTGAAGCCGGGCGAACGCTGCTGCGATTCGCGTAGCGCGATGAGATGCTCCACGCGCTCCTCGAGCGTTTCGATCGTACCGTAGAGCATCGTAGCGTTCGATGCGACGCCGTGGCGATGAAGCGTCTCGTGAACTTTAAGCCAGTTGTCGCCGTCGACTTTGTTCGGGCAGACGATTTTGCGGAAACGCGGCGAGAAAACTTCAGCGCCACCGCCGTTGACGTTATCGAGGCCCGCTTCGCGCAATTGCGTGCAGATTTCGTCGTATGAGAGCCGGTGACGGCGGGCCATATAGTCGATCTCGGCTGCCGTGAAGAGCGAGAGCTGGACGTGGGGTACCGCTTCTTTAAATCGACGCATGAGCGGAAGCCAGTAGTCGAGCGAGAGCTGACGCGGATCGTGTCCGCCGACGATGTGCAGCTGGTTGAAATTCGGACCGGTCTCCATCGCTTTCTCGAAGACCATGTCGGCAGACATGCGGACCATGTCGCCGTCTTTTTCGGCTTTCGAGAACGAACAGAACTTGCACGCGGCGTAGCAGACGTTCGTGGAATTGATATAACGGTTCAGAACGTAATAAACATTCTTGCCGCTCTTGCGCTCTTTCTGCGCTTGTGCCATGCGGCCAAGCCCATGCAAGTCCGGCGTCCGAAAGAGCGTGAGGCCGTCTTCACGTGAGAGCTGGATGCCCTCTTCGACTTTATTTTGGATCGGCTTGAGAGCCGGATCGATGATCGTCACGCGTGTTCCCTTGTTGTCCACATAGAGCTTAGAGTAGTCTCACGAAGAAATCGTCACAAGGACGTTTGGCGCAAGATCTCCGTCGCAAACGCGGAACTGAGTTCGGTTCGCCCCCTAGATCGAGCGGCCTTGGGCAGACGAAAAGGCCCGCAGCCAGAGCTGCGGGCCTTTTCCAGTTGTCGCCTGCGACGGCCAGCGACCGTCTCGCGATTTACTCGACGGTGCCGGTGCTGGCGGCCGGAGCGCTAGGATCGGAGGATGTGATGTCCGCTTGGCCGTTGGCTCCCGTAATGACCGGGGTCTGGGAAGGGCTGGCACCAATCGGCGATGCCTCGAATGCCGGGTAATTGAACCCGACGGCATAGACCAAAACGGGACTCCCGACGGAGATTGACGGACCGGCAACGCCTTTTACGATCGGGCCGATGTTACTCGGAAGCGTGAGCGCTTGCGGGCCTTGCGTACGCGTGAGTAGCGTAAAGAAGTTGCCCGTACTACCGTCGACGACGTAGACGAGCGCTTCCGTTACGCCGGCGGGAACCGTCACTGCAACGGTACCGCCGCCCGCACCATCGGTCGTGTAGGCCGGCGGTGCGAAGAGCGGAAGCGGCACGGTCGTGCCGAGGGTCGCCGCCGCGGTGAAGTCCGGGATACTTCCGATTGCGAGCGGGATCTTAACGCCGAGCGTATATGTCCCGGCAACGGGCGTCGCAGCGAAATCCGTGAAGCCCGAAGCATAACCACCGAAACCGGGGGCTTGCGTTCCGTCGCGGAAATTCGAAACGTACGTGTTACCCGGGCCGATGAGATACTGCGCCTGCGCGGCACTAGCTACGTAGAACGGGAGAGAGTAGGACCCGAAATTCGCCGGGGAGTTCTGGCTAATGTTGAGCGGCGCAAAGCCGTAGGCAAATGCTCCGCCCCGCGGGCCGAAGGTGGTTGAGGTCGTAGTGAGACCGGCCGCGACTTGCGGCGAGCCGGAGATCATGTTCGTGCCCGTATCGAGCCCGCCACTCGGAACCGCGAACGCTGCGGGGCCCGTAATGGTTGGCGTGTTGACGAGCGTCGCCGAGAGTCCGTTCGGCTGGCGGAACGTAACGACCGTGTTCAGACCGGTCGTGCCGGCGATGTTCGCCGTACCGACCGCGAACTGTAATTTCGCCGTTGCAGCGAGATTGACCGCCGTCGACGGCGGCACGATCGCTGATTGACCACTGGTGCACGCGGAGAGGGCCGAAAGCCCCCCCAGCGCGACGAGCGAGAGTAAACGTGTGTGCACCGTAGCTCCTAGAGGTGTAACTGGTAGTAGAACTGGTAGGAAATTGGCGTATTGATCGGATCGATACGATATGCCGAACGACCGAAACGGGCATCCGAGTAATTCGCAAATCCGAGCGCGCTCCCGTTCAGGGGAACTTGACGCGTCGTACCGGTCGCCGGACCGGCAAGCCCGGTTGCGACCGGCTGATAGCGGCCGTTGAGCGACGGGGTGTTATAGACGTTGTTAAACACGTTGAACACTTGGATACCGAACGTCTGCGCTTTATTCGCCGCATATTCGACGTCGAAGTTGATCTTGGCACTGGGAGCCGTCAAGAATCCGCCGGCAGATGCACCTTCCGGCGTTCCGCGCCGCGCAGCGATGTTCGGATTGAACACGTTGCCCGGATTTTGCGGATCGACGTATTGCGTCGCCTCGTTTGCACCGAAGGGCGAGGTGACATTCGTGTTGGGGAGATTGACGGCCACGTTATTCACGAATTGCGACGTCAACGTACCGACACCATAGGGGTAGCCGCGGTTGTAATTGACCGTCGGGTTGAATTTCCAACCGCTGCGCGTTTTGTACGACACCGCGAGATTGGCGTTGAACGGCGAAAGGAAGCCGACGCGATAGAGATTTCCAAGCGCGAGTGACGCCGTCGGAATCGACGGGAAGAAATCTTCGCTTGAAGTGCCGGGGACCACGTTCGAGAATTCGTTGATGTACGTCATGGAGAGCGCACCCGAGAATCCGTATGCGGCTTCCTTGGTCAGATAGAATTCGACGCCCGTCGTTTTGGTAACGCCGAGGTTCGTCGTAACGGGGGCATTGAACTGTGTCGAGCCATCGGGGTTCAGGACCGGCTGGCCTTTAGCATCGACCCGCGTCGTCGCGACGAGCGAGAGCCCATCGAAACCGCGGCGGTAGAACGGGGTCAATTTGACCGACGTGCCTTTGCCGAAATCGTGCGAATACGACGCTTCGACATTACTGAACGTCGCCGGCTTTGCCGGGGTGATCGGCACGCCGGAGATCTGGTTTTGATTCGACCAGTACTGCTGGTCCGCGTAGTCGCTACATTTGCGGTCGCCGGTGGGGCCGCAGATGACTGCGTTTGCCGGAATGCCGGCGAACTGGCTGTAGTTCTGACGATTGACGCTGCGATCGATATCGGTGATCGGCGCGAACTGAACCGAACGGCCGTAAGCGAAGCGGATCGAATCCGTCGGGCGCAGTTGGTACGAGAACGCGAAACGCGGTTCGACGATCACGGGTTTGCGCGCTGCATTACCGCCCAGGTTGTAGACGTCTTTCGTCGGGTCCGGATTACCGTTAACATCGAGACCGGTGATGGAGGGAAGATAGGAACCGGAGCTATACCCGCCGCCGCCGGCAGGAAGGTACGCGCCGCTGTTCACGCTCGGGAGGTTGAAGTTCGAGGCATCGACACGGATGCCGGCATCGATTTTCAGCTTATTCGTGGGCGTAAACGCGTCGGTTATGAATACCGAGGTATCCTGGCGGTTGATAATGGTCGTTTGGTTATAGAGCGGTACGCGCGGGATCCCATTGGGGAAATACTTGGAGAGGTACCCGCACGTCGCACCGATTGCGACGCAGTCGGCATTGGCTGCCGGCAAGAAGTCGTACGGTCCCGGCCCACCTGCGAATGCTTGGAACACGTTCGCTGCGAATCCCAGCGATGCTGAGGGTTCGTTGAAGACCGGATGCAGGAACTCATATTTGAATCCAGCGGTGAGGAGATTCTTGGAATTTAGTTGACGCGTGATATCGAGCGACCCGCCGGTACGCTGACCACCTTGGAGCGCGAAAAAGTCACCCCCCACGGCATTACCGTTGGAAGCGAAGTTGTACGGATAGTCGAATGCGTCGACCGAGTTGACGCGATAGAACTTCGCCGTCAAGAACGTCGACGAGTCGAGATTGTTCGAGTATTGCAACTTGAATGTCGCATTCGGCTGGACTTGTTGGCCGGGCGAACGATTGGCGGAAGCCAGAGTCTGATTTTGCGAGGTCTGATACGGCGCGAAGCCGTAGATGCTCCCGATCGATGCGGGTCCGAGACCCGTGAATTGGCCGTAGTACTGCGCCGCGACGGGGTCACCCGAGCGGAACTGAAAATTCGTTCCCGGCGCCGAGCGCGAGAAAAAGTCAACGTTCTGGTTTTGGTAAAGGAACTGCAGCGACTGGCTGTTATCTTTACCGAAGCGGTAGACCAAGTTGTTCACGAAATCATCGGAGGTCTGATAGAGGAACGGCGTTGGTTGACCGACCCCTACGAGATCCGTCGTGCGGTAGCCGACCAGATTTTCATTGCGGTAACCGACGAACGACGCGAAATCTGAAAAGCGGCCATTCGGCGTTGCGAAACCATACTCGAAACCGAGTTGGTGGGCAAACGCAGGGGCGCCCGCTTCGAGATCGAGCGTACCGAAGGGCGGACGCGATCCGCGCTTGACGATGATGTTGATGGCGCCGGTGCCTGCGTTACCGGTTGCGGCATCGCCCGCGCCCGGCGTTAATTGGAATGAGGATTGACCGTTGAGGTTCAGCGAGTTCACGAACTGACTCGTGAAGGCGTCGGTATAGTCGATGCCGTCGAATTGGAAGCCTTCTTCATTTTCGCGGCCACCACGCAGAACCGGATAGCCGCTCTTATCGAACGATGCGCCCGGTAGCGCGGCGATCAAGGTCGACTCGTTCGTATTGTACGCGTTGCCGAGGATCGTGTTGATAGCGGCGGTGTTGACTGTATACGTGTCGGTCGTCTGGGTGGGTTGGAACGCGCCGGTTTGCGAGCGAGCAGTAATGCGACCGATCGTGCGCAGTCGATCTTGTAGAGCCTGCGAGAGGGTCGTCGTTTGCTGTGCGTTCACAGTTACGCCGCGAAATACCACCTCTTCAAAGCCGGGAGCTTTGACGGTGACCGTGTACGTATCCGGCGTCACGCCGGTGATCGAGAAGAAGCCGCGCGCGTCCGTGGTTGCGGTTCGCGAAGCGGAGGGCGAGGCGATCGCAACGGACGCCCCGACGACCGGGCCGTTTGTTTTCGCCGAAGTGAGAACACCGGAGATGACACCTGTCGTGGTGTCAGCGAGTACGGGCGACCATGTCGGTACCACGATAGCGCAGACCAAGAGCGCGCTTGCAAACATGCGCGTCAAGGAGGCTCGGAACCGATGGGTCAAACGCGATGGTTTGGCCATGCTAATTACCTCTGATCCTAGAATTCGGAAGTGAGTGAACGGCACGGCGAAGTGGGCCACGGGCCGTTGGAAGCGTGTTATCGGCTCCTCCGGGCCACATCCTTTTTTGTTAAGACGGGAATTCGGATTCGCTACCTCGTTAAATGAGAGTCCTATTTTAGTTCCCGGGTCGCTCGGATTGCGCGGCGAGGCACCGGGTGCTTCGATCCGACCGGGGGATTGCGGTCGCGTCCCACAAATCTGACCGTCTGCAATGGCCACGACTCTTCTCGCTCCGGCGTCGCGCAGCTTCGCCCTCGACACGTGGCGACGTTTCCGAAAAGCACCCGGCGCGATCGTCGGAGCCGCGATCGTTGCGATCATCCTGCTGGCGGCGATTGCGGCACCGCTGATCGCCGGGTTCGACCCTCTGGCCCAGAACCTCGCAAACCAGGCCGCACCGCCGAGCGCCGCTCACTGGTTGGGGACGGACAAGCTCGGGCGCGATGTCTTTTCCCGCATCGTGTACGGCGCGCGAACCTCGATCCGGATCGGCTTCGTCGCCGTCGGTCTCGCGATAACCGTCGGCACGTTTATCGGCCTCTTGGCGGGCTACATCGGTGGGCGGCTCGACGCGTACTTTATGAGCGCGATGGACGTGATGCTGGCCTTTCCGTCGATCATTTTGGCGATCGCCATCACGACGATTCTCGGGCCGAGCATTACGAATTTGATGATCGCCGTCGGGATCGTCTACGTGCCCCAGTACGCACGTCTGGCCCGCTCGTCGGTCCTTGCGCTTCGCGAGACGGAGTATATAGAAGCGGCGCGGGCGATCGGGGCGATGACCCCGACGATCTTGCTGCGGCACATCTTGCCGAACATCTTGGCGCCGCTCCTGGTCCAGGCGACCCTGGGCGTGGCGACGGCCGAACTCGAAGCGGCCGGACTCTCCTATCTCGGTCTCGGTGCGCGTCCCCCGGCGCCGGAGTGGGGCGCGATGCTCAACGACGCGCGCGATTACTGGCTCTCGGCGCCGTGGGCTTTAATCTTTCCGGGCGTCGCGATCACCACGCTGGTGCTCGGATTCAATCTGCTCGGCGACGGTCTACGCGACGCCCTCGATCCGAGGACCAAGTAGCCGGTGGCGATCGCACTCTCGCTGATCGCGGCGGTCCTCTACGGGGGCGCCGATTTTATCGGCGGACTCGCCAGCCGCAAGACGGCGACGGTCATCGTCGTTCTTTTCTCGCAGCTCGCAGGCTTCGCGGTCTTGCTCTGCATCGTGCCCTTCATGGACAGTCATCCGCTCGCGATCGACCTCTGGCGGGGCGTCGTCGGCGGCGGACTGGGCGCGGTCGGCATCGTGCTCTTGTATCGCGCGCTTGCCATCGGCCGTATGGGCATCGTCTCACCGGTGACTGCGGTGATCGCCGCGACCATCCCGGTGCTGTTCGGACTCACCATCGGCGAACGCCCCGGCACGCTTGCATGGTGCGGCATCGGCCTTGCAATCGGCGCCGTCGTGCTCGTTTCCGCGCCCGACCCAAGTGAAGAGCGCGCACGGCGTGCAACGCTTGGGATGCCGGTGGGCGTGCCGACCGCGATCCTCTCGGGTATGACGCTCGGCTTCTTCTTGATCGTGCTCGCAAAAGTGCAGCCGATCAGCGGTCTCTATCCGCTCTTGAGCGCGCGAATCGCGTCTGTTGCCGCCCTCACGGTCGTTGCATTCGCACAACGCGTTCCGCTCCGCGTCGCCCGTGCCGCGATCCCGGCAATCGTTCTTGCCGGCACGCTCGACATGGGTGCGAATGCGCTTTACGTCTTGGCCGCGCATCACGGCCTCATCGCAATCGTCGCCGTGCTCACCTCATTGTATCCGGCGAGCACCGTTGCACTTGCCGCCGTCGTCTTGCACGAACGGCTGGCTCCGACGCAGTGGGTCGGAGTCGTACTCGCGCTAGTCGGCGTGGTGCTCGTCGCGCGCTAGCCGGAAAAGAACAACGCGCCCCGACCTAAAGCGACGCCCAAACGTCGAGTTTATTCTTGACTTTGCCAATCACCGCATCGGTGAATTCAGACGTGCTTGCTTGGCCGCCGAGGTCGCTTGTCGAGGTCCCCTCACGAACCGTCTCCAGAACGCCCTCATATATCGCTCGTGAGGCGGTCGTGGCCCGTCGGTCGTCGATGTACGAGAGGACTGCCGCCGAGGCAAGGATCATCGCCATCGGGTTGGCCACATTCTTGCCGAAGAGTCGGGGGGCGGTCCCGTGCGGAGCCTCCGCCATCACGACATCCGGCTTGAAGTCGGCATCGAAAGACATGAGCACCGATTCTGCACCGGCGATCGAGCCGAAGAGTTGCATCACCAGATCCGAAAGGCAGTCCCCGTCGCGGTTCAGCGAGGGGATGACCATGGCATCGCCCGGGTTCGAGATGAGCAAGGCGTAGGTCGCATCGATCAGTTGCGGATCGTACTCGACATCAGGGTAGCGCGCGGCGGCGGCGTCCATCTCTTCTTTTAAGAGGCCTTCGTAAACCGGGCTAACCGTGTACTTCGGACCGCCGAACACTTTACTGTGCGTGCGGCGCGCGTGGAAGAACGAGTACTCGGCAACGGCACGGCAGACCGTACGCTCGATTCTCTCCGTGCGGAAAGCGATTTCATTATCACCTTCGCCTTCGCGCCATTCTTTGGCACCGTAGGCGTCACCGACCGCCATGCGCACGATCGTTATAGGGGCATGGATACCGGCAACGGGACGAACGCCCGGGATACGCCGACCCGTTCGCAAAATGACTTTCCCGTCAATCTCTTGACGGATGATGGCGTTCGGCGAGCCGACGTCGCCTTTGATCTCCGGCGTGATCGTGGCGGCTTTGATTCCCAGCTTGTGCTGCTTCATCGCGGCGGCGGCGTCGTGTGCGATCCCGTTTTTGGTCGCGCGGCGCTTCTCGAGCGAAAGATCGTAATGTTCGAAGGCAAGGTCCAAACCGATCACGCTTGGTTCGAGAACGCGCAATGCTTCGACGAGCAATTCTTGACCGGTCTGATCGCCTTCAAGAACGACGATGGTTGGCTTGGACACGAGACTCCTTACATCCGGGCAGCAAACGTCATGGAATTCAGGCCCACATACGGGAATCACTTCTGCCGCATGGCGACAGGTGTAAATCCATGCGTCTGTAAGGTTTTACGCCATGGCACGCGTACGCCGTAAGGCGACTGCGACGATGCGTCTGAATTTCGAGATCGCCGGGATTGCGGCCCTCGGTATCGCGATTCTTCTTGGTGTTGCGCTCGTGCTACCGCCGGCGCGCTCGGGACTTGTCGGTGCGAATACCGCGGCCGGACTGCGTTTCTTATTCGGCAGCGCCGCCGCACTTTTTCCGGTCCTCGTCGCGCTCGTCGGAGCGATCGTCTTCCTCGAGATCAACGTCCCCAGACTCATGGCGACGTTCGGTCTTGCGGCCCTGGGCTATTTCATCGTCGTCAATGCGTTTTTCGGCAAGAGCGGCGGCGTTCTCGGTGCCAGCGTCTCCGGCGGACTCCACACGCTGCTCGGAGACTTCGGAACGGCGCTCACCCTGTCGATCGTCGCACTGGGTATCACCGTGTGGATCACCAACGTCTCGGTGAAAAAAGTCATCGGTTGGTGCATCGCGCGGATCTCAGCCATGTGGCCCGCACCGCGCGAACGCGAAGCTAAGGTCGCGACCGAGGTCGCGACCGGACCCAAATCGTTGCGCGAAGCCTTCCATCTCCCCGCCTTGCTACCGCGTGCACCCGCGCGTGCACCCGCGCAGGCCGCGAGCGTCGCCGTCGTCGAGGCGATCGTGTACGACGATGCAGCCGATAAGATTGAAGAAGACGAGGACCTCGAGGACGATGAGGAACTCGATGATGAAGCGTACGACGATGACGATGACGATGACGTCGAGGAAATCGACGAGCCATTCGTCATACCCGCCGTTGCCGTAACGCCGGTTCGCTCCGCCGCTTCGGTCGCTGCTGCGATCGCCGTGGTTGGCGAATACGAGTCCGCGTCGAGCACGCGCGCAGGCGGCGTCGTGTATCGCCTTCCCGATCTCACGCTTTTCGATCCGCCGCAAGCGCAAAAAGTCGACGAAACTTCACGCGCAAGCACGCTTGAAGATACGCTCGCATCGTTTGGCGTCGGCGCGAAAGTTCAACACATCGAACGCGGCCCCTCGATCACCCGCTACGAACTCAAACCCGATCGCGGTGTGAAAATCTCGCGCATCTCCTCGCTTGCCGACGATCTCGCGCTCGCGCTTGCCGCGACATCCGTGCGCATCGAAGCGCCGATCCCCGGCAAGTCCGCCGTCGGCATCGAAGTCCCGAATGCCACCGTCTCGATCGTCGCGATCCGCGAAATCTTCGATGCGTTTCCGTCGCGAGGTACGATTCCGCCGCTGAACATGGCGCTCGGTAAAGACATCACCGGACGCCCCGTGTACGGCGACCTCGGCAAGATGCCGCATCTGCTCGTGGCAGGTGCGACCGGCAGCGGTAAGAGCGTCTGTCTCAACTCCATCATCGCCTCGATCCTCGTCTCGGCGACGCCCGATCAAGTGCAGATGCTCATGATCGATCCCAAACGCGTCGAACTCACGGTCTACAACGGCATCCCGCATCTGATCGAACCGGTGATCACCGATGCGAAGATGGCGGCGGGCGCGCTCTTTCAGATGACCAAGGAAATGGATTCGCGCTACGAGCGCTTCGCCAAAGCCGGCGTCCGCAAAATCGAAGAGTACAACGCAAAATTCCCCGACGAACAGCTCCCCTACGTCGTGATCGTGATCGACGAACTCGCGGACCTCATGCTGATCGCACCGGCGAAAGTCGAGACGACGATCTGCCGTCTCGCCCAACTCGCGCGTGCTACCGGCATTCACTTGATCGTTGCGACGCAGCGGCCGTCGGTCGACGTTATCACCGGCATCATTAAAGCGAACATCCCCTCGCGCATCGCGTTTGCGGTCAGCTCGCAAGTCGACTCGCGTACCATTCTCGACATGGGCGGTGCGGAACGTCTGCTTGGCCGCGGCGATATGCTCTTCTTGCCGATCGATGCGCCCAAGCCCAAACGTGCGCAAGGCGCACTTATCACCAGCGCCGAGATCTCGCGCCTCGTCGATTTCTGGGCCGCGCAAGCGCGACCGGATAACCTCATCGAAGTCGAGATCACGCCGATCTCCGATGACGATGACAAAGGCGCCCGCAACGTCGATCCGCTCTGCTACGATGCGGCGAAGTTCATAATCGAGAGCAACTTTGCATCGACCGCGCAGCTGCAATCGCACTTTTCGATCGGCCATCCGCGGGCGGTGCGGATCATGAAACAGCTCGAAGACTTCAAAGTCGTCGGGCCGCATGAAGGCACGAAGCCGCGCACGATCAAGCTGCGCATCGACGAACTCCAAGTGATCGCCTCACGACTTGGGAAAGACGACAGTCAGCAAGACCTCTTCGCCGCCGGAAGCTAGCGCGTGCGGGGATCGCTCGTCGTCGCTATCCTCGCGCTGCTCGGCTTCTTCATCCTCGGCTCAGCCGTTTCGGCGACCGATCCCTCGGCATTGGACCTTGCGACCGCGAGTTGGGTCGGCGTCGCAACGCCGCTTGCGTGGATCTTCACCGCATCGTGCCTGCTGCCGACGCTCAGTATTTTCGCGGTGTTAGCGATCAGTACGGCGGTGACGTTTCCCGCCTGGCGTGGACGCGTGATTTTCGCACTCGCCGTCACGGTCATCACGTGGCAGGCGAGCGATTTCTTCAAAGCGCGGTTTGCGCGCCCTCGACCCGAACGCTGGGTGCACGTGCACGAATCGTCGTTCGCGTACGCGAGCGGACACGCGATGTTCGCCGTACTGGTGTACGGACTCTGGGCATATTTTATCTGGAAGAGTGAGTTGCCGCGAGGCGCACGGATGGCCATCGCGACCATTCTCGTTCTCTGGGGCTTGGGAGTCATTTGGTCGCGTCTCGCGCTCGGCGCGCACTATCCGACGGACTTGATCGGCGGCGTGTTGCTCGCGACTGCGGCACTCGGTATCGGCAACGCCGTGGCGATCGCGATCGCATCGCGGCAGCCGAGCGCCTAGACCGGCGTCTCCGTCACGAGCGTCGGCCGCCGGGTGTGGAAGTCCGTCGCGGCCTGGTAGCGTTTGGCGATCGCCGTAAGCCGCACCTCACCGAACGCTACGCCGAGAAGCGCGATGCCCGTCGGCAAATCGTTCTCACCGAATCCATTCGGCATGCCGATAGCGGGAAGTCCGCACGCGTTGCCCGCGCCGATCAGACTCGGTCCCCCTTCGACGTTCGGATAGGCCTTGTCGAACGGGATGCCGACCGGCGGTGTGACCGTCGAAAGCGTCGGCGTCGCAACGCCGTCGAACTTGCCGAACGCGTCGTTCACTTTTTTGATCATCAGCGGACGCTGACGCTGGGCGTCGATGTAGTCGACCGCGAGTGTTGCATACGACGCGTAGCCGCCGAGATGGTCGCCCGTGTTTTGCAGCATCCGCGACTTTCCGCTCTCGATGAGATCGCGGAACGCTGCCGCGCCCTCGGCACTGACGATCGTGCCGACTGCTGCGCCGTAGGGCGCATCCGGCAGTTCGACGTCCATCGTAATGTCGCAGAATTGCGCGAGCACCTTAAGCGATGCTTCGAAGTTCGCTTTGACCTCGGGCATCACGCCATGCGTTGCGTTCTTGAGAACTGCGACGCGCGGTTTGCGCGTGGGCGCGCGCAGCGGTCGATCGACAGCAGTGGGATCGGCCGGATCGGCTCCCGCGATCACGCGCAGGATGGTTTCGGTATCGCGCGCGCTGCGCGCCATCGGCCCGATCTTATCGAGCGACCAGCACAGCGCCATCGCACCGTGACGACTCACCCGGCCGTAGGTCGGACGCAGCCCGGTGATGCCGCACGCGGTTGCCGGATTGAGAATCGAACCCGAGGTTTCCGTGCCGATGCCAAAACCTACCAGGCCCGCGGCGACCGAAACGCCGGTGCCGCTCGAGGATCCGCCGCTCCAGAATTTCGCATTCCATGGCGTGCGTCCGGGACCCGTAAACGATGCATCTGCATCACTGTAGCCAAAGCCGCCGGCGAGTTCGACCATCGCGAGTTTCGCGAGCAGCACGCCCCCGGCATAGCTGATCTCGGTATGGCGCGGAGCCCCATGTCGTCGGCGCGTCGGGCGTCGCGAGCAAGTCTTTCACGCCGTACGGTAGGCCGTGCAGAGGCGAACGAATCTTGCCCGCTTTACGCTCCCGATCGGCGCGCTTCGCTTCTTTCATCGCGCGCTCGTGCAAGATCGTGACGATGGCGCCGTAAACGTGGCCATATTTTTCCAGTCGGTCGAGATACAGTTTGGTCAGTTCCACCGATGACACGCTGCCCGCCGTCATCAGCTTCTGAAGCGTCGTGGCATCGCTAGAGGCGAGGTCGTCGTTCGTCATCCTACTTTACGCCCGAGAACGGGACGGTGAAGCGCGTGATCGGTTCGTCCGCGTTCTTAAGCAGCGTGCCTTTGGGATTGAGGTCACTTCCGGCAGCACGTTTGCGATCGATGCCGCGCGCGATCGTTTTGAGATCAGCGTCGGTGAATGCGGCATCGAACGCACGAAAGGTCAACGCGAAGGCCATCGCTTCGGCTGACGGCGGTTTCGGCGACGCAGTCGGTCCCGGCTGCGGCGAAACCGCAGCTGGGCTTACGGGCGCTACTTGCGCGTCTGCAGATTTTCCGAGGACTGCCACACCAACTCCGCTCGCTGCCACGACCGTCAAAAAGGACCGCCGATTTTTCATCCGAGCCGAATGCGGTAAAAGCTAAGAGCGCTCCTGTGCCGCGCGACGCGCTTATTTTTTTGCGCGCGCGGAATAGGCCGCGACGTCGAGCATGAAGCTAGGCAACGAAGGGTGCGTCAGCGTATCAACGATCGACCACGAAGTGCTTCCACTGATCGAATCGGCGCGGATCGTCTCTGTTTTCGGGTCGACGATGATCACGGCATCGGTTCCCGCCCGCAGATCGGTAACGACTTTATCTCGCACATCGCGCACACGGTCATCGGGGGAAAGAATCTCAACTGCAACGCTCGGTGAACCGGGCTTTGTTTCGGGAAGCACGATCTCAGTTTGCATGAAGAGTACCTCACCTGAAGCCAATCACGCGAGCAGGTGCGACGACTAAATCAAAGGCTGGGTCACTATTCTTTTGCTCGTGCGAAATACGTGGCCACATCGAGCGAGAATCCCGGCAGCGACGCGTGGCGCAGCGTCTCCCCGATCTGCCACGACTCGACGCCTGCATTCGACTCGGCGCGAATCGTCTCGGTCTTTGGATCGACGATAATTACGGCGTCCGCGCCAGCGCTCAAATACGTCTGGATTTTATGACGCACATCGCGCGGGCGATCGTCCGGTGAGAGAACCTCGACGGCGACATTTGGCGTCGCGAGCGGTATTTGCGCGGCGTCATCGTCAGTCGCGCCTAGACGCTCGTAGGAAAGATACGCGACATCCGGCACGAGTGGGCGGATCGACTCGCCGGGCGGCGCGATCCGAAATCTCCATTCGATGCCGACACGGCCTTGCTTCCCGGCCCAATTTTCCAGCGCAAGCCAAAATTGCGCCTGAAGCCGGGAATGTCGGTACGTCGAGCTCACTTTTTGGAGCGCCCGGCCATTGACCCATTCGGTCTCCGGCTTCGTTTCGGGGAGCACGATTTCGGTCTGCATACGAAATACCTCACCCGAAGCGTATCACGCCGTCGGGTGAGGCGGCTAGTCCGGCAAGCCTAGACTTCCATCACCACGGGGATGACCATCGGGCGGCGGCGCGACTTCTCGAACACGGCTTTGGAGAGTCCGCTGCGAATGTGTTCTTTAACGGTGCCGACATCGCGGATGCCTTCGACCGAACACTGCGCGAGAATCGAGGTGAGCTTCGCCTTGAACTCTTCCTGCAACTCGCTCGAATCCGGTAAGTAAAACACACCGCGGGAAATGAGATCGGGGCCCGCAACGACGCGTGCTTCTGCGGAGTCGACCGTGACGACGACCATCATGATGCCGTCGGCCGAAAGATGCTTACGATCGCGCAGAACCGCTTCGCCGACATCACCCACGCCCGAGCCGTCGACCATTACGTTGCCGCCGTACGTGCGCCCGACTTTGTCGGCCGTCGTATCGGTGAACTCGATGATGTCGCCGTTTTCGATCACGAAGACGTTGTCGCCGGGGACGCCGGTCGTCGTCGCGAGCTTGCCGTGCGTGACGAGCATGCGATACTCGCCGTGCACCGGAATGAAGTATTCCGGACGCACGAGGTTGAGCATGAGCAAGAGTTCTTCTTGCGATGCGTGACCCGAGACGTGCGCGCTGCCGGCGGTTCCGGTGATGACCGTTGCGCCAAGGCGGTAGAGATTGTTGATCGTCTTGGAGACGCTCTTCTCGTTGCCCGGGATCGGTGTCGCCGAAATGACGACCGTATCGCCCGCATTGATGCGCAGCTTCTTATGATCGCGCACCGAGAGTCGCGTGAGCGCCGACATCGGTTCGCCTTGCGAGCCGGTCGTCATCACGACGACTTGCTCCGGCGGATAGTTATCGACGTCTTCGAGCTTGATGACGAGGCCCGGCGGGATATCGAGATAGCCGAGTTCCGTCGAGAAGTGCAACACGTTCGAGAGCGAGCGGCCGAGGAAGGCGACTTTGCGGCCGAAGCGCTGTGCCTGATCGACGACTTGCTGGATACGCGGCACGTTCGAGGCGAACGACGTGACGATGATGCGGCCTTTAGCGCGCGCGAAAATATTCGCGAATGCATCGCCGACGGTGCGCTCCGAGAGCGTGTGCCCGGGGCGTTCGGCATTCGTGGAATCGGCGAGCATGCAGAGCACGCCTTCTTCTCCGACGCGCGCGATCGACGCGAAGTCCGCGGGTTTGCCGTCGATCGGCGTTTGATCGAACTTGAAATCGCCGGTGTGGAACACGATGCCCACGGGCGTGCGGATCGCAAGCGCGCATGCGCCCGCAAGCGAATGATTGATGTGAATGAACTCGGTCTCGATCGCGCCGTATTTCACGCGGTCGCCGGGCTGCACCGAAATCAAATTGAGCTCGCTCGGCTTGTGCTCGCGCATCTTAGCGCGAATGAGCGCGAGCGAGAGCGGCGTGCCGACGACCGGAATCTGGAACTCACGTAAGAGATACGGAATGCCGCCGATGTGGTCTTCGTGCCCGTGCGTCACGAGCAACGCGCGAAACTTGTCTTTGCGTTCGCGCAAATACGAGAAGTCGTTTATAACGATGTCGACGCCGAACATTTCGTCATCGGGGAACATCAAGCCGCAGTCGACGACGACGATATCGTCGTTCGTTTCGATGACCGTCATGTTACGGCCAATTTCGCCGCAGCCGCCGAGGGGGATGATCCGAAGGTAGGGTTCGTCCGGAGGTTTGGGCACCACCAAGGTGTCCGCGTGCGCTTGGCCGTTCTGGCCGTTACTGGATTGCAATGCTCATCCCGTCTAGTCGTTCGCCTCAGCCGGCGTGATCGTGCAGCATGCTGACGATTGCCGCTCGTGCGACCCTGTGGTTGCTATTTTTGACGTTCTTCACGCCCGGAGCTGTCTTCGCAGCCCAAAAATCTTACGTGGCCTCGCACCGCCGGATCGATGCCCTCTATTCGGCACGGGCCAAGCGCCGGATTGCGACCTACCTGCGGTTGAAGTTCCTCGAGATGCGCAAAGCCGACCTCGATCGTGCGGCGCTGGTCGTGCAGCACCGGCTCGGCGTGGATAGCCTCTTCTTACCCGCGAACCCGCTCCCCCCGCGGAAAGATGCAAGGCCGGTCAAGCTGCCCGGCTAAAGAGGGGGCCGTGGCCTCCGCTCGATTTTCGCCCCAGATTCTCCTGAAGCTCCTCATCCAGCCGATCGCGGCACTCGATGAAATTCGCGAAAGCGCCCGCTGGTTCGAAGCCTTCATTTTCACCGCCGCCTGCTCGTTCGCGGCATTCGTGCTTACGATTCCCGCCTCGAAGTACTATATGGCGACGATGCCGACGGGCGATCTAAAAAATTCGACTATTGGTGCCGCGCCGATCGCATTTGCCGCCGTCGCGATCCTCTCGGTCGTCGGGCCGCCGGTCCTCTGGATCGTCGAGTCCGCCGTCCTCCAGATTGCGGTCCGCATCGGACGCGGTGAGACGAGCCTTAGGCGCCTCTACGCGCTCGTCGCCAATGCAGGCGTTCCCGCGAGCATTGGCGCCCTGATCGTGGGCATCGGTATCCACGCTCAGGATCCCGCAAAATTCCATTCAGCGATCGACCTGCCGCTGTCAGTACCTATTACGCTTGCCGTGCTGCTGCATCGCACGCCGGAAGAAGCGTCGTTTTTCAGCTCGTACGGTATTTTCAACATCTGGTCGTACGTGCTCGTGGCAATCGGTCTCGTGCGCGGCGCGAAACTCTCCCCGCTCATCGCTACACTCACGATGCTGGCAATTAGCTTGGGCCTGGCACTCGCGCGCACTCAGTTCCGTTAGAAGACCGCACATCGCATGGAGTGAAACATTCCGGCACCTCGCTGCGTAACAACACAGCGAGCCCGCTTGGTTTAAGGAGTTACGGGATGATCTCGGAACCAATGACTGCACCTAAAGGTAACGGTCTTACGACCGCCCTCGATATCGTCGTATCACCTGCAGATGCATTTGCCCGCTTGCGCGTCGTCCCCACGTGGGGGTACGCATTTTTGATCGCCGCCGTGCTCGGCATGGTCGGCACATTTCTCGGATCGGCCGCAAGCGAACACGCGGCGATTGCGAGCATCCCGGCAACCATGGCGAAAAATACAACCGTCGCGGCGATGACCCCGGAAAAACGTCAAGCAATAGTTGATCAGCAGATCGACATCGCGAAAGCCATCTCCAAGTTTAATTTCGCATTTTTCCCGGTGATTCTGCTCGTAATCGCGCTACTGCAAAGCGTCTATCTTCTAATTTTCAATGCGATCGTGCGTGGCGAGGGCAACTTCAAAAAATACTGGGCGCTCGCGATCAACATCTCGATCGTCGGGATCGGCCTTGCGACGCTCATTTTGGGCGTGATCGAATTGATTCGCGGCCCGGAGGCCTTTAATTCGCAAAGCGATTTATTCAACGCGCTTCCAAGCCTTGCGTGGATCGTGCCAGGATCGACCGGATTCGTCCACGGCATGCTCGTCTCGTTTTCGGTCTTCGGTCTCTGGGCGACCGGACTTTTCGCCCTTGGACTGATCGGGATTGCCCGAATCAAACCCGCGCAAGCGTATGTCGGTGCTGGAATCATGCTGCTCTTCGGCGCGATCATCGGCGGCGTATTCTCCAGTTTTCAAGGATAAGCGAAAGGCTCTACCGTTGCGTACCACTCCCATCATCGGTGGACTCATTGCCGCCGTGTTTCTCGGCGCGCCTGCGATCGCAGCAGACCTCGGTCCGCTCGATCTACGAGGCGCACTGAAGTTCGCACTCGACCATAGCCAAACGATTCTCGCCAGGCGCTCGACGCTTGCGAGCCTCGAAGCGAATTACGCGCGTCTGCATGCCGCGGAGTTTCCAACCATCGTCGGATCGCTTCAAAACTCACTCCAGAAGAGCGCGAACAACGCCGGCGCATTCCAGCAATTCAATCTCTCGCAGCAAAGCGTGTTCTCGCAGAACACCGCGCAGATCGGTTCGAACTGGACGATCAATACCGGATCGTCCCAGCAGATCAGCGCCCAGCAAGCAAAACGCCAGCAAGACGCAGCGCAAGCCGACCTGCAACGTTCCGAGCAGCAGCTCGCGGTGGATGTAAGTAACGGATTTTACGCGCTCGTCGCTAAGCGCGAGGCGACACGTCTCGCACGCGCGGATCGCGCCTACCAACAGGCCTTGCTCGACGTTGCGCGCCAGAGTGAGAAAGTCGGCCGAGTCGCTGGTGTCGACGTCCTGCGCGCGCAGGCAAATGAATTACGCAGCGAGTCGACGCTCGTCTCGGCCACGAGCGATGAGGCAAATTTTGCTGAGACGCTCGCGCAGACGATCGGCGCACCAGCGGAAACGGCATTCGCGATTCCTGTCATCTTACCCGAACCGGCGCTCGTACCGACGCCGCTCTCCCAACTGATCTCGATTGCACAAAACTCGCGGCTCGATCTTCTCAGTGCGCGTGCGACGCTCGACGCCGACCGGCTCGCCGATGGGCTGATCGAAACCGATCGACGTCCGATCGTGCAGCTCGGCGGTTCGTTCGGCAATCAAACCTCGCCGACGACCTTCGTCTCCCAGCAGCGCAGCATCGATCAGCAGAACATCATCAACCGGCAAATCGGCCAACCGCTGCTTCCAAGCGTCGTGCGCGGCGGTCCGGGATTCTGGCAGTTGAACGCGACATCGACGTTCTCGCTGCCGCTCGTCGAGTACGGCACGCGCCGCGCACAACACAATTCGGCACGCGCAGCGATCGACGCGGCACAGTCGCAAGTCGACGCGACGAAACGCAACGTCGAGATCGACGTTCGCCAAGCGCTCCGCGCCGCGCAAACGGCCTCGGCCACGCTCGCGTTCGCCAAGCAGTCGGCCCAGTTCGGCGCCGAATCCGCTCGGGTCGCACAGCTTCAGTACAAAAACGGACTCATATCGCTGACCGATGCGAACGCTGCAGAGCAGACGTCGCTCAGTTCGCAAAACGACCTTATCAATGCCCGGATCGCGTATGTCGAGGCCGCGATTCGTCTTCGCGTGGCCCTCGGCACGTACGACCCGCTCGCCGCCGTGGATGTGAAATAGCATGAATCGCCGCCGGAACATCATCATAATTGCAGGCGCGCTCGCCGCGATCGTCATCATCGCGATCGTCGTGAGCGCCTCCAAACCCAAATCGAATGGGCTCACGGTCACGACGCAAACCGTTCGCTATGCGCGCTTCACGACGCGACTGCCGGAAACGGGTACGTTGCAGCGCCCGCAGACGCAGACGCTGGCGGCGCTCGTCGGCGGAAATCTGGGCACTCTCTACGTCCACCCGGGCGATCGCGTGATCGCCGACCAACTCGTCGCAACGATCGAAAATCCGCAACTCGTCTCGAGTTTAGCCTCGGCGCGCGATACACTTCTCTCAGCCCAGGCACGCGTCAAAACCGTCAGCGAAGCGAACGCCGCACTTCCCGCACAGAACCGCTCGTCGGTCGTGCAGGCGCAGGCGGCGGTCGAACAAGCGCGTTTCGCACTCAACCAGGCGCGTCAAGACGCGTCGAACGGTTCGCAATCGGGTTTGGGCTACGGCGGTTCGTCGGCCGAGGAACAACGACTTGCGGCAAACGCAAACGTTGCGAACGCGGATAGCAACTTAAGCGAAGCGCAGCGTATTTACAACGCGAATAAAGATCTCTATGCCAACAAAGCAATCTCGAAAGACCAGCTCGACTCATCGCAAGCGCGCTTCATTCAAGCGCAAACCGCTGCTAATCAAGCGCATCGCCAGCGCGAAATAACGATCGCGAATCTCGGTCGGCAAAAGCCGGTGCTCCAGGATCGCGTCCGCGCATCGGAAGACAGTCTACGCCAGGCGCAAGCCCAGCTCGCTGCCGCCCAAGCGAACGCCGCGCAATCCAAAGCCGGCGATCTCGATGCGGCTCGCGCCGACGCGGCGAAAGCTCAGAGCGACTATCAGTATGCTGCTGATCAAGTTGCACGCACGCAGATCCGCACGCCGATCAGCGGGAACGTCCAGACGATCGCGACCCAGGCCACGGATACGCTGCGCCAGCTCCAGCCCGGCGATGCAATCAACGTTGGCCAGGCGCTGGTGACGATTGCGGGCGAAACGGGTTTGGTCGTACGCACCAAGGTCGACGAACAAGATGTGGCTTCGATTCGAATCGGTCAGCGCGCGAATATCAGCGGGGAAGACCTCGGCGGCCAAACGCTCCCCGGGCACATCTCGTCCGTTTCCGCCATCGCCCAGAAGAGTGATGACCCCTCGAACACCGCGCGTCAAGTCATCACAACGGTCGCGCTCGACAAATCGCTCCCGTTCTTACGCGACGGGATGACCGTCGACGTGGATATCCTCACCCGCGACATGCCGCAGGCCATCGCGATCCCAAACGATGCGGTTCATAGAGAAAGCGACGGGAAGAGCAGCTACGTCTTCGTCCTCGCGAACGGGAGAGCTAAAAAAACACCGATCAAAACCGGTGTCGCAAACGACGCGCAGACGATCGTTGCAAGCGGCGTCCGCATCGGCGATGTGATCGTGACGGAGAACAATCCGCTCGTTATCGACGGCGCAGCCGCCGCACCGAAGCCCTCACCTTCGGCAACGCCGAAGAAGGTCGCCAGCGGTTCGTGAACCGGCTCCTCGCCTACATTCGTGAGGCGTTCGAGGCGATCTGGCGCAACCGCGTCCGTTCGGCTCTCACCATGCTCGGGATGATCATCGGCACCTCATCGATCATCGGGGTTCTCGGCGTAAGCAAAGCGATGTCGGGCGGCATCGCGGGAACGCTCAACGCGTTCGGCGACGCGGGAATTTCCGTCCAGGTCGACCCCAATCAAGACGACCCGCTCGCCGCCCAGATCCAATACCGCGACGTCGCGTTGATCCGTTCCGCTCTCGGCGACAAACTCAAACATATCGAGCCGTCGTACCAGCGACAATATACGATTCGATCGGGATCGACATCGTACACCTCGTTTGCCGCTTCGGGAAGCGACTATCACAGCGACTCATTGACCTTACATGAAGGGCGGCGGCTCGACGCGGCCGATATCGCAAGCGGCGATCACGTGTGTCTGATGACGCAATCTCTTGCCGACCGCTTTTTCAAAGGCCAATCCGCTCTCGGTCAAGTCGTGCGTATCGGGGGATCGCGGTTTCGCATTATCGGCGTGTACGACCAGATCAAAGGCGGTTTCTTCGCGTCGATCGGCGGCAGCGACTTTCTCGAACTTCCGTACACCGCATACCACGAAATCAACCCCGGTCCGATCGATAACATCAACATGTACGCGGCCGCAGGCGTCACCGTGGGAGATGCCGGCGATGCGGTCATCCGCGTGCTCAAGCGTCTGCACGGCGCGAAGTCGAAGTATGACACGCAAGACAACAACGGTCAGATCCAGTCGTTCAATACCGTCATCAGCGCGATCTCGGTCGGATTGACGGCGATTGGCGGGGTAGCGCTCGTCGTCGCCGGGATCGGCATTATGAACATCATGCTGGTCTCCGTTGCCGAGCGCACGCGCGAGATCGGACTGCGTAAGTCAATCGGCGCGAAGCGCAGCGACATCGCACTGCAATTTCTCCTCGAGGCGATCCTGCTCTCGCTGATGGGCGGAGGCATCGGGACGCTCCTCGGCTTCGGTGCGGTGCTCCTCGCCTATAAAGCCATCGAGCAACTCGTCGGACCCGCGCCGATTCCGTACCTGCTCATCGTCTCGGTCGCAGTCGGATTCTCGACCTTGATCGGGACGGTCTTCGGAACGTATCCCGCCTTACGCGCGAGCCGCCTCGATCCGATCGTCGCGTTGAGAAGCTAATCGATGCTGCAATATTTTCTTGAAGCGCTCTCGGTCCTACTCGCCAATCGCACGCGCTCGTTTCTCACCGCACTCGGACTGATCATCGGCGTGATGGCCGTGATCTCGATTCAAGTGCTGGGCGCCGGAATGTCCGGCGCGGTCAACGGCGTGCTCGGTGAATTCAACGACCATAGTTTCATTTTGAACGTCGCGCGTCAGCCGAACTTCGCCCGGGCGCTCCTTACCGTTCGCGATATCGAACGCATTCGCGCCAACGTCCCAAACGTCGTCGAGGGGATGTCCATCGGCGGACCACAGCGCGTTGTCACCATCGGCAAAAAGCGGGCGCGGCTCTCGATCTCGGGCGCACCGGACGGCCGCTATGTTTCGACGCCGCTGCACTACGGGCGCTACATTACAGCAGAGGAAGTTCAGAGCGGTGCAAACGTCGCCATCCTCGGTAACGAGGCCGAGACCAAACTCATTCCGGACGAGGCCAATCCGGTCGGGCAATCCGTTCGCGTCGGCGACAAACGATTCGTCATCATCGGCGTGTATGCGAAACCAAAAACCGGGATCGTGCCGACGTTTGCCTTCGGCGACATCCTCATCCCGCATACGACGTACGAGCGGCAGATCGCACGCGGCTTCAAATTCGGCGCCGTTCAGCTCTACGTCACCGATTCGACGAAAACGAAAGAAACCGAAGAGGCAGCCATCGCGTATCTCAAAACGCTCAAAGCCAAGGGCGTGCTCTATCAAACGACCGACCGCAAAACGATCGGCTCGAGCATCGACAATATCTTCAACGTCCTAACGCTGGTCGTCGCGCTGATCGGCGCGGTCTCGCTGGTCGTTGCGGGAATCGGCATTCTCAACATCATGCTGGTTTCGGTCGCGGAACGAACGCGCGAGATCGGGCTCCGCAAGGCAATCGGCGCCACGCGCTTCCAAGTGTTGGCGCAGTTTTTCATCGAGGCCCTGCTGCTCTCGGCGATCGGATGTACGATCGGGCTCGTGCTCGGCCTCGGGATTGGGGCGGCCGTCAACGCACTGCTCATCGTGCAGATCTCGGGCGTCGTGGCGCCGATTCCGTGGGTTCGCTCCGTCCTCATCGCAACCGGTTTTGCCACACTCGTCACGCTCGTGTTTGGGACTTATCCCGCCTACCGCGCCGCAAGCTTAGATCCGATCGAGGCATTACGTTATGAATAACAGCCCCACACGCGCCGTCATCGACTTGGTCGACGTCACAAAAACGTATGCAAGCGGCGACCTCAGCGTCCAAGCCTTACGCGGTATTACGTTCTCGATTCAACCCGGCGAATACGTCGCGATCATGGGTCCCTCAGGGTCGGGCAAATCGACGCTCATGAATTTGCTCGGCGCGCTCGACCGGCCAACGACCGGCATCTATAAACTCGATGGCATGGACATTGCGACGTTAAACGACAACGAGCTCGCGGCGATCCGTTTGAAAAAGCTGGGATTTATTTTTCAAGGATTCAATTTACTCGCGCGCACGTCGGCTACAAAAAACGTCGCGCTCCCGCTCTTCTATGCTGGTCTGAGCCCGCGCGCGCGCAACGACGCAGCGATCGAGCGTCTTAAAGAAGTCGGGCTGGGCGATCGCCTCACGCACAAACCAAGCGAACTCTCCGGCGGTCAGCAGCAGCGTGTCGCGATCGCGCGCGCGCTGGTCAACGATCCCGCCGTCCTGCTCGCCGACGAACCGACCGGCAACCTCGACACGCAGACTAGCGAAGAGATCATGGGGCTCTTCGAATCGCTCAACGCCGCGGGCCGCACGATCATCATGGTCACCCACGATGAAGACGTCGCGCATCACGCCAAGCGGATCGTTCGCGTCCGCGACGGCCTCGTCGTCGCCGACGAGCTCACGTCCGCCCGCGCCGTTTCCTGAGCACACAGGCGCCGGTTTTCGCAATCCGGGATATTAGCTGCCCGGATCGGCGTATTATAGAAAGATGAAGATTGGGGCAAAAGGAGCGGGGTGGTGACACTTTCGAACCGGGCGAGCGTAGTAAGCCCGTACAGCCCACTCGATTAGGAGTTTTCTCATATTATGAAGTCACGCGTCTTTGGAACGGCCGTCGTCGGTCTCACGGGAGCGATCGTCGGGAGCTTCTCGATGATGCTCTACGCGAGCACCCACTTCGCCGGCGTCGCCGGCCCGGGCAACAATCCGCCGAGCGTCAGTGCCGCCCCGCTCCCCGCGGGGTCGAGCGACCAGGAACGCATTATCAACGCTGTCAAGCGAGTCGAGCCCTCGGTCGTCGCGCTCAATGTGGTCGTCAACGGAACGCGCATCGTCCCGTCGGACCCGTTTTCCGCGATGTTCGGCGGCCCAAGCGCCGGAATTCGCCAGCGCTATCAACAGAAGGCCTCCGGCTCGGGCTTCATCTATTCGAAGTCGGGCCTGATCGTCACGAACGCCCACGTCGTTCCGAAGGGCACGAGCAGCGTCGAAGTCGTCCTCGCGAACGGCGAGAAGCGCACGGCCCACGTCTACTCCTCCGATCCCTCGGTCGACCTTGCGCTCGTGAAGGTCGACAACATCGCGAACCTCCCGCCGCCGGTCGAACTAGGCAACTCGAGTTCGCTCCAAGCCGGCCAGTGGGCAATAGCGATCGGCGAACCGTTCGAACTCAAGCAAACCGTCACGGTCGGCGTCGTCTCCGGTTTCAACCGCGACGAACAAATCGGCGATGACCAGGGCAACCCGCGCGAGTTCAAAGGCCTGCTCCAGACCAGCGCCCCGATCAACCCCGGCAACTCGGGCGGACCGCTCATCGACATCGAAGGCCGCCTCATCGGCGTGAACCAGTCGACCGCGAATCCGCAGGCCGGCGCGCAAGGCATCGGCTTTGCGATCCCGGTCAACGCCGCACGCAGTTCGCTTGCCGCGCTCGAAAAAACACCCGGCGTGACCGGGGTGAAAAACGTCAGCTACATCGGCTTCGTGCCCGTGCCGCTCAATAGCGACGCACGCACGCAGCTCGGATATAGCGGCATTGGAAAAGTCGTCATCGCAACCGTCCAAGGCGGCAGCCCCGCCGACGCCGCCGGCATCCAGCCCGGCGACATCGTCCTCAAGTACAACAACAAAGAAGTAACCAGCGTCGAACAACTCCGCGCCATGATCAAAGCCGAAAAACCAGGCACGAGCGTCGGCCTAGAAATCTTCCGCCAAGGCGCAAAAAGCCTAGTCAACGTGAAGATCGGCTCCGCCGACCCACAAGACTTACTCCAAGCACAGCCGCAACAACCCTAAAGCCCCAACGAAGCCGATAAGCAGGCAAAGAGAAAGCGTCACGGCCGAACGGCCGTGACGCTTTCTCTTCAATAAGGGGTGATGGAGAGAGAGGAGGGGTGGGGGGGGGGGGGGG
>JANLVI010000020.1:0-16038 GCA_031363915.1 Vulcanimicrobiota bacterium
TCGATCGAGACGCGCATGTTCTCGACCCAGTTGAGCGCGTCGAAAATCCGGAAAACGTCGATGCCGCCGCGCGCCGCCTGGCCGACGAAGTATTTCACGACGTTATCGGGATAGTTCGTGTAGCCGACACCGTTCGCTCCGCGCAACAGCATTTGCAGCAACACGTTGGGTACCGCCGTGCGTATCTGTTCGAGTCGTAGCCACGGATCTTCCCGTAAGAATCGCATCGCCACATCGAACGTTGCGCCGCCCCAACATTCGAGCGAAAAGAGATCGGGGAGCAACTTTGCGTACGCCGGTGCGATCCGCACCATGTCGCGCGTACGCATCCGCGTCGCGAGCAACGACTGGTGCGCATCGCGCATCGTCGTGTCGGTCACGAGCACGCGCTTCTGCTCGAGCATCCAGGACGCAAACTTCGCGGCTCCGAGTTCTTCGAAGCGCTGGCGCGTACCGGGCAAGATCGTTTCGCGGCTAATTTTCGGCAGCTTCGGCTCGGTGCGAACTTCCGCCGGACGACGGCCTTTGACTTCAACATTACCGTTGATCATCACGTCGCCGATGAACGAGAGCAAGCGCGTAGCGCGATCGCGCCGCGGCGACTCTTCGGTCAGCGGCGGATGCTCGTCGAGAAAGCGCGTCGTCATCGTCCCATCGACGAAGGTCGGCGATTCGAGTAGCGCATCGAGAAAGGTCACATTCGTCGTGACACCGCGAATGCGGAATTCGCGCAGCGCGCGCAGCATTCGCATGCGCGTCTCATCGAAAGTCGGGGCCCAGACCGTTACCTTTTCCAAAAGAGAATCGTAAAACGGCGTGACGACGGCGCCCGCATACGCGGTGCCGCCGTCGAGTCGCACACCAAAGCCGGTCGCAGGGCGGTAGGCGAAGAGCTGGCCGTAGGTCGGGGTGAAATTATTACGCGGATCTTCGGTCGTGATCCGGCACTGTAGCGCGTGTCCGCGAATGACGATGCCGTCCTGAAACGGGACGCCGGCAAGTTCGGTCCCGATCGCGGCGCCGCCGGCGATGCGTATTTGCGCTTTCACCAAATCGATGCCGGTTACGACTTCGGTCACCGTATGCTCGACTTGGATGCGCGGGTTGACTTCGATGAAGTAGAACGCGTTATCGTCGCGGTCGAAGAGAAATTCCACGGTCCCCGCATTGTCGTACCCGACCGAGCGGGCGATAGCGAGTGCCGCCGTCGTTAGGGCCCGCCGTCGCTCCGTGGGAAGATCGCGCGCGGGGGCTTCTTCGATCACTTTTTGGTGCCGTCGCTGCACGGTGCAGTCGCGCTCGCCCAAATGTACGATCGTGCCATGCGAGTCGCCTAGGATCTGCACTTCGATGTGACGCGCGTGCTCGATATATTTTTCGAGAAAGACTTCGTCGCTGCCGAACGCCGCAAGCGATTCTCGTCGCGCGGCGCTCACCGCGTCGAGCAGTTCGGGCGCAGTGCGCACGATGCGCATGCCGCGTCCGCCGCCGCCCCAGCTCGCTTTGAGCATGACGGGGAATCCGACGCGTTCGCCGAGTGCGACGATCGCCGCGTCGTCGACCGGCAGCGCACCGCTTGCGGGCATCACCGGAACGCCTGCTGCCTCGGCGAGTTCGCGTGCGGCGACTTTGTTGCCGAGCGAACGCATCGTCTGCGCTTTGGGACCGACGAACGCGATCCCCGCGGCGCGCACGGCGTCCGCGAAATCCGGGTTCTCGGAGAGAAAACCATAGCCCGGATGAATCGCATCGACGCCAGAATCGAGCGCGATGCGGATGATATCCTCGATGTCGAGGTAGGCTTGGATCGGCGACTTCCCAGCGCCGACTTGGTAACTCTCGTCCGATTTGAACCGGTGAAGTGCGAAGCGGTCCTCGTGTGAGTAGACCGCGACCGTCGCGATCCGCAGCTCGGTTGCCGCCCGCAGCACGCGGATCGCGATTTCTCCGCGATTCGCGACGAGCAGTTTTCGAAATGAAGTCAACGCGGGCGCCTTTCAGTTGTGGGGCTCCGACTACCGCCCGCCTGCTCGAGACGTCTTCGGAACGCCCGGTTTGGGCTCGTGTAATGCTTTTTACATCGAAACGGCAACGGTACTTCTATTCTGGAGTCCCTTGTCTACCGCTCGGGAGATCTTTGAAGAATACGCTTAGGCCTGCGAGTTTCGCTGCATTCGCCGCACTCGTACTCGCCGCACCCGTGTGGGCGGCGAACGCTGAACCGACGGTCCGCATCGTCGCCCCCGCAATGGGCGCCGGACCGATCACGACCGCCGAGATTCCGGTGACGGTCGCCGCGAGCAACTTCGATGTCGAGTGTAAGAACGTCGGCCGACCGGCAAAATCCGGACGCGGCCACGACCACGTGACGATCGATGGCATGACGATGGCGCAAATGACGAATCTGTACTGCACGAATTCGTTTACGATTTCAGGTGCGGGTATCAAGTCGGGCGAACACACGCTGGCAGTCGTGGTCGCAAGCGACGATCAAGTCAATGTCGGCAAACCGGCGATGACGAAGTTCGTCTACCAGCCGATGACGTCGCATCAGCTTCCCAAGGCGCAGGATGCACAGAAGCCGGTTGTGACCATTCTCTCCCCGCAAAACGGCACGACGGTCGGGCAGAAGGTCGACGTGCGTGTCGCGGTCTCCGGTTTCGATCTTTCCTGCGACCTCGAAGGGAAACCCGACGTCACGTCTTCGTTCTCCAAGACGGGACGATGGCGCCCTACGATGCGGGTGGGGCTGCCGTTAAGGACCGTTCGGGCGGTAGAAACGCGCGAGTAGCCCAGGCGCGACGCCTAACCGGTAGAGCGTCATGATCGAGATCCACGTCCAGAGCGTGCGGATCGGTCGGCGTTGGTAGCGGCGCGCCGATGTGATGACGGCAAGCGGCAGCCGCACCACCCGCCCGTGCTCGCGCATCGCCACGCTAAACGCATAGTCTTCCATAATCGGCGCCTCTCCGAAGCCGCCGATCGCGTCGTAGACCGCGCGCCGCGTGAAAATTGCGCTGTCGCCGAAGTACGTTCCAAAAGCTCGCTGGCGCAAGCGATAGATCGTCTCGAATATCCGCGCGACGGTCGTCCGCTCGTCAAAGCGAAGAGCGAAATTTCCGCCGACGATCTCCGCTTTGCCTAAGAGCGACCGTATGGCGTCAAACGCTCCGTGAGGCAACGCCGTATCCGCGTGCAAAAACAACACGATCTCGCCCGATGCAACGCGCGTTCCGGTATCGAGTTGCAGCCCGCGACCCGGCGCGGAGGTAACGACCCTCGCGCCAAGCGCGGCTGCTCGAGCCGCCGTGCCATCGCTGCTGCCGCCATCCGCGACGATCCATTCCCAGGGGTCGGACTGCGCATCGAAATCGTGGGCGCGAGCCGCGAGGTTCGCGAATTCGTTGAGGGTCGGCATAATGACCGAGATGCGCATCACCGACCAATGAGGAGAAACGTGACGAAAATCCCGCCGTTGACGCTCGATCGCGCACCACTCCTCGCGCGGCCGTATCTCCAAAACGATAGTCCGCTCGCGGCGATGCTCGCACACGTGCCGGAGTTGCTCGAGGCGACGATGCCGTTCGTCTCCACGGTGCTCGGACCATCACACCTTGGCGAGCGCCTCAAGCATTTGGTCGTGCTACGGACGTCCGTACGAAACGGCTGCCGGTATTGCACGCGGGTCTATTCCGACCGCGGCGACCCCGGACTTTCGGATGAAGAAATCGCGGCGATTTGCGCGCCGCAACCGCCCGTCATTCGTTTTGACGAACGCGAACGCGCGGCGCTCGCGTTCGTTGACCGCTTCTGCAGCGAACCCTCCGGAAGCGTCGATTCGCTGGGCGCGCTCTTTCGCGACGATGAGATCGTTGCGCTCGTCACGATCGCCGGTGCGACCGATTTTCTCAACCGTTTTGCGATGGCGCTGGGCCTCGAGTGATCGTCGAAGCGGAACGAACGACGCGGGGTCGCCTGTGGTTCTATACCAATTACCACTGCAATCTTGCCTGTCGCTACTGCTTGACGGAATCGCGACCGGGCGCCCCGCGCCGAACACTCGATCGCACGCTGATCGAAGCGCTCGCGGGTGAGGCCGTCGAACTCGGCTTCGATTCGTTCGGCATAACCGGCGGCGAACCGTTTCTGCGCACCGACATGCCGGAGATTCTCGGATACCTCGGCGCGCGACTACCGACGGTCGTTTTGACGAACGGGACGCTCTTCACGCCGCAATTACTCGATCGCGTCGCGCCGCTTGCGCGGTTCCCCGTCGCGATGCAAATTTCGCTCGATAACGCCGATCCGAGCATCAACGACGCGATGCGAGGCGCTGGCAGCTTCGCAAAAGTCATTGCGGCCATTCCGGCGCTGGTTGCGCGCGGGATTCGCGTGCGCATCGGAACGACGGCGGACGAAGGCACGGTCCTCGATTTACTGTGCGACCTCCACCGATCGTTCGGTATCAGCGATGACGACCACGTCGTGCGGCCGATCGTCCGCCGTGGACGCGCAAACGCGAACGGCCTCGGCGTCGAAGCGGCCTTCGAAGACCTGCCGACCGAGTTGACGATCACCGCCGAAGGCGCGTTTTGGAGCCCGGCTGCTCCAACGGTCGAGAACGACCGCCTCGACATTTCGTACCTTCTCAGTCGAACGATCCGACCGCTCGCCGGGCCGGTCGACGCGATGGCGCGAGTCGCCGAGGCGCAGCCGCAGCGCGAAGGAGCTTTTCGGATCACCTGAGCGTAGGTGTCACCTCCGGTCGGGAGGTACGAGAAAAAACGGCGAGGGCGATTTAAATCGTCGCGAGCACGGCGTGTGTGTGGGGCGCAATGCGCTCGTCTGCTTCACCGCGCAGTCGCTCGAGCGATGCGGCATCATCGATGTCGTACCATTCGGGCAGCAAAGCGACACGCAGTTGGAGAGCCAGTGCCGCCGCGCGGGTCTGTTGCATTACCGCACTCGTGCTCCACTCGATTCCCTCAAAAATCCGGTTCTGTTCGGCACGGAGCGCGATCAGATAATAGCCACCGTCCGTCGCTGGCCCGATGACGACGTCGTGATCTTGCAGCAGGGAGAAGGCGCTCTCGATCAGCGCCGATGGAAGCGTCGGGCTATCGGTTCCGACAAAACAAACACGCGGGAAGCCTGCCTGGGCGAGCGCGCGGTACGCGAGTTGGAGTCGCACGGTTAAATCGCCTTCGCTCTGGGCCAGCAGGCGCACATCCGCACCGAGAACGGTGCGAAACCACGGTTCGCTATCGGCGGGCGCGAAGAGAACGATCGGGGTTGCAGCGCACGAGGGGGCAACGCGCATCATCGTCTCGACCGTATCGCACAGAAAGGCGCGCGCGAGGTCGGCGGCCGACTGCGCAGAGAGCGCGGGCATCAAGCGCGTCTTCACGCGGCCCGGCTGCGCGGCTTTCGCAAAAATCGCGATCGCCCGATCGCTCACGTCTTCGGAAGCAGCACGTCGAGCGACGGTGCGTCTCCGCGCAGACCACGCAGTCGACGCAGGAGCGAAAGCGCAAGCGGAGTCCTCGCTCGGATGATGGACGCATCGGCCGCGCGCCTTACGCCCATTCCATATGTCGGATAGACGTGCAGCGAATTCGCGATCGCACGCAGCGGAAGCCGACGGGAGCGCGCGAGCCCGATTTCAGCGATGAGTTCGCCGGCACGCGCACCGACGACGGTCCCGCCCAGCACGCGTCCTCGGCGCGATGTCAGGATGGAAACGAAACCTTCTTCGACGCCATCGACGATCGCGCGATCGAGTCGCGAGTACGGAAACGTTTCCACAACGTACGGACGCGAGGCCTGGCGCAGTTCGTCTTCCGTCGACCCGACTTGCGCCAGTTCCGGGTCGGTAAAGGTCGTCCAGGCGATGGCGGCGCGATCGAAACGCGCGGGCAATCCGACGATCCCATTCATCACAGCAACGGTGGCCATGCGTTCCGCAACGTGCGTGAAACGCGCGTCCGTCGCGCAATCGCCGATCGCGAAGATATGTCGCAGGTTGGTCCGGCACGCAGCGTCGACCGCAATGAGACCGTTGCACGTTTGCACGCCCACCCTTGCGAGATCTAGATCCGCAATCCGCGCCTCGCGTCCGACCGCAGCAAAGATGCGATCCGTCGTAAGGATCGTCCCGTCGGAGAGCGTGACGCGCAGGCCGCCCGCTTCCCGTTCGGCGCGCGCGATCCGACGCTCGGTTCGGATATCGACCCCGTCTTCGCGCAGTGCGCGCGCGACGATGTCGGCCGCCGGCGCCCGATCGCGCGCGAGAATTCGCGCACCCTCCACGACCATCGTAACCTCAACACCCAAACGCGCGAATGCTTGCGAGAGTTCTACCGCAACGGGACCGCCGCCGACGACGAGCATATGTGCCGGGAGTGTGTCGAGATCCCAAAGACTCTCCGAATCGAGCGTCGGCACACCGATATCGAGCCGGATGGGCCGACTTCCGGTGGCAAGGATGATCCGCTGGGCGCTCAGCGTTGCGGGGCCCTCGCCCTCGAGTGCAAGCGTATTCGGACCGACGAAACGCGCCGCGGCGTGCACCGTCTCGACGTTATAACGAGCGAGCACGGCAGGCGCGTCAGCCTCAGCATAGATGCGCTCTCGAACCGCGCGCACGCGTTCCAGCACGCCGCGACCGTCGACTGATACCGATGCGTCGATGCCGAAGCGCGCACCGCGTCGTGCGTCGGCGGCGATCGCCGCTGCGCGCAGGAGCGCTTTGCTGGGAACACAGCCGTTCCACGTGCAGTCGCCACCGAATCGCGCGGCCTCGATGAGAATCGTCTTGGCACCCAGGGCCGCGGCACCGGCGGCTGCGGTCAAGCCCGCTGCACCCGCGCCGATCACCGCGCAATCGTAGGTCCTCACCTCGGTATCCATGGATCGCGCTGCACGCCGAACGGAAGCGCGAGCATGTTGCCCAAGGTCACGTCGCTTGCGCGCTGATATGCCGGCAGGCCGATTTCGCCGCGCAATCCGCCTTCGCTTCGCGTCCCATGGAGGCGGTCCCAGAGCGCTAGTCCGCTCGACCAATTGCTGTGCTGATACGCGCGCTCGGCTCGATGGTGGATGCCATGCACTCGCGGCGTCACGATGAGCGAGCCGAGGATGCGTTCGAGGCGCGCGGGCAGCGCGACGTTTGCGTGATGGAAGATTACCGAGATTCCGAAGAGGCGTTGCCAAAGCGTGAACGCGCGCGGCGTGACGCCCAAGAAAACAACCTGGGCCACGCGAAACGCAACGGAGAGTACGATCTCGACGCCGTGAATGCGCAGAGCCGTCGTCACATCGCATTCGCGATCGGCGTGGTGCACGACGTGTAGCCGCCACAGCAGCGGCACGCGATGCATGGCCATGTGCCACAAGTAGATGCCATAGTCGAGCAGAACGATGGCCGCGACATCGCGCAGCCAGCGCGGGCCGGGCAGGCGCGACAACAACCCCCACCGCCGCCGATCGGCGTACTCCGCCAAGCGCAGCGCGAGCGGTCGCTCGATGAGACTCGTCGCGGCAAGCGCGATGACGTCGAGAACGCCGTTGCGCAACAAACGCTGGAGACGCGGCTCGCGCGGCGCTCGCTCCGGCACGACACGCTCGGCAACGAGCAAAAGTCCCACTTCGATGAGAACCAGCGATGCGGTGAGGCGATCTGAACGGTGAAAAATGGCAGGACTCCTAACCGACGGCGCTATGGATGAGGCGATCGATCGCGCCGATTTGCAGTCCGTCAAGGTTCGGAATGACGAAATGATGGGTGGCATCGGTTTGCAACACGCCCGCTCGCGGTAGCCGAGAAATTTGCGTACTGCACGCTTCGCGCGTGGCTCCGGCGAAGCTCGCAATTTGCTGATGCGAAAAGCGGATCCCGATGCGAATCGTGCCTTCGGCGGCGGCGTGCCATCTCGCGAGCAACCATCATCGTGAGTTGCGGTCGGTTACGCATCAGCGAACCGAAATCATCCACCGGGGCGGCGCAGATGTGCGCCGGGTCCATCGTTTGCGCGACCGTGAGACGCTGACGTTCATCGAAGAGTGCCAGCTCACCAAACATGTCGCCGGGCCCGAGTACCGCAAGCGTCGCTTCTTGCCCGTCGTCGGTTAGTAGGTAGATACGAACGTGCCCAGTTTTCAAGAGGTAGACCGCATCGCCGAGGTCGCCCTCATCGAAAATGACGTGATTGGGCGGATAATCGGCCTCTCGAAAGAGATGCGCCATCTTCTCGATCTCGTCGAGTGGAACGCCATTGAAGAGGCGGTTGCGCTCGAGAAACCAGACTTTATTCGGCACGAGCGGGACTCCGAGAAAGCGCGCGAGGAGGCCCTTAAGACGTTCGAGCGAGGGCGTCCCCGTTACCCGCTTGCCATCGGACAGCACGAGGGTCGCTGTGACCAACGGCAACCCCGGCCGTGAAGGCTCTCGATCGAGCGAGCGGATCTCGAAGACAACACGCTCGTCCTCCTGGGCAAGCACGACGAGCGGCTCGATCGCAAGCGATGAAAACGGTCAGGCGTCGCGGACAAAGAGCGTCGCCAGCATGATGCGCTGCGCGGTAACTACGGGACGCGAACGATCAGCTGGTGATGCGCGTCGACGCCGATCTTGCCGCGCTGCACCCCGTGATCGCGCCCGTCGCTATGATAGATCAGCAACAGTCCCTCGGCATGCGTCACAGCACCCTGAATCGTTACCCGCACGGTCGCACGGCCATCGTGGGCGGCGACAAACGAACTCGTCGTAGCGCCGAGGTCGCTCAGCGTGACTGTTCCCTGCGCGCCAAACCACTGGCCCAGGGTAGGACCGAGCGGAACGCCGACGATAACCCGGGTTGTTCACGTTCGTTACAGATCATCGAAGACCGAAACGCATCGCTTGACGAGCCGGGCCGGAACCGATCCTCCGTAAAACGAAATCCAGTAGACAGCCGAAGCAGCGGCCTCCCATCCGTGGAGAGCGCAAAGCCCCCCCGACAGCCCCTGATCTTCGTTGGACCTTTCCTGCCCGTTTGCGGACGTCGGGCATCTGTAGGAGAGGACCGATCATGCCCGATCTTCCAACCCGCCCATCAGCCGAATATCTCCGCAAACAAGTCGCACAGCGGCTCCTCTCATTCGAAGCGTCGGCTCCGGCCCGGCTCGCACCGAACGAACGGCCTCGCCAGAACTCTTTGCATCTGTCCCGGGGAACTCTGCGCGAACGTATCGGCGCGGCATCGACCCGCGAAGTTCAGTCGGCTTTCGGCCTCGCTGTTATCAACCGTCATCGGCGCGCAGCGGAAATCGCACGCGATGCGGGCGCAGCACAGCGCAAAAGCGGCGCACGCTGCGGCCGAACGTTCTTAGCGCGCTACCGCTTCGAGCGTCGGGTAGTCCGTGTAACCTTCGGCACCACCGCCGTAGAGGTGGTCGGCATCGAGGTCGTTGAGCGGCGCATCGACGCGCAGGCGCTCGACGAGGTCGGGATTCGCGATATACGCCCTCCCGAACGCGACGAGATCGGCGTAACCACTTGCGATGGCGTCGACCGCCATCTCGCGGGTGTAGCCGTTGTTGACCATCCACGGACCGGTGAATTCCTTACGCAGCGCATGAAAATCGAATGGCGTCGCATCGCGCGGCCCGCCCGTGGCGCCTTCGACGACGTGAACGTACGCGAGCCCGCGTTTGCCCAGCTCGCGAACGAACGGGAAGAAAACGGCCGCCGGATCGCTATCGGAAAGACCCGAAGCGGGCGAAACCGGGGAGAGTCGGATGCCGACAAACAGCGCGCCGGCGACTGCAACGATCGCATCGACGACCTCGAGCGGAAAACGCATGCGGTTCCCGACCGAACCGCCATACGCGTCGGTCCGCTTGTTTGCACCATTGCGCAAGAACTGATCGAGCAAATACCCGTTCGCACCGTGAATTTCGACGCCGTCAAAACCTGCAGCGAGCGCATTCTTCGTCGCCTTCACGTAGTCGGCGACGATGCCCGGCAGTTCGCTTGCATCGAGCGCGCGCGGCGTGCCGACGTCGACGAACGAGCCGTCTTCGATGAACGTCTTCTGACCCACGGGCGCGATTGCCGAAGGTCCCACCGGCGACGCGCCGCCCGGCTGCAGTGCCGGATGCGAGAAACGGCCCACGTGCCAGAGCTGCAACACGATCGTGCCACCATTTGCATGGACGGCATCCGTGACGAGCTTCCAACCGGCAACTTGCTCGTCGGAATAGATGCCCGGCGTGAACGCATAGCCTTTTCCGCTCGGCGAGATTTGTGTCGCCTCGGAGATAATGAGGCCCGCAGATGAGCGCTGAGCGTAATATTCAGCGTTAACCGCGTGCGGAACGTCGGTGCCGTGCGTCGCGCGGTTGCGCGTAAGCGGCGCCATGACGATCCGATTGCGGAGCGTCTTGCCCAGAAGATCGACGGGGGTGAAGAGGGCGTTTGCGTTCGTAGTCACGAGCGAGTGAACTAACCGCGCAGGACGAGGGTTGCGGCTTAGCGAGGCCAAGAAACAAAAGGTGTACGAAACCGTACTTATCGGAACCGAAGTGCTATAGTGTGATCGCATCTGCGCTCGTTACGAGATACGTCTAGGCTACAGTAAGGAGAGACCATGAGGGCAACGCAGATCCCGACGGTCGCCCTTCGCGCCGACGCGGGATCGTTCTTGGCACCGAGATGACCACCTCGGTATTCGCATCAGGCAACCGTGTGCTCGATGCGCTCCCGCCCCTCGATCTCGCCGCCGTCGAGCGCGACCTTGAGATCATCACGCTCGCCGCACACCAATTCACTCACTCGGTCGGCGGGGCGATCGCATACGTCGATTTTCCGATCGACGCCGTGCTCTCGGTCGTTGCCATGCTGGTCAATGGCGACAGCGTCGAGGTCGGCACGGTCGGCTGCGAAGGATTTGTCGAAACGGATGTGGCTCTCGACTCACCCGTCTCCTCACGCACGGCATTCTGCCAAGTGCGCGGACGCGTCGGCCGCATGTCGATCGCAGACTTCGATCGACGCATGGACAATAGTCGCCCATTCGCGCGTCTCATGCGCCACAACGTGCGCGCCGCGCTCTTTAGCACGCAGCAGTTCGTCGCGTGCAACGTCAAACATTCGGTCCTGCAGCGCTGCGCGCGCTGGCTTGCGATGACCGCCGATCGCGTCGGCAGCGATCAGTTTACCCTCACGCACGATTTTCTATCGATCATGCTCGGCGTGCGCCGGGCCGGTGTTTCGGAGGCGGCCGACGCCCTCCATCGACTCGGAGCGATCGAATACCGGCGCGGCGTCGTCACGGTTGTCGATCGCTCGCTCCTCGCCGGTACAGCGTGCGAATGCTACGAAGCCTGCAAGACGGCGTTTCGAGCGGCACTCGGATGAGCGACGGCGGCCTGCTCGATAAGCAACGTCGCTTCGATGACCCGATTCAAGCCGAACTGCGCCGTATCGTCGAGAGCATCTACGGACCGCCAATCCGCCGGCTGCCGGGACTCGAGATCGGTCGCGCGTACTTGAATGCCGCGCGTGAGCCGTTCCGCTACGGCGGCGATCTCGTGGACGTCTTCCACTACGGAAACGGTATGACGTCGTTCGCACTGGTCGACATCACCGGACACGGCATTTATGCCGCGATGAACGCGGGCCTTGCGAAGCACGCGCTCCGCGCCTACGCCTCACGCGGTTTAGACGCGCGCGACTCGGTGCGCGCACTCAACCGGTTGTGCATCGAAAACAGCGTATTCGAAGCCGACGACGAATTCTTTGCGACCGTTTTCTTCGGCATCGTCGATGCGAACCGGAAAATGATGCAGTACGTCTCGGCCGGACACGAAGCAGCCTACATCCTCGATGGCGAGAGCGCCATGCAACTCCCCGCGACGGGACCCATCATCGGGCTCATGGACGATGACTCGGCGTTCGATCACGGGGTGATGGATCTCACACATGGCAGCATTTTGGCAGCCGTCACGGATGGCTTCACCGAGGCGCGCAACGCCGACCGCGAATTCTTGGGGTCCGACGCGCTGGTCGATATCGTCGAGCGATATCGTGCGTATGAAGCCGAGGAGCAAGCCGAAGCGATCACGCGTTGCGCGTCCGATTTTGCCGGCGAGCAGCTCCACGACGACGTTGCTGCACTGGTCGTCAAATTCGACGCGAGCATCGCGGCCTAGACCGCCCGTTTTCGGTCGCGTGGCACGACAAGCGGACGCCGGAACGAAAGTGGACTCGCAGCCGTCACTCAACGTAACCCTTTCGAAATTCTTTTCAGGAGTCATAATGAACGCCCCATCGAACGATGACCGCATTTTTGATATGGATCGCACGCAGCTTGATGCCTATCCAGACGGCGTCATAACGCTCGATCGCTCGGGCGTGATCAAACGTTACAACAAAACCGAGGCGACGCTGGCCCGCCGCGATGGCGCGGAGACGCTCGGACTCAACTTCTTTACCGACGTTGCTCCGTGCACGGCCGTGAAAGACTTCAAAGGCCGCTTCGATACCTTCTCGCTGGACAAAACTTCCGGCGTCGAGCGTTTCGACTTCACGTTCCGCTTTGCGTGGGGTCGCCAAGACGTCGGCATCACGATGATCCGACGCGCCGGAAGCGACGACATCAACGTGCTGATTTCGCGGCGGTCTGAAAAGGCATAACCTAGCCGTTCGCACCGGAAAGTCTCGCACCATCGCGAGTCTCTTTTTTTGCCTAGAGTTTAAATCGCATTTCGAACGTCGCTTGCAGCGGCAATTTCGTGCCGAGGAAACCCGTGTTCAAATTATTGCTGAACACGCCGTACGGATAGCGCAACTGCGGCACGTTCTGCGAGGCCGACGTAAGGAACGACCCCGGATATCCCGCGAAGCTTGGCGCGACCCCACCGAAGCCGGGCAGGTTGCTATACACGCACACGTTCGAATCGTCCCACGCGTAGCCGCGCTGATAACACTTATCGAGCAAACCAGTGAACGTAATGACGGCTTTTGTCCGCGCGGAAAGGTCGTAGGACGAACTCAGATTGAGCGTCAGGCGTGCCGGTTGTTTGAACGCGCCGAGCGTGTCGAATCGTCCCGTGTACGGATTGGGAACGACCAGATACGGTGCGCCCGTCGTTTGTCCGGCACCGAAGCACGACGCGGGGAGGGCGGCATTCGGATCGCTGCCGCCGCTTACGTGGGCGGTACAGCCGTTCGGCACGATGCCCGGAACGGAGAGCGGATTGCCGTACGACGCACCGCTCGAGTACGTCGCTGACGGCGTAAATCCAAACCGGCCGCGACGATAGTTCACGTAGCCCGAGAGGACGTGCGGTGTCTCGTAACCCGTGCCGTTGAAGAACGGCGTCGGAATTTGATCGTACGTCGTGTAGTTCGCGTCTCGATCGAGTAGCGGCTGCGCGGTCGCGCCGAAATACGGGTTGGTGATCGCGATCGGGTTGCCTTTGGCATCTGTAGAGGTCATGGTGGCCACGGCGTTTGCGCTCTGCCCGCCGCACAGATTCTTATTCGCAGACGTAATCGCAGCGCAGCCGGCGGTATAGGAATTGTATTCTTGGATATATGCATTGAGCGTGTCGATCACGTTGGTGCCGCCGGCAAAATTCGCGTACTTGATCTTACTGTTGGTGTACGTGTAGGCGAGCTGCCACGAGATTCCGTCGCGTGCGGCGTCACCTTTGCGCAACGCGAATTCCACGCCGTATGAAGACTGTCGCCCGACGTTCGCACCGGTGACAACGCCGCCCGGCCCGAGCGGGAAAGGTTGGAGCTGATCGCGCGTGCGACGCAAATACGGTGTGAGTTTGTATGAGACATCCGTACCGCTGAGATGCTGTTCGAGCGAGAGGTCACCGTTGTACGAGACGTCCGGACGCAAGTTGTGAACCGGTGTCGAATAGCCCAAGCCAAGGAAATTCGGTCCCAGATACGATGCCAGATTCGGCTCGGTTACATCGTACTGAAGCCACGACGTATTGACCGCTCGCGAGTAGATGCCGTACGAACCGCGTAAAACAGTATCGCCGTTGATGGTATAGGTCATGCCGAATCGCGGCTGAAGGAATGTGGAGGTGAGTGACCCACCGCTTCCGCCCGCAAGCGAGAGATTAGCGGGCTGCCACGACGTGCCGGGGACTCCGTACGGCGCGGTTGCGTTGAGCGCCGAACAGTTGGCGGCATTCGTCGTCCCAGGGGCGGGCGGACCGACTCGCACCACTTGCGGAAAACCGACTTTGAAGCAGTATTCGTTATTGTATGCGTTCAGCCAAAACTGACGGATCGGATCGGTAGAAAGCGCACCGAGCCGATCATCGTAGCGTTCGACGCGCAGTCCGGCGTTGATGTAGATCTTCTGACTCGGCCGCCACGCGTCGGTAAGCGAAAGCGATGAAAAAATCGGCGAGACGCGATTGAGACGGTTGTTATATGCGCCGTCTGCGGCGATCCAGGAGAATCCCGCAGGAGCCGTCGGTAAACCGTTTGCGAGCACGTCGGAGAATCGCCGGGCACCGGTTCCGCCGGTCGAGAAACACGACACCCCGGCCAACGTTGCGGCATCGTAACACGATCCCGAAAATTGATTCGCACCGCTCGGGAGCAACTCGGCAAAGACGCGTCCAAACGAATTGCCCGGATACGCATAATTGTAGCGGCGTTCGATCGCGCTGCGTTGCTGCGAGGCGGTGAAAGTGAGCGTGTGTTTGTCGGAGAGCTGATTCAGATACTGAAGATTGGCGCCGAAGGTATGCGCCGGAAGCTCGTAGTCGTTGAGCTCGGCGCCAAACCCGTTCGATCCCGAATTCGAGCCATAGCTCGTGAAGTCTTGATTGGCCGGCCCCGAGATGAGCCAGTTCGAGTACATCGCGTACCCGTACAACCGCAAGTACGAGCGATCGTTGATATTACGCTGCCACTGCAGCTTGGCGAGCGTCACCGAATTGTCGGTTTGATCCCGCGTATTGTCGGTCAGGCCCGAACGCGTGCTACCTTGAAAGTAGTAGGGAGCGATGAGCGCCGGATTCGCAGCCGCACCAAGCACGCCGTTATAGATCACCCCGTCGTTCCAACTCGCATGCCCGTTGATGCCGATTCCGGCCGCTGCGAGCGCCGCCGCACCTCCCTGGTCGTTGATCGATGAATAGAAGCGCGCGACGATGCGCGAGTCGAGCGCCAAGAACTGCAGATCGTCGCGTCCGCTGTCGAAGCGGTGCGGAAGCGCGTAGTGCAGGTTCGCGACGGCTTCGCGATCTTGCGTATCGGAGATCGCGTAGTTTTGCCCGCCTGCAAAGAGCAGCGGGTTCGTCGAGCTCTGGCTTCCATCGTGGATCGCCGGAAAGAAATTGCCCGCGCCCGTAGGGATATTTACGGGAAAAAACAGCGCGGCGTCGCCCGCGCCGTTCTTGTTGTCGACATACCGATACGCTTGTCCGACTGCGGCGAATCCGCCGTAGTACGTGAAACGCCGATCCGGCGTGGCGCCGCCGGCCTCGATGAGTGTCTTATTGTAGAACGACGGCCCGCCGAGTGCGACTTGGAAATTCCCGAAGCCGGGCCGCGTGCCGGATTTGATGACTTGATTCACGTAGCCGCTGATGCTCGATGCGTCGGCGCTGGCGGGGATACCGCCCGTGTAGACTTGCAGCTCCTGTTGACCGAGTGCCGAGAGCACGGTCTGCGGTGCATTATCATATGGGCGATTTACCGGGATGCCGTCGAGTTCGTATCCGACCTGATCGATATCGCCACCGCGAATGCTCACGGTTTGATACCAGCCCTGCTGGCCTTGTTGAACGACCGCACCGGGAACCGACGCGATCTGGCCGTAGGCCGAAGAAAGGCCGCCGGGGCCGCCGAGTGCCATCGTTGCCTCAGCCGCAGCGCCGCTCACCGAGTACACGTCACTCGTCGTTCCCGCTTTGACGTAATCCGAGGATGCGCGCGTGCGCACCGAGCCAATCTGTCGAAGCTGCGGCGTCGCGCTGAACGAGAGTTGCTGTACTTGATCGGCCAGCACCGTTGCA
>JANLVI010000010.1:0-233672 GCA_031363915.1 Vulcanimicrobiota bacterium
CTGTTCGTGCTCGCATTTCTGCTCAAGATTTTCCTCATCGCCGGCATTCTTGCGGGAATAGCGTTCGGCGGCGTCCTCGCCTTCAAAAAATTGCGGCACAAATTCGAACCCCCCGTGGCTTTCGTCCGGCGCGGGTGATAGTCGTCACGGCAAGAGAAGTCCGCAGCAAGTAACGTAGGGGAACAGGGCGGGCACTATCTCGTCCCTTCACTGAGGTATCCCCGATGATTCAAGAGCAGCTGACCCAAACGATCGCCGCACCCGGCGTCGCATCGCCGGCCCGCAAACCACTCTTCGGGGGCGACAACGCCTCGCCGGTCGGACAAAAAGTACGCAAGTATTTCGAGACCTCCGGATTTTCTCGCTGGACGGCGATCTACGGCTCGGGCGACATTCCGCCGATTTGGAAAGTCATTCGCGACGGTCACCAGCGCGCGCTCGACAAAGTCGTCGCGTGGGTGCAGAACGATTCCGCGCACACCGTGCTCGACGCCGGTTGTGGTACGGGAACGCTGTCGCTCGAACTTGCGAACCACGGCTACGTCGTCGATGCATTCGATGTTTCCGCGCCGATGATCCACTACGCAAAGTATATCAATAGCGGCCGTACGCGCGGCCTCGCACCGCACTTCCAAGTCGGCGACATCAGCGCCGTGGAAGGCACCGAGAAGACGTACGACCTGGTCTGCTGCCTCGATGTCCTCTTTCACTATCCGTTGACCGAAGTGCAAGACATGCTCACGCGCCTTGCCAATCTCTCATCGAACAAAGTGGTCGCATCGTTCGCGCTGCGTACGCCGTTCAACGACTTCTGGATGAAGATGGGCACGAAGTTCCATGCCAAGAACCGCATGACCAACCTCTTCATGTTCAGCTACGATGAAGTCGAACGCATCATGTATCGCGCGGGTTATAAAATCACGCGCACCAAACGCGTGAAGTTCTTCTTCTACGATAGCTTCGTCTTCGAAGCCGTCCGTAAATAGGATACCCGTCGTGGCTATTGCCCGGACCAAAACCGGTGCGCCGGATCTTCTGAAGCCTCGTCTCTACAAGACCGATATCAACATCCTCAACTCGCTCGATGTCGAGTTGTGCCGCCCGGAATTCAAAGCGCTCCGCGAAGACTTCGAACGCGATTGGAACCGCGCGCACTTCAAGTGGGACGACGAGGTCAACAACCTCGACTACCGCCCCCTATGGGATGAGTTCTACGAGTTCCTCAATCGATCGTCGATCGGGGAATTCTCGGGTTGCCTACTCTACAGCGACGTCCAGAAAAAGATCACCGATCCCGACGTTGCGATGATCTATCGCCTGATGGGCCGCGATGAGGGACGTCATTCGTCGTTTCTCTCGTGGGTGATGCGCCACATGGGCCGGCCGTTCGATTTGGCCGTGCTGCCCAAGATGGAAAAGCTCACGCACATGCACCCGAAGCTGATTTTTATCACGACGTATCTCTCGGAGATCATCGGCTTCTACCGCTACCAAAATATCAGCGACCACCTCAAGATGCACCCGGAGTTCGGCTTCCACCCGATCTTCAAGTACTTCCACGAGTGGTGCAACGACGAGCGCCGTCACAGCCGCTTCTTCGCGCTGATGTTACGCAGCCAGCCGCAGTATGTGGTGGGCTTCAAGAATCACTTCGCCATCAAGATGTTCTCGCTTGCCGTATACGTCACGATGTATCTGCGTGACTGCGAATCCGCGATCTACGCCAAGCTCGGCCTGGATTGGGAGAAGTACGACCGCAAAGTCATCAACGAAACCGAAAAGGCGGCGCGCGGGGTGTGGGGTCTTGCGATCCGCACCGAGTCCGACTTCTTCATCAACACGCTGCGCACGATGATGCGCAACAACTTCGCAAACAAAGCCAATCGCGGTAAGAAGGGTCTCGCGCGGATACCGGCTCTGATCATGCGCAACTTGCGGTACGCCAGCAACCTCATTCAGTTCTTCAAACTCGTCTTCCAACCGCACGACTTCGTCGAGCCGTTGCCGCGCGAGCGTTGGACCGAAACCGCCGCCGACCCGGCGGACGTCTCCGGCCTCTTTCTCGCTGGCGCCGCGCCCACATCGCTGCGCGGGCCCGCCGCGCCGCCGTCCGAACCGACACGGGAACCCGTTCCCGCATAACGACCCGCGTAACGCGGATCGATCGCATCGTAAGCGGCCTGGGGTGGGTCGCAGGTGCGCTTGTCGCGTGGTCGCTCTTCGGAGCGACCTATGCGACATTGGCGTGTCATCCCGCAGGTACCGCGCTCGATCCAAAGATCGCGCTCGCCGCGGGACGTGCATGGGTGACCGATCCGGTACTCATGTATCCGTGGACGTCCGGCGTCGCGGGGCTCGTGCTCTTTCTTATTGGTGCGCTCGCGGCGCGCAAACGCACGTTTCGGCGCCGCGCACTGGTTGCCGCGACCGTATGGATCGTTGCGTTCGTCGCCGCACTCCTACTGGGTCAAGCAGCGACCAACTGTCGTTAGAAACGCGGCGGCGGGGCCCGGTCGAGCGAAAGCCTAAGCCTCTGCAATGCGTTCGTACCGCTTACTCCACCTCGACGTCTTCACCGACCGTGCGCTAGAAGGCAATCAGCTCGCCGTCTTTCCCGATGCGCGCGATCTCGAACCGGCGCTCATGCAGCGGATCGCGCGCGAGATGAACCTCTCCGAGACGGTCTTCTTCTTCAAGCCGACACTGGCGGGGTGCGACGCGCGGCTGCGCATCTTTACGCCGATGAACGAGATTCCGTTTGCCGGCCATCCGACGATCGGTGCGACGTGGGCCGCGCATCACGAAGGCATCGTCACGAAGCACGATTTCGTTTTTCAGGAAGAAGTCGGACCGGTACCGGTGAGTATTCTCTCGACCGAACCGTTCATGGCCTATCTGACGACGCCGCCGATCGCGTTCAAAAAAGAATACGATCGCGCAGGCACCGCCGCTGCACTCGGACTCGACGAGCGCGATTTACTCGATTCGCCGGTACAGTGCGTCTCGGCCGGGCCCGACTTCATCTACGTCGCCGTGCGCGACCGCGCCACCGTCGATCGCGCATGGCTGGATTATCCGCGTTTACAAACGGTCTGCGGGAACGATGCCTCGGGTGGAGTGTTCGTTTTCGCGCCAAACGACGGCGGCGCGTATTCGCGCATGTTCGCACCGGAGCACGGGATCGTTGAAGATCCCGCGACCGGCTCGGCGACGGGACCCCTTGCGGCGTACATGCGCCGATACGATCTGCTTCCGGCCGGAACGACTGCCTACGTGAGCGAGCAAGGCGTGAAGATGGGCCGTCGCAGCGTGCTCCACGTGCGCATCGTCGAGACTGACGGCGAAGCGATCTATCAAGTCGGCGGCAGCGTCGTTCCGATTATCGAAGGGACGTTTACGCTACCGGACTAGGCTCCGTCGAACTGCGCGAAAAACGCCGCGCCGTCCGCGCCCGCGAGCGCCAGGAGCGCACCCAGATCCGGATCCGGCGTAGCGACGAGTACGTCGCCCGACGCGATAACCTCGAGACTCGCGATCGCCGCCGGAACGACGATCGTCTGGTACGGAGCCAGGGTCGCAACGTCGGCTCCCGTGCGCACGAACACCTCGCTTTCACATGCGGTCATCGTCACGGGACGCCCGTGCGTGCGATACGTTCCCGATGAACCGACGATGGAAATGCGCTCGACGAGAAAGCGCCGATCGGCGATCAGCAGCGTTCGATCGATGCCTTCCTCCCGCACGTGCAGTTGGGTGACCGCCGATTGATTGCGCGCGTGGAAATCCAGCACGTCGGCAGCTTTGCTCACATGCAGTTCGCGCGGTTTGCCGTCAGCACCGACGCGGTTCCAGTCGAATATCCGATACGTTAGATCGCTCGTTTGCTGGGTTTCGAAGAGTTGTATCCCCGCCCCGATCGCATGCAACGTCCCCGCCGGTAAATAAAACGCGTCGCCTGCGGCGACGGGGACGCGGCGTAAGAGTTCCCCGAGCGTCCCATCGGCGACGCGCCGCTCGTATTCATCACGCGTCGTATCGCGCGTCCAGCCTAAAACCAACTCCGCACCCGGAGCGGCAGCGAGCACGTACCAGCACTCGGCTTTCCCGTTCTGCTGATGTTCGACGCGCCGCGCGTAGGCGTCGCCCGGGTGAACCTGTACCGAAAGCGCGAGCTTTGCATCGATGATTTTGGTAAGAATCGGAAACGGCTGCTCCGGATCGAGCGAACCCATGAGCGCGCTGCCCATCCGCTCGCGTACTTGCGCGAGCGTCTCTATTCGACCGTCGGTCGTGCAGATGCGATTCGCATCCCAACATTCCCACGACTCACCCAGTAACGCACCGGGATCGCCCGATTTGCCATAGGTCGTCACGAGCGCACCGCCGCCCCAAATGGCGGGCGTCAGGGTCGGTTCGACGATCAATGGTTGGACGTCACGCATCGATGCGAGGCTTTCGCGGAGCGGCATCGCCGGCGCCTTCGCTAACCTTGCGCCGGGTCGCTCTCCGGCATTGTCGGGTCGGCGGGGGTGGTCGGAAACGACGGCGCGTCGGGCCCGCTCGGCACGTCCGGAACTTGTTCGGGAATTTGATATTCGGCGAGGAGAGCCATCATGTTAATCAGTACCCACAAACGTGAACGTTCGCACCCGCCCCCCGCGATCGATGATCTTCCAGCCGGCGTTCGAACAGCTCGAACAGAGGGCACGCGAAGCGTTGCAGGCGGAGCGGCTCGCGGCGCTTGTGGGCCGTTTGCGCGACAACGTGCCGCTCTATCGCGAGCGCCTTGCCGGCGTCGCGGATCCCCGCTCGCTTGCCGATCTTCCCGGCCTCCCGTTCACGATGAAGAGCGATTTGCGCGATGCCTATCCGCTCGGGATGCTCGCCGTGCCGCAAGCCTCACTCGCGCGCATTCACGCCTCATCCGGTACGACGGGCAACCCCACCATCGGCGCCTATACCAAACGCGATCTTGCGATCTTTGCGGAGGTCAACGCGCGCAGTCTCGCTCTTGCGGGCGTCATGCCGGGCGAGATGTTCCAAGTTTCTTGGGGCTACGGACTCTTCACCGGGGGGCTTGGGATGCACGGCGGAGGTGAGGCGCTCGGCGCATGCGTGATCCCCGCATCGAGCGGCAATACCGCACGGCAAATGCAGTTGCTCGAAGCGTTGCCGATCGTCGGCATCGGCTCGACGCCGAGCTACGCGATGCTGCTAGCCGAACGCTTCCGCACCGAGCGCCGCACGCCGATGGCACTGCGCTATGCCATTTGCGGCGCCGAGGCGTGGACCAAAGAGATGCGAACGGAACTCGAGACGCAACTCAGCGTTCGGGCGACGAATATTTACGGTTTGACCGAAATCATCGGCCCCGGCGTCGCCTCGGAGTGCGTCGACGCGCAGGCGGGGATGCACGTGCAAGAAGATCATTTCCTTGCCGAGATTCTCGATGAGACGACGCACGAGCCGCTCGCAGACGGTCTCCGCGGCGAACTCGTCCTCACCACGCTCACGCGCGAAGCGATGCCGGTGCTGCGCTACCGCACGGGCGATCTAACCTCGATCACGCGCGAAACATGTCGCTGCGGGCGCACGACGGCGCGCATCGACTGGCTCACCGGGCGCGTCGACGACATGCTCGTGATTCGCGGCGTCAACGTCTTTCCGACCGCCATCGAAGAAGTGCTCCTCGGCTTTCCCGAACTTTCCTCGAACTATAGGATCTTCGTCGACCGGCCCCACGGCGCGCTCGATGAGATGCTCGTCGAAGTCGAGTATCACGAAGGCGTGGCGCTCGACTTTACGGCACTCGCTAGGCGCGTCGGCGAACGGCTGAACGAGAATCTGCTTGTTTCGTGTACCGCGCGCGTCGTCGCGCCGCGCACGATCGAGCGGATCGAAGTCGGCAAAGCCAAACGCGTGATCGACCGACGCGCGAAATGAGCGATACGCTCCGAATTAGCTTCCCGCGCGAAGGCGTAGCGCTCGTCGAACTCAACCGTCCAAAACGCCTCAACGCCCTCAACAACGAACTGATGCGCGCGCTCGGCGATGCGCTCGATACGTTTGCTGCCGACGGCACGACGCGTGCGGTCGTGATCGCGGGCGACGAGCGCGCCTTTGCGGCGGGCGCCGACATCGGCGAATTTCAAACCGAAGGACCGGATCTCGCTCAGTGGGATCGCCTGTGGGCATCGCCGCTCCCGCGGATCGCGGCCGTCCGCGGTCTTGCGCTAGGCGGTGGCCTCGAACTTGCGATGAGCTGCGATCTCTTCGTCGTCGCCGAGGACGCGCGGCTGGGACAGCCCGAGATCAATCTCGGCGTCATGCCGGGCGCCGGCGGCACCCAGCGCCTCATCCGCGCGGTCGGCAAAACCGTCGCGATGGAGATGGTGCTCGTGGGCCGCGAACTGAGCGGCCGGGAAGCATGCGAGCGGGGTCTCGCGAATCGATCCGTTCCGACCGACCAAACTCTTGCAACTGCACTCGATCTCGCAGCCGAAATCGCTGCTAAAGCACCGATCGCGATCCGCACCGCAAAGCGCGCGATAGACCGCGCGTACGAACTCTCGCTCGGCGAGAATCTGCGTGCCGAACGCGCCGACTTCTACAACTTACTCACCACCGACGATGCGCGCGAAGGAATCGCCGCGTTTGTCGAACGCCGTCCGCCGACTTGGAGAAATCGATGACCACGATCCAGCATACGCTCTCGATCGACGGCAGTATCGCAACCGTCACGCTCGATCGGCCCGCGTCCTTCAACGCGCTGACGGCGGATTTGCTCGACTCGCTCATGGCGACGTTCAAGCATTTAGAGACGAACGACGCGGTCCGCTCGATCATCGTCACGGGCAACGGCAAAGGGTTCTGCGCGGGTCAAGCGCTCGATGACGAACGCACGCTCGGTGAACGCACGGACGGTGCACTCGCAAGCTCCGTGACGGATCGTTTCAATCCGCTGCTTCTCGAAATTCTCACGATCGAAAAACCCGTCGTGGCCGCGGTCAACGGCGTCGCCGCGGGTGCGGGTTTCGGCATCGCGCTTGCGTGCGATTTCCGGATCGTCAGCGAGGCCGCATCGTTCACGACGGCCTTTGCAAAAATAGGTCTCGTCCCCGACAGCGGAACGTCCTATCTCTTACCGCGTTTCGTCGGGTACGGCCGAGCGATGGAATACACGATGCTCTCGGAAAAAATCGACGCGAAGAAGGCCGACATGCTCGGTCTTGCCACCAAACTCGTCGCACCGGAGAAGCTGATGACCGAAGCGCGCGCGCTGGCCGACGCGCTCGCGCACGGGCCGAAGTCGCTCGGCTACATCAAGCGCGAACTCGTGCACAACGGGATCGGCGAACTCGCCGACGCGCTCGCGTTCGAAGCGGAGATGCAAGGCATCGCAGCGGCGACCAAAGACTTTGCCGAGGGCCTCGACGCGTTCCGAAACAAACGCCCGCCGATGTTCACCGGCGCTTGAGCGACGTCGTCGTTCGACGGGGGGCAAGCGAGGATATCGAAAGCTTCATCACGCTGCGGGTCAAGCTGCAGGGTGAAGAACGGCTCGAAGAGTCAAGCGAAGCGCTGCGAGCGCGTTGGCGCTTGTTTTTTGCGGGTGGCCTTGCAAGCGATGTCCTCTTCCCTTGGATCACGACGGTAAACGATCGTACGGTGGGCGTTGCCATCGGATACATGAGACCATACATGCCGCGGAATCCGGAGCACAAGACGTTTGAAGCGCGGATACATAATGTGTTCGTCGAGGCCGCATATCGCAGGCAAGGGATCGGGAGAAATCTCGTGTCGACATTGATCGATGAACTCCGCTCGCGCTCGCCGATCCGGATCGTTTTGTCTTCAACGGAAATAGCGCGCCCGCTTTACGCCGCACTCGGCTTTCAACCGAGCACCGAGATGGTGCTCAAATTCTAAGCCTCACCCGCCGAGCGGCGTCTCTCAAATAGTTCAGAAATTCGTTTACGTGACGCTGCCATCCGTTGATCGCCCATATGCGGCGTCTGTAGGATTCGCTCCAACAGGATGTCACCGTGAATCTCGGGGTAGACCGAAGTGACGGAGGTGATCGCGTAGCAAATTTCCGCCTTTCCGATTTCGCGCCGCACGGCTCGTGCTTCCCATCCGGTCACGAGATCGACGTAAAACGTACGCTCCCGTTCGAAGTCCGAGCCGGTTCCGAAAAACTCAGCCACGGTCACCTAGGTTTCCTCATGATTGCGGGCCGTGGAAACGTCGATCGATATGAACGCTCGAAGCCGGGCCATCGAAGGCAGGTATTGACCGTAGCGAGTCGGTTCGCTTCCCGCAGCAGCCGGGGCTTCGGGACCGGCGTCGGCCAGGCAGTGCCATTCGAGGAGAACGGGGTACCGGCTGTGCGTCGTGATGTCGGCGCGGAGAATTGCGCGGAAACGGGCGCTGCCCACCGCCAATCCACCGAGCAGAACGAGGGCGACCAGGAGCGCAAGTGATTTATTCGTCGCCCATGTTCCCCTCCCGAGAAACTAGAACCGCGCCAGTTTCGGAATACCGATCTCATCCGCCATCGCGTCCAAGTCTTCCCAGATTTTCTCGACGAGCGGAATTCCATCGCGCCGGTAGGCGATCGTGGTTTCGTGTTCGATCTCGCCCGCGACGTAGATCCGCTCTTGTCCGGGCGCTTTTGCGCTCTCTTTAAACTGGCGTAGTTCGCGGTCGAGATCGGCTTTGAATTCGGCGATGTCGCGCATCCGGTCGATACGCAGCGCGCCGAACCAATGCGACGTAATTCCACCGCGCGATTTCGGGCCTTCGGGGATACTCAGGTCCATTCCGAAGAGTCCGCCGGCGAGAACGCCGGTGAGGATTTCGCTGAGTGCACCCAGGCCGTAGCCTTTGTGGCCCCCGTTCTCCGTGCCGATGCCGCCGAGTGGCGTAAGCGCGCCGTGGAATCGAGCTTCCGTCGGATCGTCCGTGCCTTTGCCGTCGCGGTCGACCGCCCAGCCGGGTTTGAGTTTGAGGTCTTTGCGCTCGTAGACTTCGAGTTTGCCGTACGTTACGGTGGTCGTTGCGAAATCGAGGACAAACGCAGGCTCCTCGCCCGTCGGGATCGCGAATGCGAACGGATTCGTGCCTTGCATCTTTTCGCGTCCGAACGTCGGCACCGCGAAATGCGCGGAGTCGGTCGACGAGATTCCGATCATATCTTCGGGGAGCGCCATCATCGCGTAGTACGCAGCGATTCCGTAGTGATTGGAATTGCGCACGGCCGCGAAAGCTATTCCGCTCTCGCGCGCTTTTTCGATCGCCGCGCGCATCGCTTGGATCGAGGCGGGGTGACCCAGACCATTATCGGCGTCGAGCAGATACGACGTCGGCGTCTCCTTGAGGACGATGTAGTTCGGATTCACGTTGATCGTCCCCAGACGGATCCGGTCGACGTAGAACCATCGCAGTCGCGCGATTCCGTGCGATTCGATGCCACGAATATCCGCAGCAACGAGAACTCCCGCGACCTCGCGCGCGTGCTGCACGCTCACGCCGATGTGCGAGAGCGCGCGTTCGATATACGCGCGTTCGTCTGCTTCTCGAACGCGCACCGTCGCGACCGCTCTACTCAATGACGACCCATGCGCCGTGTTCGATGCACATCTTCACGGCGTCGATCTTCAATCCGTTGTGATCGGTCGCGGTGAATTTGAAATCTCCCGTGGTGCCGTGATAGGGACGCATCGTCGTCAGCGCCACACTGAGGGCATCGCCGCTCACGTCACCTTTGGTCTTCCCGATTGCAAGCGCCAAGAGATGGGCGGCATCCCAAGCAAATGAGGCAAAATTCGAAGGGCGGGCATGGTACGCTTTGCGGTAGAGGTCGAGGAATTTGCGCTGCCCGGGATCGGGATGCGTGTAATTGAGATCGAGATCGGCGTAGACATCGTATCCGTCGCGACCGGAGACTTTCAGGAAATTATCCGATGCAATACCGGTCGACCCGATGATCGTGCCTTTGAAGCCGAACTGTTTTGCTTGACGCACGAGGATCGGGGCCGCCGGACCCGCCGTCCAGATCACCAGGGCATCGGCGCCGGCCTTCATCGCCTTCTGCAGTTGTGCCGTCATGTCGGTCGCCGCGACCGGATACGATTCATCATCGACAACGTCGAGTCCAACCGACTTTGCAACTGCCGCGACGATCGGCGCACCCGTCGAGCCGTAGGGCGCTTCGTCGTGCATGATCGCGATCTTCGAGCGCTTGAGCGTATTCTTCAGATAACCCATGAGCTTGGTGGCTTCGAGTTCGTTGCGCGGCGTCGACTCGAAGAGGTACTTCATTACGCCGTTCTTCGTGTTCCAGAGCGAATCGGTCGGGTTCATGTAAATCTCGACGATCTTCGCATCGTTGGTCACGCGCGTCATCGCAAGCGTCGTCGGCGTGAGGGTACCGCCGATGATCGCCGCAACGTGTTCGCCGACGAGTTGCGTCGCGAGCTGCTGCGCCGTGTCGGGCTTGCCTTCATCATCGAGAATCTTGATCGAGAGCGGATGCCCGGCGATACCGCCGCTCGCGTTGATCTCCGCCTCCGCGACCTTGAGGGCATTGCGCTCGGGCTCGCCGAGGGGCGCGTAATTACCCGTTATCGAGAGCACGGCTCCGATGACGATCGGCGTGCCGGTCGGCGCAGTAGGCGCGGCGGTGACCGATGATGCGCCGAGCGCGATGAGGGCGGCAGCGGCAAGAGCCGCACGAGCGATGCGAACCATAAAAACTCCCTAGTCTGTAGCGACAGGAGAAACAAATCCCCATACGGATTCTAGGCCGGGCATGCTCCAACTCCTTGTGGCAGGCGTGACCGTGGGCAGCGGTTACGCCCTCGTCGCACTCGGAATACATATTATCTTGCGCGCGACACGCATCGTGAACTTCGCTCAGGGCGAATTCGTTATCGTCGGCGGCCTCTTCGCGCTCTCGCTCGTGCAAGTGCTCCACGTCAATGCCTGGGTAGCGCTTGCCGGGGCGACGGCACTCGGATTCATACTCGGCCTCGTCTACGAGCGCGTCATTTTACGCCCTGCCGCTCGCTACGGCGAAATCTCGCTTACCATCGCGACGATCGGGACGATCTTCGTCTTACTTTACGGTCATGCGCTCGTGCCGGGCTGGGGCAGCTTGCCACAGCCGCTACCCGCCTTTAGCGGTGAGGCATCCGATGCGCTGAACATCGGCGGCCTCTCGATTCCGTATCAATCGATGTGGGTGCTGGCCCTGTTGCTCGCGGCGCTCGCCGCCATGTATCTCTTCTTTGAGAAGACGTTCTATGGAAAAGCGATCCGTGCGGCGGCAAACAATCCGCTCGGTGCGCGCCTCGTCGGCATCGATATCACCGGCGTGCGCGCGATCTCGGTCGGAATTGCAATCGCGCTCGCCGCGTTCGGCGGCACGATCATCGGACCGATCACGCTCGTCGGCGGCGCGGGCGGCGTTGCGATCTCGATCAAAGGCTTCGTCGGCGCGGTCGTGGGCGGCCTGGAATCGCCGGTCGGATGCGTCGTCGGGGGGTTGCTCGTCGGAATCCTCGAGAAGCTACTGCAGGGGCTCTTTTCCTACGGCGTCTCCGATCCGCTTATTTACTCCCTGCTGCTGATCGGGCTACTCGTGCGGCCGCAAGGGCTTTTCGGTTCGCGCGCCGCGGTACGCGATTGATCGCGCGTTTACGCGCGGATGCGCGCGCCTTACCGGTCCTCGCACTCATCGTTGCAATCTTCGGGTTCACCGCGGCCCGAAATGCAACGTACGCGCAGGCCGGAACGTATGCCGCGATCTACGCAATCGCCGCGATCGGCCTCTCACTTTTGCTCGGCAACGTCAAACAAATTTCGATCGGACAAGCCGGCTTCTTCGGGATCGGCGCGTACGCCGTCGCGTATCTCACATCGACGCTAAATTGGCCGTTCTGGCCGGCCGCAATCATCGGCGTACTCGCTGCAACGCTGGTCGGATTCGGCGTCGGCTTCGTCGCGCTTCGCTTCCGCGGGCACTACCTTGCCATGGCAACGCTCAGCTTTGGGCTGATCGTCGTCGGGCTCTTACACGAATCAAAACTCTTGGGCGGCGCGAGCGGCATCAGCTCGATTCCGTATGCGTCGATTGGCTCGCTCTCGCTCTCCGGTTACACCGCCTACTGGTTTGTCTGGGCCGTCGCACTGCTCGTCGCACTTCTGACGCTCAACCTGTTACGCGGTCGAACCGGACGCGCATTTGAGACGATCCGCAACGACGAACTCGCCGCGGAGGTCGTCGGCGTCGCAACGCAGCGCTACAAGATTCTCGCCTTCGCCTACGCCGGTGCCCTCGCGGGTCTGAGCGGCGCGATCTATGCGGCATTTCTCGGTCTAATCGTGCCGGACGCCGTCGGCGCGGCGCTCTCCATCGACTTTCTCTTGATGGTCGTGCTCGGCGGCCAAGGCGGCGTGAGCGGCGCTCTCATCGGCGCGGCGCTCATCGGCTTTCTCGATATCTCCGGCCACGCATATGAAAACTGGCGTGAAGTCGCCTACGGCGCACTCGTCATCATCGTCGTGATCGCCGCACCTGGCGGCGTCATCGGTTTGTTCCGTCGTACCAAGCGCGAAGCCCGCGCCGCTCTTAGCGTGACGACGCTCCCGGTTGCAGCGGCTCCCGTGCGTCCGCCGAACGGCGACGCTCCGCTCGTCGTACGCGACGTGACGAAGCGCTTCGGTGGCCTAACCGCCGTCGACGCCGTGAACTTCACCCTGGAGCGAGGCTCGCTCACGTCGCTCATCGGACCGAACGGCGCCGGCAAGACCACGCTCTTCAACGCGATTTGCGGCGTCGGAAAGCTCAGCGCGGGCAACGTCAGCATCGCCGGTCACGACGTTACGGGCTGGCAACCGCACCGAATTGCCGCACTCGGCGTGGGCCGGACGTTTCAAAACGCGCGCCTCTTCGATGAAATGACGGTTCTCGAAAACGTCGTCGCAGGGCTCATTCGTAGCGAGCGCACCTCGTTCGGCGCCGATCTGCTCGCGCTGCCTGCATCGCGACGCTCGCAGCGCGAAACGACGGATCGCGCGCGCGCGACGCTCGCACGGCTCGGTCTCGAATCGATTGCCGGGATGGATGCGCGCGATTTGCCCTTCGGCGAGCGGCGGCGCGTCGAACTCGCTCGCGCGATCGCCGCCGACCCGTGGATGTTGCTCGTCGACGAACCTGCCGCCGGACTCAACGCGCGCGAGCGCGCGACGCTTGCGGAAGATCTGCTCGCGCTGCGCGAACGCGGGATGACGCTGCTGCTCATCGAGCACGACATGAAACTCGTGATGTCGATCAGCGACCGCGTCATGGTCCTCAAATTCGGCGTGCAGATCGCTGATGGCGATGCCGCGAGCGTTCGCAACGATCCGGCCGTCATCTCCGCGTACTTGGGAACGACCGGCTGATGTTGCTTACGATCGACGATCTGCACGCCGGCTACGGCGAGATCGACGTCTTGCGCGGCATCTCGATGAACGTGGATGCGGGCGAGATCGTCGCCGTGCTCGGCGCGAACGGCGCCGGCAAGAGTACGCTGCTGCGGACGATCTCGCGCTACGAGACGCGCGTGCGTTCGGGCAGCATCACCTTCGATGGCCACGACCTCATACCGGCGTCGGTCGAACGCGTCGTTCGCTTCGGACTCTCACACGTGCCCGAAGGTCGTCAACTCTTCACCGAGCTCTCGGTCGATGACAACTTACGTTTGGGTGCGTACGCACGCGACCGTCGCGAAATAGAACGGGAACTCCGCGCGCTGTACGACCGTTTCCCGGCTCTCGCGTCGCGCAAGAGCGCGACGGCTTTTTCGCTCTCCGGAGGCGAACAGCAGATGCTCGCGATCGGACGGGCGCTGATGGCAAAACCTAAGCTGCTGTGTCTGGACGAACCATCGACGGGACTGGCGCCGCTTATCGTCGAGCAACTCTTCGCGCTGATCGCCTCGCTCGTCGCAGACGGCACCGCCGTGCTCCTGGTCGAACAGAACGCGTTCCTCACCCTCAAACACGCCGACCGCGCGTACGTCATGGAGAACGGGGCGATCGCACTCGAAGGCAGCGCCCGAGAACTCGCCGAGGACCCGCGCGTGCGCGCGATTTATCTCGGCGGATCAGTGGACGAGTAGGAGATGCAATCCGCACGCCTCGACTTCGTCCTAGCGGATCTCCCGATCCTCGAAGCGCTACTTGCCGGACGGCGCGAAGAGGCACGCCGACTCATCGGTGCCGATCTTCCGATCGAATGGCCCGACGCGATTCTGATCGAACGCGTGTTCCCCGTTCAGATCGCGCGCTTGCGCGCGGATCCATCGACCTTGCCGTTTTGCGGCCGCATCGCCGTGGATCGAAAGCAGCGCATCGTCGTTGGGCTGATCAATCTCAAAGGCCATCCCGACGAACGCGGTCGCATCGAAGTCGGGTACGGGATCGTGGCCTCGATGCGTCGCCGCGGGTACGCGGCCGAGGCGCTCGGGACGATTCTTGCGTGGGCACTCGTGCAGAGCGGCGTGCACGAAGTCGTCGCGCCGATCGATCGCGCGAACGCCGCTTCCATCGCAACGGCCGAGCGCGTGGGCATGCAGCGCGAGCAGTACGACGATCCGCGCATCGCATTTTACAGCGCGCGTTCGTGAGCGCTCACGCGCTCCATCAGGCGCCCTAAGGCGGCCGTCGCGATCGCCGGCTGTTCGCGCATCGGCATGTGTCCGCAAGCCGTCACTTCGAGAAATTCGCAATCCGCAAGTTGGTCGGCGACGCCGCGCAGATGTGCGACGGGGATCCATGAATCCTCGCTTGGGGCGAGCACCAGCGCCGGGACGCGAATGTCTTCGAGGAGATCGCTTGAGGTGACGCGTTCGGCCATCCCGCGAATCTGCGCGGCAATGCCGAGCGGGTTCTGCTCGCTCATCCAGCGGCGGCCTTCTTCAATCATCTGGGGTGCATCGTCATAGAAGTGCTTGGCGTAGTAGCGCGGCAGATACGCATCGATGACCGGCTGCATCCCTTCGCGCTCGGCCCGCTCGGCCAACGGTCCGCGCCCCGCGAGGATCGCGGGCGTATCGGCGAACGTGTTGCCGGCAACTAGCGCAAAGCCGCTCACACGTTCGCTGTACATCCGAAAGAAAGCGGCTTGCACGTAACTGCCGATCGAGGGCGCCGCGAACGCCGCGCGTTCGATGTGCAGCGCATCGAGCAGATCGAGAATGTCGCCCGCGAGCGTCTCCATGAGATACGGACCCGGCGTCACGGAGGACCCGCCGGAACCGCGCAGGTCCGGACAAATCACGCGGTACGTTTTCGAAAGTTCATCCGCTTGCGCTTGCCAACTGCGGTGATCGAGCGGAAAGCCGTGGAGTAAAACGAGTGCCTCACCGGTGCCCGCGTCCGTGTAATGCAGGGTCCCGCCATCGATCGGAATGTTCATCAAGTGGCACTTCGAGCGAGGGCGACGGCATCCCATCCACAAAGTGCGCGGTATGACCAGCCGTGCCGCCTACATCCCGTTTCCGTTCGTTGCCATCGTCGGTCAAGACGAACCCAAACTCGCACTCACCCTCGCCGCCATCAATCCGCGCGTCGGCGGCGTGCTCTTATCAGGTCCGAAAGGAACGGGGAAAACGACGCTGGTCCGCAGCGCCGCAGAACTCTTACCGGTCCTCGAACGCGCGACGTGCGCGTACGGCTGCGACCCTGAGGGCACCAATCTCTGCGAGGCGTGCGCCGCGCAGATCGAGCGCGGCGAGCGGCCGAAGACTAGCAAGAAACGTGGCGAAATCGTAGAACTGCCGGCGAGCGTTCAACTCGACGATCTGGTCGGCGCGATCGACTTACGCGCGGCGCTTGAAAAAAACGCCGTCGGCTTCCGACCCGGGCTGCTTGCGGGCGCCAACCGCAACGTGCTCTACGTCGATGAGATCAACTTGCTCGCGGACGTCGCTGTCGATGCGCTGCTCGATGCCGCCGCGCAAGGTGTGGTACACGTCAAGCGCGGCCAGCACGCGATCGACTACCCCTCGCGCTTTACCCTCATCGGTACGATGAATCCCGAAGAAGGCGAACTGCGTCCGCAGATCACCGACCGCATCGGCCTGCGCGTCTTTATCCGAGCGGCCGGCGCGTACGACGAACGGGTGGAGATTTATCGCCGAAATGCGGCGTTCGCTCGCGACCCGCGCGGCTTTGCCGCGCTGTATGAAAGTAAGACGAAGGCGCTGCGCGCGCGACTCGCGCGGGCCATCAAACTGCTGCCGGACGTGCGGATCGGCGAAGACGCCGAGCGCACCGCAATCGAGACGATCGCGCGCCTGGGCATCGATTCGCATCGCACGGAGATCGTGACGCTCGAAGCGGCAGCCGCGTACGCGGCCTGGGAAAATCGCAAAGAAGTCACGCGCGAGGACGTCGCCCGCGTGCTGCCGCTCGCCGCGCGTCTGCGCCGCTCGCGACTCAAAGTCGAGGCGCTCTCCGAGCACATGGCCGAAGATGCAGCGATCGAAGCGGCGCTCGATCAAACGATGGGCGAGGGCGAGAACGACGCGCAGAACGAGCCGCCGCCGCACGGTCCGACGACGATTGTTTCGCCCGAGTTAACGCAGCGCGCAACCTTGAAAAAACGGCCGCAGTCCGCAGTCGAGGGACAAACGATCGCAACGCAGCCGCTCGCGAACGGCCGGCTCGACATCGCCGCAACGCTCGTCGATCGCAGCTTCGCTCGCGCGGCGGCGATGCCCGCCGAGCCGCGCGAGCAAGTCGATGCAGCCGTCCCGCCGCGACTCACGGTGCTCGTCGTGGACGCATCGCTCTCGACCAAAAAATCTGCCGAGCTCGTCCGCGCGGCGTGCCGCGAGCTGCTGCGCCCGATCTACACGGAACGCGAACGCGCGGCGCTGGTCTCGTGTTGGGGCCCCAGCGCCGAGGTCGTCGTCGATGAGAATACCGGGCGCAACATCGATCTTGTCGCCTCGCGTCTGCTCGATTTAGAAGCCGGCGAAGGCAAAGCGTTGACCCCGCTTGCGGGTGCGCTCGAACACGTGCGCCGCATCACAGAGCGCTTTTTACGAGCGAATTCCGGCGCGCAAGTCGACGTCGCGATCTTCTCCGACGGCCGCGCGAACGTTCCACTCGGTGCCGAAAACGAGATTGCAGCGGCGCTCAAAAACGGCGATCCACGCCAACTTGTCGCCGTCGCGGGCGAACAATGCCGGGCGATTGCGGGCGCGATCGCGGGCCGCGCGGCGATGACATTTGTGAATTTGGACGAGTTCGAAGCCTATCCGCTGATGCGCGAATTGGCCGAAAATTCGCGCGGCCGGTACTACGCAATAACCGACGTTGTTGCGAAAATTTCCTCCGAGTGATATAACATTGGTAACATCCCCGGCACATGCCGGTTTCCATCCGCCTCCATAGCGATGCGGATAGAAAGTTGAGCTACCAAAACAATGGCAGTGAAACGTACCGCCAAGAAGAGCGCGGCGAAGAAAACCTCAACGCGCAAGTCCACCAGCCGTAAGAAGAGCACGGCCCGCAAAGCGGCTCCGCGCAAGAAGACGGCAGCCAAAAAGACCGCTCGTAAGAAGACCTCGACCCGCAAATCGACGAGCGCCAAGAAGACGACCCGCAAGAAAACTGCGAAAAAGAAAACCGCTGGTCGCAAGAAAACCACCCGTAAAGTAACGGCACGCAAGAAAACGGCCGGTCGTAAAAAGACCGCCGGTCGCAAAAAAGGCGTGAAGAAGGCCGCGCGTAAAGCGGCTCCCCGTCGCAAGGTTTCGGCCAAGAAGACCGTCCGCAAGGCGAAAGCCTCGGCGTAAGGTCGGTCGTGTTCGCCCGGCGCAGGCCGGATAACGTGTTAGCCCGGCGCAGGCCGGGATAACACATCTTCGAACTGCGAGTCGTGAGATATCGACTCGCTTTTTTTTGCCCGGATAGAGATCGCAGCAATGGATGATTTCCCGATTCTCTCGCTTGCCCGGATGGTTCGCGAAAGCGCCCGCGGGATCGCGCTGCGAGACGACGGCCGCGCCGTCGGTGTCGCCTTCAAGAGCGACGGCAGTATCTTCGCACTAGATTGCATCGTCCGGTTCGACATCGCCGACTCCGAAGATCCCGCGCGGCGCCTCGCCGACGCGTTCGCGGCGCTCGGCGCCCGGAGTATTTGGTTTTACGGCGGCGACCATGCCGCACGGCGAGCCGCAAGCGCTCTCAACCTCGCTTTCGCTCCGACGGGCGCAGCGTTCATCCACAATGCCGAGTCAACGATCGACCGTCGCGATGTCGTACTCCGGCCGCCCTCGGCACTCGACCGCATCTCGATCAGCGAGATCGCAAAAGAGTACGGTCGCGGATTCGCCTCACCCGAAGTCTTGCTCGCACAGCGGGGCGATGAGGTCGTCGGCGTGGTAATGAGCGAGCCGCTGGACGGTCACTGGACCGAAGTACGCGCTTTCGTCTATCCCGCGCAGCGCGGCCGCGGGCACGGCGCGGCGATCCTCGCGAAACGCGCCGATCAACTCGAAGCAGGCGGACGGCTCGTGTGCGCCGCGACGGAGACACCCGAAGGTCGCGATCGCAGCGCCCTCGAGCGCGCGGGATTTCGATTAGTGGATTATTACTTTCAAGCGAAGCGCAGTTCGCGCGAAAGCGGGCCTACGACTCGGGCTTGACCGACGGAGCGTACTGCGCGATGCCGCCGCCAAAGGACCAATTCTCGCCCGGAATTTCAACGAGCGTAATAAACACATCTTCCGCCCGCACTTTGGCTTTACGCCAGAGCTGCGTTGCGATCAGATGGTAGAGCTTTCGTTTCTGATCTTCGGTGCGTCCGGGCCGTAGCGTGATCTGAACGAACACGGTCGCATCGCTGCGATTGATATCGAAGAACGCGCGATCGTAAATCAGCCGCGCGGACGGCACCACGTTGATTACTTGGAAACGATCGTCTTTGGGAATGCCGATCGCGTCGATCAGCGCAGCATGAACGCCGTCGCCAATCGCGGTCAACTCCTCAGGAGATTTTCCCTCAGCAACATCGATACGAACAAACGGCACAACGAGCTCCTTCTTGTCGAGTCTAACCGTCGTCGAATTCATCGACGTTCAGGTCACGGCTTCCATGAACAACACGAGTCACGCGAACGATGCGATTCGACTCTTCGACACGATAAAAAATCAGATGCGGGCGCATCGTGTACATCCGGACGTTCAATCCGAGATCAGGCCTATCTGAACCGGCGTATGGAAATAGCTCGAGGACCGATTGAGTCTTTTGAAAGTCGAGCAAGAACCTATCGACTCCCGAGGGGTGCCGCATTTCATACCACGCCGCCACCTCAATGAGGTCTTCTTCGGCACGATCGCTTAGTTCAAACGCATACGATCGCGAGGTCAGTTCTTCGCCGCTTTCCTCGCGTCGGCAACAGCGCGCCCACGCTCGGCGATGCTCCGCAGAAGGTCCGGCGTCAGTTCCTTGTAGCGACCGGCCGCAAAGTCAGCGTCGCCCTCGGCAATCGCCGCTCGGAGATCGCGCAACTTCTGATTTCGAGCTCGTAGCAGCCGCAGACCATCGCGGATGACCTCGCTCTGGTTATTGTAACCCTCGGTCAACTGCTCGGCGACAAACGCGCTGAGGTCGTCCGTGAGGCTGACGTTCATTGTCGGCATGCTTTCATTCTACCAAAGTTGGCAATAGTTGCCAAGAGCTGATCGCCCCTTGGGCCTGGGTGATAGCTATCACCGTCCCCGGCCCACCGTCGGCGTAGCCTCCTTATATGAAGGTTGTCGGCTATTCCTCATGGGCCCCGGACGAGCGCGCGAATGCTATGCGTCTTGCCTTTCACAATCTGCGCGAGAAGACGGGTCAGCCGTGGGAGCTGGAGCACTACGGTGCGGCCGCCTTCAACGACCCAGCGGCCCTCGGGCGCCTACGGGAGTCGATCAAGAACGCCGATATCTTCGTCGGCTGGCAGGCGATGACGCATGACACCGTCGAGCGCTTAGCCCAGCTTGTGGTCGAGATGGATCGCGCCGGGGAGCTGACCAAGGTCAAATTCCTCTGGTACGACATCCCCGATCCGCGGCTGCAGAACATGATGTTCAAGTCGCTGGGCTTCGAGTTCGATATGAACAAGTCGAACCCGATGCGCGAGATGTCGATGGCGATCAAACGCTATCAGGCAAAAGCCAAGCACGAAGTGATCGACGAGCTGTGGGAAGCGCGCCAAGGCTTCCTCGGCATGCAGAAGATGGTCGGTGCGGCGCCGCTGATGGCAAAGTTGCTCAAGAAGCCGGTCTTCAAGAATCTCGTCATGATCGGTTATTGGAATAACCGCAGCGTCGAGAACGTGGAAAACATGTTCTTGTACCTGATGCAAAACTTCATGGACAATGCCTATAAAGGCGTCGTTCCGCTCCCGGCCAAGGTCGAGAACGAAGGCATCTACCACCCCGCGCACAAGGGGCTTTTCCAAACGCCCGAAGAGTATCTCGCGTGGTACGAACCGTGGTTTGAAAAGACTTACGAGAAGAAACCGTGGGACCGCATCGGCTTCATCACCCACGATCTCTTCCTCGTCGAATGGAACCACCCGGTCCTCAACGCCGCGATCGAAGCCTGGGAGCGGCGGGGTCTCGGCGTCATCACCTCGATGACCGCGGTGTTCAACGCGCACATCGTTTCGCGTAAGCATCTGCTCGCGACGAAAACGCAGCAGCCGCTCGTGAACGCCGTTTACCATAACGTCCCGCTCTATCTTGCGGGTTCGATGTTCGCGGGCGCACCGGAACCCTCGATCGATCTCATCCACGATCTGGGCGATCCGCGCGTCTACACTTCACCCGTGAACGCGGCGATGTCGCGCGCCGATCTTGCCGCCTCGAAATTCGGCGTTGCTTCGCTCGAATACATCGGCAATATCGTCACGCCCGAAACCGAAGGCATCCAGCCGATGCCACCGATCTGTTCGCGCGAAGAGACGAACGCCGATATCAGCGCACTTGAACCGATCCCCGACCGCGTCGAGAACCTGGCCGAGATTTCGACGCGCTGGCTCAAGCTGCGCCACCTCAAGAACGACGAAAAGAAAATCGCGGCGTTCATCTACAACTTCCCGCCGGGTCCCGGCAACATCGGGGTCGCGCTGTTCCTCGATATCGCAGGCTCCATTCGCACGATGCTCGAGACGCTGCAAGAAAACGGGTACCGCACCGGCGACATCGATGCGACGGATCTCGAAATCTCCAAGAAGCTGCAAGACATGTACGCCGGGTATCACACCGTCGGTGCCGTCTCGAGCGCGGAAATTCGCGACTGGGTGCACGATCTTCCGACCAAGTTCGAATCGTATTTTTACGACGTGTGGGGCCAGCCGCCGGCGACGATCCCGATCAAGGGTCTGCGCTTCGGGAACGTGCTCGTACTGCTTCAAGACATGCAAGGCATGGAAGACCTCAGCGCCATCCACGACAAAGGTGCGCCGCCCTCGCCATGGCTGCTCGCATCGTATCGCTATGCGACGCGCCGCTTCAACGCCGATGCGATCGTGCACGTCGGCACGCACGGGCTCGTCGAGTGGGCCAAAGGCAAAGAATGGTGCCCGGCTGCGGGCGACTATCCGGAATTTTTAGTCGACTCCACGCCGCATGCGTATATCTTTAATGTCGTCGATCCGGTCGAGGCCTCGATCGCGCGGCGTCGTTCGTATGCCACCATTCTCTCGCATCTCTGTCCGCCGCTCGTCTCCGTCGACGGCAGCGAAGATTTGCGCAACCTGCATCGTCTGGTCCACGACTACTACAACACGAATTCGAGCGACGTCGAAAAGCGCTCGGACATCGCCTCGGAAGTCGTCGAAGTCGTCGAGCGCAGCGGCATCCGCACCGAAGCTGCCGGACAACAACCGCTTCTTCCGCCGGCTCGTGTTCCTGACGAGCGCGGCGGCATCGATGTGCGCTGGGCAAACGAAGACGAGCAGCGTAAATACGTCGCACGCGTTCACGACGAACTCGTCTCGCTCGAAGGCGAATTCGCGCCCGCGGGTCAGCACGTCTTCGGCCGCAACCTCACGCCCGAAGATCAGCTCTCGACCTTCTACGCCTGCCTCGAATTCTCGGATGTGGACTTCTATCGCTTGATCGCGGGCTGCTACGGCATCCCGTACGATAAACTGATGGCCGATCAACACGGCCGCACGGCGGACGGTCTCTACAACCACGAGATCCTCGATGAAATCAAAGAAGCCGGGAAGGAAATCGTCTCGGCCGAAGTGCTTCGTCCCAGCGGCAAAGTCGGTCAAGCGGCGATCGTCGGGATCTTGAGCACGCGTCCGATCGCCGGACACACGCTTGCGAAAAACCCGTACGAGCTCGGCGAACTCACCACGTTCATCGAACGAGCGCGCACGCTGTATGCGGAGCTCGGGCGCGTCGGCGACGGCGAACGCAAAGGCCTGCTCACGGCGCTCGACGGCAAGTATCTCGAACCATCACCCGGTGGCGAACCCGTCGGTAACTGGAACGTGCTGCCGACCGGCCGCAACATGGCCTCGACCGACGTGCGCATGCTTCCGCGAGAAGCTGCGTGCCGCAAAGCGCGCCGCACCGTCGAACAGATCCTTGAAGCTGCCGTGGCCGAACGCGGTCACTATCCCGCAACCGTCGGCGTCGTTCTCTGGGGCTCGGAAGTCCTCGAGAGCGACGGCGTCGGAATCGCGCAGGCGCTCGATCTCATGGGCGTGCGCGTCCAGAAAGATCGTTTCAACCGTGCCGAACGCGTCGAGCTGATCTCGCTCGACGAACTCGGCCGCCCGCGCATCGACATTCTGGCCAACACCTCGACGGTGTTTAAGAATACATTCCCCGGAGCGATTCGCTTGATCCACGATGCCGCGGTCCTTGCGGCGAACGCGGACGAGCCGCACGAGTGGAACTTCGTCAAAAAACACAGCGACTACATGATCGCGAACGGCATGGATCCCGAACTAGCCAAAGCTCGCTGCTTCGGCATGGGTGAGGATGCGTTCATGGGTCAGGTCGGCGCGATGCTCGATACCGGTAACTTTACCGATTTCAACGACATCGGCGCGGCCTGGATGAGCGACAACTGCAACGCGTACATCCCCGAGTTCGCAAGCATCCTCATCAAACCGGCCTCGGACGTCCAGCGCTATCTCGTGCACACGGTGGAAGTCATCCAGCAGCCGCTCGTGCAGATGGCGGCCGGTGGTCCGGTCAAAGAAGACATGTTCGCTTCGTTCACCTCGGCCTTCGGTGCGGCAAAGCGCACCATGGGTCACGAAGACACGATGATCGTCGTGAGCGACCTCACGCGCCGCGATCCGAAGGTCAAGAACTTCCGCAACATCGTCGTCAACGGCGTCCTGACGCGCTTCCACTCGCAAGCGTGGCGCGACAAGATGATGGAACACGGCTATTCCGGCGTCATGGAATTCGGCGACATCTTCAAGGCGATGCGTTCCACCGAAGCAGCGCTCGGCAACACGATCTCGCCCGAACTCTGGAAACGCACCGTCGAAGTAACGCTCTCCGAGTGGGACCGCATCTCCGATGCCAACGTGCACAAGACGCGCGACCTCGGGAACATTCTGCTCGATACGCAGCGGCGAGGGATGTGGGCGGACGCCGCCCTCGAGCAAGCCCTCAAAGACAAACTCAACGAACTCGACGCCGACGTCGAACTCACCACTTACCGCCGACAACTCTCCGGCACGGCCGGGGACTAACGGTGGCCGGTCTTTCTTCATCTCCGGCGGGAATTTCGTCGTACAATCGCCTATTGCCGGACGACTAGAGCCCGTCACCTTGGCGGACCGTCATCAACTGGAGGCTTCATGTCGGAATACGATTTCTTACTGACCTACAAACTCGCCGAGAGCGACGATGACGACGACGACGACGACAACGACGACGACGACAAAGACGACGACGACGACGACGACGACAAAGACGACGACGACGACGACGACAAAGACGACGCTGGCGATAGTGTCGGCGCGGCGACCGGACCGGCTGTTGCGGGCGCGACCGGGGCGAAAGCTTACGGTCGTTCCGGCCCCAGCCGCAACAAAGACCAGTTTTCGAAATTCGAGCCCAGCGGCGACGCAGACGACTTACCCGACAACGTCTCTTATGAGTACCTGTTTTTTCCGATTCAAAATCAGGGACAAACGCCGTGCTGCGTGACGTTCGCGGTCACATCCATCGTCGAAGCGCTCATCCATAAGCACACCGGCGAACACTTCGCGATCAGCAAGCGCGGGCTATACTCGCTCGCCAAACACAAGTACGAACCCGACCAACTCAATGAAGACGGGCTTGCCGACGACAGCGCGCTCAGCGTGCTGCGCGACATCGGGCATGTCCTTGAAAACGACCTGCCGTTTGGAACGCCGTCGATGAAAGACCTCATCGCCGAGGTCCCCGACACGATCATCCGTCGCACGCACGATCTCTCGGGCTTCATGCAAGTCGAGAACGACGCAGAGCATATGATGGCCGCGCTGCACGAACACGGACCGCTCGTCGTCGGGATGAAGTGGTACAAAGACTGGGAAGATCGCGTCGGCGACGACGGCTTCATGCCCGACGATCTCACCGAGGGCGTCGACGGCGGGCATTGTATCGCCATCGTGGGCTATAGCAAGACGAAAGACGCATTCCGCCTTCGGAATAGCTGGGGGACGGACTGGGGAGACGCTGGCTACGCTTGGCTTCCGATGGATATGGTCGAGCACATCGACGACGTCTACACGCTCAAACTCTAACCAACAAAAATTTCCGGCACGCGTGGCGCACGCATCCAGAATACGTGCGACCTTGGACGATGAGTGTCCCAAAGATCGTGCAGAACCACAGGTGCGCGGACATTGATTAGGCCTCGCGCAGTCGCGGGTTCGCAAGATAGAACCAGAGTGCGCAGACGAGTGAAATCGCGCCACCACCGATCATCGAGACGTGCAAATCGAAGATCGAGGCAATCGAACCGAGGAGGAGCGAACCCGCCGGGACGAGCCCCAAGAGAATCATCGAGTAAACGGAAATCGCTCGCCCGCGCATGTCATCGGGCGCGAGCGTCTGCAAGAGAAAGTTCGCTGTTCCGATATACGTGAGGGAAGCGCTGCCCAGCACGACGAGCACCGGCAAGGCGAAGGGGACGTTGTCGATCGTTCCGAGCACCGCGAAGAGCACTGACATCGTCGCGCACGACCAGAACCAAAGCGCCGAGCGCCGGTCGCCGCGAATCATCGCCGTGACGAATGCGCCGCCGATCGCGCCGAGGCCGCTGGCTGCAAGCAATATCCCAAGGCCGCGCGCGTCGGTGTGCACGATGTGCGCCGCGTACGCCGGCATCAAGAACGTATACGGCCGCACGAAGAGCGAGGTAACGACGAGCGAGAGCACGACCCAACGCAACACCGGATCGCCCGCGAGAAACCGTACGCCGTCGAGAATTTGCTGCACGAACGGTTCGCGCCGTCCTTCGATCACGCCGACCGGTTTCATCAACAGCAGCGCCGCGACCACAGCAAGCGTGGCGGCGGCGTTGATGAACGCGCACGTTGCAACGCCCGCCGATGCGATGAGAATACCCGCAATCGGCGGCCCAACGATGCTCGGTGAATTGAATGCAAACGAGTTCAGACCGATTGCGTTACCGACATATTCGCGCCCGACCATAAGCGGAATCCAACTCTGGCGCGCGGGTGAGTCGAACGCCTGCGTCCCCGCCTGCAACGTTGAGATCGCCATTAGGACACCGAGCGACGCATCGTTTCGCGCCATCACCAGGGCGAGCGCGAGCGCGAGCAGCGCGATGATGACGTTGGTGATGAGCAACACGCGCCGACGCGGATAGCGATCGGCGATGACGCCGGCGATCGGCGAGAGCAGCAACACGGGGATCGCGCGCGAGGCACCGATGAGTCCAACGTACAGCGGTGCAAGCGACGGCGTCGGCGCGATCTTGACGACATAAAAGCCGAGCGCGGTAAACTGCATCCACGTGCCGAGATTGCTCACGAGCAGCCCGAACCACAAGAGCCGAAAATCGCGAAATTGAAATGCGCCGAGCAGGGCCGGCCGCTCGGCGGAAACGCGCGGTTCGGAGGTGCGCGGCGATGGAAGACTCTTCACGGTGCGCCCTGCACTAGGCGCACGGCGGCGACGATGATCTCTGCCGCGCCGTTGATCCCAAAGCGCGCCGTATCGAGCACGAGATCGTAATTGCGGCGGTCTCCCCAGGTCAGTTTGTATTGATCGCGCGTGTACGCGCGACGCGCCTTGTCGATGCGCGCGATCTCGGCGGACGCTTTCGCGGCCGAAATGCCGAGCGATTCGGCAACGTGCTGCGTGCGCCACTCGAGCGGCGCGCTTAGAAAGACGCTGAGCATGTCCGGTCGGCGGCCAAGGATCACATTTGCGGCGCGACCGATGATGATCGCATCGCCGCGCTCCGCCTGTTCGCGGACGAGCTGCTCGATTTCACGCCGGTATGCGGTCGTATACGCATCAGTCGGGGCCGCGAGCGCAATCCCCATCTCGGGCACCGCTACGAGCCCTCGCAGAAGACGCTCGCCAAGTGGCGGAGTGGTCGCCTCGATCCCCTCGACCATGCCGGTCGAGCTTCCCAGCCGCTCCGCAATCTCGCGCGGGAGTTGGTCGGCGACGACCCGGTAGTCGAGGCGGGCGGCAAGTTCCGCGGCAACGGCGTTCGCTGCCGCACCGTAGGCCCGCGAGATGGTGACGATCACCTCGCGGGCTTCGCGACTACCAGCCCATGATCCCGACTTTGCCGACGCGATCGATCCGATCGAGCAGCGGCGGCATCACGAAAAAACCGCCGAGGGCGCCGACGAGAAAAACTCCGAGGATCCAAAAAACGACCGGGACGTTGCTCACAGAGGGTGCTCCATTCGTAGGGGGGTGGGGGGCTTGATGCTTGGAGGATGCTTGGGTGACGGTTATCACCGTCCCTCGGACCCTGCGGGTGTACGGTCCAAGAGAAGGCGCGGCGTTGCCGGGTCCGTCGACGATTGGGAGTCCCGTATGCTGAAAATTGCGGTCTATGGAAAAGGTGGGATCGGCAAGAGCACGTTCTCATCGAACCTCTCGGCCGCGTTTGGAATTTTAGGCAAAAGGACGATCCAAGTCGGCTGCGATCCCAAGCACGACTCGACGTTCACGCTCACCGGAAACCTTATCCCGACCGTCGTCGAAGTCCTGAGCTCGTATAAGTTCAAAAGTGAAGAGATCGAAAAAGACGAGATCATCTTCAAAGGCAAATACGGCGTCGACTGCGTCGAGGCGGGCGGGCCGCCGGCAGGCGCCGGTTGCGGCGGCTACGTCGTTGGCGAGACCGTGAAGCTGCTCGAAAAATTTGGCGTCTACAAAGACTACGAAGTAATGATCTTCGACGTCCTCGGCGACGTCGTGTGCGGCGGTTTCTCCGCCCCGCTCCAGCACTCAGAGCAAGTCATCATCGTTGCGACCAATGATTTCGATTCTATCTTCGCGGCGAACCGCATCGCAACGGCGATCACCATCAAACAAAAGACCGGCGGCGGAACGCTCGCGGGTATCGTCGCCAACCGAGCATCGAATGCCGAACTCGTCGGACCGTTCGCCGAGCGAATCGGCTCGACGTGCTTACTCTGCATCCCGGAAAACGACGGCGTGCGCAAATCGCGCCTTACCGCCCAAACCGTCTTCGAGCAGGATCCGACCGGCTTCATCGGCGCGCCGTGGATGGACCTCGCGCAGCGCATGCTCGACGGCGTGCCGCTGGTCATCCCAACCCCAATCCCCGAACGCGAGCTTTTCACGCAACTCGGCGCCGACTACGTCCGCTCGCCGGATATCCCGGCGCCGGCAATGGCCGTCTAGCCCCTAACCGCTCGGTAAAGCTTCGGTGCGGACTAAATGCGGGCGTTCGTGCGGAGGCATTCGAGAACGCGAGCCGCTCGGGCTCGTATGGCGACCTTCGTTGCATCTGGGCGGCGCTGCCAGTTCTTCACGACCATCGTCATTCGCACGTTTTTGACGAAGCGGGTCTCGTTGCGGGCGAGAAAATCCCAGTAGAGGCTGTTGAACGGGCATGCCTCCTCGCCCTCAGTCTGCTTCGGGTCGTAACGGCAGGGGCGGCAATAGTTCGACATCTTGTTGATGTAGTTCGCCGAAGCGGCGTACGGCTTCGTACCGACATAGCCGCCGTCGGCGTGCAAGGTCATGCCGATGACGTTGGGCACCATCACCCAGTCGTAGCCGTCGATGAACATTGCCCAAAACCAATCGTTTGTTTCTTGTGGTTCGAAGCCCGCGATGAGGGCAAAGTTGCCCAGAATCATAAGGCGCAAAATGTGGTGCGCGTAGGCCGTTTCGCGCACGTGAGCGAGTGCTTCGCGTAGGCAATTCATATCGGTCTCGCCGGTCCAAAAGAAACGCGGTAGCGGAAGGGTCGCAGCGAGCGTGTTGCGCGTGCGATAGCTCGGCATCGTCTTCCAATAAATGCGCCAAATATATTCGCGCCAACCGATGACTTGTCGGATGAAACCTTCGACGGATTGCAGACGTGCCTCGCCGCTCCGGTACGCAAGTTCCGCGCGCTCGCAACATTCCAGCGGATGCAGCAGACCGACGTTGATCGCGGCGGAGAGCAGCGAATGGTTCATCGTTCGTTCGCCAAGAATCATCGCGTCTTGGTGGGGACCGAATCCATCGAGCCGATTCAGGATGAAATCATCGAGCAGCGCGAGCGCATCGCGACGGTCGACCGGGAGGCTCCAAGTGCCGATCGTTCCGGGATGGTCGGCGAACTGCCGCTCCACCATCGCGATGACGTCGCGCGTAATCGAATCGGGCTCAAAGGCTCGCGCCGCGGGGAATCGCATCCCGGCTTTGGGCGGCTCGCGATTCTCGGCATCGTAATTCCAGGCGCCGCCAACGGGCTCGCTGCCGTCCATGAGCAGGCCCGTTTTCTTGCGCATCCCGCGATAGAAGTTTTCCATCGTCACCCGCGCCGAATCGCTCTTGGCCAGACGATCGAAATCGCCCGGCTCCGAGATGAAGTTGCATTGCGGCAGTACCTCGCACGGAAGTTCGCGCCCGGCGACGAGCGCGAGCAGACCGTCCGTGACCCCGAATTCGGACTGTGCCATGAGGCGTAACCGCTCGGGCTGCCAATCGGCAAGATGCAGCTCGAGTGCGCCGAGATCGTCGGCGCACTCCGCGTGATAATCCACCGTCCAGCCGGCCGCGCGCAAGTCGCGCGCGAAATGCCGCATGACGGCGTAGATCAGCACGAGTTTGCGTTTGTGATACGGTCGAGTCCGCGCGCCCGTCGTCGATTCGATCATGAGAACGCGCGTGAAGGCAGGCTCGCAGCCCGCAAGCGCTGAGTTGTACGGCGAGCACTGATCGCCCGTAATCCAGACAGTCGTACGAAGCGAATCGCCGGGTGCTGCCGAACTGCTTTTCTTCATGCCTACCATCGAGACGCGCGAGCGACCCGGACCGTTCCGTCGGCGCTCACGTGCATTGCGGCTCGAGCCCTACCTCGAGTTTGCGAAAAAAGCGTTCGCGCGCGAGGCCACGTACCGCATGGACGTGTTCACGAACATCGCCTCGGTGCTGGTGCGCGTCTATTTGCTGCGCATGCTCTGGGTCGCGCTCTACGCGCAAAACGCCGCGCCGGTCGGTGTCCCGCTCCACGCGATGATCACCTATGCGACCGTCGCACTTTTGATGTCGCTTGTTCTCGAGATCGATGGGACGCGGGCGATTCGCGAAAAAGTCCGCGAAGGAACGATCGCGACGGACTTGATGAAACCGATCAGCCTCCCGTTCTACTTTTTCAGCGACGGCTTCGGCAGCACCGCGTTCCACGCGCTCATGATTTTTCCAACCCTGCTCTTCGCGCTTTTTATCGTTCACGTGGATATCCCATCACCGCTCGCGTTTTGCGTGTTCGTCGTGAGTTTCGCTATCGGGTATCTCGTCAATTTCTTACTGAATTTCCTTATGAACTCGATCGCGTTCTGGACGCTCGAAACGTTTGCGATCCAGCTCATGGTGCGCTGGGTCTCCGATCTCTTGAGCGGTCAGATCATCCCGCTCATCTTCTTCCCCGGGATCCTCCAGCGCATCGTGCTCGATTTGCCGTTTGCCGCGATTTACTCGGCGCCGCTGCTCATCTACGTCGGGGTCATCCACCCGGCCGACTACGCCCGCACGTTGCTCGTGCAGTGCGTGTGGCTGGCCGTCTTCAGCGCGCTCGCATTCGTCGTCTGGCGGGCGGCATCGCGACGCGTCGTGGTCCAGGGCGGCTAGATCTCCCACTGCCGGATATCCCACGTCTCGACGACGGGGTTGGGATCGAAATGTTTGAGGTCCGGATTGATCGCCTGGGGCCAGCGCGGCCACCACAGAAAGTCTTGGCCGGCATCGGTCGCAAGCGTCGATTCGATGGTGCGATACGCCGCTTTGCGTTTGGCCCGATCGAACGAACCGAGCGCGATCGCTTGCGCGTCGTCCATCGCTTTGGAACAGAAGTAGCTGTGGTTGAATCCCGCGGGCGGCCGGTTCGCGCACGTGAACTGCGCGGAGTTATCGGGATCGATGCCGGCGATCCAGAGGTAGATCGCGAGGTCGTACTTGCCGCGCGCGAGCGTCCCACCTGCGCCATAGCCGCCGTAAATGACCGAGCTGAGTTCCGAGCGGAGATTCAGGTTGATGTTGAGCGAACGCAGCGCGGACTGCAACTGCACGGCAAGGGTTTTATTCGCGGCGGAACTCTGTTCGAAAACGAGGCTGAGGTCGAGCGGCTTGAGTCCCGGCCCGTAGCCCGTCTGAGCGAGCAGTGCCTTCGCCCCCGCGAGGTCGTACTTGATTTCCGGCACGCTCGGGTCAGACGCCCACATGAATGACGGCAAATCTTCCGTCGCCTGCACGGACGTGCCGAAGGTGATCGTATCCACCAGGCGCTTTTTGTCGATCGACATCGTGATCGCGCGACGCACGCGCGGATCGGCCGTCGGCCCTTTGCCGTTATTGAACATCACCGACTGATAACCATTAAAAGGTGTGAGCACGACCTTCGTATCTTGCAGCGTTTTGATCGAGCGGTACGCGTTGACGGACGGCTCGTAAAACCAGTCGATCTCGTGCGTGCGCAGTTGCGTGACGAGCGTGTTCTCATCGGGGACCAAACGCACGATGACCGACTTGAGTTTCGGTTTGCCCAGATAGTAATCGTCATTGCGTGTATAGGTGATGCGGTCGCCGCGCTGCCACGACACGAATTTAAACGGCCCCGTACCGATCGGAGCCGAATTATACGGCACGTCGTTGATGTTCTTGTATTTCGCCAAAAGATGCTCGGGGAGAATGCCGTACGGGGAATCACTCTCGCCGAAGATCGTTCCGATCGCGGGCGAGAATGGCACCTTGAGGTGGAATACGATCGTATTCGCATCGGGCGTCAGCACGCGGTCGATGAGGTCGTAGCCGTGTCGGGAGATGACGTCATTCTTCGGATTCATGATCGCGTCGTAGGTGAACTTGACATCCTTACTCGAGAACGGGGCGCCGTCGTGCCACTTCACGCCGCTTCGCAAGTGATAGCTGATCGTCCGACCGTCGGCACTGATGCCGCCGTTCTGCTGTGTGGGTACCTCACGCGCGAGCATCGGCACGAAGTTGCCTTTGTCATCGACCGAGACGAGGATGTCGGTCGTCAGGCGCGAGAGCGAACCTTCGATGGTTTGCGTGCCGAGAATCGGGTTGAGCGTACGCGGCACGACCCCCGTGCCGATCCGCAGCGTATCGGGCAGCGTCCAGGAGTGACGGCCGCTCGCGCTCGTCGAGGTGGTCGACACTGCACTGCACGCGGCCAGTGAGGCGAGGAGACCGAGCGCCATAGAGCGCGACACTGTCAAAAACATGCGACGAGTTGCTCGCTTGGAGCGTCTTCTCCCTTGCGCTAATCGAAGAAGGGTGCTACTCCCAGCCGATCTCGTCGATGTACCACCACGTCCAGGTCTCAGTGTTTGGCCGCGTGCTTGTTCTTACTCACCGCAACGCTGCCGCATTCCAGGCACATCCGCAGATGCACCCACTGACCGCAGTGCTCGATGCATTGCCTGCGTTCATGCTGCGCCGCCGGGCACATCCCAGAGCACGAGTTCACCGTTCCCGCGCGCCGTCAGCGTCTCGACGCCGTGTACGCGCACGCTATCGCCGGCCGCGAGCTTCTCGCCGTTGATTTCCACCTCGCCCGTAGCGAGAAAGACGAATCCGAAACGATCCGCACCATACCGATAGGTGACATCTCCGTTCTCCAAACGCGAGACGTACATCGAGGCGTCCGCAAGCAGCGCGACCGGCGCGAGAACATCGGTCTGCCCGCTTGCGACGCTCAGCCACTTGTTGAGTCGATCGGCGCGCTCGAACTGTTGCTGACCGTAGTTGGGTTTGAGCCCGGGCGAGCGCGGCAGCACCCACATTTGGACGAAGTGCACGTCGTGCGCTTTTGAATGATTGAACTCGCTGTGCGTGATGCCCGTGCCCGCACTCAAATACTGGATGCCGCCCGGCTTTACCACGCCGTGATTGCCCATTGAATCTTTGTGCTCGAGTTCGCCATCGATCACGTAGGTGATGATTTCCATGTCGCGATGCGGATGGGTGCCGAAGCCATTTCCGGCAAGCACACGGTCGTCGTTAAAAACGCGCAGCGCGCCCCAATTCACATTGTTCGGGTCGAAGTAGTCGGCGAAGCTGAACGAATGGTAGGTGTTCAGCCAGCCGTGGTCACCGTGATAGCGCTCGGCGCTCCGCTGGACGATGAAAGATGTCGTGCCCATGCTTTTCATAACCCGGTCAGAGTTGCAGAGGTTTTAGGGGACGATCTCCCCGCGGGCGGCGAGGCGGCCCAAGAGCAGATGGTAGTAGAGCATCCCGCGCTGGGCGCCGAGGGTCGCAAGGATCGCGGCACCCTCAATCTCCGCCTCGCCCGAGAGCGTGCGCAAACTGACCGCAACACCGGAGTCTTTCTCGGGGAAGATGTCGAGTCGGCCCAGGCCGCGCAGCGAAATGACTGCCGCCGTCCAGGGACCGATCCCGCGATGAGTGACGAGCCGCTCGATCACCTCGGGAGTACTCAGCGGCGTAAGGTCGGTTTCGTCAAGCTCGCCGTCAATGAGCGCGCGAGCGAGCCCGCGCAGCGCCACGACTTTGTTGATCGAGAGTCCGAGCGCGCGCAATTCTTCGGCATCTGCATCGGCGATGATATGCGGTTCCGGGAACGGGTGCAGTCTCGCCTCGCCGACGATCGTCGGCGTCTCGTACCGTTCGATCACGCGGCGCAGAATCGCGCCCGCGGCGTGAATCGAGACTTGCTGGAACACGACTGCATTGACGATCGCCTCCCAGAGTGTCGGGTAGCGCGGCGACTTTACGCCGCGCATCTTCAACACGAGCGCGTGCAGCCACGGAATCGCTGCGCTCGCGGCGTAGAACGGTGCGAGATCGACGTCGACGCCGAGCATGCGGCGCGCGATCACCAACCCATCGATCCGAGCGTCGCCTTCACATTCGACGACGAGTTCGGTCGGACTCGTCTGATGGACGGCGATGAGCGAGCGACCGTGGGCATCGGCGAACGCGCGCCGATACCGGCCGTCTTCGCCGAAGACGTCCACGACGTTCGTTGAGAGGCGGCGCAGCGCGGTCGCCGTGAGATCGAGCCGGTACGGCGGTCGCACCGCAAGCGTCGTCGAACTCATCACGCGTGAGCCTCGCTGCGTACATCCAATACTGGCGTATCAACCTCCTGACGATGCTCGAATACCGGGCCAACTTTATCATGTGGTTCGGCTTCTCGATCATCTATCATGCGACGGCCGTACTCGCGCTATGGGTGACGCTGCACCAATTTCCCTCGCTCAACGGCTGGGACTTCAAAGAGTCGGCGTTCATGTACGGGCTCTGGATGCTCGGACACAGCCTCAACAACACGCTCTTCGCAAGCGTGCGCAACGTGCCGGAATTCGTGCGCGAGGGGCGCTTCGATCGCTTCTTGGTCCGTCCGCTCGACACGCTCTTCCAAACGATTACGGTTCCGCAGCAAATCTTTCCCGACGAGCTGATCCTGGCGATCGTCTATTTCTGCGTCGTCACCGTTTATAGCCGCGTTCACGTCGACGCGGTCTTCATCTTGTACGTGCCGTTCGTCGCACTCGGCGGAGCGCTCATCGATGCGGGTATCGCCGTCGCGATCGCCGCAGCGTCGTTTTGGTTTGTGAAGATCGACGCACTCACGTGGGTGATGATGTCGCTCGAGCAAGATTTCTCGCGCTACCCGATTTCGATTTACTCGCGCGGCGTTCGCGTCGTGATGGCGTTCATTTTCCCGTTTGCTTTTATGAACTATTTTCCGGCGACGTATCTGTTGCACAAAGCCGAATCGGGCTTACAACTCAACCCTGCGATCGGTTTGCTCACGCCGATCGTCGGCGCCGTCTGGCTCGGTGCGGCGTATCTGCTCTGGCGCGTCGGGCTCAACAAATATCAGGGAACGGGAAGTTAGCCGCCGCGCACGGGCACATCGCGCAAGTCGAAATGCGCGGCAAGAGCGACGGGAATCGCCTGGTCTTCGAGCGGTTCTTCGGTTCGCGCCTCCGCAGTCGTTCGAATCAGGCGATCGTGCGCGAGCGTGATGCGTCCGCCCACGGTCGGCCGAGTGACGAAGCGGCGATGCGGAAACGGTGAGTCGGGCGAAGACTGGTGATAGTGCATCATCGAACCGAACGCGGCGATCGGTTGCGGTGTCGGATCGAGCAGATAATCGTTGACCCAGCGACCCTCCTCGCGATGCTGCACGAGCGAACCGGCAGCGTGCGGCACGAGCCGGTACGCGGACGCGGCCCGCAATTGAACGTCATCGCTTTCGACGTCGAGCGGTTCGATCGGCGAATCACCGAAGCCGACGTCGACGAGCCACGGCCGTTCGAGGCGCACGACCAGCGCGAGATGATCGAACGGCGGCCCGATCCGATCGCTTTTCATCACCCGCGCGGAAACCCGCTCGACCGCGAAGCCGAGTTCCTCGAGCAGCAGCGCGAAAAGTCCGTTGAGCTCGTAGCAAAATCCGCCGCGCCGACCCGCGACGATCTTCTGGAAGAGCGCATTCGGTTCGAAGCGCACCGGAACGCCTGCGTAGACGTCGAGATTCTCGAATGGGACCGCGTGCACGTGCGCGCGCTGGAGCGCGTGCAGCGTCGTTGCGTCCGGTGCGACCGGCCCGGCGTATCCGATCCGATCCAGATATCGCTCGCGCAGAACGTTCACGCGACCGGTTCGACCTCACCCGGAAGCGGCGCGAACAAGGCCCCTGCGGTGTCGGCGGGGATCGCGATGCCCGCGGGCGCGAGATGGCGCAGAAACCAGTGCGCGATCGCACGCAAGCGCAAGACGCGGTTACGCGGTTTACCGGTGCGCGAGAGGCTGTGGCCGTCACCCGTGAAGCGGACGAACTCCACATCGGTCCGTCCGAATCGACGGAGCAACGTGAAGAGCTGTTCGCCTTGATCGATCGGACAGCGATAGTCACGTTCGGAATGTTCCACCAGGAGCGGCGCACCAATCTTGTCCGCGGCGCGCATCGGTGAATTCTCGAAGAGTTTGCGGCCCGCGTCGAGGTCGTACGGGCCGCCGACTTCGGCTTCGAGGAACCAACCCATATCCGACGCGCCGACTTCGCTGACGAAATCGTTGACCGAGCGCATCGAGACGCCGGCTGCAAAGCGATCGCTATGCCCGAGCAGCCACGTCGTCATGAAGCCGCCGTACGATCCGCCGGCAACGCCGATGCGTTTGGGATCGGGCTTCGTCTCGGAGATCGCGGCATCGAGAATCGTCAGCACGTCGGCGACATCCATCCCGCCCCAGTCGCCGGTGATCGCATCGGAAAAGGCCGCACCGTAACTTTGCCCGCCGCGCGGGTTGCCGTAGGCAACGACGAACCCCATCGCAGCGAGAATTTGGAATTCGAGAAAAAACGCATAGCCGTATGCGAAGTGTGGTCCGCCGTGCACTTCGAGCACGAGCGGCGGCGCCGTTTGGGGCTGCGACGGTTTGAGAATCCACACATCGAGCGCGATCCCATCCGCCGTTTTCGCGCGCAGGTGCGTCGGCGAGATCACGCCTTTCTCCACCAGCAGCGCGTCGTTGACGTGCGTGAGGCGCGTTTCGCGGCCGTCACGCACGAGCGCAAGATCGCTTGGGATCGTCGGGGTCGCGTAGTCAAATGCGACCGATCCGTCGTCGGCACACGAAAATGCGGCGATCGCGCGCGCTCCGCCGGCGACGACCCGATGCGCACCACCGGTGCGCGGGTAGGCTTCGATCGCGACCTTGCCTTCGTCGCTGACGAGGACGAATATCTCGCGGTCATCCGGCGACCACGCCGGAGCGTTCGTCACCGGGCCCGCGCGCAAATCGCTTGCGATCACAAAGCCCATCGTGCGCCCGCGGGCGGCCGAGAGCGACGCCGGTTCGCCGCCGCTTGCGGGAACGACGAAGAGTTCGGTATCGACGCGGCCGCCCGCATCACCGTGCCGATGCCCGACGAACGCGATCTGGGTACCGTCATTCGAAAAAGCCGGGTCCGACTGTTGCCCTTCGCCGTGCGTGATCGACACGATCGCCTTGTTCGCAAGCGTTACGACGTGGACATCGGAGCGAAAGCTCCATTCCGGCAGGCCGATCGCCGCGCCGAAAGCGATGCGCGTACCGTCGGGCGACCACGCGGGCGCGTTCACATCGAAATCACCGCTGGTCACGCGTTCGCACGCACCGCTTGCGATGTGGATCACGAAGAGATGCTTGCGCGTGCCGTCCAGCAGCCCATCGTCATCGCTTTTAAAGGGCAGTGCACGGATGTGCCGCGCACCTGAGATTTCGTCGTGGAAAATCTTCGCGGTCGTCGGATCGTGTTCGGTCGTCGCGGTGAACGCGAGCTTCGTTCCATCCGGCGACCAAACAAGACTCGTCACCGTCTTGTACGATTCGCCGAGCGGGCGCGCTTCGCCGCCGCTGGTCGGCATGAGATGGATGCGCGTACTTTCGTCGCGTTCCGCGACGAATGCAAGCGTCGTCCCCGTCGGCGATGGCCGCGGCATGCGGTCCTTCGTCCCTGAAGTGAACGCTCTCGCTGTGGAGGCATCGTGATCGACGCGCCAGATCGTCGAGAACTGCGCGTCCGCCGCGCGATCGAACGACGTGCGCGCGTAATACACGGTCGAACCGACGCGCACGATATTCGGGTCGGAGACGCCGACGAACGCATAGAGATCGTTTGGGGTGAGAGCCACTAGTGAGATGCCTCCGGGTGTGCGCCGAACCGGTCGCCGAGCGCATCGGCCAGCGCCAGCGCTTCACGTTCTTGAAACGCGGGATCGGTGAGCGTGCGTGCTTGGGTTGGATTGGTGATGAAGCCGAGTTCCACGAGCACCGCGGGAACGGTCGCTTCGCTCGTCACCGCGAGGTCGCGAGGTCGAAATTGCGACTCGCCCAGCGCCAGCGGCGCGAGCCGGTGACGGATCGAATTCGCCAGACCGGCCCCGTTTGGCTTGAGCCAAAAGACCGAGGTGCCACGCTTGGCGCGGTCGAGCGATGCATCGCAGTGCACCGCGATAAACGCGGTTGCATCGAGTTTGTTCGCCAGCGCCGCACGTGCCCGGTTGTCGCGATTTTTGTTTGTGGCGATGCGGTAGGGCTGCGCGAAGCTGCGCGTGAGCACCACCTTCGCCCCCCGCGCGCGCAGCAGGGCCGCAAGCCGCTCGCCGACGGCGAGCGTGACGGCCGCTTCGCGAATGCCGCTCTTGGAGACCGCACCGACGTTGAGGGATCGGCCGTCGGGATAGCGCGTTCCGTGTCCGGGATCGACAACGAAGATGGTGCCGCTTAGGACCAGTGATACAAATCCGAACATCGGGCTCACGCTTCTGGCTCAAGGACGTGGACCTTCTCGCACGAACGGCCACGCATGCAACGATCGCTTTTCATCGGTAGCACCCTTGCTGCGCTCGCGTACCCGCAACCCGCGTCCGCCGCGACGATTCCGCTGGCGGACCTGATTGCGAAGATCCCCGGAACGACGAGTGTCTACGTACGCACGATGGACGAGCGGCCGCCGCTTGCGACGATCCGGGAAAGCGAGCTCTTCTCCGCAGCCTCGACGATCAAACTTGCAATCATGCTCACCGCGTATCGCGCGTACGAGAGCGGGACGGCGACGCCGCACACGGCGGTACGCGTCAATCCCGGCGACCTCGTCGGCGGATCGCCATCACTTGGCTATGCGCGCGTCGGCCAGCACTATCCGATGGCGTTCTTGATCAAAGCGATGATCCAACAGAGCGACAACGGCGCGTCGAACATGCTGATCTCGCATTTTGGTTTCGCGCGGATCAATCAAACGATTCAAGCAGTAGGAATGACGCGCACCAAACTCGCGCGGCACTTCCTGGACTATCTCGCGATCGTGAAACATAACGAAAACGTGACGACAGCTCGCGATCTCGGCTCGCTCGTTCACGCCCTCGAACGCGGTGCTCGCGAAGGGATCGACACGGTTGCGAGCGTCGCGTCCTGCCGCGCGATGATCGGAACGATGCTCGGTCAGGAAGACCGCACGAAAATTCCGCGCGGCGTTCCTTCGGGGATCGCTATTGCGAACAAGACGGGCGAGATCGACGGCGTCCGCAACGACGTTGCGATCGTCGATCCAGCCGGCGAGATTCCGTACGTCTTGGTCGTGCTGACGAAAGGCCTACGCAACGAAGTCGCGGGGAACGCCGGCATTGCGGCGATCTCCCGGCGCGTCTTCGCGCATCTGCATGCTAGCTGACGAGGCCGTCGTTCTTCTTCAGCAGCTCTTTTAGGAACCAGCGCTGCTTCTGATAGCTTTGCACGAGGCGCGTGTAAAGGTCGGCGGTGCCGATATCACTGGCCTGCGTTGCATCCTCGGCATCGGCGTGCATTTCGCCGATGACGACTTCGTGCGCGGCGACGGCCTCCGCGATCATGGCATCGAGCGACAAGTCGCCGACTGACGGCTTCACCGTCGCCGTTTTCAGATAATCGGCGGGATCCGACAGCGGACGACCGTCGATCATCAGCGCGCGCTCGGCGAAGTCGTCGACCGTGGCGATTACGAACGTCGCCTGGTCGTCGAAGAGCAGGTGGATGTCGCGGAAGAGCGGGCCGTAGGTGTTCCAGTGGTATTTCTTGATGTTCTGATAGAGCACCATGCCATTGGCTTGCTGGCGGTGCAAGCCCGCGATTACGGTCGCGTTCGTTGCGGTCGGGCGATGTGTGGTTGCGTTTGTCATAACTGCGGATAGACACGCTCGCACTCGCGAAGGTTCCAGGGATCGCTAGAAGAGCGACGTTTGCTCGATGCGCGGCGGCTGAACGTGCGGGACCTCGAGCGCCGCGAGCAGTTGGCGGACGGTCGCGGGGCTGTGGCCTGAAAAGTGGTTGTTCACATATCCGGTCGCGCGACGGACACGAGAGGGTGCCTGCTTGATTGCCGTCGCCCACTGGGCGACTCGCTGCGTGCGGTCGATCTGGACGGCGTGATAGCGCGTCACCGCATCGCGCGCGCCGAGCCAGCGAAGGTAGAGAAAATCCGCCGTCGGTTGCGCGATCTCGGCGAGCATGACCTCAAGCGGAACGAATATCCCATCGGAGAGCGCAAGCGCGATACCGTGTTCTCCAAGAAGATCGCGCAAGCGCGCCAGCATCGCCGGGTCGAACCAGCGCGCGTCACGCACTTCGACGGCGATACGCATCGAATCCGACGGCACGAGATCGACGTAGGCCGCGAGCGCTTCGAATTCAATCGGTGAGAAATCGGGGCCGAGTTGCACTAGCACGGCTTCGAGTTTTTCACCGAACGCCGCGGCGCTGGCGAAGAGTTCGGCCGTTTCGCGCTCGCATCCGCGCAAATGCCGCTCGTGCGTGATCACGCGCGGCACTTTGATCGCAAAGGTGAAATCTGCCGGAACCGCCGCGCACCAGCGTGCGACGCGTTCGATCGGCGGCGTTCCATAGAATGTCGAGTCGATCTCGACGGTGTTGAACTCGCGTGCGTAGGCCCGCAAGTACCGGTCGGGCTTGGTATCCGCATCGTATATCGGTCCGACCCAGTCGGCATAGGACCAGCCTTGCGCGCCGAGGCGGATCGCCCCGGCGCCTAGCACGCGTTCACCTTACTCGGCCGGGCCGTCCTCGATCGTGACGGTATCCATTACATCGTCTTTGCGAATTGCATCGACCACATCTTGGCCTTCAACCGTGTGTCCAAATACCGTGTACTGTTTGTTGAGGAACGACGCTTCGTCAAGGCAGATGTAAAACTGCGAGCCCGCGGAGTTCGGATTCGAGCTGCGCGCCATCGCGAGCGTTCCCTTGATGTGCTTGTAGTCGCTGAATTCGGCATCGATCTGGTAGCCGGGACCGCCCGTGCCGTTGCCGCTGGGGTCGCCGCCTTGAATCACGAAGCCCGGCTCCACGCGGTGGAATTTGAGGCCGTCGTAGAACCCGGCACGCGCCAGCTTGATGAACGCCGCGCTATGTTGCGGAGCGACATCGGGATAAAATTTGACTACGATATCGCCTTTGGCCGTCGTGATGCGGGCGCGAACGGTCTTCGCTTCCTCCGCCAGGGCCGTGAGTTCGTCGCCGGTGGGTTTCGTATTGGTCGCCATAGGCGGGCCCCATTCGCTTCCGCCCGGCCCGTGCCTCGCAAAAACAGGAACGAAAATCGCCGAGTGCGACCTTTATCGCGGACCTTTTTGCCATCGATATGCGTTCATAGATTGGCCTCCGGCGTCCAACGCTACTGGGGCCACGCCCTCATCAACAATTTTTCGGAGGAACTTCCTTGCGTCACCTCATCACCGGACTTGCCGTCGCCGCCGCCCTCGTCGGCGCCGCGACCGTCGCACCGGCCTCGGCCAAAGACATCACCGTCACGGCCAGCTCGACCAACTTCAAATTCGCGCCCGAGACCGTGATCCTCAAAAAGGGCCAGACCACGACGATCCACTTCAAATCGCTGGCCGGCGCCCACGGCCTCAACGTGCCGGAGATCGGCCTCAACAACGTCGTCATCGCGACCCCGGATACGGCCGTCAAAGTGACCCCGAAGAAGGCCGGCACTTACGTCGCGCATTGCACGCTCGTGTGCGGCGCGGGCCACGCCAACATGGCGATGAAGTTCATCGTCAAGTAAGCCCTCACTCGACTCGTTCGAAAAAGGACCCGGCAAGCGCCGGGTCCTTTTTCAGGTGCGTACGGAACAATGTTTCAAATTTAGTGGATAGTGGGTACGTTGAATATGTTTCGCCATGAATAACGTGCATGAAGATGTCCAGGATTTAGCGGGCGCGCGCCTCAGACTCCGATTCCCGCCCGATGCCCGGTACGGGAAATTCGTCCGCGAGCGTCTTACCAGCTTCGCCGAGACCTACGCCTTGCCGGACCCGGATCTCCGTGAATTCATCGCGGCCGTCGGTGAGGCGCTCGCCAATGCCGTCGAGCATGCCAACACAAGAGACGCAATCGAGATTTCGGCCTGGTTCATCCACGGCAGTCTGCTGATGGCGACCGTGGTCGACACCGGCATCGGCTTTGCCATGCCTCCTCCGGCCGGGCCCGCCCTGCCGCCACCGGATTCTGAGCGTGGACGCGGCCTCCCGATCATGAAGTCGTGTTCCGACCTCTTCGCCGTCCGCAGCAAACCCGGCAAGGGAACGGCGGTCATTCTGGGCCGCTACTTGCACCACAGCGACCGTCCGGACTGCTTGGCTTCGTCCGGGTGATAGTCGTCACCGGAAACCGACTCCACTAGGGCCCACAATAACCGGAGACGAGATTCGTCTTCTGGAGGCCCTCGTGTTCGAACCCGCTGCCGATCCGATCGAGCGAGATGATTTCTGTTCGCTCGCTCCGATCGGCTGGCTCCACCACAAGATGCAGGACAGCTTCTTTCTCGTGGTTGGCACTCACTCGTGTCAGGGATTCTTGCAGACCGCCCTAGGCGTGATGATTTTCGCCAAGCCGCGCTTCGCAACGGCCGTCTTAGACGAAGACGACCTCTCGGGCCGCGACGCGCTCGAAGGCTTGCTCCCGATCGTCGAGGCGATCGTCTCGGAATACCGGCCCGGTGCCATCTTCCTCGGCTCGACGTGTACCCCTGAAATTCTGAAGATGAATATCTCCGGCTGCGCACCACCGCTTGAAGAAAAATTTGGCGTGCGCGTGTATCCGTGCCGCCTGGATGGGTTCGATGCGTCCTACACGCAGGGCGAAGATCACGTGCTAGAGTCGATGATCGCGCGTTCGCCGCATACCGATGAGAAGAACCTCGTCATCCTCGGCTGCCTCTCGGCGCTCGAAGAAGCCGAAGTGCGGCTCGAGTGCGAGACGATGGGACTGCCGGTTCCAAGCTTTCTCCCGAGCGAGAGCGCGCTCGATCTCCCGCCGATCGGTCCGAACACGGTGCTCGCCGCCGTCCAACCGTATCTCTTTGGCAGCGTGGCTTATGCCGCGCGCGAACGCGGCTGCGCGATTCACAAGACGATCTTCCCGTACGGTCCCGACGGCTCGCGTGCGTTTTACGAGACGCTCGCCACAGCGTTTGGAAAAACCGTTTCTTACGAAGAACGCGAACGCGCGGCGTGGGGCGCGTGCGAACGCGAAGTGGAAGCGATACGCGGCCGCTCCGTTGCATTCATCTCCGACGCCATGCTCGAACTGCCGATCGCGCGCACGCTTCGCGCGGCCGGTGCGATCGTGCCACTCGTCGGCACGCCCAACATCTACAAAAAGTTCCATGCCGCCGAACTCGCACGACTCGAAGGCGTCGATGTGATCGAACGCCCCGATCGCTTCGCAATGTACGCGCGCCTCTCCGAACACAAACCGGATCTGGTCGTCGCAAACCTCAACATCGCCAACGCCCTCGAGGGCATGGGCTTCTCGGTGAAGTGGTCGACGGAACTCTCGTTCCAGCCGATCCGCGGCTTCAACGGCGCACCCTCACTCTTCGGCCTCTTCGCCGCCTCGCTGCGCCGCCACGACGCAATCGCCGCCACCCGCGATCGCACGCAAACCCAAGCAGCACCAATCGATCTAGATTTCTTCCGCGAAAAATCTCCCAAAAGGGAACCAACCACAACGGTCATGGAGCGAGCGCAGCAAAACCCGCCAGCGCCAAACATGGTAGCAGCGAGCTCGAAGCCGGGGGCCCCACGCGAAGCGTGGGGGGCGCGCAGCGAGAGCGGAGCGCCTTCAAATTGAAGCTTGCTATCTGGTCGTACGGCGCACCCGGACACATCGGAGTCTCAAAAGCCGCCTCGTCGTTCAACGGCATTCACACGATTCTGCGCGCGCCCAAGGGCGACGGCTACGGTACGATCATGCTCGCGATGTTCGAGCGGCTCGGCGTCACGCCGCCGCTCTCCGTCTGCGCGATGTCGGAGGCGACGCTCGCCGGCTCGCAAGCAAACATTCCGGCCGTCATCCGCGAAGTCGACGAGCGCCATAAGCCGGACATGATCGTTATCACGCGTTCCGCAACGGCCGCGGTTCTGCAAGAGCCGCTCGACGGCGAGATTGCGATGATGCCCGATAAAGTCAACGCCGAGATCCTCCTTGCCGGTGCGCATCCGCTACGCGACACCGAAGTCTCCGCCTTCGGCCTCACCGTCAAAGAAATCGTCGCGCATTACGCGCAAGACGTCGAACGCAGCCCGCGCCCATCGGTGAACATCGTCGGCCCCTCACTACTCGGCTTCCACGATCACGCCAACGTCGCATCGCTCAAGAAAATGTTCGCTGCGCTCGATATCGAGGTCAACGCCGTCGTGCCGCTCGGCGCCAGCGTCGATGAACTTCGAACGATCGGCCGCGCCTGGGCCAACGTCTCGACCGCACACGAACTCACGGGGCCCCTCTTCGCCTATATGAAAGAGCGCTTCGGCACGCCGACCGTGAACGCACTCCCCTACGGCGAGGCCGGCACGACGACGTTCTTGCGCGAACTCTGTGCACTCTTGGAGATTCCGACCGAACGCATCACGCACGCCGCGCGCGATGCGAAGCTGCTGTGGTACGCACGCACGGTCGACGCACACGCACTTTCGGGCAAACGCGTCGGCGTCTTCGGCACGCCGACGACGGCCGCCGGGATCGCGCGCGTCCTGCACGACGAACTCGATATGAAGATCGACTTCGTCGGCACCTACGTGCTCAAGTACGGCGATTGGCTGCGCGAACGCGTCGCCGATCTCACGAGCGACGTGATCGTGACCGACGACTACCGAGTCGTCGCCAAACGAATCGATGAATCGCGCCCGGACATCATGTTCGGATCGCAAATGGAACGCCACTCGGCCAGCGCATTCGGCGTGCCCTGCGCGGTCATCTCACCGCCCGCGCACATTTTGAACTTTCCGCTCGGCTACTCGCCGTTCATGGGCTACGACGGCGCCAACCACATCGGCGACGTCGTCAACCAGACCCAGGTCCTCGGACTCGAACACCATTTGATCGAGACGTTCGGACCGCGCGATCAGGGCCTGGCTCAAGCGATGCCCGAGGGCAAAGAAGCGCCGAGCGTGCACGACGCGCCACTCGCAGCCGCCCATACCGCCTCCGGGGCCGTCGCGGCCGCCGAGCACATCCTCACCTGGGATCAAAGCGCCGAGAAGCTCGTCGCGCGCATCCCATTTTTCGTGCGTAAGAAAGCCCGCGCAAACATCGAGAAATACGCCCGCGAAAAATCGATCTCCGTCATCGACGAACGTACGGTCCTCGCCGCTCGCGAGCACGTCGGTGGCTAAGCGCAGCACGATCTTCGCCGATACCGCACGCTCCTCGGTGAAGACCGCGGGCGAATTCGGCGCGATGCTGCTCCCCTTTACCGATAAAACGCGCGGCGCGGCGAATATCAACGCCTCGTTACGGACGTTCGCCAAACCCGGTACGTGGTTCGCTCCGATGTGGGCGATCATGGTCGGCTGCATCGCCTCGGGCAACGCGCACTGGGACGTCGGATCGATCCTGCGGATCGTCGCCTGCATGGTCCTCGCGGGCCCGCTGCTGTGCGCGTTCTCGCAAGTCATCAACGACTGGTTTGACCGCGAAGTCGACGCCATCAACGAACCGCTCCGACCGACGGCGGCAAATCAGCTCGCACCGCGCACGATCTTGATAACTTCGATCGGTCTTGGCGTTGCGGCGCTGGGCCTTGCTTATCTGCTCTCGCCTCTCGTCGCCGCAATCTCTGCGCTCGGCCTCGTCCTTGCGTGGGCGTATAGCGCACCGCCGTTCCGTCTCAAAGCGCGCAACGGCTGGATCGCGAACGCCGCCTGCGCGTTTGCCTACGAAGGCTGCGCATGGGTCGCGGGCGCTGCCGCCTTCGGCCAAGTCACGCAGGGCACGATCGTCCTTGCCTCTCTCTATTCGCTCGGCTCGCACGGCCTCATGACGCTCAACGACTTCAAGAGCGTCGAAGGCGACCGTCGCCTAGGTTTGCGCTCGATCCCCGCGATGCTCGGCATCGAGGGCGCGCTCAAAGCCGCCTTCATCTTCATCGACGTGTTCCAGGTTGCCGCGATCGCGTACGTGGTCGTCAACCGCATGTATATCGCCGCCGCCGTGATGGCGGTTCTCTTCGTGGTGCAACTGCCGATGCAGCGACGCATGAGCACCGATCCCGCAAAACTCGCCCCGTGGTACTGCGCGAGCGGCATTCCGCCGTTCGTGTGGGGCATGCTCGTTGCCGCTCTCGCTATCCGTTCCGGAGGTTTCTAAGACATGCGTGCTTTGGTTGTTGGTGCAAATATCGGTGGTGCAATCGCTGCGGGCGATCTCGCCGCGACCGGTTGGGACGTGACGCTGCTCGAGAAAGATCTCAAGCGCAAGAAGCCGTGCGGGGGTGCGATCCCGCCAAAAGCGATCACCGAATTCGGTATTCCGGAATCCATCATCGAACGCCGCACGACGCGCGCGGTCATGATCGGACCAAACGGCAAAGAAGTGGCGATGGACGTGCGCGGCACACGCAAGCGCGATACCGACTACATTTGCATGGTCACGCGTGAAGTGCTCGACCGCACGATGCGCGCGAAGGCGACCGACGCCGGTGCCGATCTGCGCGAAGCCTCGTTCGTCTCGCACGAACAACAACCCGACGGCACCGTGCGCGTGAAGATGCGCTACCGCGACGGCCGTGAAGAGTACGAAAACTACGACTACCTGATCGGTGCCGACGGCGCAGGTTCGCTCGTTGCAAGATCCTGCGGTCGTACACCCGTCAAGCACGCATCGGCGATTCAAGAGCGTCTCGCGCTGCCCGACGATGCGATGGAATACTACAAGAACACCGCCGAGCTGTATCTGGGCGACGATATCTCGCCCGACTTCTACGGCTGGGTGTTCCCCAAGAGCGACCACGTTGCGGTCGGCACCGGTTGTCGTCCCGAACACGCGAACCGCTCGTACGCATTTCTCGAAGGCGTGAAAGCACGCGCGGGCAGCAAGCTGCGCGGCGCACGACGCATTCTGCTCGAAGGGCACCCGCTGCCGATGCAGCGCTCTAAGAAACTCGTCTATGGCAACACGATGCTCGTCGGCGATGCCGGCGGACTCGTCACGCACACCTCGGGCGAAGGCATCTATTTCTCGATGGCTTCGGGGCGCATGGCCGCGCAAACACTCGTGCTGCATGCGACCGACCACAAGACGCCGCTCGCGAAATATGAAAAAACCTGGCAAAAGAAATACGGCTCGATGTTCGACTTCCTCGAATTTCTCGAGGAGTTCTCGTATACGTCGAACTTCAAACGCGCGCTCTTTGTCGATCTCTGTGCCACACGCGACGTCCAGCAGTTAACCTTCGACAGTTACCTCTTCAAAGAGATGGCCCAGATGGCACCGGGGGATCACTTGCGCATGGCCTTTGAAACGGCTGCCCGCGCCGTGCTCGCATGGATGAATCCGGTTCAGCCGCTCATGTCGGCCCCGCCGGAAATCACCGCAAAGGAAGCCCTCATCGCAACGCGCAACGCGATTGCCGATGGTGTCACAGCGGAAGGACTCGCCGCGGTTTGAAGACGCGTCCCCGAAGATACATCGGGACGAAATCGACCAATGTCAACCACGGCGTTTTTGGTACGAGCGACATGACCTTGATTCGGTCCTGAGTCGTTGGCGAAAAACGAACCGGCTAGTATTAGAATCGATTGGATTCGGGCTTTTGCGCGGTACCGTCGGCGCGTTGTCAGGAATCGTTGCAAAACGCTCTTGCGGACGTTGGAATAAAATAGGGAAGCAAGTCGCGTATGCCTTCGTATTTCAATGAGTTTTGATCGGGAAGGCGCCGTGCGAGACATGTTTGATCACATCATCACGCAGTCCCAGCCTGTCCTTGATGCCTTTTACGACGCCGTCGTGGCCTTGGGGCGCGAGCCGCTGTTCAAGCCGTCAGTCATCGTCGACGTAACACCCGACGCGACTCGCTATGACCCGGTAAACCGGGCTATCGTCCTCGTCCCCTATGAGGTGCTTCAACCGCCGCGCCGCGCTGCGAGGGACCGTTTTGCCGCTATCGGCACGCTCGGATTGTCCGGGCGAGAACAATACGTAGAAGTCTTCAATAACTTGCTGGTAGCGCACGAACTCGGCCACTGGTTGCAAGAGCTGGCGCAACGGCCTTTGAACTGTTGGCAAGCCGAATATCAGGCAAACCAAATCATGGTGGCTTTTTGGCGCGAGCATCCCGCCGCTCCGCCTGCCGCACCAACGGATAAACGCTTGGCCAATTTCGTCGCGCAATCGCCAAACACGCCCAGCCCGATTCCAAACAATCTCGGCATGAGTATCGAAGAATATTTCAACGCCCATTTAGTTGAAATTTCGAGTAATCCGATGGCCTATGCCGGATTTCAAAAAATGATGGTGCGTCAAGCAATCGCCGAACAGCCGGCTCCCAATTTCTGCCAAATGGTAGCGACAGTATGGCCAAAATAGATGACCTCACAGCGGACGGGCTCGCCGCGGTTTGATCTCAAGGGGCTGATGACGTCGGCGCTCGTCGTCGGCAGCACCGCACTGCTTATGGCCGTTAAGTTCGGCCACGTCGAACTCGATTTCACGGAGGCCGTCGGGTTTGTGACCGGCGGCCTTACCGTGTGGCTGCTGGTGGGCCAGAACATCTGGAACTGGCCGATCGGCATCGCAAACAATCTGGTCTACGGAATGATCTTCTTTCAGGCGCGCCTCTACGCGGACATGACGATCCAAATCGTCTTCGCGCTCATTTCTATCTACGGTTGGATTTCGTGGTCGCGGGGGAATACGACGAGCGGCGGCTTGGCCGTCACCCAAACGCCCCTCGGCCTCGCGCTTGCATGCCTTGCAATCGGCATCGCCGGCACCTGGGCGTGGTCGCTCTTCCTTGCGCGCATCAATGATGCCGCTCCGTTCCTGGATGCGCTCACCGCCGTGATGAGCCTGATCGCGCAGTATTTGATGACGAGAAAATTTCTCGAGAATTGGACGATCTGGATCGTGGTCGACATCATCTCCGTCGGGCTTTACGCCTCCCGGCACCTCTACCTCACCGCCGTGCTCTACGCGATTTATATCGCTATGTGTACGGTCGGCGCGATCGAATGGCGCCGCGCACGACGAGCCGCGCATGTCTGAGTTACTACGTGTGTGCGTGATCGGCGCGGAGTCGACCGGCAAAACGACCCTGTGCGAACGGCTCGCTAAGCACTACGGCAACACGTTCGTCGCGGAATACGGGCGCACGTATACCGAAGCGCGCTACGGTCGCGGCGAAAAGGGTCCGTGGGCGCAGCACGAGTTCGAACACATCGCGCGCGAACAAGCGCGTCTCGAAGAACTCGCCGCGATCGGCGCGTCCGACGTCCTGATTTGCGATACCGATTCGCTCACGACGGCAGTTTGGCACGAACACTATCTCGGCGAACGCGCGCCCGATTGGCAAATCCCGAACCGGATCGGTTTATATCTGCTCTCTTGCCTCGATGTACCATTTGAGCAAGATGCGATCCGCGAAGGCGAGGATTCGCGCAAGCCTATGCACGCACGACTCGTTGACGAACTCGGAAAAACCGGCGTCCGCGTCATCGAGGTGAGGGGTACTCCCAAAGAGCGCGAGCGCACAGCCATCGCTGCGATCGACGCCGCACGAAAAGCGTAGCGACGGCGACGCCCCGCATTAAGGAGCCGGTCAATCCCTGGCCGCATACGATCGGCTTTGCGCTTGCATCGCTCGGCGCCGTCATTGTCATTCTCCGCTTCCACGCCGACGCCGGTGCCGTCACCGTCATGAGCGTGTATGCTTTTGGTTTGATGCTCGCCTTCGGCGCAAGCGCGCTCTACCACTGGATCGGCGGGGCGGGGAAACGCCGCAATGCCGTCTTTCGGCGGATCGACCACGCCGCGATTTTCATCCTGATCGCAAGCACGCTCACGCCGGTGTATTGGTTCGGGCTCGATTTTGCGTGGCGCATTTCGATTTTGGCATCGACCTGGTTTCTTGCCATCGTCGGTATCACCGCGACCGTGTGGTTCGTCGGCGCGCCGCGGGCCTGGACGACCGCCGCGTACGTCGCGATCGGCTCGATCGTCATCATCCCGAGTGCACAGCTTGCCGTCGGTCTGCCGCATCAGACGAGCATCTTACTCCTCGCCGGATCGCTGATCTACATCATCGGCGGCGTCATCTACGCCACCCGGTCGCTGAACTTCGCACCGGGCCGCTTCGGCTTTCACGAAATGTTCCACCTCATGGTGCTTGCAGGCGCGGCCGTGCATTTCGCGGCGATCGCTTTCACCCTCACGCCGCCGGGATGACCGAACCGCTTGCTGGATCGTTGGCCTGCGCGAAATTCCAAGCATGCCGAAAGCCGTGCAACCTCGCAATCGAGCTTGGCATCGCGAAGGACCGCATCGAGACGATCATCGATTTTGCGGCGGCCGGGAAGCATCACGTCAAGACGGACGGATCGGCCGCGGCCGCCGATCGGCAGACCGTAGCCTATCTGGCGAACCTCATCGCGTGGGGCGAAATCGTCATGCCGATTGCCGCAATCTACCCGTTCGATGCCATCCGTGACGCCTACGTCGAACTTGGGAAGCGCAAGACGCATGGAAAGATCGTCCTCGATGTAAGCGGCAAGATCGTTCAGCGGCTCCACCCGAGCAACTAAGCGGCCTCCCGGCCGGATCGCGTCGGCATCGATCTGCCCGGGGGTTGAGAACGCGGCGCGAACGGCTATGCGGGCCTGCGAAGATCGTCTTCACGACGGACAGACGTCTGTGCGGTAGCCTATAGTCGGAGGAAACACCACATGGAAAACAATCGCGGTCTCACCGTCGTAAACGAAGTACTCATGGGAGCCGCACTGCTGAGCGTCGTCGCCGTCCACGGCGTGATGCTGCTAATGATCGCACGCGGAAAAGCGGAACTCGACGGCCTCGCACCGCGCCTGACTCGCAAACTCGACCGCGATAGCGACACGGACCGCTATGGTAAGACGCTGATCGCCAACCACTAGGCGTCGAGAACAGGGACGCGCCGCACGCTTGCGAAGGCGCGTCTATGACCACACCGCTCATTTCGCGCGTTCTCGGCGTTGCCGCAGCCGCCGCTCTGTTGCTGCCCTCGCTTGCATCGGCCCAATCTGTCGATCCGTTGCCGCCGGTCGCAATCGACCCGGCCATCGCCGCGGCGATCGCGAAAATCTCCCCGGACCGCTTGCGCGCATTCGATACGAAGCTCGTCTCCTTCGGGACGCGCAGTACGTTCTCCGAGGCACTGGGTCCCAAGCGCGGCATCTTCGCCGCGCGCGACTTCATCGCGGCGCAATTCCGCGAAATCGCGAAAAGCTCAGGCGGTCGACTGACGGTCGCGTACGACGAACATCTTCAACCCGCCGATGCAAATCGGATCCCGCGCGACGTCCTCATCTCGAGCGTCGTCGCGACGCTGAAAGGTGACGATCCGAGCGGCCCCACGTACGTGATGTCCTCGCATATGGATTCGCGTAACTCATCGAACGACGACGCGATCAAAGACGCGCCGGGCGCCGACGATAACGGTTCGGGAAGCTCCGCCGTCGTCGAGGCCGCACGCGTTCTCGCGCCGTTGCATTTCCGCGGCACGATCCTCTTCTGCACGTTCGACTCCGAAGAACAGGGACTATTCGGCGCAGAACACCTCGCACGCACGCTCGCGGCTGCAAGAATAACGATGGATGCAGATATTAACAACGATATCATCGGCGCGTCGGTCGGTCACGACGGTATCAAGCGCGGCGACATCGTGCGCCTCTACAGCGAAGCGCTGCCGCCGGATGCCGCGCTCAAAGACGTCAACGTTTACGGGCTCGAAAACGACTCGCCCTCACGTCAAGTCGCTCGTTACTCGAAGGAAATCGGTGAGGCATATGTCCCCGCGATGCATGTAGACATGCAGTATCGCGCTGACCGCTACGGTCGCGGCGGCGACCACGAAGCCTTTAACGCGCAAGGCTTTGCCGGAGTCCGCTTTACGGAAGCCGCCGAAAACTTCGATCATCAACACCAAGACGTCCGAGTCGAAAACGGCACTCAGTACGGCGATCTGCTCGAATTCATGGACTTCGACTATCTCGCGCGCGTCACGCAAATCAACGCCTCGATCATGGCCTCGCTCGCATCGGCGCCCGCAAAACCAAAACGCCTCACGACTACGAACCCGCCGTACGTCTACGATACCGTGCTTAAATGGTCGGCGAGCAGCGGTGCGGCGAGCTACGAAGTCGTGTGGCGCCGCTCGAGCGAATCGCAGTGGACGCGGGCCCGCAACGTCGGAAACGTAACGTCCTACACTGCGACCAATCTCACCAAAGATAACTATCAATTCGGCGTCCGTGCCCTCGACGCGCAAGGCCATTGCAGCATCGTGTCGTTCCCGACGCTGGTTCGTTAAGGCCCCAAGCGGCCGAATCCGTTATCTGACCGAATCGTATCGCCGAACACTAACCTGCTAGTTTTTCGATTGTCTTTGCAAGGGAGAAATCGCGATCGGTTACTCCGCCGGCGTCGTGCGATGATAAGATAACCGTGACGTCGTTCCACGACACACGTAGATCGGGATGATGGTTCGCAGCATTCGCCACTTTGGCAATTTCGTTGACGAACGCGATCGAGCCATCGAAGTTTTTGCGATCGAATGTTTTTTCGAGCGCCGATTGTTCGCCAAAGACCCAGCCCGGGAGTTCGGCTTGCAGGCGCGTTGCTATCTCGATTGTGTCTATCAGTTCGGTCTTGGCCATCAAATCAGTCCTTGTGCGCGTAGCGCGTCGAGCGACCCGGCGATTGCGAGCAGCGTTTCTTCGACGTCTGTCTCCGAATGTTCGGTCGAGAGAAACATCACTTCGTTTTGCGAGGGTGCCAAGAGAATACCACGCTCGCGCATCGCATGATAGAACGCGGCGAACGCGCGCTCGTCGGCGGCGCGCGCATCATCGTAGTTTGCGGTGGGCGGCCCCGGGCGGAATTTGAAGTCGACGATGCTCTCGAGGTGCAGAACCGCATAATCGAGAGAGCGCTCGGCAAGCAGCCCGCGGATCCCCGCGGCAAAGCGCGCCGCGCGCGCGTTCATCTGCGCGTATACTCCGGGACGGCTTTCCAGAAAATCGAGAACGCGGTGGCCAAGAGCAATTGAGAACGGATTACCGGCGTGCGTTCCGCCCGTAAAACAGGGGCCGTCGGGCGCGAGCATCTTCATCACATCCGCACGACCGCCGAAAGCCGCGAGCGGCACACCGCCGCCGAGAATCTTGCCGATCGTCGTCAGGTCCGGCGCGAGTCCGAGCAGACCTTGTGCGCCGCCGAGTCCGAGCCGCAGCCACGTGATGACTTCATCGAAGATTACAAGTGCTCCGCGTGCGTGGGCGCGTGCAATCAAGCCAATAAGAAAACCTTGATGGGGCAGCACAAGTCCCATGTTGCCGACGATCGGTTCGACGAGAATCGCCGCAAGCCGATCGCCGACTGCATCGAGCGCGCGATCGACATCGGCGAGATCGTTGTACCGCGCGACGGCAAGATCACGCGTGATGGCGTGGGGGATTCCCGAACGCGCTGCATCGCTCGTATGTGCGGAGGCGCCCGCATCGAGCAATGCGAGATCGAAATGCCCGTGATAGTTGCCGGCAAATTTGATAATCGCGTCGCGACCGGTGAACGCGCGAGCGACGCGGATGGCGCCGCTGACAGCTTCGCTTCCGGTCGTCGTAAAACGCAGGCGTTCCATACTCGGCAGATGCCCGCGCACGCGCTCGGCAAGCGCGATCTCGCTCTCGTGCGTAGAGCCGAAAACGGCGCCGGCGGCGAGCACGGATTCGAGCCCCTGCGTGAGCGCGGGATGACCGTGGCCGAGGAGAAGCGGTCCGTACGCCATCAGATAGTCGATATAGCGTCGGCCGGCCGGATCGTACGCATACGCACCCGAACCGCGCGATTGGATGAACGGTTCTCCGCCGACGACCCAACCCGAGCGCACCGCAGAATCGACTCCGCCCGCGATGACACCGCGAGCCCGCGCTACGATCGGTGATCCGTTTGCGATCATTTACGCCTCTGCGGTGATTTCTTCGGTCACTTCGGGCGCGTCGGTGCGCATCACGCAAATCGTACCAAGTTCGTCGTCGTTGCTGAGGCGCACGAAGACGACGGTAACTTTTTGCGGCCCACGCTTAAACGGAAAGAGAAATTCAAACGGCTCGATGCTCGTCTCATCTGAGGTAAGGAACTCACGGAAACGGCCCTGGAATTTTTGAATCGCCGTGCACGGCGCGATGTCACGAAAAAAGTTGAGGCCGATGACCGGGCGCCCACCCATGTCTGCCATTTCGCGTTCATATGCGTTGTATTCGACGACGGTCCCATCCTTATCGACGACGATAACGCCAAACGGAAGAACGTCGAGATTTTCTCCATGGAGTCGCTTGGCACGCTCGAGATCGGACGCATTAAAGCTTGTAGGCAGAGCAAGACCCTCCTGATGGGAACTAACGCCATTCCGTGCGTGGTTCGAGAGAACTCTTTCCGGACTATCCGGAAAGAGTCCGAGGTTGCGAGGTTAGCGGGCCTTGGCTGCGTACGCGATGCAATATCCCTTAGCCGCAATTTTGCCTTTGACGATACTGCACGCAGCGGGTGCTTTAAAAAGCGCGCAACTCGAACATTTGGCACCTTTGGGTCCGGGATGATTGACGTATTTGTATTGTGCCTTTGTCCCGGCTGAATCGTCTGCAGCAACGGCAGTTGAGGCCGCGGCGGTCACCGCGAGCGGAATGCCGGCGAGCAACGTGAGACTGGCGAGTCGTGAAATCCGTTTGGCCATAGGGACTCCTACATAAGCGGGTCGATGATTCGATCGACCGGATGTACGTGTTTTCTTTTCCATGCAAAAGGCAACCTCGTCAGTCGCGATGCCTCTTGCCACATGAGCAATCCGCGGCGAAAATCGCTACCGAGGCCCAGCTCCCTTACGCCCGGGAGTCGCAGATGGCGTGAAAATTAGCGTCCGGGCGCGTATCTTGCGGTAACCTCTTCGATCACCGCAAGATCAACGTCGGTGCCGCGTTCGCGCGCGAGGGACTCGGCCTCGGCCCGCAATTTCTTATTGACCGATACACGCACGAAGAACGGTACGCGCTTGAGGGTTTTTTCCGTAAGTGCTTTCGCATCGTCGGTCCAACTCAGCACGCTGTTGCGGCCTTTGCCGCCGGCTTCGATATCGCTTGACGCCGTCATCAGTTGCGCGGTTGGGACCGTCGCTTTCACCGGTGGCGAAGCGGACGTGGGTAAGTTCGCAAAGAGCGTATCGAAGAGAATCTCGCATACCAGCTGCAAGAGCCAAACGGCACCCGCATAGCCCATGAACGGCGTGCCGGTCGCGCGGCGCACGACGGCGCCCGGAAACGAACACTGCGAGAAGCGTGTGGGCATCTTCTCTTGCGCGAGGATCATGCGCTCGTTGATCGAGCCGAACACCATCATGGGTGATGGACTCAGATCGCGCAGCGCGACGCGCACCTCTTCGCTCGGCGTACTCTCCGGGCCCGTGCGATACGCGCTATACACGATCGGCAAGCCGAGTTCGTCACCGAGATATTTCGTGAGGCCGTCTTTGTACGTCGGGGGTGCGACGATCGCGATCGGACTGTTGGCGAAAAAATCGCTATGCGTCGAGCGCCAGATATCTTGCCACGCGGCAAGCGTCGTCTTCTTCTCGTGCGAGATGAACGCCGCGACTCCGGCCTCGAGTCCCAGCGTCTTTCCAAGGCCTTCCAAAAACGCCGTCGTTGCTTCGAGGCCGATCGGGCCGCTGAACGTCGGCAAGCCGATCTCGCGCGCCATGGATTTGCCGTATTCTTCGTACATCACGATCGTCGCATCGGCGTCCGCCAAATGCGGCGTATCGTACGACTTCGATTCGAACGGATAGATCAAGTTGATCTCGGCGCCGATGCCGGCAATCAGACGCTTGAGTTCGGCGATGTCGCTGTACGAATTGAAGTTGCCGTACGTCGGGCCGATGATATTGACACGCGGTTTCGTCTTCGCGGGATGCGGCGCGACGTCGGCCGGGCGCACGAAATGATCGCGATGCTCCCACAGGAACAAGAGCGAGCGGTCACGCGACTTCCATTCATCATCATCGAGCGAGTGCGAATCGAAGAAGAGCGCGGAGCCTTTGATGTGCGCTTCCATCGTCGTCCACGACGCACCGATGAGTTCGGAGACGGGCGTACTCACGATGAAGACTTGCCGGCCTTCCACTTGCGAGCGCGCGACTTTTTCTTTGAGCGCACCGAGCGTACCGGCGATCGTCACTTCGGTCTCCGAGAGTTCCGAGCACGTCACGTTCTGCAAATACGGGATGCAGTCGGTGTAGTTGATGACGGCGACGGCCGGCATCACGTGGCAACCGACGGGACCATCGAGTACGACGTTGGCATCGCCGAGCGAAGCAAACACCTGCATCGCGCCCGTATCGCCGCCTGCATGGTCGAGGTCGGTGACGCGCTTACGAATCGGGGTGTTGACCACATCCGACTGGAGTTCGCTCGAGGCGCGCGTGCGCGGCGGGGTGATCGCCACTAAACGCTCGCTTTCGGAACGGCGGCGACGTGCGAGACGATCGCGTCGTTGGCGATGAGATGCGTCGTGAGATCGATCTTGGGCGCCCAGGCCGAGTACGTCTGGACCGGTTTCTCGCCATCGGCAAAGAAGCGCGCGATTTTCTCGTAGCGATCTTTCGCACGATACGTCTGCATCACGAGTTGGAGAATGTCCGCAGCACCTTCGGCGAACATCATCGAGCGTGTCGCAAGGGCATTCGTATAGTAGATCGAGGGAATGCCGAGTTCTTTTGCGTGCGCGCAGAGTGGTGTCGTGCCGATGACGACATCGTACGGATGATCGGTGAGCGCACCGATCTCATCGTCGAAGTTCGCACCGTAGAGCACTTTGCAGCCGCGTTCGGCAAGCCACGCTTCTTCGATGCGCGCGAGCGGGTTCGTATTCACGGATGTCGAGAGATACGGCACCGTGGCACCGGCTTCGATCAACAGGCGCACGAGCAAGAATTCGTGACCTTCGTAGCCCGCAACCATCATGGTAAGGCCTTGGAGCGGATAATCCGCCATCGCGACTTTGACTTTTTCGCGTTCTTCGGTCGCAACGGTCAGGGCAGTCTTTGCGTCGAGCTTCATCGCCTCCGCAACGCCCGTGATCCACGTGTATGTGCCATCGATCCCGACCGGCGCGCCTTCGATGAACGGCAGACCCTGCTTCATCTTCATGCGCTTGACCGATTCGCTGTAGAACGGATGCAGCGGAGCGTTGATCGCGCCGTCTACCATCGCGACGTAGTCCGTCCATTTCGGACCGGGCACGTGCGTATTGACGTGCGTGCCGATCTTGCGCAGCACTTCGTCGATTTTGATCGGATCGCTCGGGAACACTTCGCCGATCAGGTTGACACCCGAGCGCGCTTTGCGCTGCGCGGGCAGACGCCAGGTGAGCGAGTCGACGACGATGTCTTTCGCGCGGGCGTGCGTGTGCACGCTGTATGCCGGGAGCGGAACGTAGATGATCTCGGTATTGCCGATTTGCTTGGGCAGCAAGTCGAACGGCAGGCCGACGGTATCCGAGACGCACAGCGAGCAAATGGGAATGATCGAGGGCTGGTGCTCCTCGGCCATCTGGTGCACCATGCCCTTGAGTTCGTCGAACACCGAGCCTTTGGCCCAGATCTCCGAACTCACGCCCGGCGAAAACACCGGCCGGTTGGCAACATAGAAGTGCGCGACGAACGTGTGTCCGTACAAGCATCCATCGCCGCTCGAAATCACGATCGGCATAGAATCTTCCATGCGCAGCAAATTGCGAATAGCCCCAAACGCGGGACACATGGACGAGGCTTGCTTTGAGATGCTATTTCTCCCAGGCGGCCGCGGGGACGTTGCCGCCGCCGACGCTGACGATCGTTGGGATGAGAACCTTGTCGCCGTCGCCTTCGGCTTCTAAGTAGCGATGATCCATCGCTCCGCCGTTGGGGATGCCGGCCATCGCGGGCATCTTGATCACTTCGGGGAGGCTCCAGAGTTCGTCGGCTGTGACGGCAGTGCCGTCCATTTCGGCGGCGTTCCCCGAGAGGTGCATCATGAATTGCACGAAGTCGACTTTGTTCGGCGCGAACGTCGGGGCTTCGTCGATTGCGGTGATCACTTTTGCGACGGCGGCTTGAATCGATTCGTGCGGCACGCCATCGACGATCACTTTGTCCTGATCGATCAGCGGCATCTGCGCGAGCACCGGAATGCCGAGCCACTCGGCCATTTTCGCGGCTTTGCCCGATCCATCGTCTTTATTCACGACCAGACCCAGGCAACGCGTCTTTCCGCCTTGATCGGCGAAGTAGCGCACGGCCGAGGCGATGTTGTTGGCAGCGTACATCGACTGGCCTTCGTTGCTGCAGACGATGATGAGTTTGTCGGCCATCGAACGCGCGATCGGCGTTCCGAAGCCGCCGCACACGACATCACCTAAAAAGTCGAGCAGCATGTAATCGAAGTTCCACTCGGAGAGGCCCCACTTCTCGAGCAACTGGAAGCCAAAGGTGATCCCACGTCCACCGCAGCCGCGCGCCGATTCCGGCCCGCCAAGCTCGATGCAATACACGCCGTTGCCCTTAAAAATGATATGCTCGGGTGCGAGTTCTTCTGCTTTGCCTTCGGCTTCGTACTGCGCCCAGGTGCCGAGCACCGTCGGAATCAGGGCGCCGCCGAAGTGCGTTACGACGGAGTCGTGCTTGGGATCGCAGCCCATTTGCAGAACGCGCTTATTGCGATCCGTCAGCGCTTTTGCCGTCATAGACGTGAGGAATGATTTCCCCGCGCCGCCTTTGCCGTAGACCGCGACTGTCGAATTTTTGCTTACGCCCATTGCAGAATCACCTTTACGGTTGAGGGGTCTCCGAATGCCGCATCGTAGGCCGCTTGGTAGCGTTCGACGGGATACAGCGTTTCCGCGAGGTCGGCGACGGAGACGTCACCGTTCGCAATCAGATCGCGCGCGCCGAGCAAGTCGGCATGCGACCACTCTTTGGCCGTCACGAGCGTGGCTTCTTTGACAAAAATGTCCATGAACGGCGTCTCGAGCGTGTCGTAGTACGAGAGGAGAACGATCGTACCGCCGGGCTTGAGGGCCTTCGCGCAGTTGGCGAGATTCGGACCGTAGCCCGTGCCCTCGAAGATCACATCGAAGCCGCCCGGATACGCCTCGGCGAGTGACTGCACGTTCACATCGACGCTTTGCACGCCGGGGATACGGCCGAGGCGTTGCGGATTTTTATCGGCCTCGACCATCAGAGCGGGTTGCATCGTCGCAACGAAGCGGGCGGCGAATTGGCCGATCGCGCCCATGCCCACGATGGCAACGGATTTGCCGACGAGGTCGCCGCCACGTCGAACGCCGTGCAGCGAGGTCGCCGCAAGTGCGAGCAGCGGCGCGTGTACGAGCGGAATCCCGTGCAGTGGAATGACTTGCGCGGCTTTCTTGATCAGCCGCGAGGACTGGCCGCCGAAGAACGCGCCGACATCGGTGTAGCACATGCTGCCGCCGACAAAGACTTCATCGCCAACCTTGATGTCGGCGACGGCGTCGCCGACGTGCGTGACGACGCCGGCTGCTTCATAACCCGGCACGAGCGGATAGCCGAGGTGCGGGATCGGCGGCAATTTGCCGTCGAGCAGGACGCGTTCGGTACCGGCCGAGATCGACGAGAATTTCGTCGCGACGACGACTTCATCTGGCGCGCTCTCGCGCAAGGTGACATCACGCAGATCGAGCCGACCTGCTTCGACGAAGACGACGGCGCGCGCGGCCGATCCGCCGTTCATGCGGCGATCTGCAACGCGGCGGGGTTGGGGTTCTTCTGCATGTTCGCCGTGCGCACGATGTACTGCGCGACGTTGCCGGCATAGACGAAGTACGCGAGGCCCAGCACCCACAGAATCACGCCCAGATTTTCCGGGTGCGTGTAGGCCATGAGCACATAGGCGATTTGCAAGATGAAGACGTTGACCGTCATGACATCTTCAACCAAAAACTCGGCGGCAAACCAATAGGAGCCGAAAACGTCTTTTTCCCAAAGGGCCCCCGTGATGACCGCACCGACCATCAGGCCGATCTTGGTCATGACCGCGATATGCACCACCCCGAATGAGACGCGCCCGAAGAAATACGCGACCAGGAGGCCGACGCTAACAAAAAACGCGAGAAGCTGTCCGAGCGCAAAGATGGGGTGGATCTTGGTCCACACGCTTGCCTTGCGACGAGCACGGACTTCTTCAATACTCGTGAGCGGCATGAAACCTCCGCCCTTATCGTAAAGGAGCCCCTCTGCGACCACGGTGATAGTCGTCACCCGGAGGCGAGTCCCCATCGAAAATCGACGCTTGGCCTTGCACTTAGGGCGAGGGATAGCTCGCTTCTACGCGCCAGGACTACACGGTATGGTGACAGCGCCCACGGGGGCGGACGAACGGACGAGGCGGTTCCCTAGACCGTTACGTTCTTTCTTGCGCCACTCGGGTTAACATATTCGCTGTTCGGACGCCGCCTTCTCGATTTTGGCTTCGTACTCGATCGCGCGACGATCATCGCCGGCGTTTCGCTCCTCGTCTTTGCCGCATTTAGTCTCATCGAATGGGCGCTCGGCGGATGGCTGAGCACGATGGTCGAACGCGTCGTCGATCGCGTGCTGTTCCGCAAACGTCATGAGGACGAACAGGCACTGCGCGCTTTCGCGCACGAGGCGGCGTACTTCACCGACAGCACGACGCTGATTCACGAGACACAGCGCGTTATCGCGGCGTGCACCGGTGTCGGCGCCGTGACGCTTTCGCTGGACGACGGCGCGGGAACGTACGGCATCGCTCCTGAGAACGATCCCGCGATCGTCGCGCTCCGTGCCTGGCGAAAGATCGCGCGCATCGCGCACAGCGTCGGCAACGCGCTCGACTTGCTCGCCGCCAAACGCGATTTGTCGAACGACCGTTTTCGTCAGCGATCGCGCCGATTCCAAGTCCTAGCCCCGTGGGGAACGAAAAACGACGCCGTCAGGCGTCGTTTTTTCATAGCTACCGGGTCTGTCGCCGGGTCAGGCGATCAGTTGTTCGAGGCTGCTGAGATTGGTGATTTCCAGCGACTGTTGGCCGTCGCGGACGAGGCCTTGCTGCCGGAAGCGGGCCATGTTGCGCGAGACGGTCTCGCGGGCGGTCCCGATCATGTTGGCGAGGTCTTGATGGGTCACCGGCAGGTCGATGCGCACACCGGACTCCGTCGGCACACCGTACTGCTTAGAGAATTTCACGAGCACGCGAGCGAGGCGCGAGGCAACATCGCGGCCGCGGAAGTCATCGAGCAGGGTGAGTGCATCGGAGACTTGGCCGGAAATGTTCAACATGAAATCTGCGACCAGTTCGGGGCGGGCGCGGACCATTTTTTCGAAGACGTCATTGTCGACCGAGACGATCTCGGCCGGCTCCATCGCTTCGATGAAGACGTCTTTCCAGTACCCGTTGAGGATGGCGCGATCGCTCCAAAGCGAGCCGCCCTGTAAGATCGTTATGAGGATCTCGCGGCCGCTCGCTAGGAGCTTGGTGACTTTGAGGGTGCCCGAGGTGCACGTGAACGTGCGCGCGGGCCGGGTGTCGGGATCCGAGATCGACGCGTCGGATTCAAACCGACGCGACTGGCCATGGCTTACGAACAGCTCCGCGAGCGGTTCATGTAAGCCGCGGAGTTCGCCGACATTGGGTAGGCTCCAAAATACGTCCAATCAGTGTGCTGCTCCAGACGCGAGATGAGCACCGGGGTTTTCGTGAACTTCCGGGTGAGAGGCATGCGCTTCAACCGGCGTTTGATCGAGTCCCGCTGTTACGAGAGCCTGCGGCCATTTCGCTCCCTGGTGACACGTATAGCAGGTAACTGCCTTGACATTTGCCGGCAGATATTCGTGGTTGATTTTGTCGACCATCGCCCACATGCGGTGCGATATCTTGTTCGTGGGATAGTACTGCAGTGTCACAAAGTCGGCGGTGTTATGGCAGAAGAGGCAGTTTACACCGAGTGACTTTGAGGCGGAGTACATCGAGTTCACAACATATCCGGCTTGCTTTGTCGTTTTCGCTTTGTAGTCCAGATAAGCGACGGGCACGATGTTCCACTTCACACCCATCCGCGGGGCGCCGCGATGGCAGGTGACGCAGCCGACGGCTCCGCTCACAACATAGTTCGGATAGTCGTGCTTGATCGGATTTACCCATCCGATTGCGACTTGGTTCGACATGATCTGCATCGTGCGAGAGATCTTTTTCGTCGCGGTATCGTAGGCGAAGTTTTGGACGTTGTGACAGTAGGTGCACTGCACTCCAAGCGAGGACGAGTAATAGTTCATCTGGTTCAAAAGCGTGGCATACGTGTACTTTTTGAGTACCTGTACGTTATAGAGCTTGCCTGGAACGTAGTTCCTCGGCACGTTCGCATTCTGCGTCGAGAAGTCCATGGGCACGGTTTGGTCGACCGGGCCGTAGCCTTTTTCCCACTCCGCAGGATTGCGATCGAAGTGCCCAACGCCGAGCGGACTATTGTTCCCGGTGATCGGTTTATCGGGGCCTGCGGCGCGCGCGGTGTCTAGCAGCGGTTGTGCGATGCCGGCGAGAGCTAGCGTACAGACGATGACGAGCGGGCCGAGCAGACGTTTCATATTCATGCTGTTATCCCTAAGGCCGCGGCATGCCCGTGATGACGTTGACATCCATCGGCACCGGGCGCTGGTTGACATAGCTGCGCGTCATATCGCCGTACTGTGCGACGGTGCCGTGATCGACACCCCAGACGTACCAGTCATTGACGAACGTGCCGGTCGTGATGATGCCGATCGCCGAGCTGACGACCACACCAACCGAGAACCACCAGATCCAATCGTGAATCGTTTTCGGGTTGGCGTTGAAGCCCATGACCCAGCGCCAGAAGAGCATCGATTTATGCGAACCCGAATGCATGTCTTTGATCTCGGCGACTTCGTGGTGGCTGCCCTCAGCGGACGTTGCAAGGATGGTCGCGCCGTGCATGCCCCAGAGCATCGTCGAACCGAACAGGAAGAAGATCGCGAGCTGGTGCCAGGGGTTGTAGTACAAGTTGCCCCAGAGCACGCTGAAGTTCTGCGCCCAGTCGAGGTCGCCGTTGAAGCCCATTGCCGGCGCTTCGGACCACGTTCCCATGAGCAGCGGGCGGAAGACCCAAATCGTCGCGGTAAGCAAAATCGCTGAAAGCCAAGCAAAAAACAAATACGGGCGCCATTGATAGCGCATGAGGCGTTCGTAGCATCGCCCGGCCCAGCACAGGACCGATCCGGCGAAGAGAGCGGTATTGATCTGCCAGAATCCACCACCAACCAAGCTCTTCGCCGGACCGAGACCCTCCGGGGGCAACAGTTGGATATTGAAGAGGTGGCCCAGGTACGAGCCGACATCACCATTGACGAGGGTCAAGCCTCCGAGGATCTGCACCCCGACGCCGGCGAGAAAGAGCATCACCGAGAGGACGCCCCACGTTCCAAGCCACAGTGTTCCGAGCTGCGTGTCGACGCCGAACCGTTTTAAGAACGGGACACGGAACGGTTCGCCGATGCGGACGCCGAGAATATCGGCGTCATCCAGCGGGCTTGGAGTGGGATAGTTCACCGGCGGCATCTCGACCACCGGACGGTTGATGACGGTTGCCATTTCGCGCGCTCTCCTAGTGCAGCCAGAACGCCGGGAGGTGCTGGAACTGCCAGAACTCGACCCAGTCATAGAAGATCGTACCGGAGGTCAGGATGCACAGGTCCGAGACGACGAGCGTAAAGATCGCAAGCCAGAATCCGAGCCAGTGAATGCCGTACTCGCCGATCGAGTATCCGATATAGTCGCGCCAGAAGTTGTCGACGTTCGCTTCTTCTTGCACCGGATTTTTCGAGGTGTTGTACGTGCCCAGGATCGCGCTGCCGTGCATCGCGAGCACCATGGCCGTCAAGAAGAACCCGGTGACGCCGAGCGCGTGGAACGGATTGAGATAAAAGTTTTGGTAGCGGAATCCCGTGTTGCTCACCCAGGTCAAGTGGCCGGTGAACGAGAGATCGAATCCCTCACACCAGCAACCCATCCATAAGGGACGGATGATCTGCAGCACGACCCACGCGGAGACCGCAAAGCCGAACATGAGTGGGACGTGATAGCCCATCTCGAGTTTGCGGCAGATGTCGATTTCGCGCAGCAGCCAAGAGACAAAGGCTCCGGTCGCGCAAATGACCACGACTCCCCACGCGCCGCCATCGAGGAACGGGGCGAAACCGAGGCCGTAGGTGCGAAGCGGTGCGTGCACGTTTGCACGCCAGAGATCCCAGTCGCCGTACTGGCCGACGGCGGTGAAGAGCACCGCGACGCCGATGAGTGTGAAGAGCATCGAGACGACGCCCCACAGGCCGACATAGTAGCGCCCGGCCCACCAATCAAATGGATCGGTGCCTAGAAGGTGCCGAAAGAGCGTGTTTCCGGGTTTACGGTAGACGGCTTCGAACTCAAGCATCTGGATTCTCCATGCGGTTCGTCCGGGCGGTCGTCATCTCGACGATCGCACGGACGCATCCGCCACGCTCAGACCACGGAGGGAGGGAAACTGGAGCTACTTAGCACCCGGAGCCGGGTTGACTTGCATCGCTCCTGCGGTCGTGGTTCCATTTTGCGGGAAAATCCAGTTGTACTTCGGTGACGAGAGTACTATGAAGTGGATTAAAAAGGCGACAACGACACCGGCGAGCACGTAGGCTCCCAGGGTTGCGCGGAAGTTATACGGTCGACGTGCGATCATATGCTTATCCTCCCGCTACCACGGACGCCAGGCCCACACAAAAATGTGAGCGACGACTGCGACAACGAAAAATACCCAGCTGCCATACACCGTGAACCGGTGCGCGGTCCAGTCAGCGTTGTTGAAAAAATCGCGGTAGACTTCCGGAACTTGATCGTTCCCGACTTCATAAACCGCGCTCGGATCCATCGTAGCCACGAGAACCCCTCCTTAAGACGTGCGTGTCGGCCGGCCCGATGGGGCGCGGCTCTTCCCCAAGGTTAGCAGTCCAAGATAAGTCGATGGTGTAGCCACTGCTACTGTTCCGACATCAAGTTTATTGCATCAAGTGAAAACGTCGAGGCGACGAGTTCTGCGACCCTAGCCGACGCTGACCCAAATCGTGAACGGCGGTCACCGAACTCGATATTTGCCGAGGTACGTGATGGCGACCGTTCAGCGAATCGATCCGACGCCGAGCGGAAACGGTCAGGGCGGATTCATCACCGGAGCCGTGGTGCTCGGGGCGGTCGCCCTGCAGTTCGTTCCGGGTCTCGACATCGCCGTGGACGCTGCAGCGGCCGCGACAGGTGGGGGTGCCGCCCTCGAGGGCGCCGCAGCCGCCGCCGGCGGAACGTTAGCCCGCGCGGCCGGGACGACGGCGTCGACGTCCGCTATACCGCTTGCGAAGAAAATCGGCGCCCTCTTCTTCATGCACGGCAAGAGTCTCGCGCGCGAAGTTGCGATCGGCACGGTCGCCGATGCGATCATCCATCCGCCCGGCCATGAAAAGCACGAAGGCGATGCGACCGCGCAAGCGATCGCCGCCCGCTCGAGCGGCGACGTGAAGTCCGCCCACATCAAAGACTCCACCGGCGACGTCACGATCGTATGCAAATAGCCGAGGTGCGCAACGCGCTGACGCGCACGCAGATTTTCGCCCTCATCCTGGTCACGGTCGAAGACTTGCGCGATCCAACCCGATCGGCACCCGCCCGAATCGCGGTCTTTGCGATCACGCTTTTCCTCGCAAGCGTCCTGTACGACTCAAGCGAGCTATCGCAGCAGGGGACGACGCTCAAGCGCATGCTGACATGCGGTCTGATCGCGCTTGCGTTCTGGACCGGCGGCGACCGCAACCCAACTACATGGAGCGCGATTGGGCTCGCTAGTCTTCGTGATGCTCACCGCAATCGGAGCGGCCGCACTGTCTGGTAAGCGGAACCACGGGAAATCTGCAACAAGTCAACTTGACGCGTGATGGGCAAGGCGCGATCGCGATCGATCATCGTCTTGCGCTCACATCGTCGAGGCGACCGAGTGATTTCGGCAAGCTCGTCTTTTCAGGATGCCTGCTCCTTACGGAGTCTTTCGACCCGCGGTGCGCAGAATCATCACAACGCGAGTTGTCCGAATAACGGGGGCCACGTCTATCAGCTGAAACTATCGAGTGTACAGCACGGTGAGCGGTACACGATTTCGAAAAATTTTGCTGCCATGCGCTTTTGCAATTTGACGCTTCGCTGACCGTTTCGCTGGACGATTAGTCGCGAGAGAATGCGACCGTCATCGCGGCGAGCATCTTCGAGCGGAACGGAACGTACGCGCGTTTGGAATACACGTCGTAGTTGTTTGCTTCGATCGCGTTGAGAATGCGGCGGTACAGCGTGAGGGCGAGCTTCACGGTGTAGCGGCTCTCCGGCGCGAGCATCGCAATGCCGGGTTCGGCCTCGAGATACATTTGACGCGTGCGTTCGATCTGGAATTTCATCAGCTCGATGAACGGCTCGTCGATGACGCTCTCGAAGATACTCGATTCGCTGAAGCCGAAGCGGTGCAGATCTTCGAGGGGAAGGTAGATGCGGCCCATGCGTGCGTCTTCGCCGACGTCACGCAGGATGTTGGTCATCTGCATCGCGCGGCCGAGCGCGACGCCGTGTTCGAGCGCTTCTTCTTGCAGATAACCGAGAACCGGCGAGGTCAAGAGTCCCACGGTCGAGGCGACGAGATAGCAGTATTCGCGCAGTTCTTCGTTGGTCGCGTAGCGCGATATCGTGATATCTTTACGGGCGCCGCGCAGGAGCGCGAGCGCCGGCTGGATCGGAATCGAGAAACGCTGCGCCGCATCGGCGAATGCCGTGTAGATCGGGTCGCGCGTATCGCCGTTATAACTTGCGAGCAGCTGCGCTTCCCAGGAATCGATTGCCGCGAGGCGTTCGGCTGCGGGGGTCATGCGGTCGACGATGTCGTCGCTCGTGCGGCAGAACGCATACACCGCCCAAATCGCGCGCCGTTTTTCCGGCGCGAGAAAGAGCGAGCTTAAATAGAAAGTCTTCGAATGGGTCTTTGCGATGTCGCGGCAAATGCGGTAGCAATCGTCGAGTTCGGTCGTCTCGACGATTTCGATGGGCTCACGGACGTCGAGGCTAAGCTCGCGCACCAGCGTACTCCAAGACGCCGTCAGCGGCGTGGCGTGCGCTGCGCATGGCGCCCTCGATACTCGCCGGGAAGCGGTGGTTGGTGTAGCAGCCTGCCAGGAACAGGTTTTGCACGGGCGTGCGCGCTCCGGGACGCAGTTTTTCTGCGCCGGGGCTGGCACGATACACGCTCTTTGGCACGCGCACGAGCTTCGCTTTGACAAACGACTCGCGTGCGAGCGGGTAGAACTTCTGCATGTCGGTGAGGATTCGCTCGACGATGGTGGAGTCATCCAACTTCATCAAATCGTCTGCCGGTGCGACGCAAATTTCGATGAAGGACTTACCCGGCCACTCATATCCGGGCGAGGCCTGGCCGAGATCGGCATGGACCGGCAAGAGCGTGCCGCAACCAAAGATCAGGTTCGAGTATCGCGAGATCGGCTTATCGAACCACATGTGCGCGTTGATAACGGGCGATGAGGTCAGCTTGCCGACGCCGTGCACGAGCGGATCGCGCAGCATTTCGCCGGGCAAGAGCTTTGCGGCATTGTGCACGGGCGTTGCGATGATGACGCTATCGGCAGTATACGTGCGCCCGTCGCTCGTACGCGCACCGGCACAGCGGTCGCCCTCGAAGACCAGCTCCGCAATCGGCACCGAGGTCTCGATCGTCACGCCGCGCTTGCGCAGATACTCGGCGATCGGCTCGATGAGGCGTTCGCTCGGAGGTCCGTCGAGAAACCCCGAGCGGCTCGCATCTTTTGAGGAGGCAAAGTACGCCATCACGCGTAGCATGGCTTCCGCCGAGATATCGTCGATGTGCGTGAAATTAAGCGCGAGCGACATCGGCGCGAAGAACGTGCGCAACATGTGCTCGGACATCCCGCGTCTGCGGTGCCAGGTCGGGTAATTGATGTCGTCTTGGCGTTCGGCGTACTTATGATCGCCGACGAGCACGGGCAAGGTGCCTTTCGCGAAGAGCAACTTCTCCATCGTATTGAACACGTATTTCGCGTTCAGCACCGCGCCGATGCCATTGAACGGCGAGGGAGCGTCGGTGAAGTGGAACTCTTCGAAAATCGGACCGCCTTCCCAGCGGTCGCTCCAACCGGGCGGCATCGCGTAGGTCAGCGTATGGGGTTGCCACAGCACGTGGTGCGAGATGCCGACGTCGCGCAAGAGCGCGTGCACCGTATCGTAGCCGCCGAAGAACGAATGAAGCCCCGTCTCGAGGATGTCGCCGTCGCGATCCCTCCACGATGAGAGCTTGCCGCCGAGAATGTTCCGTTTCTCAACGACCGTGACGCTGCGGCCGCCTTCAACCAGATATTTCGCTGCAGCAAGACCCGCAGGTCCTCCGCCGATGATGAGGGTCTCATCGTGAGACCCCGTGTTCTTGAGGGGCAGAGTTGCTGCGAGCAGACTAGAGACCTCGAAGAGCGACGAGTGTTGGAACGTCCTGGGCGATCAGTCCGGCGTGCAGCAAGTGATTGAAGATCACGTATAGGCCACGGGTGACGGGCGGAACCTCAGCAACGAGCCGGTCGCCTTCGATCCGAGCACCGGAGACTCCGGGTTCGTGATTGATTGCGGCTAACAAATGTGAGACGTCCGAAGGCGCTCCCGGTATCCCGAGACTGCGAACCGGGACCGAGGCCGTGATCGAGCGCGGAAGAGCGAACTTTGCACCCAACCGCCGCATCAGCGCGGTTATGTTCCCGGGGAACTGATGGTCGAGTCGTAGCTGGTTTGTCGCCCGATCGGCGATGATGTTCTTCGAACCGGCCGCCGAGTTCGCGGCCTCCCAAGCATGGAACTCTGCGCCCGTGCCGGAGAGGTTGAGCGGGATTGTCAGCGTTGCGAATGCGCCCATCTGCGTTCTTTCTTGTAAGGAGGCGGAGGGTGGATGGCCCACCCCGCCGACCTCATCCTAGTGTAGTCGTCCCCGAAAGGTTGTAGCCGCCGCTTCATGTCGACCATCGAAATTACGCCCGAGACCAATATCCGCGAACTCGTCGCCTCGTTGCCCATCGCGGAGGCCGTGCTCGAGGAGTTCGGGCTGCACTGTGCGGGCTGCGGCGTGAACAAGTACGAGACGATCGCCCAAGGCGCGGCCGCTCATGGCCTGCGCGTCGATCCGATCCTGGCGGCTCTGAGCCAGGCGCGCCTTGCCGGCCGGGTTCCGACGATTGCCAATCCCGATAAGACCCCGGCTCGCCGCGCCCCGGGCGACTTCGCCCGCCGCGCGCGCTTCAAGCACGTCATCCCAATCATGTCGGGCAAAGGCGGTGTCGGGAAATCCCTCACGACCGCCCTGCTCGCCGTTGGCCTGCGACGCCGCAACCTGAGCGTAGGGATCCTCGATGCCGACATCACCGGCCCATCGATCCCTCGTCTCTTCGGGTTGCGCACGCCGCTTGGCATCGAGAACGATCAGAGCGTCCCTGCCGGTTCACCGCCGAAGCCGCTGATGGTCCCGGCAGTCACGCGCTCGGCGATCGAAGTCGTCAGCTCGAACCTGCTCACGGATCAGGAAGATACCGCGATGATCTGGCGCGGGCCTATCCTCTCAGGCGTCATCCGTCAGTTCTACGAACAGGTGCTCTGGTCGGACCATGACTATCTGCTCATCGACCTCCCGCCGGGCACCTCTGATGCACCGCTCACCGTGCTCCAGTCTTTCTCGGTCGATGGGATCGTGCTCGTCACGATGCCGCAAAAACTCGCGACGATGATCGTCCGCAAGGCTGCGAACCTCATTCACCAGCTCAAAAAACCGATCATCGGCGTAGTCGAAAATATGTCGTACTTCGTGGCCCCCGATACGGGCACGCGCTACGACATCTTCGGCCCCTCGTTTGCCGACCAAGTCGCCGAGCTTGCCGGAGCACCGGTCCTCGCGCGAATGCCGATCGATCCGCGCATGGTCGAGCTCGCCGACTCGGGCCGCGTCGAAGAGATCGATTCGCCGATCGTCGACCTGCTCGCCGGTGCCCTCGAAGACGTTGTCGCCAAGCAACCGAAGCCGCAAGAGACGATCTCGATCATCTAAGCTTTTTCTCTTTGCCGGAACGTCGGATACCGACCATCCAGGGACCTCGTTGCGCCATTACCTCTGCAACAGGTCCCTCGTTTTTTTCCGGTCGAATGACGGAGGAACGCTTGTGAATACTTTGTCTCGTGCTGCCTTGCTCGGTGCCGGCTCGGCCATCGCGCTCGTCGGCCTCCCGCGCATGACATCGTTCGTTGAAGCCGCGGAGAAAGCCGATCCCGGCGACATCGCCACTCTCAACGCCGCGGTCGAATTGCGCATCGACGACTCATCAGCGGCATTGCCGTGCCGGCCCTGCGAGACCCACGCGACGCCGGCTTCGGTCAATTGACCGGTGACCGTTGCGGCGGCTGCGGGCAGTACGCCGATCAGCGCCGCGATCGATATGGCGCCCGCAAGCGTCCTAAGCAGCATACACGCGCTCTCCTTGACTCCACGTTTCGACGATCCGTGTCTGCTCGAAGTTTCTATCGGCAATCGGATCGCCTCGTACGATAACGAAATCCGCGGTGAAGCCCGATGCAAGCCGCCCGGTTTGATCCTCGACGTGACCGAAGCGCGCCGCATCGTAGGTATACATCGTGAGCGCATCTTCAATCGCGATGCGTTCGCTTGGCGTTTGGTGGGCGATTGCCGCCTGCATCCCCGCGAGCGGAACGAGCGGACAGACCGGTGAGTCATCACCGCCCACGATCGTCGCACCGGCGCGTTTGGCTGATGCGAACGCATTCATCGAGCGCATGCGCTCGGTCCCTAGGCGCACGTCGTACATTCCGCCTTCCCCGCCCCACCGCGCATCGAACTGCGGCTGCATCGAGAGATAGATACCGAGTTTCACGGCGCGCGCGACCTGATCGGGCCGCGCGACTTCGAAGTGCTCGATGAAGTGGCGGTTGCGAGGCGACGGCTTGTCGCCGAGCACGCGTTCCCAGCTCGACAAACACTGTTCGATCGCGCGATCGCCGATCGCGTGCACGCCCGCGGAAATGCCGAGCCGTTCGGCTTCTGCGAAGTAGCGTTCGACCGTTGCATCGTCGTGCGCGAGCGCACCCGCTCCCGCGCGGTCGGCGTACGCATGCGTCATCGCCGCCGTGCCGCTGCCGATCGAACCATCGAGAAATACGTCGCCGCCGACGTACGGTAAACCGAGATCCAGCGCGAGTTGCGGATCGCGCTCGCAAATCTTCGGATACATCTGGACGCCCGCGAACGTGCGCAGCGCATCGACTTCGGCGCGGTACGCGGCGCGCGAACCGAATCCGACGAGCTGGACGTGCAGATGCACCGCGCCTTGCGACTGTGCGAGCGCAACGGCGCGGCGCTCGGCAGCACGCTTCGTGGCGTCGGGCAGCAGAGGGAAGAAGCGCGCCTGCGCCTGCCAGTTGGCATCGGTGAAGAGTTTGCCGGTCGGAGTCCCGTCCGGGTCGCGTTCGATCCCCGCAAGCCTCGGATCGAGATCGAGGAACGCCAGCGTTTTCGCATTGACGATGCACGAATGGGAGTCGACGCGCACGAGCATAGCGTAGCTTTCTTCGAGCGGACCGCGGAGCGGCACGGCATCGGCGAGGCGGCCGTCGACCCAGCAGCTCTCATCATAGTTTCCAGCCAGCACGTAGCGCTCGGGAACGAGTCTCTGCACGCGCGCAGCGAAATCGTCATACGAGCGAGCGGCACTCAGATTCCGTTCGTCTAAATAATAGCCGGTGTCGGTGAGGTGGACGTGGCAATCGGCGAAAGCCGGGTAGATGGCTCGGCCATCCAAGTCGATCGCCTCGATCCCCGCACCGATGTCGGCGGCATCGACCGAAACGATGCGCTTCCCCTCGATAACCAGCGCATCGCTTGCGCGATACGTTCCCGCTGCGGGATCGTAGCAATAGACCGGACCGTTCACCCACGCTTTCATATCCAAGGAGTTCTCGTATGCGCCGTTTTTTCATCGCACTCGCTACCGGTGCCACGCTCGGCTACACCGCTGTGCGCGTCGCTGACGCGCGGCGCGAACGTTCGAACCCGAGCACTCCGACTCCGGGCGGCGCGCGCGCGTATGGAGCGGAGAAACGCGCGCTGATGCTCGCGGGGGTGGGTCGTTCGCTTGCGTCGCTTGCGATGACGGCATTCGTCATCGCCCCGTCGCTCGACCGCATTCTGCCCGAACGGCCCCGCACGCTGAAGCTCGGGCTTGCGATCGGTGCGCTGACGCTGCTGGGATCGATCGCGGAACTGCCGGCCGACTACGTCGAGGGCATCGCTCTCGAGCGGCGCTATGGGACCGCGACGCAAGCCGATGCCGATTGGCTCAACGACCGAATCAAATCGGTTGCGCTCGGTGGACTCTTTGCCTTCGGCATGGCGCTCGTGGCCGATGCGCTCGTACGGCGTTTGCCGCGCACGTGGCCCCTCGTCGCCATCGCCGCTGCGCCGCCGTTGCTGGCCGTCCTCACCGTGCTCGTCCCGACGTTCGTCATGCCGCTCTTCAATAAATTCGTGCCGATCGAAGGCACGCTCGAAGAGCGCATCCGCGCGCTCGCACGTACCTACGATGTCGGCAACGCGCACATCTTGCGCGTGGACATGAGCCGCCGCACGACCAGAGCCAACGCGTACGTCACCGGCGTGCTCGGCACCGAACGCATCGTGCTCGGCGATACGCTCATCGAACATTTCCAGGATGACGAGACGCTCTTCGTCGTCGCGCACGAACTCGGCCATTACGTTGCGCGCGACGCTTGGCGCGGCATCGGCGTCTCCTCCGGATTGCTCGCCGTGACCATCCTCGGTGCGCAGGCGCTCAACCGCGCGCGTCCGATCCTTACGCTCGCAGACGCTCTGCGATTCGCCTTCTACGCCTCGCTCATTACGACGCTGCTCGGACCGGTGGGCGCGGCGTATTCGCGGCAGGTCGAATGGGCTGCAGACCGCTTCGCGCTCGCCGCAACGAACGATGCAGCGAGCGGCATGGCCGCGTTCGCGCGCTTACGCGAACAGAATCTTGCCGAAGACGAGCAGCCCGCGTGGATGGAGACGTTCTTCACCTCGCATCCCTCGCTCAAGGCGCGCATCGCGGCACTCGCCGCGACGATCTAAAGCCTCGCCGTCGACACGTTTCGCGCGCTGACCGCGTTGTACACCAGCGCGATGACGCCGCCCGCGATGGCGCCACCGAAGAAACCCCAGATCAGTGTGTAGAGGTACAAGCCAAAACCGCCGCCCATCATCGAACCTCCGCCGTAGCCGGGCCCGCCGCCCATCATCCCGCCACCGTTGCCGAATCCTCCGCCGGCGGAGCCGTGCATCCAACCGCCGCCGCCCATCAAACCCATCGCCCCGATCAGGAAAATTTCGATGATGCCGGCGGCACCAAAGCCGAACGCGAGTGCCAGCGGGTTCAAACGAGTGGCCTGACCGTGTTGATCGGTCGTCGATTGTTTCTCTAACATGATTTTTTCCTCATATCTGCTCTGCCGTGTTGAGAGCGTGTGTTATGCCGTACGGTAGGCGAGCGTCGTCATCAAGCCGCCATCCATGTGGAGATCGTTGTGACAATGGAGCAAGAACGTCCCCGGATTGTCGGTGACGACGTCGATCTCGACTTGCCCCATCATCGGCCGCACGACGACCGTGTCTTTCCGGACGCCGCTCGTCTCTACGCCATCGACCGATACGAGCTCGAAGACGTGACCGTGCAAATGCATCGGATGCTCCATCATGCTCATGTTGCGAATTGTAATGCGATAACGTTTACCGTGCTCGACGGCAAGCGGCGTGGTTTCCGGGTAGGTGCGTCCATTAATCGTCCAGCGATTCTGCGTACCCATCGCTTGCCGTAGCACGAGCTCGAAGCGTCCATCGATCTCGGGCTCGCTCGACACACCTCCAAAGCTCGAGTACTGCCACGGTGAGAGGAGCGAGGGATCGCGCCACACCGCTGGGCCCCGCGCTCCGGCGTACTCGATGACCGTTCCGAGACCGCGACTGCGCAAAGTCAAATCCGTGCTGCCGAGAATCCATACCCCCGGAGCGTTCATTTCAACGATCGCATCCACGCGCTCGGCGATGCCGAGCTCGACGGCGTCTACGGTGCGCGGACTGGGCACCGGGTTGCCATCGAGCGCGACGACCGTGAAGCGATGCCCGGGAAGCGCAAGCCGATGTGTCAGGGTCGCGCTCGCATTGAGAATTCGGAAAAGCACGCGCTCTCCCGCGCGGACGCGGATTGGGTCGCCATGCCCGAGCGCTCGACCGTTCACGCTACAAACGCCGTAATCGGCTTCCAGCATCGCCGTCATTCCGCCGCCCATCATTCCGCCGCCCATCATTCCGCCCATCCCCATCGCCGGTTGCGCGAGAGAAGGTGCGGTCGACGGATCGTGACCTTGCATTGTGACGAGGCCTCCCTCCCACTCGTGAAGCGCGAGCAGAACTTCACGATCGTAGCGCGCGAGATCACTCCGGGGTTCGACGATCACAAAACCGAACTCGCCGTTGAATCCGCCTCGATCGGGCCGCCCGCCAGATTCCATATGGGTGTGGTACCAGCGCGTTCCGCGTGGACGCGGGACGAATCGATAGCGCTGATGGCCACGCGCGGGAACAGCCGGCGTGCCCAGCTCGATTACCCCATCGACGCGCGGTGGAATGCTTTGCCCGTGCCAATGGATCACATCGGCCGCATCGGTTTCGTTATAGACGTCAATTGTCACCGGAACGCCTTCGCGCATGCGCAAGGTGGCGCCGGGTACGACTCCACCGTACGTCGTCGTTCGAACGGTGTGCCCTGGAGCGATCTCGATGGACGTCGGCACGATTCGCACGGTGAAGTCAGCGCGGCCTCCGTCACGCGCGGCGTCGGTCGAAGCTGGAGCCGCAATCGACAAAGCCGACGTCTCGCGCGGTGAGCCGACGAACAAAGCGGCCGCACCGCTCAGAGAAGCCGCGCCGGTCAGCTTGAGCAAGTCCCTACGCTTCATCGGTGTGCCGGCACGATACGTTTTGCTGCAAGTGCTGCGAACGCCAAATTCGGCCTCCCGGAGCATGTTAACGGAATTGCGTGAATGTCTCGTGAACGTAGCTGCCCGTGTCTTCACACGTTGCGCATCCGCGTGCTTTCGGATCGACGGCCTTCAGATCGAAAGGCTACTCGCCGTCGATATTGATCGTAAGGATATCGGCGATCTTGCGATGCGGTTTGATCACGGTTTTCCCTCTGTAAAACAGCGCGAGCGAAGCACCGGCATCGAGGTTCATCGCATCGGTCGCACCCAGATCGTACATCACGCGTGCAAATTTCTGGAACGTAACGGGCGTGCTCGTGGTGACGAGCGCGAGCCGATGCCCCAGCAGCATCGCGACGCCGAGCCGCCGCGTCGAGCGCATGATGTGCGGATCGTGGAAATGTTCGGCTTTCGGATCGACGTCGACGCGCCGGTTGAGCACGAGCGCCGGGCCGCACGCGAGTACCGTTTCGTAGCCGGTCCAGTCGTATTTGCGATCGCGCCACACGCGAATGATGGCGACCTCGTTGTCGTGCGTGATCGCGAGCGCCGTGCCGAAGTTGCCTTCGTGAATCTTATGGCCCTCGATCACGACATCACCGACCGGCACGTTCGTTTTCTCCGAGAAAAAATTCCCGTTGACGGCGACGATCGGCCGAACGCGCCGGACCATCGAGAGAAACTCTTCGCTGCGGTGCGGGAAACCGCGTGCGATTTCAACGCCCACCCGCACGCGCGGATCGTTCAAGTCGATGACGACCATGCGCAACTTCACGTGATCCACGACACGATTCTGGATCGCGCTGACGGCTTGTCCGCGGGCACCAGCGGCGCATGCGTTTGCGATCAGCGCCGCGAGCGTGAGGACGGCAAGACACGCCGCAAGACCACCGTTGCTAAACGGCTGGCGGCGAAGCATATCCGTCCCGATCCTCACGTCAGTCTCCTTACGTGAACTATCGGCCGGCGGCGACCGCATCCGTACGTGCGGGCGGACTCAGTCCTCGATCCACTCCTCGTCGGCTGCGGGTTCGAGATACGCAACGAACGGGCGGAGCGCGCGAAACGTCTTGACGGCCTCAGCGAGGAGATCGAGCGTCACGAGTTCTTTATCCGCGATCGCGCGGTGTACGGTGAACCGGCGGCTGCGGATCAGCTCGATCTCGGAATGGTCTCTTGGATACCCGCGTGGCGCGGTTACGAGCGGGTCGAAATCGCGTTCGAACCGCTTCCGGAACGTCGAGGCGTCGACGATTTTTTTGAACGGCCGGGCATCGCGCACGAAACCAGCGCGAATCGCCGCCAGATGCTCTTTGGTCGGAGTGTAGATGCCGCCGCCGAGAACCGTCCGGCCGGGTTCGATTCCGATGTAGTAGCCGGGCGAGGTTCCGACCTTGCCTCCGCCTGGGACGTAGGCGGCGAAGCGCGTTTTGTAGGGCGTCTTCTCTTTAGAAAATCGCACGTCGCGGTAAATCCGGAAGATGCACGTTTTGGGATCGACGAGAGCGAGCGACTCATCGAAGGACGTACACTCGATGAGCAGCGCCGTGATGAAGTCCTCAAACTGCGCGCGGAGTTCGTCGAAGGTTGTGCGGTGCTCGGTAAACCATGCCCGATCGTTGTTGCGTTTGAGCCCCCGCAGATACGCGAGCACGGCGGGGACGTCGAGGAGATCGGCCGCGCGGCTCACGCGGCGGCAACAGCCGCTATGATGTCATTCCACATCGACGTCGCGGCGCGGTCCCAGCTCTGATCTTTGGCGATCGCGGCGGCGCGTGCCGTGCGCGCGGGGTCGGCGGCCAGTGCCCGGTCGACCGCCGCGACAAACCCCGCGGGGCCATCGCCCGCATCGACGAGATCGCCGTACGGTCCGACAACATCGACGATCGAGGTCGTTGCGACCGGAACGCTTGCTGCGAAGTATTCGAGCGTCTTGGTCGGTGAGATGTAGCGCGTGCTCTTATTTTTGGCAAAGGGCATCAGCGCGGCATCGAAACCGGCGAGAAACGCCGGCAGCAGCTCGTAGCGTATTTGGCCCGTGTAGTGAACGTTCGTGCGGCGCGGCAGGATCGCCGGATCGATTTTCACGATCGGGCCGACCATCACGACGTTCACGTCGAGCACACTATCGGCAAGCGCCGCGATAATGCTTATGTCGATCCGCTCGTCGATCACGCCGATGTAGCCGACAACCGGTCGCGTGAATTCCATCGTGAGCGGATGCGGGGGCGAACGCTTCGCAAACCGTTCGAATTCCACGCAGCTGGGATAACAGTGCACTTTCGAACCGAGCGATTTGCGCGCTTGATAGAGGGACGGTCCGCCGGTAAAGACCACGTCCGCGCGCGCGAGCAGTTGGCGCTCGCGTTCGACCAGTTCCGGCGGTGCAAAATCGAACGCCGAGAGTTCGTCCATACAATCGTACACGAGATGAGCGTTTGCGAACGCGTCGGCAAGTTCTAGCATCATCGGCGTGTACAGCCACACGATCGGTTCGCGATCCCGGACGAGCGCGCGCACCGTCGCGATTCCGGCCGCGTCGATCAGCGGCGCGCCATACGGCCGCGCGCGCAGCGGCCGTACGATCGTGATGTTGCCTTCGACGCGAATCTCATCGCGGTCTTCGCTTGCCGGAAAGACTTCTTCGATAACGATCACCGGCGTGTGGCGGGCGATACGCGAGAGCAGATGCTGCGGGCGCTGGCGGACGCCATCGTAACGCAAATGAAGGCCGACGATCAGAACGCGGTTCATGCCAAAGCCGTATCGACGATCCGCACGTGTCCGCCTTCTGGAACGCCCCGGTCGCGCAGGGCGCAAAGTTCTTCAGGCGTGCGCAGACGCGCCGGCCGTTCCCACCAGCCGCGCGTCCCATCGTCCGAGAGCGACAGACCCGCGGCAATCTGCTTGACAGCTTCGGCGAGACGCGTTGTCTGCGGAACACCGCCGGGCGCGGCAAACGTATAGATGCCGTCTTCGATCACACCGGTGCGTGCACGCAAGAGCGAGTGCCAGTCGATCATACCGAACGCCGCCCAAACGCCGAGGGCGCGGAAGTCGATCCCCTCAGCGACGAGCGCACGCGCATCATCGTGATGCTGCGCGAGCCACCGCACGCGTTCGCGCGCCGGGGCGTCGATATGGACTTCGCCGATGGCAAGCGGCAGACCGAGTCGCGCGGAGGCTTCGCGCAAGAGCGGCCCGACACGGAGCGCCGGCTCGCCCGCGACATAGACCGCCGGCACATCACCCGTTTCGCCGCCGGAATGTGTGAAGAGGTAGCGCTCGGAGTGCGGATAGTGATTGAACGCGGCAAGATCGGGCGGTGTCGCACGGGCGGCAAGTTCGCGCAGTTCATCCGTCGAGACGTCGCACTGCGCGGTGAGATACGCGTGCATCGGATGGCCCGGCACGATCCGTCCCTGCAAGAGTTCGACCGAGAGCCAGCGGCGCTCGCGCAAGAAGTCGACAGACGATGTGACGCCCGCATCGGCGGCCGTAAAACGCTGTAAATCTTCCGTCGTCACGAGCTGCGCATCCGGAATGACGCGGCGGATGCGCTCCATCGCCGCAATCGTCGCGAGCGTCTCGTTGACGATTGCCCTTCCGAACGCGCGGTCGTCCCGAACGTTCGGGTACCACAGCGCGTAGAGCGTTGAAAAGCGTGCGGTCGTGAGCGCTTCGTTGATCGGCGTCCAGCGCTTGACCCACGGAAACGCGCGCGCCGTCGCCTCGGCATAATCGGCGAAGTGCGCGGGGAATTGCGGATCGAGCAGGTTCGTATAGAGCGGGCCCGAGCCGTGGTGGAGCAGCGTGACGATCGGTTCGACGCCGCGCGCGCGTAGGCGCGCGAGCCGCGCGTGCGCCCACGTGTAGTCACGTTCGCGCGGATCGTTCGGTGCGACACGCTCCCACAGAACGGGGTAGCGGCTAGCCGCTACCCCAAGGTCCGCGAGACGATCGCAATCATCGATGCGCGCGTCGTGTCCGGTCTCCGCCAGTTGATCGCGATACGTTGCATCTGCGATGCGCGCGACCGTCGGTTCGGGTGAGGCCCAGACTTCGATCAGGCGACCACCGGCGAGGGGCGCGTGCCGAGCCACGTAGCAAGATCGGTTTTCGTTTCCACGTACGTTCCGGTTTGCAGTTCGCTTCGATATTCACCGAACGTGCCGAACGCTTCGGCGAACGCATCGTGTTTGTGGATCGACTCGTAGTTCACTTGTGTCGAGCTGATGAACGTCTCATCCGGCAGATCCGAGTACACGTCGAGCGAGCGCGCGAGGATGCCGCGCACGACGTCTTCGACGAACTTCGGATTGTGGTGCGCTTTGTTCACGATGAAAAATTCATCGGGACGCTTGAGCAGATCGTATGTTTCGCTCGACATCGAGTTCTCGACGATCTCGACGAGATCTTCAGCGCGCACCGCTGCGTCGTGTTCGCGCGAGGTGCCGATGAGGACGGAGCCGCGGCCGCGCTGGTTGTGCGTCGCGACGGGAAGCGCATCGAGCGCGCGCATCGCATCGGATCCGCTGAAGCCCGCATCGACGAGTTCGCGGATCGAATGTTCGCGAACCATGAGCTGGGCGCAAGGACATGCAGTCATGCCTTCGGCTTCGACTCCGATCACGCGGCGCGTTCCGGTTTCATCGGCATGCGCGATGCCGACGAGCGTATAGGTTTCCTCGCCGCGTTTACCGCTCACCGGCGTCCAGCGTTCGAGGCCAAACTCGGCGCGCAGCCGCACGTCGGCGCGGAGCGCACGCTGCGACCCGACGATCTCGTGGGCAATTTGCTCGACGAGGTCTTCGATTCGGCCCGCTTTATCGGTACGCGCGAGCACGTCGAGCGTCGCTTCTTCGAGCAGCTCGGAAAAACGCGACATGTGCACGCCGGCTTTATCGGGACGCAAGTCGGCGACCATCGTAAACTCGCCGTTGAATATTTGTTCTTTGCCGTCCATATTGAGGCGAATGATCCGCTTCACCGACGAGACGCCGACGCGGTTGAGCGAGAGCTTCACATCGGGTTCTTCTTCTTGGCGATTGGCAAAGAAGTGCATCGCGCGTGCTTTTTTGACGATGCCATGCGGCGGCAGCGCCGCGACCAGTTCGCCGATCGTTTTCTTGTGGCGCGGATCGACGAGGTCGGCCGCGATTTCCGCGAGCGGGACCAAGTTGAAAGGCCGTTCCGTAATATAGGGATGCGGCACCTCGAACCGCCCGAAATTACTGATGCGGTCATCGAAATACAGGATGTCGATATCGATCGGGCGTGCGGCCAGATCGTGCGAGCGCTGGCGGCCGGTCGCGACCTCGACACCCCGCACGAACGTTTCGAACTGTTCTGGTTCCAGAGCCGTCGTCAGGCGTGCTGCCACATTGAGGAAGTTCGGCCCGCCGACCACACCGACCGGCGGCGTTTCATAATATGAAGAAACGGCCTCGATGCGAGCTTCTTTGCGGAGCTTCTGAAGAGCTTGGAGAATATTGCTCTGGCGATCTCCGAGATTGGAGCCCGCGCCGATATAAACGACGTACATGTAGGCTTTAGACCGCCGGTGCGGGATTTCGGTTGCCCGCCTCGGGCATCTCGGCGGCGACGGCCAAATTCGCGCGGCGACGCGGCTCGACGGCGGCGTACATCCGCGCGAGTTGGACGGTTTCGGCGACGTCGTGAACCCGTAGCATGCGCGCACCCGCAGCAATGCCAAGCCCCGCCGTCGCAAGCGACGGCACGAGCAATTCGCGTGCCGGCCGGTTGAAGATGCGACCGATGAAACTCTTGCGCGAACTCGCAAAAAGAATCGGGACGCCGAGCGCCCGAAGTTCGCCGAACCGGTCGAGGATCTCAAGATCGGTGGCGGGCTCTTTGCCAAATTCGAGCCCCGGATCGACGATCAGCGAATCCGCTGCGACGCCGTCGGCGCGGGCGCGCTGCAAGCGTTCGTCGAGAAATCCAACGATTTCCGCAAGCGCATCCTCATACACGTAGTCGCCGGTCGAACGCACGTTGAGTTCGCCTTTGAGATGCATCACGACGAGCGCCGCATCGTAGCGCGCGACCGTAGCGGCGAGGTCTGGGTCCGAGAGTCCGCTGCAGTCGTTGATCAAGTGGGCGCCTGCGGCGAGCGCCGCTTCGGAGACGGAAGCCTTGAACGTGTCGATCGAGAGCGCGACGTCGAGACCGTCGGCGATTAGCGCTTCGACGACCGGAACGACGCGCCGCATCTCTTCATCAGCGGCGATACGCGGATTCCAGTGCGCGTAACTCTGACCGCCGATATCGATGAGCGCCGCACCTTGAGCGACCATTTCTTCGGCGCGCGCGCGCGCCCGGTCGACCCCTGCGAAACGGCCGTTGTCGTAGAACGAATCCGGCGTCACGTTGAGCACACCCATGACGAGCGCTTCGTCGCGCAAGTAGAGCACCCGATCGCGCAGCCGCACCGTCGGCGGAGGATCGCTCGCGCGTTCGTGCGCCTCGCGCAGCGAGCCCACGGCATCGCGGACTGCGCCGGTCGTCGCGGTTTCGCACGCGCGCAAGATCGCGCGCGTGGCGACAACGATCACGCGATCACCGCTGCGTTCGCAGGCCGCGCCGAAGCGTTCGAGTGCGGCGAGCAAGTCACCGGCAAGTGCGGCGCAGTCATCGAGTGCGAGCAAGCGCACGTTGGCTGCGTCTCCGAGCCGAGCGGCTGCGGCGGGAGCGAGATAGGATTCGATTCGTGAGGTGAGGCCCGCGTGGCTAGTGGCCGCGAGCGTTCGAGCGGTGGGAGCGCGCATTATCCCTTTCGACTCCTTCGATCGGGCTCGTGTCTGCGATGGTTCCAAGCTAGGTGGTCAACTCTTCGCGCGGCACGACGAAAGCTTTTCCGTCGAGTCGCAGGCGCCCGGCACGCACGAGGTGCGAGAGTTCGAGCGAGACGGTCTCGCGCGTGCTGCCGATCAGCGAGGCGATATCAGCGTGCGTGAGGCGGACGTCGATCGTCACGCCGTCCGCGCTGGTGTTCCCGTGCTCCACGGCCAGGCGCCGGAAGAGGTGCATGAGGCGGTCGGGGATCTTCGCGTAGGCAAGGTCTTCCATCGTCGCCGAGGCATCACCGAGACGTTCGCTCAGAATTTTTGCGACGTTGAGGGCGAGTTGCGGACTGCGGGCGAGCAGTCCGAAAAGATCGTCCGCGTGCGCCGTGCAGACCAGCGCGTCTTCCATCGTTACGGCGACCGTCGTGCGCGCTGCACCATCGAAGAGCGTTTCTTCGCCGAAAATGTCGCCGGCGCCGAGGATCGCAACGGTTACCTCGCGGCCTTCGGGTGTGAGGCGGGCGATCTTCACCGTCCCGGTTTTTACGAGGAACACGACGCGCCCCGGATCGCCCTGATCGAAGATCATGGTCTTCTTCGGCACGAGACGCATCGTAAAGAGGTGCGCGCAATTTTCGATACCCGCATCGCTCGCGTCTGCAAAAAGCCGATTCTGCTTGAGATACCAAACCTTATTTTCCACGATCGCCGTCGGCTTCCTTACACCGAACTAGATCTGGCGAATCATGGTGGCGTTGAGGGCGCGGCTCAGACGCACGCTGAGGTCGGCGAGGTGGGCGCGCGTTGCCGTGTCGCTCGCACCGCCCGCGAGGGTTCGCGCGATGCGTGATTGCGCGTCGGCGATTTCGTAGCGCGCGAGTTCTTGCGTGTCGTGCGAGAGACTGAGTTGCGCCATGAAGCCCGCGGGCAGGGCAGCGATCTCCATGAGCAAGTCCGCGTAGCGGCGCTGTAATTCGCGATGCGAGGCGGTGATCGGCGTACGTCCGGCTCCGGCGATATCGTCAAAGACGGCAGTTTGCGTCCACGTGAAGAGATCGGCGAGCGACATCGTCGTGCCGGGCTTACTCTTGAGCGATTGATCGGCGATGCGCTCGAACGAGGGCACCGAAAACATGTCGTCGATCGCGACGTCTTGGATCTGCGCGACGACTTCGTAGTAAGGGAAATCCGTGCGGCGGAATGGATTCGCCGCATCCCAATGCAGGTAGCGCGTCGAGCCCAGATCGTTGAGGAGCTGCGGTGAGAAAAGGAACGCATGCGATGAAAGCACGTTGCGTGCGATCAGATCGAAAGCACGTTTCTGCTCCGCGCGCGGGATCGAAACGAAGGGGGCGGTGCCGCCGCGCTGTCCGCGGTGCGAACGCGAGGTATAGATACCGCCGATATATCGTGTTGCGATCATCGAGACGCCGACCTCGTTATTGAGGATCGTCAGAAAGGCGGCGCGCTCCTGATCGTAGGTACGCCCCGAACGGTCGAGCTTGCGCGCGAGTTCGGCGTTGACGTCGAACTGCTCTTCGGCAAAGCGCAGTGGGTCACTCGAGAGATCGAAGGCGACGATGCGCGGATCGCTGCCATACGGCGGCGTCGCGTCTTCGTCCGTACCGTACGCAAGGCCGGGTTCGGTCGAGCGGTTCGCGATCTTCGCAAGATACGGCAGTTCGGCCGCGGAAGTGCGCGTGGTCTCGAACCGTCGATAGCCGTATTCGATCGCCCAGAAATCGTAGACTCCGAGGCGGGTTTGAAAGTAATCCGCTTGCGTTTCGTTCGAGCGCGCGAGGTTCACGGGGTTGTAGTCCATGACCGAGGCCGAGATGCCGTTCTTGCGCGTGAAGTTCTTATCGTGGAGCTGGGCGTACGTGAACGCCGAACTTCCTTGGAAGTTATGGCGCAACCCGAAGACGTGACCGGCTTCGTGCAGCACGACCGAGTAGAGCCAGTCTTCGGCGAATTTTTCTTTTTGCGCGGGCGTGATGCGGCCGCGCGACGCGAGGGCCATCATGCCGACCGATGCCTGCACGAGCGATTCATCGGCAAAACGGCAGGCGGCAAGGCGGCTTGGATCGCCGTCGAGTGCGGAGGGCGCGCCGCGCGTCGGCACGACCGTTTCGACAAAGCCGCGTTTGATCGCGCGCAGTGACTCGCCTTCGATGACGATCTCACCGCGCAGCGTCTGGCCGGTCTCCGGATTGACGATCGAGGGTGAGTACGCCGAGAACTCGGAACGTTCGCTTGTAATCCAGCGGACGCTCGTGTAGCGCGCATCGTCGGGATCCCAATTCGGATCGCTCGGCTGATCGCGTACTTCGACGGCGTTCGGATAGCCGATCTTCGCGAACGCATCGTTCCAATTGAGCAGAGCGCGACGGATCGTCGGCTTATACTGCTGCGGAATTTCGTTCGTTAGATAGAACGTGATTGGGCCGCTGCGCAAATTCCAGCGGTTGATGAAGCGCTCGAACGTCGACTCTCGGTTATCGTCACCGAACGTTTTGCGTGCGGTGACGAAGTAGCCGACGCGATCGTCGGAGTAGCGCGGAACGAAGGTCGCATCGTGCTTGGGAACCTCGACGATGCTGTAGTGCACGCGAATCGGAAAACCGCGGCCGTCGGGGACGGTCGAGAGCGCGTTTTGCGGTCCGGTAAACGTGAGTTGCGCGGTGATCTCGTCGTTATTTGGAAACGCTTTAATCGTCGTGTAATACGACCGCGATACATCGAGTGAGAATCCCGGACGCGGACCGATGAGGAAGAGCCCCGCGGGCGAAGCGGGCGCGGTGCCGCGGCCCAGATCCGCGCCGATGCCGTTGAAGTCGCTCAGAAACAAAGTCGGCGCGATGACGACGTGCTTTTTCTCCGGATCCTCAGCGAGAATCGGCGAGCTTGCAAAGACGGAGTCTGCGACGCTGATCGCTAGCGATGCTTGTGCGGCGGCGCCGACGGCGGTGAAGTGCGGGTTCGGAAGAATCCAAAGTATCCGTTTGCCGACGCGCTTGAACGTGACGACGAGCGGGTCGTAAATTTTTCCCGCGAAGGCGCCCGGACCGACCCCGGATGCGAGCGATGGCGCGATGATATAGGTCTTGTCGAGGGCGTCTGTCGAGAGGTCGAAGAAAATTTCTTCGTCTTTACGTATGAGATCGATCAAGCCGGCCTGGCGCTCGGAACCGCGTACGAACGTGGCATACGACGCGATTGCGCCGGGCGTCGGGATGACGAATGGCAACCGGCCCGCCGGGTTACCGGGTGCGCCCGTCGCGCCCGGGAGACCGGCCGGGGTCGCGGCCGGGTCAGGCGCCGTTGTCGGCCCGACCGACGGCGACACTGCGGGGGTCGGGGGCATCGGTGTCGTCGTCGCGGCCGCGGTCGGCGTCGCTGCGGGCGCCGGGGCTTTCACGAGAGGCGCGGCGGAAACCGCGACCGATGACGCGGTCACAAGCAGAGCGAGCGTGGCGATAAGAAAGCGGCGGGCGATCATCGGTGACTAATTCGAGTGCGAGGCCCGGGCTCCGCTGTTCGAGCGCGTCGTGACTCGGTTCCACAAACGCGATGCCGCACGCCGGATCGTTTGCGCGGTGGCGTACATGGCCTAGAGCTCCTTCTCTCCGAAAAGCACGCGGATGTTGCGTTTGCCACGGTCGGGATAGGAGACGCCGCTCTCCATCCAACTCGGCGCCGGAGCGCCTTTGAGGAAGTGATCGAACCACTCGTCCATATGGACCGTCCAGTATTTCTGCGCTTCGCGGCCGCGCAGGTTGTGCACCTCACCGTTGAACGTGAACATGTACGCTTGTTTATTGAGACGACGCATTGCGGTGAAATATTCGACGCCCTGCGACCACGGCACCGCATCGTCGGCATCGTTGTGGATCGTTAGGTACGGCGTGGTGACGTTCTGAATGTGGAAGAGACCGGAGTTTTCCAGATACAGATCGGGGCGATCCCACGGCGTCGCGCCGATGCGGCTTTGGCCATACTCGTATTGACCTTCGCGCACAACGCCGCTCTCGAGGCGAATACCGCCGTAGGCGCTGGTCATGTTTGCAACGGCCGCGCCCGCTTCGACAGCACGAAACCGATGCGTCTGCGCGATCATATAGTTGATCTGATAGGCCGCCCAGCTGTGTCCGGCGATGCCGACGCGTTTGTCGTCGATTGCGTACTGCTTCTCCGTGGCATCGATCGCCGGGAGAATGCAGTGCAGGGCGCTTCGGCCGGGATGACCGTTCTCGTACGCGACGTCCGGCAAGAGCACGATGTAGCCGTTGCTCACGTAGCGGATGAAATTCGGACTCGTCCCCGGTGCCGGCGTGCGGTACGCGTTCAGCGTATCGCTGTAGCGTTCGTAAAAATACACGAGCATCGGATATTTCTTAGTCTTATCGTAGCCGTCCGGGACGAGCGCGACCCCGTCCATCGCTTTCCCCAGCGTGCTCTTGTAGTGAACGAGATGCGCCGTACCCCAGTGATAGTTCGCTTGCTGGGGATTGGCGTCGCTGATCTTCTTTGCGGCAGCGAAGTTGGCAAAAGAGACGTAGAGGTTCGGCGTCTCGACGAAACTCTGCCACGTGAACGCGTAGACCTCGGCAGATTTTGCCTTGAGCGGGATGCCGACCGCGCGCGGCTGCATCACGATGCGCTTGGGTGCGGTCGCTCCCCGCACGTCGGCGGAATAGATGCCCGAGTCTTTCGTCCGTTCGTCAAACGCCGTCGCAGCGAGCGGCGCATCGAGTGTGAAGCTCGTGCGGTTACGATCGAGCGCCAGCGCCCGAAAGACGAGGTGGTTTTTACGTCCGACCCCCTGCGTGAGACTCGTGAGTGCGCCCGTATCGGGATCGGCGAGCCACATGTCGTAGCGATCGTAGAGCACGACACCGCGATCCCCCGCGACCCACCCGCCGATGCCGTACGGCGGCGGCGGATTCGGATGATCGTCGAGTTCGTCAAACCAGCCCGCACCTTTGGGGGCTGCGAGGGTCGCTCGATGGCCGTCGCGTGCGCGCACAACCGTGTAGACACGCGCCTTTTCGTCGTAGCCGATAAGGTAGTCGCCCGCAGGCGAGAGGCGCTCGTCTTCGGCGACGCCGCGTATGGCGAGGCGGCGCGAGCCGTCGGAGAGCGAGACGAGATAGTCATCGCGGCGGGTCGGCGCCCACGATGCAGCTTTGTCGTAAGCGCGCGAATCGATGCCCAGAACGTAGGCGCCCGGTTCGTCGCTCGTGACGACGGTACGCATGTCGGCGGTCGCGAGCTGGAGATACTTACCGGTCGGCAGATCGACGACGCCGCGCAGCGTGGTCTTGGCGATGAGATCGGCGTCATGCTTCTGTACGGACTGCAACTGCGCGTCGCGATAACTCCACAGATCGACACCCATCGGTTCGGGCGTGTCGGTCGGCTGCGGTGTGGGCACGGCGGCCGTGCCGACGAAGAGTTTTTTTCCGTCTTTCGTAAACGCGAGCGTACCGTTCGGACTCGGTGCAAGCGACGCAGGCAAGCCGGCCGTCGTCGAATCGACGACGGCGAGGGCCTTCGCATCGGGCGCTACGGCATCGAGCGCGAACGCGGCGTAACGCGGTGCGTCGTTTGCAAAAGTTGCCGCGTCGCTCAAATACGCGAGAACCGCGCCTTCGGGTGAGAACGTGAGGTTGCTGAAGTGTCCGGGGCCGGTACCGAGTTCGCGCACCGCGCCGCTCGCAAGCGAACGGACGTGCATCCCGTCGGCTTTGCCGTCTTTGGATTGCGTCGCGTAGGCGACGAACGCGTCGTCGGCACTGATCGCAAAGTCTACGACGTTTTGAACGCTTACGTTTGCTGCGGACTGCAAGTCGCGGATCGTTAGCTCAGCGCCGTCGTCTTTTTTCTTCGCATCGGGTGTCGGTACGGGCGAAGGTGCGGGGCTCGGGCTGGGCGAGGCCGCCGACGGATCGGTTTTCACCGGCGCCGGTTTTTTCGGCTCGGCGAGAAAGGCGATGTACCGGCCGCCGTGTTTTGCGACGTTGACTTCTTTGATGCGGTCGAACCAAACCGCCGTCCCGGTTGTAACGTCTAGCACGCCGACGCCGTTCTTGGGCGAGTCCTCAGGTTTTTTCTTTGCTTTTTTCGCAGCGTCGACATCAGCTTTGAGCGGCGCGATGGTGTAGATGACGAACTTGCCGTCGGCGGTAAAACTCGGTGCGAGCCCGCGCGGCTCGCGGAATTCTACGCCGCTCGCAAGTGTGCGCACGACGAGCGTCGAGTCGCCGTCTTCGGGGACCAACGCATACGCAATTGCGCTGCCGTCATCGGCAAGGGCAACCGAGCGGATCGCGTTCCAGCCGTCGTAGGCTTTGTAGTCGAGCGGTACGGGCGCGGACTGCGCGAGCGCGCACGGCGGCGTGACGAACAGTGAAAGAAGAACGAGTGCCGTAAGCCGACGTTGCATGCGCGTCAGTTCGCATCGGCCCGCGCCAACCCTCGGGACACCCGGTCAAGGGGGAATACCGGTCCGCCGCGCGTCACCACGCCCGACATGAATCCCGTAGCGCTCGCGTATCTGCGCGACACGGTCCTGGCGACGATTGGCATCGCCTGCGGCGCGCTGAGCCTGGCTATGCTCCTGGGCGTTCCGCTCGCACTCGTCCTCGCGCGCGGCGGGCGAACCGGGGGCGTCCTTGCCGGAACGCTCACCTTCGTGCGGGCAATCCCCGAACTCGTCCTCGCCATCATCGCCGTCGTGGCGCTGGGCCTCGGACCGATCGCGGGCGTCGCGGCCCTCGGTATTCACTATACAGCGGTCGTCGCAAAACTCTATGCAGAGATTCTGAGTGCCGTGCGACGCGACGGAGCCGAATCGCTGCGGGCGACGGGTGCGACGACGACGACGGCGTTTCTCGTCGGCATCGTGCCCTACGCGTGGCCGGGGCTCGTCAGTTTCGGCGCGTATTCATTCGAGAGCATCATCCGCGCATCGGTGATCGTCGGCGTCGTGGGCGCGGGCGGGATCGGCAGCGTACTCGTTCAGGATTTGGCCGTCGGCGACTATCGTGGTTTTGGATTCTTTCTCGCGGTACTCGCTGCGCTCGTCATCGTCGTCGATGCAATCGCCGAACGCTTGCGCACGCGCGCGCCAGCCTGGCTCACGCTGGGCGCGTTCGGGGCGATCGTTTTCGGCGGGATTGCGGCGCTCGCGTTTACCGATTCGCCCCCGTGGCGGGCGCTGCACAACGCGCCGCAGCATCTTGCGCGTTTTCTCGCAGGCGCACTCCCGCTGGATTTTGGCGGTGACTTCCTCGGCATCGCGGCCGTCGGCGTGTGGGAATCGCTCCTGGTCGCGTTCGTCGGCACGCTCGGCGGGGTGCTGATCGCCGTGCCGATTGCGGTGCTGATCGCGCGGCCGATCGCGCGCGGCTGGATGCGCGGAACCGGCTGGCGCCCGTGGTCGCTTGCAAGCGAACTCATCGCGCGCGGCGTCATCGCCGTCGGCCGCGCGATCCCGCCGATCGCGCTCGGCCTGATCGCCATCATCTTCGTCGGACTCGGACCGAAGGCGGGAGCACTTGCGCTCGTCGTCCACACCGCCTGCGTTCTCGCCAAACTGATCGCAGAGAGCGTCGAACTTGGAGACCGCGAAGCGGCAGAAGCCCTCATCGCCGGCGGCGCGCGAGCAAGCGCCGCTTTTGCAATCGGCTTTCTCCCTGCAGCGTTACCCGCGATCGCCGCCCACGCGCTCTATCGTTTCGAATGGAACATTCGCGCCTCGGCGATTCTCGGTATGATCGGGGCCGGCGGGCTTGGCCAAGCGATCTTCAACGAGCAGCAGCTCCTGCACTATCACGCGTTACTCGCCTACGTTATCGTCGCAATCGGGCTCGTTCTCGTCGTTGACGCTGCGAGCGACCGCGGACGCAAACGTCTGCGACTCGAAACGATGACGCTGGGTTAAAGCGCGTCGGAACCGGCGACGTAGTGATGCGCCACCGCTTCGATCAGCGAGCGTTCGGGATCACCGAAGCGTGCAAGATCGGGACTGTCGCAATCGATGACGCCGAAGACAACACCGTCGCGGATGAGCGGCACCACGAGCTCCGAGCGCGACGCGCTATCGCAAGCAATATGACCCGGGAACTCATCGACATCGGGGACGATGAGGCTGCGAGCCTCGGCGGCGGCCGTGCCGCAGGCGCCTTTGCCGACGCCGATGCGCGTGCAGGCCGTTTTGCCTTGAAAAGGCCCGAGCACGAGCTCGCCCCCGCGCATGAAATAAAAGCCCGCCCAATTCAGCCGATCGAGCGAGCCGAAAATCAAGGCAGCAACGTTCGCGGCATTGGCGATCGGATCGCGCTCGTCTTCGATCAGCGCCTTCGCTTGCGCGACGAGCAGGGCGGGGTCATAGCTGATCGGCGTACTCATGCCGTTTGCTTCTCGCCGGGAGTAGGCCGATCCGGTCAACACCGCATATCGGCCTTATTAGAGGGCGTGCAGTTCGCCCGATCGGCTGCCATTGCAAATCAGACCCTTGTTTGGGCCGATGTCGTGGGTGTCGCCGTGGAACACGTAGCTGCCATCCGGATTTCGCCCGAGTTTCATCGGCCAGGGGCCGGCATCGATGCGCGACCAGCAGACGCGCCAGGTGACTCGCGCAAGGTCGTACGAGCCGTCCGGTATCGCAAAGGCGAGATGCTCGGCGAACTCGTTGCCCGGCTCGAGAGGGAGCGATTTTCGTACGCCAAAACCGCGCCACCGGTTTACGAATGCCGCGATAAGCGCGGGTTTGCTGGCGGTGAGTCCGCGATCTGCGACGAGCGTGCCCTCGACCGGCGTCGTCAAGCGTTCTTTACCTCCGGTGGTGTAGCGGACACCGAAGGCATTGATATACGCGCCCACGAGTTCCAAATCAACCGCGGAGATGTTCTTGAGGTGGAAATCGATCGTCACGATCTCTTTTCGGCCGCGCGGGGTCACGTGCGTGATATCGAACGAGGCATGCATCGCCGGCGGTGTCAGGGTCGGTTTGATGCGTTCCTGGTAAACAAAAACATAAATGGCCCAAACACCGGCGCCGATGAACGCGACGATCTCGACGAGATGTCGTAACCGTTCGAGCCGTGACCGTTGCGGGGGAGCAGCCGCGTCTCCGGAGTTCATCGTCGTGGGATTCCGGCGCAGAGCAAGCCGACGCCTGCGGCCTGCGCGTTTGGCTAGGTGCGGGGTGCGCGTCGAGCGCGTCATCCATGAGGACAACGTCGATCAAGGATTCGTAGTTGCTCACGCTGCCGCGACGACCGGATTTTCGAGCGCACCGATGCCGTCGATCTCGACGCGCACGCGCTCGCCCGCAAGCAAATAGCGCGGGGGGTTCTTGATGAAACCGACCCCCGCCGGTGTCCCCGTCGCGACGATGTCACCGGGTTCGAGCGTCATCACAGCACTCAGTTCGGCGATCAACTGCGGAATGCGGAAAACGAGCTGCTCGGTCGAGGAATTCTGCAGCAATTCGTTCCCGATCCGCAGCCGGATGCCGAGCACGTGCGGGTCGGGAATTTCGTCGGGCGTGACGATCCACGGGCCGATCGGTCCGTGCGTGTCGAACGCTTTTCCCAAGGTCCACTGCGAAGTCTGCATCTGCACGTCACGCACGCTGACGTCGTTGAAGATCGTATAGCCGGCGACGTACGCGTAGGCGTCGGACTCCGGGACGTGGTGAGCGCGGCGGCCGATGACAAAAGCCAGTTCTGCCTCGTAATCGACTTGATCGCTTCGCTTTGGTATCACGATTGCTGCGCCATCGCCGACGAGCGTGCTCGCGAACTTCGCAAACACGGTGGGCGACGTCGGCAGATCGAGTTTCACTTCGGCTGCGTGATCGCGGTAGTTAAGGCCGATGCACAGCACTTTCGAGGGTCGGACGACCGGCGGCAACAGCCGGACCGCCGCAAGCGAAAGCAGCGGAGCATCGGAGCGAGCGAGCACTCTCTCGATGAGGGGACGCCCCGCACATTCCGCGGCAAGATACGCATCCAAGGTTGCCGGAAGACGCGAATCTGCCGCAGCAAGGTCGATAACCCCCATATGACCCTCCCGCTCGATCGCGGCACCGAAGCGGGGTTCCGAGCCGGTGGTATACGTAAGGAGTTTCACGGGTGGGGCCTTTCCAGTGGCGACGCGCACGGAACGCCGGGGATGTGAAGCGCAAGGCCGAAGCACGAAAAGTGGCTCCGTCCCTCGTGCGCTTGTTCGCGCGAATGCGTCGGCTTCTTGCGATTTCGGCGACTTTAATAGCGGCCGGTATCGTCGTCGTCGCCGTCGTCCCCGCGCCCTACAAACTCGTCACATCGATCGTCGTCCTGCTTGCGGCCAATCTCGTCGCGTTGACCTCGATTATGCGCGCGCGTACACGCGCCTTCCGCGGCCTCGCGCAATCGCGCGCGCAGTATCTCGCGACGGGCGAGTCGATCCCCTTCGGCGTGTGGGCCGGATTACCGACGGGAGAAATCACCGAAATCAGCGCGTCTTACGCGGCACTCTTCGGCAAGACGCCCGACGATATGCGCGGCTTTGGCTGGATCGCGACGTACAGAACGTCGTCCGAACGCGTGCTCGACCAGTACCTCAAACGCACGAAATCCGGCAATCCGTTCGAATTCGAGAGCGAGATCGCGGCCTACGATGGCAAGCGCTACACCATTCTCACGCGCGGTGCGCCGGTCATCCGTGACGGCGCGGTCACCGGCTGGGCCGGCATCAATCTCGACATCACCGAGCGCACGCGCACGCAGCGCGACGCGATTACCGCCGAATCGCGCTACCGGTATCTCGCCGACTCGATCCCGCAGATCGTGTGGATCTGTAACGCTACCGGCGTCGTCGAGTACTTCAACGACCGCTGGTTCGAGTTCAGCGGCACCGATCGCGACGGGGTGATCTCCGGGCGCTTTGCGGAGCGCATCCATCCCGACGATGTCGAAAACTCGTTCTTGAGCTGGCTGCACAAGAACCCACCAGCGGGCGCTGAATACGAGCGCGAATACCGCTTGCGCCGCTCCGACGGCGCGTATCGCTGGTTCCTCGGCCGCGCGATCGCGCAGCGCGATGTCGATGGAAATATCTTGCGCTGGTTTGGCACGTCAACAGACATCGACGAGCAGAAGCGGGTGCTCGCACAACTGCGCTTCTTGGCCGAGGCGACCGATACGCTCGGCGCTTCGCTCGACGTCACGACGACGTGCCGGTCGCTCGCGCGCCTAGCGGTGCCCTCGATCGCGGATTGGTGCGGCGTGTTCTTGCTCGGTGAGGACGACTCGATCGTTACGATGGCGCTCGAACACGAAGACTCCGAACAAGTCGAGTACTTGAGCTCGATCGAGCGACGCCATCCGCGTACGCTCGATTCGAAGAGCAAGGTCTCCGAGACGATGCGCACGCGCACGCCGATTCTCATTACGTATAGCCCCGATGTGGTTCGCGAGATCACGGCAAGCGAAGAATATGCCGCGGCGATCGAGACGTTCGGCTGGCGCTCGGCGATCTACGCGCCGATGATCGCGGGCGGCCGCACGATCGGTGCGATCTGTCTCATCTATGCGAATTCCGAACGGCGCTACGAAGCCGACGACGTACTCGTCGCGCAAGAACTCGCGCGACGCGCCGCGAGTGCCATCGAAAATGCGCTCGCCTTCGATCGCGAACATCGCGTCGCCGACGCATTGCAGGCCGCGTTTCTGCCGCCAACACTGCCGCGCGTGCCCGGCATTTCGTTCGATGCGGTCTACCGGCCGGGCATGCTCGACGCCTCGATTGGCGGCGACTGGTACGACGCCTTCCAACTCAACGACGGACGTATCGTGCTCTCGATCGGTGACGTCGCGGGACGCGGGCTCAAAGCGGCCGTCGTCATGGGCAAAGTCCGCGAAGCCTTCCGCGCCTTCGCGCTGCAAGACCTCGCGCCCGATGAGATCCTCATGGCAGCCGAACGCGTGTTGCGCCTCTCCGAGAACACCACGATGGTCACCGCGATCGTCGGCGTGCTCGATCCGATCGGCGGCTCGTTCACCTTTGCCAGCGCCGGGCACCCGCCGCCGCTGCTCGCCCACGCCGACGGCACGGTGGAAACGCTCGACCTCGAGGGCATTCCGCTCGGCCTCTTCGATGACCACGAACCCAAGTTGCGCACCGTGGCGATCGAAGACGATGCGTTGCTCGTGCTCTATACGGACGGCCTGATCGAATACGGGCGCGACGTAATCGAGGGGATCGCAAAACTCAAAGAGGCGGCGATCTCGGTCGTCTCCCGGCGCGCCAATCAAGCCCACGCGATCGAATCTTATGTCCTTGCAAGCCCGGCGAACGACGATGTCGCAATCCTCACCGTCGCGCGCCTACGCGTGCGAAGGGAACCGCTCGAAATCGAACTGCCCGCACTGCCCGAAAGCGCGCGTCTCGTGCGCGCCGGCCTCGAACGCTACGCCGTCGCGTACGGTCTCGACCGGGACGAGCACTTCGCCCTCGAAGTAGCGGTCGGCGAAGCGGTGGCCAACGTCATCGAACATGCCTACGGGATCGACTCGGGGCGATTGCACGTTCGTGCCGAAGAGGACGAAGCCGGACTCCACGTCATCGTTCGCGATACGGGGCACTGGCGTCCGGAGCGGGAGGAAGGACGCGGCCGGGGACTTCCCTTGATGAAGGCCCTAGGAACCGAGGTCGACGTCGACACCGGTCCCGGCGGCACGACGGTCCGGCTGACCTTTCCGCGCAAAGCCCATGCAGCGCCGGCCCGCGAAACGCTGGAGACCACACGATGACCGACCAAGCTCGATTCGAGCTTCACCTGAACGACGAAATTCCGGTCATCGAGGCGTTCGGTGAACTCGACATGTCCAACGTTCACGGGTTCGAGGCGCTCTTCGGTGAGGCGGCCGGTCACAACAAAGGCGTCGTCGTCGTCTCGCTCGCCAACGTGCGCTATTTCGATAGCCGCACGATCCACGCGCTCGGGTCGCTTGCCTCACGCCTGGCGAAAAACCGTCAGAAACTCGCCGTCGTCATTCCGAATCTGCCTTCGGCACGCATCATCCTCGAAATGTCCGGGCTCAAATCGCGCCTCGACGTCTTCGATCGTATCGAGGACGCGATGGTCTTCGCGCGCGCAAACAAAACCGAGCCGCGTTAGTTAGGCCGGGCCGCGCCCGATCGGCAACACCGTTCGCGCATGCGTTCATAACCTGGCGTATCCGTCGGTAGTTCCGCGCCGCGCACGAACCCGTCGCCGCGGTCGAGCACGTGCAAGACGGGCGCGGCGTCATTCCACTCGAGTTCTATTTCGATCGGACCCGGCGCGTGCCGCACGACGTTGCTTACCAGTTCGCCGAGACGATCTCCGCTGCATCGTAGTCACTCGTCGCATCGCCGCGCGCGCGCAAGTAATTCATGTAGACGGAGCGGACTTCGTGGGCGAGCCGAGCGTCGCGCGCACGCAGCCGGTAGTCGATTTCGTAGGGGTGCCCGACACGTTCGCTTGCGACCACGCCGCGCCCGCGCTCGCGCGATCGTCCGGGTGGAGCGACTCGATCTCGGTGTATTCGACCCAACGCCGATTGAGATAGTCGCACGCGCCCAATTCGTTGCAGGTCCACACGAAGTGCGGTACCACATCAAGGACGGCGCGCATAGCGAAGTCCGGCGGTTGGGCCAGACTGACCGAAAGTGGGTCGATCATCGGTTGTTCGACCAGACGTTCCCACTCATGCGACCGCTCACGTTTCGGGGATGACCCGCGAAAGGATCAGCTTGTGCGCGAAGGCAGCGGCGCCGAATCCGTTGTCGATATTGACGACGGCGATCCCGGGGGCGCACGACGCGAGCATCGTATGGAGCGCCGTAAAACCGCCGGCCGAGATGCCGTAGCCGATACTCGTTGGTACCGCGACGATCGGCGGACGGGCGAGGCCCGCGACGACGCTGGGAAGCGCGCCTTCCATCCCGGCGACGACGATGAGCACGTCACACGTCTGCAGTTCGTTGAAATCGGCCAGCAGTCGGTGCAGACCGGCGACGCCAACGTCCGTGCGGCGAATCGTGCGATGCCCGAACGCGTCGAGCGTGAACGCCGCCTCGTCGGCGACGGGCAAATCGGACGTCCCGGCACACAAAACGCCGACGACGCCGCGCGTATGCGGCAAACGACTGACGCGCATCGCGCGGGCACGTTCGTCGTAGACCGCCAGCGGCAGCGCTTCGAGAAGCGCCGGTGCGAAAGCCGGAGGCACACGGGTCGCAAGCGCAAACCCGTCGCGCTCGTGAAGCTCGCGCATGATGGCGACGATCTGTTCGATGGATTTCGATTCGGCGAAAACGACTTCCGGAACCCCGGTGCGATCGGCCCGCCGCACGTCGACGCGCGCATCACCGAGATCGATAAATTGATCGCGCATCGTTAAAACGTCCCCGGATATGCGCCGCCGTCGATCAGCACGTTTTGTCCCGTGATATACCCGGCGTGCGCGCTGCACAAGAAGGCGCACGTCGCGCCAAATTCCGCCGTCGTGCCAAAGCGCTTGGCCGGAATTCCGGCGCGGCGCTCGGCGATCGATTCCTCGAGCGAACGACCGCGCTTCTGCGCGTCACTCGCGATCGTCGCCTGCAGACGATCCGTGTCGAAGGCGCCCGGCAAAAGGTTATTGATCGTTACGTCGGCATCAGCGTTCGTGCGCGCGATGCCCGCGATAAATCCGGTCAGGCCGCTGCGCGCGCCGTTGCTGAGTCCCAGCGTTTCGAGCGGCGCCTTCACCGAACTCGAGGTGATGTTGACGATCCGTCCAAAACGGCGCGCGACCATGCCGTCGAGCGTTGCTCTGATGAGCTCGATCGGCGCGAGCATATTCGCATCGACGGCGCGGATCCACGTATCACGATCCCACGCGCGAAAGTCACCCGGCGGCGGGCCGCCCGCATTGGTGATGATAATGTCGGGATTCGGACATGCGGCGAGCGCCGCCGCGCGACCGGCATCGGTCGTGATGTCGGCGACGACCATGGTGACGCGAGCCGTCGCGATCGCCGCCAACCGGTCGCGTGCATCGACGAGCGCATCCGCCGTACGCGCGACGATCGTCACGGCAACACCTTCGCGTGCGAGTGCCTCAGCGCAGCCGAACCCAAGTCCCCGACTCGCGCCGCACACGAGTGCCCGACGGCCCGTGATCCCCAAATCCACGCGCTACCGTCCGAAAATCGCGTGCAACGCACGAATGGTGACGACACCGGTGGCAACCAATGTCGCGAGCACAACTGCGCCGAAGGCACACCAGCGGCGAAAATTTGCGACGCAGCGTGTCGATCGGCGGTCGGGCAGCGAGCGATCTGCGACGAGCGCGCCTTCGCCTTTGACGACCGTGATGAGCGCGCGTGGATCGTACACCGCGATCCAACGGCCGCTTGCGAGTCGCAAGATCGACGTTGGGGCGTGGGATATCTGCTCGCGAACCAACGGGTCGATCATGGCGGGCCTCCGGACAAGCGCCTTTCGCCGGGTGGCGCGCCGAAGCCGTCTTTAACGGTGCAACACGTTGACCGCTGCATCCGGCCGTTCGCCGACCAGAACCGAGCGCACCGACCGCGCTTGTGCGAGCGCGAGCGCGGCACGATCCGCCTTGACGGCCGTCCCGAGGTGCGGCGTGAAGACGGTCCGCCGTCGGTCGCCGACGAGTGCCGACCCAAGGCGCGCAGGTCGGCCCGCATACTGGCGATCTTCGTGTTCGAAAACGTCGGCCGCGTATCCGGCAAGCATCCCGCAGTCCAGCGCCTGAGCGATCGCCACTTCGTCGACGATCGAACCGCGCGCCGGATTTACGAGGATCGCCGTCGGCTTCATCTGCGCGAGCGCAGCAGCATCGATCAGGTGGTACGTCGCGTCGACAAGCGGGACCGCGAGAACGACGAAGTCCGCTTGCGCGAGCAGCACTGCGGCATCGACGCGGCGCGCGCCCAAACGCTCTTCGACCTCGCGTGCGGCCGGAGTGGGATCGCAATAGAGCACGGACATCCGAAACCCCAAGCTACGTTCAGCGATCGCGCGGCCGACGAGGCCGAACCCATACACCCCGATCGTCGCGCCGGTCACGGCGCGGCCGAGTTCAGCAGCGACGTCCCAGCCGATATCGGGGTGCTCGCGCACGCGTGCATCGCCGCACACCACACCGCGCGCGTTCGCCAGGAGGAGCGCCCACGCAAGATCGGCGGTGGCAGCGGTGAGGGCAGCGGGAACGCTCGTCACCCAAATGCCGCGCTCCGTCGCTGCGGGAACGTCGACGTTGTCGAAGCCTTTGCCGAAACCCGCCAGGATGCGAAGCGCCGGTAATTGGTCCATCACGGCCGCGTCGATGTGATCCGGGACGAAAAAGCAAAGCGCGACGGCGTCGCGCGCGTGCACGATCAGCTCGTCCCGCGTCGGCGATCGATCGTGCACCCAAATGCGGACGTCCGCGCGATCGGCGAGCAAGGCGGGGCCCTCGGAGGGCGGACGGTGCGAGTACGCTACGATCGGAAGGCTCATCGCGAGCGCGTTTGACGAGCGACGTTCTGCGGCCCGCGAACATGAATTTTCGTGCGCCGCGGCGCATGGACCCGAATGATTTTGGCTCTGCGTTTATTCGTCCTTGCGGCATGTTGCCTCGCAGCACCCGCACTCGCACTCGCCGCGGAGACGCCCGCCTCGCCGTCGCCCGCGCCGACCGCGAAGCCCACGGCGGGTCCCTCGCTGAGCTGGCGCAGTATCGGACCGGCCGTCTCCGGCGGCCGCGTGACCTCGGTGATGGGCAGCGATCTCGATCCGTCGCTCTTCTTCGCGGGCGCCGCAGGCGGCGGACTCTGGCAGAGCACCAACGGCGGCACGGACTTCCGTTCCGTGACAATCCCCGGCGCGTCGCAATCCATCGGCGCGATCGCGATTGCACCAAAAGACGTCAAAAACGTCTGGGTCGGCACGGGCGAGGGCTGGCCGCGAAACGACGTCATCGCCGGCAACGGTATCTTTCATTCGCGCGACGGCGGCAAAACGTGGAACGCCGCCGGACTCGCGAAGACCTCGCAGATCGTGCGCATCCTGATCGATCCGCGCGATGCGAGGCACGTGATCGTTGCGGCGCTCGGCGATCCGTTCAAAGATTCTGCCGAGCGTGGCGTATTCGCGACGCGCGACGGCGGTGCGACGTGGCAAAGCGTTCTCGCACTCTCGCCCTCAACCGGCGCATCCGACGTTGCGTTCGATCCAGCGAATCCCGACACGCTTTACGCCGGGATGTGGGATTTCCGCCGGTCGGCGTGGCAGCTGCGCAGCGGCGGCCCAACCGGCGGGCTCTATCGCTCGACCGACGGCGGCACGACATGGACCAAACTCACCGGTAACGGCTTGCCGAGCGGCGGCACCGGACGCATCGCGGTTGCGATCGCGCCGAGCGACCCCAAGCGCATCTACGCGCTGATCGAATCACCCGAAGGTTTGCTCTGGCGCTCGGATGACGGCGGCACGACGTGGGCGAAAACGTCGTCGAACACGCTCATCAACGAACGTCCGTTTTACTATTCGCGTATAGCCGTCGATCCGCACGACCGCGACCATCTCTTCTCCGTCTCCGTGAAGCTTGCTGAGAGCAATACGGGCGGCAAAACCTGGCATCTTAGCGGCCGCAGCATTCACGGCGACCATCACGACGTGTGGTTCGCAAACGACGGCCGGACGATTTACGAGGGCAACGACGGCGGCGCAGTCGTCTCGCGCGACAACGGGAAAACGTGGGACTGGCGCAACGTCATGCCCGTCTCGCAGTTTTATCACATCAGCGTGAGCGCCGGACGCGACTACACGATCTGCGGCGGCCTCCAAGACAACGGCTCGTGGTGTGCGCCGTCGGATTCGCACGACGCGCTCGGCATTCTGCCGAATCACTGGATGTCGGTCTCCGGCGGCGACGGCACGTGGACCGCGCAAGATCCATCCGACCCGACCGAGATCTTCTCGTCTAACGGAGGCGGCGACAACCAAGGCGAGCTCACTCGTTACTCCACACGGACCGGACAGATCACCGACGTCTCCGTGTACAAGCGCAATCAAAACGTCACGCCCGTTCGCGACCTCGCCTACCGGTTCAACTGGGAATCGCCGATCGTGTTTTCGCCGCGCGACGCGCATGTTGCGTACTACGGCGGCAACGTGCTCTTCCGCAGCACGGATCGCGGCATGACCTGGACTCAGGTGAGCCCGGATCTCACGCGCAACGTACGCGAACGCCAAGGGCTCTCCGGCGGCCCGGTCACGCTCGACGTCACCGGTGCAGAAACGTTCGATACGTTGCTCGACGTCGCACCCTCGCCGCTGGATGCGCGTACGATCTGGACCGCAAGCGACGACGGTCTCGTGCATCTGACGCGCGACGCCGGTGCGCACTGGTCGAACCTCGCAGTATCGGGTGTCGACATCGACACGCGGCTGCCGACGATCGAGGCCTCGCACGCTAATCCTGCGCGCGCCTATCTCGTCGGCGACCGGCACTACGTCGGCGATAACAAACCCTACGTCTTCGTGACCGACGACTACGGTGCGCACTGGCGCAGTATCGCAAACAACCTGCGCGGTGATGCGTTCGTGCGCGTAGTGCGGGAAGATCCGAAAAACGCGAACATCCTCTACATCGGCGGTGAGGATGGCGTCCAGTGGTCGCGTGACCGCGGCCTGACGTGGGAGAAATTCCCAGCCGACTTGCCGCCCGTCTCCGTTCGCGACCTACGCGTGCAGCCCGAGGCAAACGATCTCGTCGCAGCAACGCACGGACGCGGCATTTACGTCTTCGACGATCTGCGTCCGCTCCAGGAACGCGCGAACGGGGTCGCTCTCTTCACGCCGCGCGACACGATCGTCTTCGAACGCCGTTCGACGACCGTGAACGCAAAGGTGCCCGGGGCGAATCCCGCCGGTCCCGCCCTCATCTCGTTCACGCAGGATGCCCCCGCAACGCAGACGCCCGCGATCGAGATTCTCGACTCGCACGGCACCGTCGTGCGACACATCAGCGGCGCGCATCCCGTTGACGGAGCCGACGAACCGCTCGTGCCCAATCGCACGGGCCTCAATCGCGTCGCCTGGGACGGCACGAGCGATGCACCCACACCGTGGCGCCGCGCGCCGGCGTGGGAATCCGGACCGGAGAACGGGACGCCCGTGCCCTCCGGGACCTATACGATCGTCCTGCACCGCGACGGCCTCACCAAACGCGCGACGTTCAAACTCATCAACGATCCGCGCATGGTGGGATCCCCGGCGAGCGAACGCGCGGGGATCGCCATGATGGCCTCGCTGACCGCCGAGCTTTCATCGATCGACGACGCGCTCAACGTACTCGACAACCTAAAGCTGCAATTGCCAGAGCGTGTCACCACGCTCAAACAATCGCCCGCAAACGATGCAATCGTGGCCCGGTCAACGGCGCTTCTTGCGAAAATCGATACGGTCGTGCACACGCTCACCTCGAGTCCCATCAACGATCAAGACAACGATTTTCTGCAAGACTTACTCCGCGAACGGATCATGTCGCTCATGGGATCGGCGAGCATCGCGACGCCGCCGCAGGCGCAAGTCATCGAAGCCCGCGCCCTCGCGCGCGAATACGACACCGCAATGGCAGGCTATCGAGCCTTCATCACAGCCGAGGTCACGCCGCTCGCGCAATCGCTCGGCGGCGCGGGCCTCGCGCTCGATCTAAACGCCCGGCCGAAGACCGTGCCGATCGATCCAAACGCCGACGAACACGCCAGGCGCCGCGAGGAGTAGCTTTTTTCTAGGACCCACCCGTACGCAAAGCGGTGACTTCGATTTCGATCTTCATTCGAGGGTCCAGCAGCCCGGCGCTGATCATCGTCGCGGCCGGTCGCGCCTGCCCGAGGTAGAAACGAATCGTAGGCCAGCATTTTTCGAAATCGGCGCTGGTCGGTACGATATAACGCACGCGAACTACCGCATCGAGCGAGGAGCCAGCCTCGGCGAGTGTCGCGGCGATCGTGCGGAAGCACTGGTCGGCCTGCGCGACCACGTCATCGGAAATCTGCATCGTTGCATAGTCGAAACCGGTCGTTCCGGAGACGTGGACGTACGCGTCGTCGACGACCGCGCGCGAGTAGGCGACGTCAGCTTCGTAGGCCGAACCGGATGAAATAAACGTGCGCATTAGATCTTATACGAGAAAAGTTCGTTTAACTCATCGAACGGAATCGCCGGCTCGCGCGCGTAGGCGAATTCGTCGCTCTCGCGGAGCGAGCATGCGATCTCGCGCAGGACGTAAAGCGTGCGCCGCGCGGGCGAACTGCCGGTGCTCACGCGCGCAACACCCGCCGCGGCCAGTGCGGAACGCGGCGGCGTCTGCGGCCCCGCGAGAATGTTGAGCGGCGCGTTGACGCTCTGCGCGATCCGTGCGATCGCGGCCAGGTCGCTGACGCCCGGGGCGAAGACACCGTCGGCGCCTGCCGCAACGTACGCGCGCAAACGCTCGATCGTGCGCTCGACGCGCGTCGATTCATCGCCGAGCGCATGCAGCATCAGATCGGTGCGCGCGTTGATGAAGAATCGGACGCCGAGAGCCGTCACGCGCTCGCGAACGGCGCGCACGCGTTCGACCATCGTTGCGAGCGGGATGACGCCGCGCCGCACGTTATCGAAATCCTCGAAGTTGGCCCCGACTACCCCCGCTGCAAGGGCGCGCTCGAACGAGCGCACGACCCCCACCGTATCGGCGCCGAAGCCGCCTTCAAGATCGGCGCTGACCGGAACGTCGACGACCCGCACGACCCGTGCGATTGCGGCAAAGAGCGCGTCGAGATCGACGCGCTCACCATCGCCGTACCCAAGCGACCACGCCATCGAAGCGCTCGACGTTGCGATGGCGGGAAACGATGCGGCAGCGAAAACCCGCGCGCTGGCGGCATCCCACGCGTTGGGGATGACGAACGCCGCACCCGGCCGATGAAGGGCGAAGAACGCCGCGGCGCGCTCGCCCTGCGTCATGAGTCAGTCGACCGACCGTACGTAGCGCACATAGGGCGCAGAATTGTCATCGACTGCCCCCAAAACCTGGGGGCGGCCTCAGGGGTGTGCCATCTTTGCGGCGTAAGAGCGAGGCATGGCGACCGATCAGCAGATGCTCCACCTGACCTCCGATGAGGCGACCCTCGCGGACTTCCCGCTTATTCACGGCACCGTCGGATTCGACGGCATCGACGTACGCACGCTGCTCGCACGCACGAACATGGTGACGTACGACCCGAGCTTCGGCAGTACGGCGAGTTGCCGCTCCGCGATCACGTATGTCGATGGTGAAAACGGCGTGCTGCTGCACCGCGGCTATCCGATCGACGAACTCGCCGAGCGCGCGACATATTTGGAGGTCGCGCATCTACTGCTCTTCGGCGATCTCCCAACCGAGGCCGAGTTCAACGGCTTCAATCACGACATCACCTATCACACGATGGTGCACGAGCAGCTGCTGCGCTTCTTCAGCGGTTTTCCGCGCGACGCGCACCCGATGGCCGTGCTGCTCGGCGTCGTCGGCGCGCTCTCGGCGTTCTATCCCGATAGTACCGACGTCTTCGATGCGAAGCATCGCTTGATTTCGATTCACCGCCTGCTCGCAAAGATGCCGACGCTCGCGGCGATGGCCTACAAACACTCCGTGGGTCAGCCCATGGTCTATCCGCAAAATCGGTATAATTATACGGAAAACTTTCTCTATATGATGTTCTCGGTACCGGCCGAGGAATACACCATCAATCCGGTTTTCGCGCGCGCGCTCAACGCGCTGATGATCGTGCAGGCCGATCACGAACAGAACGCTTCGACCTCGACCGTCCGCACCGTCGGATCGACGCTCGCCAATCCATTCGCGTGCGTCGCCGGTGGCATCGCGTCGCTCTGGGGGCCCATTCACGGCGGCGCAAACGAAGCCGTCGTCTCGATGCTCGGTCAGATCGGCAGCAAGGAAAATATCCCGGCTTTCGTCGCGCGTGCCAAAGACTCAAGCGACGAATTCCGTTTGATGGGCTTCGGCCACCGCGTCTACAAAAGCTACGACCCACGCGCAAAGGTCATGCAAAAAATCTGCGAGGATGTCTTGGGCGAGACGAGCGGCAACGATCCGCAACTCGAACTCGCGCGCGAACTCGAGCGCGTCGTGCTCGCGGATGACTACTTCATCAAACGCAAGCTCTACCCCAACGTCGACTTCTACTCGGGGATCGTGATGCGCGCGATCGGCATCCCGCTCAAGATGTTCACACCGATTTTTGCCGTCGCACGCACCGCAGGGTGGCTGGCACAGTGGAAAGAGATGATCGAAGATCCCGATCAGCGTATCGCGCGCCCGCGACAGGTATATATCGGAAAAACGCAACGGGCGTTCGTCGCACGACCCGAGCGGCAGGCCGGCGCGAGCAAAACGCTCTCGACCGAGCGTCCGATGCCGGGTGAAGCCGTGATCGTGGGTTCGTAGGTTCTTGCTTGGGGTCGAACCAATAGCGATTCATGCGTCGCCTCATCGGTTTGACTTGTGCCTGGCTTCTTTTTACGGTACCGCTGTCCGCATCCGGGTCTGCAACAAGACCGGTGGACTATCACGACTATTCAACCTGGAAATCCATTCGTGATGTAACGCTGGAACGCAGCGCTCGCTGGGCGGCGTACGCGCTCGTGCCGGCAATGGGCGATAGCGAACTCTACGTCCGTGCCTTGCGCGCTGCAACGGAATACCACCAGTCGCGTGGTCGCGAACCGGTTTTCTCCGCCGACGGCACCTACGTCGCATTTCGCATCGCGCCGCCAGACGCGGAGGTACGTGTAGCCGATCGCGACGAGACACCCGATGCCAAGCGACCGAAGTCGGGGCTTGGGATCATGAACCTTGCAACGGGCACCGTGATCCGTACGGAGCGCGTTCGGTCCTTTAGCATTGCCCGCGAAGCAAACGTCATTGCCGCTCTGATCGAACCATCGCCCGCGCCGTCCGCATCGCCCGCAGAAAAGGCAACCGCAGCCGCATCACCGGCGGCCTCAGCGACGGCGGCGGCACACGGACCCGGCAAAGCAGGCGATGGCACGTTGATCGTGCAGCCGCTCGGCGGCGTCGCAAGCACGCCAATCGAAAATGTCACCGACTATTCCATCGCCGCTGACGGCTCGCGCGTTGCGTACGTCGTGCAAACGACGGCCGACGAACGACTCGTCGTGCGCGAACTGGCAAACACGCACGATGTCATCGTGGCAACCGGTGTCGCGCACCTGCGATCGCCGGTGTTCTCACCCGACGGTCGCACCATCGCGTTTCTTCGCGACCCCGACGCCTATAACGAATCGATCAAACGCGAAACCGGCGCGCGGCATCCGAATCGACTCGTCCTCTCCGATGCGGCGACGGGTGCAACGATCGACGTGCCGCTCGGGACGCTCTTCACCTCGGACGCGCAGTTGCCGCAGTTTTCCGATGACGGCAAGAAGATCGCGTTCTTGACGACCGATGTCCCGAAGCCGCATGCGTCGGGTGCACCCAAACGCATCGATCTGGACATGTGGTACGCCCGCTCCGGCAAACTGCCCACGCAACTTCGCCGTGAAGCAGCGGACCCGATGAACGCGACGTATCGCGCGCTCTACGACCGAACCTCCGGCAAGACGACGCAGCTTGCCACGCCGAGCGTGCCGAACGTTGCAGTCTCCGGCGACGCATCCGCGGCCTTCGGGTTTACGAGCGTCCCCTATGAAAAGGAAGCGACATGGGCGGAGCCGCGCGTCGACATCTATCGAATCGACGTCACGACTGGCGCGCGCACGCTGCTCGCCCGCAACATCCAAGAAACAGAGCGCTTCATCTCTCCCGACGGCGCGTTCGTTGCGGCATACGACCCACATCGCCGGAGCTGGTTCCGTGTGCGCCTCACAGACGGCTCGCGAGCCGAGATTGGCGCGAAGCGAGTGCGTGCGGAACGCGAGGATGACGACCATCCGGGCGAGCCGCCCGCCTACGGAGCGGCGGGTTGGACGGCCGCGGGGCGCTTCGTTTTCTACGACCGATATGACGTGTGGTCGGCGGCCGACGACGGTTCATCGCTCACCAACCTCACGCGCGGCGAGGGGCGGTCGACGAAACGGATGTTCCGGCTGCTCGATCCGCGTTCGGATCTCCCGACCACCGCGTTCGTAAGCGCGCGGCCGGTCTCCACAACATCGTTTACCGTGTTCGACGAAAGAACCAAGGACGCGGGCTTCGCGACGCTCGACGGAACACGCCTCGTGGTGGGTGCGCTTGAACCGGCACTCATCGCACGTCCCTCGATCTCGCGCGACGGTTCGCAACTCGTCTTCACCAAAGAAAGCTTCGGCGTTCCACCGGACCTCTTCACGAGCGGCCCGAGCCTCGTTGCAGCGCAGCGCATCAGTCAAGCAAACCCGCCGTTCTCAGCGCTTGCCTGGGGGCACGCACGGTTGATCGACTACACCAACGCGCGTGGAGAGAAACTTCGTGCGACGCTGATCCTTCCGGCGAATTTCAATCCGAAATCACGCTACCCGATGCTGGTCTACGTCTATGAGAAACTCTCGGATGACCTCAACACGTTCTACCCACCGGCGACGGGCACCATACCGACGCTCTCGCGCTATGCGAGCAACGGCTACATCGTGCTCATGCCCGATATTCGCTACCATGTCGGGCACACGAGCGCGAGCGCCGTCGACTGCGTGACATCTGCAATCGACGTGGTCGAGAAGCTCGGCTTCGTCGATGCAAAACGCATCGGTATGGCGGGGCATAGTTACGGCGGCTATGAGGTCAACGCGCTCGTCACCCATTCCAACGTCTTTCGCGCCGTCGAGTCGGGCGCATCCGATTCGAATCTGGTCAGCCTCTACGGCGGCTTCTGGGAATCCGGCGACGTGCAGCAATCGTACTACGAAGTCAGCCAAGGGCGCATCGGTGCGACGCCGTGGGCGCGGCCCGACCTCTACACCGAGAATTCACCGATCTATTTCGTCGACCGCGTCAAGACGCCGTATCTGCGCCTGCAAAATACGAACGACGGCGCCGTCCCGTACGCTCAAGGTGTCGAGTTTTTCAGCGCACTTCGTCGAGCAGGGAAAGAGGCGTACATGTTCAGCTTCATCGGCGAGCAGCACGGCCTGGTGAATCAGCGCAACAAAGACTACTGGACCGTCCACATGGATGAATACTTCGATTACTTCTTGCTGGGTGCGGCGCGCCCGAGTTGGCTGGACGAACCCTCCAACTTCGAACGTCGCGGCGAACGCAACATCGAGACCCTGTTCACGCCCCGCTGAGACTACACTACCGCGGTTTTGCTTGATGAAGCCAGATCTGGTTACCGTCGGGATCTTTGACAACGGAGATAAAACAGACCGGGGTTTCGTGCGGTTCGCTCGATTCGATGCCGTGCGAGCTGAGGTGCGCGCGCAGCGCGTGCACGTCGGGATATTCAAGCGAGAGGGATTGCGCCGAACCGGCGGTCCCGACTTGTTCGAAGGTGCCGACCCCGAAGGTCGCATCGCCCACAGCGAACTCGACCCAGTAGTCCATGGCAACCTCCGTCGGTTTGAGCCCGAGCGCGTCGCGATAAAACGCGACAGCCCGTGGTACATCGGTGACAGGGTACATCGTAAAAGCGATTGCGTTCGGTGTCGTACTCACGGGCAACTCCAATTCCGGACGAGAGAGAGACGCGTTTCTCCCAAAGAAAAACGCACGCCTTCGCGGGCAAGCCTTACATCTTCATCGTCGCGTGAGAACCGTGATCGCCAACCTGGGTTTTGAACCAGCTGTGGATTGCAGCAATCAATTCGGGGTCGGTCGTCGAGTATGTAATCCGCGCGCCATTCGGCACATCGCTGTAGACCATATGTATTCTTGCTGACCCAGCATGCATCAACCCTAATCCGGGCATCGCGCGGCCATGAATTGAGGCGGGATCGCTGAAATCACCCCGAGCGAATGCCGCCGCTTCCTTGTGCAAATGCGATCGCACAAGCGAAATTTGCTTGGGATCGCGGTTGCGTACCGTCACGGTCTGAACTCCGCCGCGCTGATTCAGAACGAATGCGTGCATCGAGGTATCCATGCCAAATGGCATGACATGCTCGCTGTTGTGCTCGACGTTTGTTTGCCGAGGCGTATCGGCTGTGGCAATCGATATCGTTAAGGTAAATAAAAGAGACGCTAAGGTCGTTACAAAACTAGAGCTCACGGGATACCTCCAAAAGCAACGAAAGCGCTTCTACCAGTCCAGACCCGCGTTGCGGAGGAACGGCATTAAATATTTTGTCGAACTTCGCGCGCCGCGAGGCGGCGATGTTTGTGTTCGCCTTCGTGCCGCGCGGAGTCAGGACCAAGCGAATAAATCGCGCGTCTTTCTCATCCCGTTGTCGTCTGATCCATCCACGACGCTCGAGCATTGCGACGATACGAGAAATGGTACTCTTCTCAAGTCGTAACCGAGACGAAAGCCCGTTTTGCGTTATTCCGGATTCGCGCGCGATTTCGAGCATCGCATGCGCTTCGGTTGCCGAGATTGGCTGCCCGCACGGAGTCTCTTCTGGTTTATGGAGCCAAAGCGAGCGCACGAGCTGTACCATAGTCTTATGAAAATCCGCGGCTAAATCATGAGTGGCTTAAATTCTCAGCCGTGCTATCGCCATAACGGTTGGATTTGAAAACTATCTAGTTGTCCCCTGAAACTAATGCCATTCGTTGCGTCGGTAGACAAAAGCGCGCCTTCGCAGACGCGCCCTTGGTTCAGAATTCTTTTGCGTTTACTTGCCGTTGATCACCGGGGCGTAATTGACGGGGATCCACATGTAACCCGTGCCGCTCTTCACGACATGGCCGATGCCGGGGAACGACATGTGCGCGGCTGCGACCCAGTCGCCGTGTGCGGCGGCATCCGAAAACGCGCGCTTACGCTGAGCGATCGCGGCCTTATTGTCGGAATCGTACACGATCGCGACGTCGGGATCGGGGAACTGCAGCGCGGCGACGTGCACGAGGTCGCCCCAGATGACCATGCGCTGGCCTTTGCTGCTCACGATGTACGTTGAGTGACCCGGCGTATGACCGATCGTGCTGATTTCGCTAACGCCGGGAACGAGCGCATTGCTCGCGCCGGTGAACGGCTTGAAGTGGCCCGATGCAACGTAAGGTGCCATGCTCTTACGCGCGCCGGCGAAGGAGCCTTGGGCGTCTTTGGGGGCTTTGGCCGCGATCGCTTCGCTCAGCCAAAAATCCGATTCGCGTTTGTCCGTGCGCACGATCGCATTCGGGAAGACCGCGACGCCGTCGGACGTGCTCAGCCCGCCGACGTGATCGGGATGGAGATGCGTGATGTAGATTTCATCGACTTGCTCGGGCTTGTAGCCAGCCGCCGCGAGATTGTCCGCGAGTTTGCCAAGCGTAGGACCGAAGAGATTGCCGCTGCCGGTATCGATCAGCACGAGCTTCGTGCCCGTGTTGACAAGGTAGGCGTTAACCGATGTCGGGACGGGATCTTTGATGAACACTTTGCCGAGCGTCGCATCGATGCGCGCCGGGGTCGCGTTCTTGAGCAGTTGTTTTGCAGGGAGCGAAAACGAACCGTCCGAGAGTGCGGTAATTTCGAAATCGCCAAGGATCATGCGCTGGAAGCCCGGGGCGGGCGTTCCGGGGGCGGGCGCCGAGGCGCGGACGGGCAGTGCGGAGATCGACATTGTCAGGGCGAGCGCGGCAAGCGCGGTCGCACGTGAGAGTAAACGTGTTGAAATCATACGCGCCTGGGACGGGCCGAGGGACCCATTGGTTGCAGGCGCGGAAACGCACGAAAAGGCCACTCGTGCGATACGAGCGGTCTTTTCGCTATCTGTTGGCGTGTTAGTTGGGGCAGCTCAGGTTCGAACCGTCGGGGTGAACGTAGAGCTTTGGGTGAATGCGCCACCATCGGCGGTGAGGCTCGCCGTGTTATTTTGAAACGAGAATGCACAATCCGTCACGTACCGGAAGGTCAAGCCGCTGGAAATCGCCCCGCGACCGAGCAGCGCCGTACCCGAGGCACCACCGAAATCGCTCGGAGCGAGCGAATACACATTGTAGACACTCGGCGCCCTCCTTACGAGCGCCTTCACCGATGCGCCGGAGAGCGAGAAGATTTCGATGGTGCGATCTGTTGTGATGTTCGCTTGAGAACATTGGTGCCGGCAACCACCTGCGTCTTTACATATGGATTCACCGAGATGAGTTGGGCTGTAACCGTCTGCCCGCCGCCCGCGCGCAGTTTCGGCGTACTCACGGTGCTCGTGAACGTCGCACCGCTTGCGCCGAAGGCGATGGTTCCGGCGTCGAGGAACGCCTCTTTGATCGTCGCTCCGGCCGCGAAGAGCGACGTCGGGTAACTTACCGTGAAGCTCGGGAAGCTTGCGAGTTGGATATCGACGCTCGGCACGAACGTGTAATACGCAAGCGCGATCCGCGAGATGGAGAGCGTTTTGCGGGCGGCCGCCGCGATCGCAGGCGTGCCGCTCGGCGGCGTGCTGGAGACCATGACCGCGACGCTCGCGTTTGCGCCCGTGCCGGCGACTGCAGCGAGCGAAACGGTTGCGCTCGCGCCGCCGATCGTCGGTTACGATTGCGCCGTTGCGTTCGCGACGGTCACGGTCGTCGTGGTGGCGACGGAAGTGCTAGTGGGCGCTGGCGTCGCGGTTGGAGCGCTGGTGGGCGGGACGGGGAGTTGCGAGCCACTCGTACCACTGCAAGTGGGAACGGTTGTGACTGCGAGGGGGCAGCAACGAGGCAAAGACGTGGATTATCCTTGGTGGACGACGTAGTCGCCTCGATGCTACCGTGCCTACACTTCGCGTCAGTTCGACGTATACGGGTTGGCGGTTCCGACCGCGTCCAGTGTGAACGTGCCGACTGCCGGGTTGGACGTGTAGCCTGTGTCCGGGATGAACGTTGCGCCGCGGATGCGATATGTCGCCGCGCCATTTCCAACATTCTCAAAGGTCACCGTGAAGCCGCTCGCAACCCAGTTGCGGCTCATGATAGTACCTCCAATTGAGTAGTACTCGGCGTAATAGAGCAACACTGCTGTGTTGTTGGTCGAGCCAACCGTCGCGTAAGTTGTGCTATTTGATATCGGCGTGATGTCGTTGACTTCAAGGACAATTTGGCGGAGCGGATTCGCTGAGGTCGCCGCGGAAAAACTCGGGGCACCTTGGGTCGTTGACTCAAATGTAGCGTTTCCAGGGTATGTGCCGGTTTTAGCAATGCCATTTTCGACGGTGACCAAAGGCATGATCGAGCCCGCCAGACCGTTGTAGCCCGCAGCAGCGGTGAACGTCGCGGAACCGCTGGCAAAACCAATCGCAGTTGGGACTGGCACAGGCGTAGCGGTAGCGCCGGTCGTCGGCACGGTCGATGGCGACGCAGTCGGCGTCGGGGTTGCGATTGGCGTCGCGGTTGCGGTGTTCCCGATTTCGTAATAGAACGCGATGATGTACGTTTTTCCCGCAAGCAGTTTCGGCGGATTGGCCGAGCTTGTAAACGTTGCACCGCTCGTGCCAATGGCAATGTCGTAGGTGAAAACCGGCTGTGAGGTTCCCGCGTCGAGGAATGCCTCTTTGATCGTCGTCCCTACCGGAACAAGCGACGTTGGGAAGCTGACGGTGAAGCTCGGAAAGCTCGTGAGTTGGATGTCGACACTCGATACGAAGGTATAATAGGCAAGCGCGATCCGCGAGAGGGCGAGCGTTTTGCGAGCCGCAGCGGCGATCGCAATCGCGCCGCCGGGCGGCGTGCTGGAAACCGTGACGGCGATGCTTGCGTTTGCGGGCGTGCCGGCAGTTGCGGCGAGCGAAACGCTTGCGCTACCGCCGCCGATGGTCGGTAACGTTTGCGCCGCCGCGCTCGCGACGGTCACGGTCGTCGTGGTAGCGACGGGAGTGCTGCTGGGCGCGGGAGTCGCGGAGGGCGCGACGGGAAGCTGTGAGGTACTCGTACCACTGCAAGCGGCAACGGTGGCGATTGCGAGGAGGGCGGCAACGAGGCGAAGACGAGGGCGATCCATGGGTTCTCCTTGGCGGACGATGATGTCGCCTCAATGCTACCTTGCCCCATGAACCATGCCCATGGGGCAAATCCCTACACTTCGTGTCAGAGCGGCCAGCAGCAGCGGCTTCGGGTCCATCGGTTTCGGAACGTAGGGATTTACCCCATAGAGCAACGCACGCGCCTCGGTTATGCTATGCCGCACATGGAAGCGCAGGAATTCCTGGCAGCACTCGCAGCGGATATCGACGCGCTGCAGGGGGCAGGCACGCTCGACCCGGCCTACGCAAACGCGTACGGCTTGCTCTTGACTCTTGGGACGGCCAGCCTAATGGATCGCGCCCTTCTCGCCGAACGTGCGGTTATGACCGCGGACTCAACGCACGCATTGCACCTTCGGATCGTGGCGCGCGTGATCGCCCTCTCGCACGTTCCCGAATTCCAACGGAGCCTCGCATCGGAACTCTCGGCCCTGTTGCGGACCGTCGAATTGCCGTGATCGATCTGCTCGCGCTCGCTGCGGCCAGCGAGAGGGCACCGGCCGACGAGGAACTCGCCGTACGCGCCGTGCGCGCTTTTTCGCGTGCCGACCGTCGCGGCGAAGCGATCCACTGCTATCAACGCTGCGAACGGGCGCTGCGCGAGAGCGCGCGAGAGCCGGGTGAGACGCTCCTTGCGGCATTCCGCGCGGCGCTTTGGCAGCCGTCACCGCAATCGCCCGAGCAGGACGAACTTCCGCATCCCGTCACGCGCTTCATCGGTCGCGAACGCGAGCGCGCCGAGATCGCAGCCGAGATTGTCTCCGGCGCGACCGTCGTGCTCACGGGCCCGCCGGGCGTGGGAAAGACGCGCCTCGCGATCGAGATCGCCCGCGCCACGGCTTGCGGCTTTCTTGGAGGCGTGCGCTACATCGAAGCCGCATCGCTCGACGCCATCGGGATCGCGCGCGCGATCGGCGCCGCCGCTTCCGAATCGGCAAGCGACGACGGGCGTCTCCTCGTTATCGATAACGTCGAGCACGTCGCCGAGGCGGTGGCGGCGGCGATTGACGAAGCGCGCGCGGCGCACGAACGGCTCACCATGCTCGTCACAAGCCGCGTTCGCTTGCGCGTCGCAAGCCGCGCGTTCGTGATCTCGCCGCTCGAATTGCCGCTCGTCATCAACGCGCCCGCATTCGTCGCACGCGCGCCTGCGATCGCGTTCTTTATGGAGCGCGCGATCCTCGCGCGGCCGTCTTTTCGCGTCACGGATGAGAACATCGCGGACCTCTGCGCGCTCTGCGCCCTGCTCGACGGCGTACCACTCGCGCTCGAACTTGCGGCGGCACAGGTCCGTTTCTTTTCGATCGGCGAGCTTCTCGCACACCTTCGCGCCAACCCGACGGTCCACGGCGAAGCGCTCTTGCGCGAGCAGATCGCGGCGAGCTTCGCGCTCATGGAGCCGCGCGAACGGCACCTCGCGCTTCGCCTTTCGGTGTTCGATCGTCGCTGGACGATGGACGCCGCACGGATGGTCGGCGGCGACGAAGCGCTCGAACTTTTGCCGCGCCTCGTGGACCGTTCCGTCGTCCAAGCCGAAGAGATCGCGGGCGAAACGATCTTTCGCTATCTCGAAAGTACGTACGCGTACGCGCGCGAAGAGTGCGGAGTTGCATTCGATGTTGCGACGCTCGAACGTGAGACGTTGTGCGCCGTGCGCGACGCGCTTCTTACGCGCGCGGCGTCGGTAGAAGAGTATTACACTCCGGAGGACAAGCGGCACATCCGCTTGCGCCTGCCGACGATTCGGCGCGCCGTGACCGCATGGGCCGCTCGCGATCCGATCGCGTCGCTTGAGATCATGGAGGCGTTACGCTATTTCTGGAAAGACGAAGGACTCGATCGCGAGGCGGCCGACACCCTCATCGCCCTAGGCGCTCTGCTCGCGCCGCACGCGTCGCCCGAACGAGTGCTGGCCTATCGACGCTCGTTGGGGATCCATCTCGTGCAACTCCACGAGCTAGGGCTTGCGGAGGCGATTCTCGTGCAAGCCGTGGAGAGTGCGCGCGTGCTCGCGGATGATGAAGCGCTCGTCGCGTGCGCGTTGGATCTCGGCGTCGCGTACTACGAAAACGCGGCTTACGATAAAGCGTTCCGACTTTACGAACGCCTAGCCGCCGACGCCGTGCCGGAGACGCTGACGTGGTATCTCGCGCACCGCAATTGGGGCAACGTCGCGATTGCGACCGGCGACCTCGCACTCGCAAAAGCCCAATACGATCTGATCGAAGCCTTTCCCCGACAACCCTCAAGCGACGCGAACTATTGGCGTAACCGCGCGTGCCTTGCGACCAAGGCCGGGGAGCACGATACGGCGATGGCGTACATCGCGCGCGCACTCGAAGCCGCCGAAATCGACGGCGTCGGGACCTGGAATCGCGTCGCGGTCTATTCAGCCGCGGGGTTCTCGTCGACGCAGGCGGGCGACCCGCGCGCAGCACTGCGCTGGTTTGCTCGCGGCATCATCGAGCTTGGAGGCCGGGACGCGCCCGTGCACATGAAAGAGATGCTCGAGGATGCTGCGTGCGCACTCGATGCGCTTGACCGGTGCGACGACGCAGTCGTGCTCCTATGCGTCGTCGACCGCGAGCGCGAACGCGCGAAGACACCGACGGATCTCTCGGCGGTCGCGATCCTCGATGCCGTGCGCGTGCATGCGCGTCGCGTACTTGGCGAGGAAACGTATCGCGACGCGCAGAGTCGCGGTCGGATGATGCCGCTGCGCACGGCGGCCGAACTCGTCGTCCGGCGCGCAAGCGAACTTCCGGATGCCGTATCTCCCTGTGCGCGGTTGAGCGGCCGCGAGGTCGATGTCGCCTATCTCATCGGGATGGGGGCGACGAATCGGGAGATCGCGGCGCGCCTGTTCGTGAGCGCGAAGACCGTCGAAAAACACCTCGCGGCGATCTTCGACAAATTGACCGTGAACAGACGATCGCACGTCGCCGCGATCGTCTCGCAGGATCCGGCTTTGCGCAAACGAGCGGAGCGTCGCGCTAGCGCTAGCATCTCGCATGCGATAAGCAATCCGTGAGGTTAGCGATTACCCTCATCGTCTTGTGCTGGCACCGCCGCCTCGTCGCGCAGAACGTTTTTTGCAAACGCCACGAACGGCAACGAGCGGCTAGCGGCCTCATACGCTTACGCTTTCCCGAACATTGTCGTAAGATCGAGTCCGCCGAGTGCGTCGGGGAAGCGGCTTGAGACATAAAATTTATCGAGGCGTCGAGCATCGTCGATGAGATTTTCTGAGATCGACAAACCGGAGATCGTGCACTCAGCAAGGAGGGCCACGATCGAATGGTCGCGGGCAGAATCGCCGCAACGTGCGACTAACGCGGCCTTCACGGCTTTTTCTGCGGCTTGCTGCGCATGGAAACACGCGACGTTCGGCATGTCGTCCGCTAAACGGAGCGCAACGGCATAGTCTTGCTCGGCGGTCGCTAACCACTGTTTCGCCGTCTCAAGGCGGCTACGTTGCATAGACGCGACGACCTTCGGTGAGAATCGTCCTCCCAAACGTGCTCTGCGGCAGCTGATCGCGCATTTCGTCGGGCGTCACAACGATCATATCGATGCCCACCGGCGCGCGAACCGCAACGAGCAGGTCGTCACGGCGCTGCGAGCGCGGAAGCGTCGTATCGCGCACGACGAGGACGTCGAGGTCACTCGTTGGGCCAACGCGATCCGTCACAAACGAACCGAAGACGATAATCTCGCGGACGTCGAGCATCCCGCGAGCAACCGAACAAAGCTCTTCGATTGCGTCGCTGATCGCGAGCCGTCGTTTGCCGGCGCGAACTGCGAACGGCTCCAAAGGCGACCTCGATTTTGAGAAGGACGGAGAAATGGAGCCGACGAGCGGATTTGAACCGCTGACCTGCTGATTACGAATCAGCTGCTCTACCAACTGAGCTACGTCGGCACACTTGCTACGACTGGTTTTTTCGGAGCCTGCTTGCTTTTTTTGAGCCGAGTGGCCCACATTTTGGCCCACCGGAACATTCCCGGGGGCGACCGCCTAGGATTCGCTCGGCGCGACCTGCTCCCCCTGCCTCGCCTTGTCCTTTTCAGGACATGACCCACGGTCTGGAGGGCACGAGATCCCGGCCGACGCCCATTGCGGGTCGAATCGCGCAAACTCCGCTCCAGGTCTGTGAACGAAGGCCGTTGGCAGTCGTCGTAAATGTGTAGACTCGAGCGCCGTTTTCGGTCGTCGTCTGTCCCGCTGGTCGTGTTATTGGTCGTTGTGGTTGCGGTAATCGGCACGCCCTTCTGAGAGCAGAAGGCCCCGACATAAATTGCAACGTCGTCATGAGGCAAGTATGCCTTCGTGGAGTTCGTTGTGGCCTTACGCGAAGTGAAGTTCACGAAGCCATCAGCCACAAGTCCCTGCCCTCGGGAACCGAAATGCTGTCAGCTGGTCCCTCCTTGTTTGCCGGGATCGTCAACTTGCTGGAACACGTGACGCTTGCCGCAGATGGTTGTGCGCTTAGCATAAACACGAGCGTCAGCAAACATGAGGACGATCACGTATTGCTTCGGGACTTCCGGCGGATATCTTCAATCAACGAAAACACGCTTCGTTTTTTACTGAGCGATCAGGAGGCGATAGATCACAAGTCTTGCGCGAAAAACCTGTGATTCTCAGTAGTTCCGCATGTGGGCTCAAAATCAATGGGCTTCCAGGCATTTGACGTTCAGCTAATTTTGTATCTCGGCCAAACGAAGAAATCGTGCTCGACATTGATTCGAGCGCAAGCCCTACCCACGTCGAGCAGGACCGGTGCGTCGTCTGGTGGTGCAACGGCCAAAGCGACCACGATCATCCTCGGAAACTTCTGCTGCAACGCTTGCAATGCGACGATCAGCGAGGCACCAGTCACGATCCCGCCGTCGATGAGGATAACGGTGCGGCCCTCAAGCTTCGCAACCGTGTGGCGAGAAGATTTCCCGCTTCTCGCCGGATCCCGATCGTAATCGCGCTGCGAAGAAAAGATGAACGGTACGTGAGGACTCCAAGGTCCCCTAAAACAGACATCCCCCTCGACGGCATTGTCGCCGAAGACGAAGACGTCTACGCCGACGGTGCCTTATCGTTCGTGGATCGGGGCGGCCCCAGAAGCGCGCTTAGTTGTTTCAATTCGAGCGTCTCGTCGCGCAGCAACGCCTCGGCGAGATGCTCGAGCTGTTTCTTCGACGTCGTCAAAAGCGCCAGAACGGTTTCATGCGCACTGTCGAGCAGCTGCTGCACGGCGGCGTCGACGCGCGCGGCCGTGGCCTCGCTGTAGTCGCGCCCCTGCGTCAGTTGGTAGCCGAGAAACGGCTGCCCGTCTTCTGCCCGAAACGCTGCCAGCCCAAGATCGCTCATGCCCCAGCGCGTCACCATCTGCCGCGCGAGTTGCGTTGCCTCGACGAGATCGTTCTCGGCCCCGGTTGTTATTTCGTTGAACATGACTTCCTCCGCTGTGCGGCCGGCGAGCATCACCGCAATGCGCGTCAGCACGTAGGTGCGGCTCAAGTTGTGGCGCTCGATCGCGGGCAGCTGTTCTGTCAGGCCTAGCGCCTGGCCGTGCGGTACGATTGTGATCTTGTGGACCGGATCGGCACCTGGCGTCAGCCACGCGACCAGCGCGTGTCCGCTCTCATGGAAAGCCACGATACGCCGTTCTTCAGCATCCATCAACTGCGGATGCGCGACGCCCAACCGTATCCGGTCGAGTGCCTCATCAAAGTCCGTCGGCGCGACGAGTGGACGTTCGTTGCGCACGCTCGCGAGCGCCGCCTCATTACACAGATTCGCGAGGTCCGCACCGCTCATGCCGATCGTCTGAGCAGCGACCGTCTCGAGATCGACGGTTGGCGAGAGCTTCAGCTTGCGTACGTGGATCTTCAAGATATCGCGGCGGCCATTGCGATCGGGGAGCCCCACGGTAATCTGACGATCGAAGCGGCCGGGCCGCAACAGCGCCGGATCGAGCACATCGGGCCGATTCGTCGCGGCGAGCACGATAACGTTCGAATTCGGATCGAAGCCGTCGAGTTCACCCAAGAGCTGGTTGAGAGTCTGTTCGCGTTCGTCGTTCGTGTTGCCCACGCCGGCACCACGCCGGCGCCCAACGGCATCGAGCTCGTCGATGAATACGATCGCTGGCGCTAGCTCTTTTGCTTGTTTGAAGAGGTCGCGCACCCGGCTTGCGCCGACACCGACAAACATCTCGACGAACTCCGAAGCGTTGAGACTGAGGAACGGCACGCCGGCCTCGCCCGCGACGGCTCGAGCCAACAACGTCTTTCCGGTACCGGGGTTGCCGGAGAGCAACACGCCCTTCGGAATTCGCGCGCCCACGGCGTGGTATTTGGCCGGATTTTTTAGGAAATCGACCTCTTCTTTCAACTCGGCTTTGGCTTCATCGGCACCCGCGACGTCGTCGAAGGTCACCTTGGGCTGATCGCTGCTATAGCGCTGCGCTTTGACTTTCCCGAAGCCGAATTGCGAGCCGAGGTTGCGACCGGCGCGTGCGCTCATCCAGACAAAGGCACCGACCAACAACAACATCGGCCCCCAGGTTATCAAGAGCGTCACCAACACGTTCGTTCGCGTCGTCGAGACGTTGACGGTCACGTGGTGCGCCTCGAGGAGCGGAAGGAGACTGGGGTCGCCAACGACTTGCGGAAACGTCGTGTCGAAATCCGAATACGTTACCCGCGCCTTGGACGCCGCGCTGGTGGGAGTCGCTGACGGTTGCGCAAACGGCCGGCGGAACGTGCCGGCGATGTCATCTCCCGTCAGATGCACGCTCGTCACGTTGCCGGCACGAACCTGCGCGAGCAAAGTCGAGTAGGGAATCGTCGCTCGTGGCGCCGGACGTGGAAACACGAAGACATTCCAGATGAGCAAGAGTACCATCCAGACAAACCACCATATCCAGATCGTCCGCTGGTTGCGAGGCTTCGACGTTCTGGGGGGCTGCGGTGCCTGTGAAGACATGCTAATCTACCTCTTCTCGGTCGTGCCCGATCAATGCTGTGCGGCTCGCCCGCACGATCTGGCCGATCATTTTTCTTGCGCCGATGTCGCGCCAGTTGACCTCGTCGGTACAGCGTTCGGCCTTTTCAATCCCGTTACCGGCGTTGCACTACTAATTGCCAGCTCGCAAGCGGGCGTGCTGTGGCAGGCGTTCGGATCGACGGCGACCTTCGCAGCGGGAGCCGTGCTCGCCGCGGTGGCCGCCGTGGTGCTGACGGCAGCGGGCAAGTTGCGCACCGGAGCGGACCCTTGATCGATACTCTTTGCCATGACGCCTGTGATCGATCTCGACGCGGCCGACCGTTTCGGGTGCGGCTTCATCACATGAATACAGCGCGTAATACGAAAGAGCGAGCCTAGTCACGCGTCGGATCCGCGACGCGTCCGTCATTGAGGACGATGCGCCATGTGCAGCGTTTCGCGACCTCCTCGTCGTGGGTGCAGATCAGGAACGTCGTTCGGTCCTCGCGATTGACCTCGCTCAGAAGGCTCAAGACCTGGTCGGCGGACTCCCGGTGAAGAGCGCGCGGAAGTTGTGCGCGAGCTAAATGGCAAGTCGTCAGCCGAACTCGATATGCGAACACTTAAAGGTTGACACGTCGAAAGTGATGGTCTATTTCACGTCCTGAGTGACATGCGCCGTCCCCGTTTTTCCAGCAGAAGCGATACGTATATCGAAAACCCATTGCGTCGCATAGTTCAAGTTGGTCTGAGCCGCGTAGGTTCCATCGCCGTTGTCGGTGGCATTCAACGTCGGCCCGAGCATCGACATCGCGGGCATCGTTGACGATATCTTCACAGTCGCGCCTTTGACCACATTGCCGCCGGCATCTTTGACTGTCACGGTTATTGTTTCTGAGCCTTGCTTTGGCGGGTCAGGCGTAAATTGCGTCGCGACGCTGAAGTCGCCCGCAGGCTGCGCAGTGACGGTTGCACTCGAGGTTGTGTCGGATTTCGCCGAACAGGCTGCCAGACTCGCAATGAGTGCGACCGATAAGAGAAAACGAACGGGCATACAGTACTCCTAGTTGGCTGATTGTCGTAGATCGAGGTCGCCTGCCGCATGACGAATTGCGGCGATCGCAATGTCGAAACGGGACACACTTCGGATGACAGATTCTCTTGCATTCGCCGCCACGGCGAGCGCGTCGAGCACTTCGATTTCGATCGCCTTGCCGGCATTCTGGCGAACGAGCGCGAGCCGCAGTTGTTCCTGCGCGTCTGCTTGGACGGTTGAAGCGTTTGCGAGGTTGGAAGACGCAGCCTCAAATTCGCGGAACGCGCTGGCGACGTCGCGCGTAAGGTTCGCTCGCGTCTGGTCGCGCGATGCTGATGCACGGTCGAATTGGGCCTGCGCTTTTGTGACGGCGGCCGCGCGCGAACCTCCGTCGACGAGCGGAATCGCGACGGTGAGTTGCACTTGACCGCCACCGCGTCCCACGTCAGGAGACGAACGGCCATTGTAACTTTGTGCGCTCAAGACCGCCGTCGGGGAGTACGCGCCTTGCGCCGCCGATCTACCTGTGGTAGCCGAGGCGACGCGTTCTTCGGCTGCGAGCAGCCCCGGGTTTTGTCGAAGTGCTCGCGCGAGAATCACCTCGCGCGAGTCCATGAAGTTTAATTTCGTGAGCGGCTCCAGGGCAATCAGATCCAGTCGCATATCGATCAACGCCTGCAAGTCGAACTTCGCTTGGTCGCGTTCCGACGCCGCATCTTCCCGAGATTGCTGCGCCGCAGCGAGACCTGCTCGATCGCGCAGCGTGAGGTATCGCGCGACCTTACCGGCCGCTACACGCTGTTCCGTCGTGCGAAGATGGGTTTCTTGGTCGGTGACCGCGATGGTTCGCGCCGCCACCACGGCTTCAGCGAGTTGCGCTTTCCGATAGGCAAGGGTGGTCGCGTAGACGGCGTCGTTCGCACTCGCGATCACTGCCGACTGACTCGCTAATACCATCTCGCTTGCCGCACGGGCGTTTCGAGCATTCGTGGATGTAAATATCGGAAGCGAAACCGTCGCTGCCCCATACACCTGGCGGCTAATAGGCATGCCAAGTTGCGGTTCGTTCGCATCGAGAGCGTTTGCGCTGAGACCGATCTGTGGGCGCAGCAATGCTCCGGCTGAACGGGCGTCCGCGCTCGTGGATGCAGCGTCGGCACGCGCCATGCGGACATCGAAGCCCACGGCTTCGACACGTGTGAGCGCCTCTTTAAGCGTGAGAAGTTTCGGCTCCCCATTCGACTGTGCGGCGGCCCGTGTTGCGGCGAACAGGACGAATGCTGCTGCGAGAACGGCGCTACGCATGGACGGGGCCGCCGGTCGGCAGTTCGACGTCATGCGTATCGGCCTTTTCACTTTTTCGCGCGCGCAGGCGATTCCCGATTTCATCGAAAGCCGCATACAGAACCGGAACGACGAAAAGTGTCAGAATCGTTGAGATGGTGAGGCCTCCAATGATGACCGTCGCAAGCGGTGAGTATGCGTCGATGCCGGTCTTTGGGAAGAACGCGACTGGAATGAGGACGACCAAACTGACGATCGTCGTCATCAGAATCGGCCGCAGACGGACCGGGCCTGCCTCAAGAATCGCGTCGGTCCGAGACATCCCTTTGGCCCGATTGCGCAGGATGAGGTCGAGTAGCAGAATGGCGTTGCTGACCGCCATGCCGTTCGCGACGACGATCCCAAGAATGGACACGGTCGACAAATTCTGACGAGCGAGCATCAATCCGCCGAACACGCCAAGTAACTCGAGGGGAATCGCAAGCAACATGACGAGCGGATGCGTCAGCGAACGAAATTGTGCGACCAATAAGAGGAACACGAAAAGTGCTGCGATTTTCATCGCGTTGAGGAGGCGGTCGAACGACTGGCTCATCTCGGTCATATCGCCGCGCATTTCGATGCTGTAGCCCGTCGGAAATTGGATTTGCGCGATCGAGCCGCCGATCGTGTCCATATCGAGGGACATCTCACCTCGGCCGCCCTTGCGGTAGTAGCCAAGAACCGCGACAGCCGGTCTCAAGCCGTCGTGCTCGATGAGCGTCGGGCCGAGATTGCGTTGAATTTGCGCGATTGAAGAAAGCGGCACGACTGCACCGGTCTTTCCGACAATTTGAACCGCTGCTAGATCGGCCGGCGTCGCACGCTCGTCGCCCGCGTAGCGCAGCAGAATCGTGTCATGGCGCAAACCTTGCGGGTTGAAGTACTCTGTCGTCAAACCGCCGTGCGTCGCGTAATAGGCTTGCTGCGTCACGTCATCCGGCGTGAGCCCGATTTGAGCGGCTCGCGTTCGGTCCACGACGACGAGGTTTTGCGGCTGCAACATGCTGGACGAGGTCGATACCTGGACGATCCCGGGAACGGCCTTCGCGACGGCGGCGACCTGCGAGCCGAGGCTCTCAACGGTGCCGATATCGGGACCGGTAACGAGCAATTCCACCGGAGCGTCGTTGCTCGCCATGACGTCACTGCCCATTTCTTTTAGGGCAACGCGACGCAGGCCCGGGACCGTACGCATCGTCTGCGCGTACACCGCATCCATGATTTCCCAAATCGTCCGCTTTCGCTCTTCCTTGGGACTGAAGGTGACAAGATACGACGCAGAGTTCACAGTGCCCATCGCCGTGCCGGTCACATAGCCGGATGACGTGGGCTCTCCGATCTCACCGGAGACCCGTAGGACCTCTGGCTGTGCGAGGAGGATTTGCTCGAACTTCTTCGCTTTTTCCGAGGTAGCAGCGAACGAGGTCCCGGGAGTTGTCTCAAGGTATGCCGAGGCTTGCCCGGTATCGGCAAGCGGCATCATCTCGCTGCCAATCAACGGAGCAAGTTGAATTGCCGTATACGTGAGGATGGCCGCCACCACCAACACGGCGGTTGTGTTGCGCAGGCTCCAGCGAAGCCCCGAACGGTAGGACCCTTCAACACGCATAAGACCCTTATGCGTCGGCGTCAACAGCCGGCGTATTCCGTTGTCAAGCCGGTTCCGCCACGGTGCGGACGTCTGACCGTCGCCTTTGAAGAGAAAACTTGCGAGGAGCGGAGTAAGTGTGAGCGACACGACGAGCGATGCGACGAGCGCGAAGATGATGGGCCAAACCAATCCGACGAACATGATCTGCGTGATGCCGCCGCTCAAGAGTAGCGGCACGAGGGCGAGGATCATGACGCCTGTGGCGGCCGCAATTGGAAGAATGACCTCGAGGGTACCCTCGACCGCCGCTTGCCGAGAAGTTCGGCCTTCCCCGAGTTTCCGGTGCACCGCATGAATGACGACGATCGAATCATCGACGAGTCGGCCGATCGCGAGCAAGAGGCCGATCAGCGTCGAGCTGTTGATGGATAGGTGCATCGGAACGAACAGCAGGACGGCCAGACCCAAGCACGTCGGAATCGACGTCATGACGATCGCGGTCGCGCTGATGTCTTCGAGGAAGACGAGTAGGACGAGGCCGGCGAGTATCACGCTGACGATCAGTTCTTCGAGCATGTTTGCATTCAACGCTCCGACAAACCGCGAGTTGTCGTAGGCGGCGGTGAACTTCAAGCCGGCATTCGCTCGTTCGATTTCACGGAGCCGTTCGTTAACGGCTTTGATGACTTGGGGTGAGCTGGCGTCAGGATTCTCGACGATCGAGACTTCCACGCTTTCTTTCCCGTTGAAACGATAGGCCGACCGTTGCTCGGCGCCGCCGTCCGTCACCTGAGCGACGTCGCGAACGTAGAGGGTGCGATCTCCCGTCGTCATCACGGGATAGTTGAGGATGTCTTGGGCCGACCGGACGCGTTGGTCTCCACGGACAATCGTCTCGCGATTGCCGCCGGTGAGCGTACCGCCCGAGCGACTGACGTTTTGCTTGTCGATCGCGTCACGCAGGTCGAGCATGGAAAGACCGGCTGAGGCGAGCGCGGCGCGATCGGCGACGATCTGCACTTGCCGCTGGAGGCCGCCGAACGGGTAGACGTTTTGTACGCCTTCGACGTCTTTTAGTTGGCGAACGACATCGTTTGCGATGAATTCCCGAAGCCGCACGGCGTCCCAACCGATTGCCGTCACGGCGAGTTGGAGGACGGGCGTATTGAGCGGATCGACCGGCACGACATACGACGGCTTGAGGTTGGCGCGGTCGTACGGCAAGTCGCCCTCGGCCTGCTTCACAAGCTGCTGGACATCCACGAGCGCGCGCTGCATGTCGGTCCCATACGGAAACTGCAACGTGATCGTCGAGAGACCGGCTTGCGAAATCGAACGAACGAAGCGGACCCCTTTGAGGTCGGTCATGCGCTCTTCGATCGGTTTTGAGAAATACGTCTCGGTCTCTTCGGCTGAATACCCTGGCGTCATCGTGACGACCGAGACCAGCGGGCTCGGCACGTACGGCATCATTCGTGTCGGCAGAAAAAACATGACGGCGGCCAGCGCCGCGATCACTAAACCGAGATACAGCGCGAAAATCGCGTAGGGATTTCGCAGCGACCACGCCGGAACGCTTTTCTGCCCGGGTTCGCTCTTTCGGTCACCGTTCACGCGCGGCTCTCCGTTATCGATTGGCCTTCTTGGAGGGTTGCAGCACCGTCGACGACGACTCGCGCTTTCCGGTCGAGGTCACCCGTCACGGTAGACGTGGAACCATCGTCATGCACCACGTGAACGGGCACGCGATGGGCGGTAGCGTTTACCGACGTCCAAACGGCCGCCTCGGAACCGGAACCAACGATGGCGATGGATGGGACGGCAACGCCGGCGGGGGTCGGCTGTGAGCGCGCGTGAAGCGTCACTTGAACGTAGCCGCCGGGTACGAGGCCCGTTCTTCCGTTCTCCACGATTGCTTCGACCAAAGCCGTATGGGTCGTCGCGTCGGCGATCGGCGAGACCGACGTCACCCGTCCGTGGACGGTCGTGCCATCTTGCAGACGGGCTTCGATCGGCGTGCCGATCGAGATTGCCGTGATGTCTTGTTGCGCAACGTTCGCTTGAACGCGCAGCTTCCTCACGACCGCGATGCGTGCAATCGCTGTCCCCGCGGCGACATAGACGCCGGGATCCACCAGCCGCTTCACGACGATGGCGTCTTCGGGGCTCGTGATCGTCGTAAAACTCGCAAGGGTTGATTCCGTCGCAGCCTGTGCAGCGGCCTTATCAGCCTGAGCGCGTGCCGAACGTGCTTGCGCGCGCATTTGTTCGACGCTCGCAGCCGCGTCCGTCACTTTTGTGCGAGAGACAATCAGCTGTTGCTGGATCGAGCCGACTTTGTTCGCCGTAGCGGAATACGCGCCCTGAGCCGCTGCATACTGGGCCTGTTCATCCTGATATTCCTGGGCCGAAACCGCCCCTTGATCGAGGAGCGTTTTTTCGCGTCGAATTTCATTCTCCCAGTAGCGGACCTGCGCTGCTTTTGCGGTTCGGTCCGCTTGTGCCGCGGCGAAATCGCGTTGCATCGCCGCAGTATCAGCCTGGGCAATGATCACGCCGTTGGGGGCGTGGTGATTTGCTTCGATCTCCGCGGCTTGCGCGGCGGCGGCTTGACCGGTCGCATCCGCAGCAGCAGCCACGGCACGGCTGTGGAGATCTGGTGAATCGAGCGACGCAATAACTTGACCCGCACGAACCTCGTCGCCGGCGTACAGCGAAAAATTCGTGAGGATTCCCGGCGCGCGCGTCACGACGTCCTGAGTAAGAAACGCTGCAATGGAGCCCGGTGCGTGGATGTCGGTCGAGGATTGCACCAGACGCACGGATACAAGCGTTACCGGCGTTGGCGCATCTCCGTGAACGCTTGCCGATGCGGCCATGTCCATCGATGGCGCAGCATATCTTGCGGATATGACAGCAAGGATGAGGACCACGGCTGCTGCAGCTGCGATGAGTCCGAGCGTCAACGGACGGCGATCCCGGCGTACGATGACCAGGGTAATGCCTCCGGCTAGAATGACGACCAGCGCAAGCGCGGCGTTTCGCCACGCATCGGGGTTTCCACCCGAAGATGACATGCCGGCCATACCGGAGGTTCCCGCATTCGTTGCTCCGCTCACCGCAAACCGATACGTCGCAGTACCCGTGAGCCCACCCGCAAAATGAATCGACACGCTCCACGCGGTTGCCGTCGCGAGCAATATCTCGAATTGCCAGTGTCCGGGAGAAACGAGGCGCGGTGCCCCACTCGGGCCACTCATCGACATCGTCGGCATCGCCGATGAAAAGGACGTCGTCGTCCGAGCTAACGCGTCGGCCGAAACACCCGCAAGAACGAGCGAAGCCGTGACTCGACCCGTCTGCGGCGGGTCTGGAGCAAGCGTCAGTGTCGCTTGTGCGGCACCAACCGGCACGACCATGGGCGACGCGCAAACACTAGCCGGAAATGATACCGTAAGGCTGAGTGCGACAACCGAATACAACATGTAACGAAACATCAAAAAGCGCAAGGTTGTGCTAGGTTCCTTAACAGATTGCGAAAAAAAAGGGTGATTAGACGCGCGCCGAAGCGGAGGCATGGTCGCAAGGCACGGGCGTGATAAGGGCCGCGCAAACCGGCGTCAATCCGACGAGCACGACGGCGCCGACGATCGATGCGACAACGACACGATGTACTAGTGAGATTGGCTCGCGGGAAACCGGCTCAACGATCAGGCGCTCTAAGCGACGGCGCAGACCGGTCTCCCCCGACAAAGCCGCACAATGAGCAACGTAACGTTGCCCCCGGGCGAAGGTCAGCAGAGCCCCGGCAAGATCTTCGGGAGCAGATGTGTGCAACGCGTGTTGGTCTGCCGCAAATTCACGGGCGTCTCGGTAGAGCGAGACGAATTCGCCAGCCGGCAACGGCAGCAAATCGACAAAGAACGTCAGCATGAGCGCAATGATCTGATCACCGTGGCGAGCGTGTCCGCGTTCGTGTAAAAGGGCCGCTTCAATCTCGGCGTCGCTCAGCACCTCGAGCGTTGCAGATGAAACGACGACGACGGAATTCCACAGAAGCGCCAACGCGCAGAACGGCTCGTCACTTTTCAACTCACGAACGCGCACGTCAGTGTCACGTCCAAGTTTGGCCAACCGTGCCGACGGCGCGACGGTCGCCCGTACTAAGGATCTTGCCTGAGAATTCCGATGAATCGCAAGAGACGTGGCGCGAATTATGGAACATACGACGGCTGTCGCGATGACGGCATAGAGTATGCGCCCCGTCAGCGTGTGGAAGCAGTCCGAGCCAATTCCGGTCAATAAGCCCACTCCCGCACCCGCGATGCCGAGACCGCCTGGAACGATCGCGGCTGCCGCCGCCAGCGACGCCTGCCAGCGCGAGTCAGCTCCCATTCGGCGAAGATTCGGCAAAGCCAAGCGTAAAATGGTCCACGCCGACAGCGGAATGATAAAAAGCGCACACGCTGACGTAAAAATTGTCCCGCTAAACACGCAAGCCGACAAAAACTGAAGAACGTCAGGCACGGCGCCGCTCCGCACGTTTTTCGGCGAGCAGTTTTTCGAATTCTGCCAGCGTCGCGTCATCTTTGGCCAGTTCGCCGGCGATATGAGCCAAAAGCGGATTGCGCTGCGTCTTCATGAGCGGACGAAAAACATCGTCGATCATCGACCGCTGAAAGTCGTCTCGTGTGACCGTCGGAGTGAAAACGTTCGCACGACCTGCGGACTTCTTTTTCAGATGCCGCTTGTCGGCGAGATTTTGCATTATCGTCTTGACAGTCGAGTACGCCGGAGGCTTCTCGCCATCGGCCGCGTCCATAGCGGCGAGAACATCACTCACCTGAAGCCAGCCGCCCAGAGACCACATGATTTCAATCACGCGAGACTCGAGGGGACCAAGACTGCTCGGGGCACCATTCGCACGGTCGAACCGGATGACGCGTCGCATGTGCTAACAAACTTAGCACATGGGCTGGGAGTCGTCAATTGCGAACGCATCAGAAGATGCACGCAAATGCTCTATCCCTCTTACGGGCGGTAGGAGGCTTTGCGATCGTGCGCGTGCGGTGCGAGGCGCGGTTTGAGCGGGACGGCACGTCGCGCCTCCACGGTCGCATCGATCACGTCGTACGTGCTGTCGTGCAACCGCACCGGGTTGAGGCTGAGCCGACTGATTCCCGGGTCCGCGAAGAGGGCGCTAAGTCGCTCGATGAGGTGCGCCAGCATGCGCGTGGATTTTGCATCGTGTGCGATGCCGTGCTTCGCGTGAAATTCGGCCAGCATCGCCTCGGCCTGCACCGATTCGATCGGAACGAGCCGCTGCACGTGATGCGTACCGCAGCGAAGTTCCGCGATCCGTCCGAGTGTCACATCGTCGCGACACTCGATCACAATGTCGGTACCGGCCGGGATCGAGCGCTGCGCGAGCACGTGGCCCGTTGCGAACGTATCTGCCTGCGGTTCGTGGGTCTTGAACGCATGACGAATCGCATCGGTCGTTGTCAGGCTGCCGCCGTTTCCGTTGAGCGCGGACGCGCTTCCGGAGAGGACGACGCGTAAGACGATCGGGCGGCCGTCGGCGAAGAACACCGCATCCTCGGCACTCTCGACGTAGCGGGCGCGCGCGACGCGAATGCCCGCTTCGCGCAAGAGTTCGAGCGCGTCGATCGGATCCATGATCATCAAACGGTCTCCAACGTTCGCGGTATTGATGCGACGATGGACTCGCGCTCGGTTCGCACCACGAGAACGGGGATGAAACTCGTGCGCACGAGTTCTTCGGCGACACTGCCGACGAAAAATCGGCGTAGTCCGCGGCGGCCGTGGCTACCGATTACGATCAGATCGGCATCGATTTCCCCCGCCGATTTGAGGATTTCCTCAACGACTTTGCCTTCGGCCACGAACGTCGTCGCGCTCAGGCCGTGATCGATCGCGCGCCGGAGAGGACGGTCCAACAGATCGTCGGCAGCGGCATTGACTTCTTCGATATAAGGACGCGGATCGTAGCCGAAAGCCGAGGCTTTGCCGAAGAGCGCATCGGTCTGCACGACCGTGCAGAAGTTGAGCTGCGTGCGTTCACTCTCGCCAAGAGCAATTGACATGGCGATTGCGGCATCTGCCGGATCGGAATCGTCGATCGCGACGAGTGCGCGTGCGAACGCACCAGTAGACGCGGTCGCCTGGCTCGCACCGCGCGTGGTGATGACCGGTATCGAGCACGAACGTAGAATCCCCTCAGCCGTGCTGCCCAAAAACAGATGATTGAGTCCGGTACGGCCGTGCGTCCCCATGATGATAACGCTCGCTCTTCGATCCAGCGCTACGCGTGTGACCGCCGAAACAGGATCGTCGAAGACGAGTTGCGTTGTAATCCGCACGTTCGCCGTTTTCGCCTTCGCAAGCGCGTCGGCGAGGATCGCTTCGCCTTGGGACTTTAGTGCGTCGATAAGCGGCGTTGGATTGTACGGATAGACGAGTCCCGCCGAGGGGACGATCACACCGCGCGTATCCACAGCGTGTAGGCACACGATCTCACGTACGTGGTCGCGTCCGAGTCCAAGCGCGAGACTGAACGCAGCATCGGAGAGGGGCGAGCCGTCGAGCGGCACCACAATATGCTCAAACATGATCCGAGCATAGGGAGCGCGTTTGAACCTCGTGTGAAGGTCCTAAGAACGCCGGTTCGGTACGGACGATCATTTATTGACGCTGGGCGGCGGCGCCTTCGACGTTGCGGCGAGCAACCGCGCTTTTAAATTGCGTTCGGTTCTGTCTGGACCGCCTCAACATGGGACAAACATGGTTCGAGCATTTACGAGTGTGCGGGGCTCGGGACCGAGGGCTTCGGCGCAACGTCGTAATAGGGTGTCGTCGGTTCTTTTGCGGGTGACACCATAAGCGGTGCCTCTACGCCTGCAGGGCCAAGCGAGCGCACGAAGCGGTAGATCGAGCGGAGCTGTTCGGTATCGAGTGCGCGCAGGTTGTGCCAGGTCATCGGCGGGTGACCGCCGCGGGTGCGCACCATCGCAAGCCACTGATCTTCCGAAATCATTTGAAATTCGAGGCGCACGTTTGCCGGATAAACCGTGCCCCACGGGCCGCGGAAGCCGATCTCGTTGCCGGTCATCCACCGCGAAACGGGGATCGTCGCGTCAGACTCGCGCCAGCCCGGCGTATGGCAGTCGTTACAGGCGCCAAACGCAACGAGCGTGCGCCCGCGTGCAAAGTCGCCCGAGGCCGGGAGCGGCGAGCTGTCGACACTCTGAATGAGCCCGGACATGAGGACCGCAGCAAAAACTCCGACGACGAGGATGCGTTCGTTGTTCATCTTCCTACCAGAAGCGCAAGCGCTTGCGCGCGGCTCGGTGCCACGCCCGACGCCACGACCTGCGCGCGCGAGCCGCCTGTGAGAGATTGACGCCGGCGATTTCGCCCGCCACAAATGCGGCATCGTCTGACGTCCTCGCGCGCATACGCAGCTGCTCGCGCTCGATGGCCAAATCGTGCACGTCGCCGAGGATCTCTTGCAGTTGCGTGATGCGTTCGATCACCGGCGATCCACGTTTGCTCGCGACCGGTGCGACGGCTTCGAGCGCATAACGAACCCGGCGGACGCGGATGCGGATGCGGTGCAGCTCGGCGTCGCTTGGATGATCTCCCAGGCGCGCAACGTCGCGTTTGAGGCGCCGCCACGGCCGGCGGATGAGTCGCACGAGTTGCTTTCGGCCAATCTCGAAGGCGCCTGGCGTAATCGGCGGATGCACGCCTGCATCGCGTACGAGCGCGAGCAGTCGCGCAAAGCGTTCTCCGCTCATCTCCACGATCAGTGCGTCGCATGCGATCTTGCGCCGCTCGCGCATCGGCTCGAGGAGTGCAGCGAGTGCCGTGCGATCCTCGAGCGGCAAGCGATCGGCGAACGCTTCGATGTGGCCAAGCACGACATCCGCATCGCGAACCAGCCCCAGATGTTCACCCAGCCAGCCAAGTTCTTCGAGCAGCGCGCGCGTCCACGTCGGCTCGAGCAAGTCGCGAAACGTTCGCAGCGCTGAACGCAGCCTGCGCGTGGCAAGGCGCGCGTCATGCACCGCCTCGACCGCCCCCGTGTCGCGAACTGACGCTTCGTTTTCACAGAGCGCGTCGACCGAGGTTTTAATTGCCGCGCGAATGGCATCGAGCACCATGGTGTCGTGCGCGCTCACGATACGAGGCTGCGAGCAAAGCGTCCGTGTTTTTTATCGATGCGGATGCGATACGCGATCCCGGGAGCTTTGAGGCGAGCAACGTAGGTTTTCGCTGCGGCACCGGGCTGCGATGCGGCATGAGCGACGATCGCATGCCGCTCGGAGAGGCGCCGCACCACGTCAAACGCGGCTTCGCCGCTCAGCTGTTCGAAGGTTCCCATCGCGACGACCGACCACCAATCCGCGACGTTGACGATCCGATCGACTTCGACGCAGACGCGCGGCGATTCGCGCATCCCTTCGAGCTTCGATCCATCAGCGCTATATGCGAAAAACGAAGTCCCGTCGTATGCGTACGCAATCGGGACGATGAACGGCGCACCGCGCCGGTCGACGTATGCGATCCGCGCGACGATTTCTTCGCGCAACAGCGATTCGATCGACTCTTCGTCGAGATCGCCGAACATGGGATTCATGCGAGTGAAGCTCCGGTCGTACCGGCATCCCGCACCAGTGCGATTCCGCCGATCGTGCCGAGCGTCCCGAGAATCGCAAGCGCGACGGCGCCAAGCGCCGTCCACCCCGACTCGGCCATCACAAGAAAACCGTTGGCATCCGGCGATGGCAGGGGAAGGCCCACGATTGCCGCCTGCAGTACCCGGACGCCGCCGAGGCGGAACAACACCGCGCCGGCGGACGATTTTCACGATTCATGCGGTCGCTCACGATCAGACTTTGGTGTGTTTGTTGCCGCCGTGCAGTTCGGCGTGGATCTTCGCGGCATCCGACATGAACTGGCCCGCGTGCTGCATGTGCGCCTGCGCGAGCAGCGCGTAGTGCGCCGCCTGAGCGTGGTCGCCGCGCGCGTATCGCTCGGCGGCGAGCTCGTGGAAGTCAGCCGCGGAACGATGGTATTCCGCGGCGCTTGTGTGCAATTCGATCGCTTTGTGGGTTGCCATTTATCTCACTTTACTGAGCGGGAACGTCGCCCAGATCATCCCTTTCCACGTGGGTCCGCCCGAAGCGCCGGCGAGGGCCGAGTTGCCGCCAAGATTCGCCTCGATGTACCCGTGCAGATAGACGTTATGCGGGATGTTGAATGCCAGGTTGATCGAGTTGCCGTTCGTGACGGCCCCACCGGCACCGCTATCGTTGATATCGTGTCGGAATCCGATGAGCGCGCCACCGCGGAAGATGGGTTCGTATACCTCGAAACTCTCGCCATGACTCGTCGTCGCGGCAAGTGGTGTGACGCCGTCGGCACCGAGGCCGGGATTGTTATCGAACTGCGTCTGGTAGATTGCGAGCACCCCGGGACGGCCGTGTTGACCGGGATCGACCTGAACGTAGGCGGCCTGCGAATGGTAGCGATCGGTACCGGTGCTCACCGGAATCGTGCCGACGCTTCCGAATGCGCCGAACTCGTAGGGTTTGGTCGGCAGTGCGTACGCGGCTTTCCATTGGAACGTCTTATCGCCCGGTCCGAAGTACGTCGCGCCATTGAGATCCATACCACTCAAATAGTAACCCGCTTCGAGATCGAGGGCTTTCTTGATATATGCGAAGCGCGTTCCCCAACGGTTGCCGTAGGTTGCGCCCCAGGCGTGTTCGCCGACGAGGGTCGAGGACGCCGATGGGCCGTCGAGATCGGCATTTTGACTGTATGGTGAGGGCGCCGGGTTGAGGATCTTTCCGACGAACAGATGCCCGTCGTGATGGAGAAGATTGTTGTAGGTGAGCCAAAGTGTATCGACACCGCCCGATGCGTCGCCCGCAACGACGAACTGCTGAGCATGAACCGTGAGATCCGGCGCGACGTAGCCGACGAGGTGGAACGCGAAATTTCCCGACGAGTAGCGCGGCACGCCCGTGTCTTTGCCGGCCGTCGAATTGTAGTTTACCGACTCACCGATCCACAGCGGATTCGCACGCGCGAGCACGGTTCGGTCGAGCGACGCATAGCCCGTGCGCTGGATATAGCGACCGTAGGCGTTGAGCGTCGGAACGGCGGTATGACACGTGTTGCAGCTGAGCCCGTACGCCTGCGAGAAGGGAGGCATTGCCTCGGTGACTTTAGGCGCTGCAAGCAGACCGGAGAGGAGCACGCCGAGGGCTGCTACGACTCCTAGCGTCGGATAGAGCCGCAACTTCATCACGGAAGCACGTTAATCGTCAGCGTCATCGCTTCGTGACCGGCACCACACACGATCGTGCAATGCAACACGTATGTGCCCGCCTTCTTCGGCGTGAACTTCACCTCGGAGAGTTTATCGGGGACGATCATCGTCTTGGCGATGCCAAGTTCCGCCGATTCGACGCCGTGCACACCTTCCGATGAGGTGAGCATCAACGTCATCGGCGCGCCGACGTGTGCTTCGATTTTAGCCGGGATGAACTTCCAGTTTGAGGCGACGATGTCGGCTGTGGAATGCGCCGACGTCGCGCCGGCAGTCAACATGACGAAGGCGCCAAGCGCGGCACCGAGAGCGATTCGACGAGAAACAAGTACCATAAGAGCGCTCCCTCGAGCAGAGTCGTAGCGTTTTATCAATAATAGGTGTTGCCTACGAAGGCGATGCGAAGGCGCGGCGCTCGGTACGCAACCGCGCCTTCTTACGATCTTCTCACCGCGACGGCTATGATGAACGCTCTAAGAAAAGGATCTCAATGTCATTCATTCCATTCGCGCTCGCGCTCGCAATTGCCGTGCCGATCGCATCATCCGCTCCCGCCGCCGCACCCGTACCGCAAGCAAGCCCTGCCGTCGCTGCAAGCACGCAAGCCACCGGGCCCATCACGATCACCGCATCGAATTGGGCGTTCGATCCGATCAAGGTGACCGTTCACGCCGGACAACTCACAACGTTCCGGCTCACCAGCAAAGAGGGCGTTCACGGTCTGGGAAGCGACGCGCTCGGTCTACCGGCGACGACGATCATGCCGGGCAAGATGGCTGCCGTCACGTTCACACCAAAAAAAGCCGGCACGTATAAACTCCCGTGCACGATCGTATGCGGTGCGGGTCACGCCGAAATGGCGCTGACGGTCATCGTTCTACCGTAAGTCACGGTTTGCGAAGCGAATGCCGGAGGGACGTATCTTTCCGGCACTCGACGCTCTACGCAACCTCGCTCTACGCAACCTCGCGGAGCACCGCATTCGAGAACGTTTCGAGTGCTTTGCGGGCGACAGCGTTGATGAAGCGCAGGACGAGCGGGTGCGGGGGATCGCCGGACGCCGATCCATAGCTGCCTTCGAGGCGCAAGCGGGATGCATTCGGCGGCGCGTCACAGACCCGGAGGCGACCGCAGAACCGCGGAAAAGCACCACCGCCGGAGACCTTCCACGACACGTCAATACCACCGCCATCGTGCGGTCCACAATCGATGATCACATCACGCATCATCCGAAGATCCGGTAGCGTCGGAGCGTAACAGATCGGGCGAACGGCAACGCGCGGCCGACCACCCGCATAGACCTCGAGCGCGGCTTCGGTCGTCGACTGGTCTTGCGCGACGACGATGTCATGCACGAGCTGGCGGCTCACGTCGTTTGGGTTTCGCGCCGATTCCGTTTTGCCGTCTCGACGCTGCGTGAGCATTGTTCGACGTAGCTGCCGACCCGCTCCAGCAGTTCTTTGCCGGTACTCTCGGCGATCGCGTGTCCCACCGTGAAATCGAATGCCGCTCCGACCGCACCGAGCGGCGGTTCGTACGTTCCGCTCAAATCCAGCACGCACGTCGTGTAATCCTCGGCGTTGGCGATCTCGAGGATGCCGGAGAATTTGGGGAACGGGCCGCCGCCGCTACTCTGCCACGTGACGCGATAGCGTTTGGTCATGTCGCCCGCCTCGTGGTGCGGGTGGATTTGAACGATGCAATCGCGTGCGAGTTCGATCTCCGGCAGACCCGGGATTTGGATTGGGGCGCGGAGTGCCATCGTCGGTGTACCAGCGGCATCGCGGCGCTGATCGAAGAACTCCATAACGAAACCGGGTGCCTGACCGACCGGGCACGCGAGTTGTCGGGAGACGTGCAGCTTGCTCATGACCTAAGGCTACGATACGCGCCTGCGGAAGTCTTGAACGAGTTGCGAAGCCGAAATTCTTCTTTTACTTAGAGTATCGAAATGACGCCGTCCACGGCGGGGTCTCGCACGCGCTCGCTGGTTGGGATGTGCACGGTAAAGCGGGCGCCGCTGCCGGGAACGTTTTCCACAGCGACGCTCCCGCCGAGTTCGGCGACGAACCGCTGGACGACCGAGAGACCGAGTCCGCTGCCTTTGGTCGCTTCACTTGCGGTCCCACGGAAGCCGGATTCGAAAATTCGCTCACGCTCGTGATCGCGGACGCCCGGACCGGAATCCGTGACCATGAGCGTAAGCCCATCGTCGCGCCGACAGTCGATGTCGATCCGGCCGCCCCGCGGCGTATAGCGGATGGCGTTCGAGACGACGTTATTGACGATTTCCGCGACGTGAGTCGGATTGCACGTAAAACTGCTGCACTGAGCATGTTCGTGGGCACAACGCTCGACGTTGAAGACGATGCCCTTCTCTTTTGCGGCAGCCTCGAAGGCAAGGACTTCGTTTGCGATGAGGTGGCAGACGTCGGTCATTTGCATTGCCGAGGCAACGCTTGGCACGGCCTTTCCGAGCGGAACAGAACCGAGCAGGACATCGACCTCACGGAGAGCTTGCAAAACGGCTCCAAGTCGCATCGGCGATGCTTCGAGCACGCCGTCGCGGAAGGCTTCGACATTCGCGATTGCGATCGCAAGATGGTTGCGTATTTCGTGAATGACACTCTTCATCGCGGTTCCACCATCTTATACCCTACCCCGAATACGGTGAGGATATAACGCGGGTTTGCTGCGTCGCATTCGATCCGCGCGCGCAAATTGGCGATATGCCGGTCGAGCGTACGGTCGAAGACGTCGCCGTCCGTCGTGAGCCGCTCGAGCAGTTGATCGCGCGTGAGAGTTTGCCCCAGATGTTGTACGAGCACGTCCAATAACCGGTATTGCGTCGGGGTGAGCGCGACAGAGACGCCTCCCACGCGTACCTCATGCCCCGCAGAATCGATCGCGATCTCACCGATGCGGCGAATTCGCGCTTCTTCTGCTTTCGGGCGCTCGCTTCGGCGCAGGATCGTCTTCACGCGTGCGACGACTTCGCGCGGACTGTACGGCTTGCCGACGTAGTCGTCGGCTCCAAGTTCGAGCCCAACGACGCGGTCGATTTCGTCCGTACGCGCGGAGAGAATCACGACCGGGACGTCGCGCTGAATGCGAATGCGACGCAACACTTCGAGCCCCGAGAAGCCGGGCAGCGTCAGGTCGAGCACGACGATGTCGGGATGTTTTTGCTCGAACGCGGAGACGGCACCCGGTCCATCGACCGCGCTCACCACCGTAAAGCCTTCATCACGCAGATAGTGCGAGAGGACCTCGACGAGGGCCGGCTCATCATCAACGACCAGTACGGTGCGTTCGGAATGCTCCACGGCGGAGATGCGTTCGGCGGTATCGGAGGCGCACCCCCGAAACGAGCCATGCGATGGAAATTCTCACCGTCAATGCCGGCTCGACCTCGCTCAAATTGGAATGGTACCGCCTTTTTGATGCGTTGCCCGCACTCGACGATCCACCGGTCCCCACGCGCGCTGAGTCCGTCTCGCGAGCGGATGCCGCAGCGACGCTCGCGGCGCTGGCACCTCAGGTCGATGCGATCGCGCACCGGTTCGTGCGCGTCCCCGATGACGCGCCCGCCGTCCTTGCGCTCGACCCCGCGACAATCGCGCGGCTAGCCGCGCTCGAAGCCGAAGCGCCGCTGCATAACGTCGCGGCGCTCGAAGCGGTGCAGGAGCTTTCCCGCTACGGCACGCCGCAGTTTGCGGTCAGCGATAGCGCGTTCCACCATACGCTTTCCGCGGCAGCCGCGACCTACGCACTGCCCAAAGCGATCACGGCGCAGGGTGTCCATCGACGTGGCTACCACGGCCTCAGCCACGAGTACGCCGCGCACCGGGCCGCACGATTGTGCGGGCGGGACGTGATGGCCGCGCGCATCGTGACGTTGCACTTGGGCGGCGGCGGCTCGTCGCTTTGCGCGATCGAGAACGGCCGAAGTATTGATACCACCATGGGATATACGCCGCTCGAAGGCGTCCCGATGGCGACGCGCAGCGGGAGCGTAGATCCGGGGATTCTCATCCATCTCTTGCGTGGCGGAATGACGCTCGACGCTCTGGAGCGGATGCTCGAAACCGAGTCGGGACTGCTCGGCATATCCGGCACGAGCGGTGACGTGCGTACGCTTTCGGCCGCAAGCGGCGATCCCGATGCACGACGCGCACTCGACGTCTTCGTATGGCGCATCCGCGCGGCACTCGGTGCGCTGATTGCAACGCTCGGCGGAGTCGACGTAATCGCATTTACGGGGGGCATCGGCGAACATGCCGCCGACCTGCGGGCGGCGATCTTCCGCGGCGCCGTTCCGTGGGGCGCGACGCTCGAGGCGGCAAGCAACGCGCGTGCAAGCGGTGATACCGTCATCTCGCATCCCGACGCAGCAGTCGGCGCGGCCGTCATACGCGCACGCGAAGGCTGGCAACTCGCGCGCGCCGTTCGCTAGCCCTTCGCGCCCCAGCGCCAGTCGCGGATCGCAGGCATGTCGTCGCCGACTTCTTCGATATACCGACGATGATCGACGAGCGTATCGCGGATGAGTTGTTTGAGGTGCGCGCCGGTGTCGGCTAAACCCGGGACTCGGTCGATCACGTCGCCCGCAAGATGAAAGCGATCCATGCGATTACGCACGGTCATGTCGAACGGCGTGGTCGTCGTACCTTCTTCGATGTACCCGCGCACGTGGAGATTGTCGTGCCCGTGGCGGCGATACGTGAGACGGTGGATCAGCCACGGATACCCGTGATAGGCGAAGATCACCGGGCGATCGGGTGTAAAGAGCGCATCGAACTCCGCGTCCGTCAACCCGTGCGGATGCTCGTCATTCGATTGCAGCGTCATCAAGTCGACGACATTGATGACGCGGATACGCAGTGCTGGGAGATGCGTGCGCAACAGTTCGACGGCCGCGAGCGTCTCGAGCGTCGGCACGTCGCCCGCGCACGCGAGCACGACATCAGGCACGGCGCCGGCGTCGTTTGAGGCCCACTCCCAAATACCGATCCCCGCGGTGCAGTGGCGGACGGCCGCGTCCATGTCGAGCCACTGCGGCGCGGGCTGCTTGCCAGCGACGATCACGTTGATGAAATTCTGACTGCGCAAGCAATGATCGGCGACCGAGAGCAGCGTGTTGCCGTCGGGCGGGAAGTAGACGCGCACGGTATCAGCTTTTTTGTTGACGACCAGATCGATGAAGCCGGGATCCTGATGGCTAAAGCCGTTGTGGTCTTGGCGCCAGACATGCGAGCTGAGCAGAATGTTGAGCGAGGCGATGGACTTGCGCCACGGCACCTCGCGCGAGATCTTGATCCACTTCGCGTGCTGGTTGACCATGGAGTCGACGATGTGGATGAACGCTTCGTAGCACGAGAACAATCCGTGCCGCCCGGTGAGGAGATACCCTTCCAGCCAACCCTCGCACTGGTGTTCGCTCAAGACTTCCATCACCCGGCCGGTCGGACTGAGATGGTCGTCGGTTGAGATCGTCGGGTCGAGCCACATGCGGCCGGTGACATCGAAGAGATCGTTGAGTCGGTTCGACGCCGTCTCATCGGGACCGAAGACGCGAAAGCTGTGCTTGTTGTGTGAGAGGACGTCGCGCAGCCAGTGACCGAGCACGCGAGTCGACTCCGCATCCCTGGCACCGGGCGCGTCGACCGCAACGGCATAGCTCCGAAAATCGGGCAGTTCGAGCGGCGCGATCCGGCCGCCGTTCGCGCGCACGCTCGCGCTCATACGCTTCCCGCCCACGGGCGAACCTGCGGCGACGTCATCGCGCACGCGCCCCGCGCGGTCAAAGAGCTCCTCGGGCCGGTAGCTTAGCAGCCACGCTTCCAACTCTGCGAGATGCGCGGGATTCTTCAGATTCGCAAGCGGCACTTGATGCGCGCGTGCCGTGCCTTCAACGGCGTGACCGTCGACGAACTTCGGCCCCGTCCAGCCTTTGGGCGAGGCCAGGACGATCATCGGCCAACGCGGCCGAGCTTGTGCGGCACCGGGCGCGCGCGCGTCCGTTTGGATCGCGCGGATGCGGCGATAACATGCATCGAGCTGCAGCGCCATCGCACGATGCATCGCATTCGGCTCGTGCCCATCGACGTAGTGCGGTTCGTAGCCGTAGCCCCGCAGCAGTAAATCGAGTTCAGCGCGCGGCATGCGCGCGAGTACCGTGGGGCTCGCGATTTTGTAACCGTTGAGGTGCAGGATCGGGAGCACCGCTCCGTCGCGCGCGGGGTTGATAAACTTGTTGCCGTGCCAGCCCGTTGCGAGCGGCCCTGTCTCGGCTTCGCCATCGCCGACGACGCAAGCAACGATGAGATTCGGATCGTCGAACACGGCTCCGAACGCGTGCGAGAGCGAATAGCCGAGCTCCCCGCCTTCGTGAATCGAACCGGGCGTCTCGGGTGTCGCGTGACTGCCGATTCCGCCCGGAAACGAGAACTGTTTCATCAGCCGTTGTAGACCCGCTTCGTCACGCGTGATGTGCGGAAAGAGCTCGGTATACGTCCCCTCGAGGTAGGCGTTTGCGACGAGGGCCGGGCCGCCATGCCCGGGGCCAGCGATGAATAGCACGTCGACGTCATACGCGCAAATGATCCGATTGAGGTGCGCGATGATGAAATTCAAGCCCGGCGTCGTTCCCCAATGGCCCAGCAGACGCGGTTTGATGTGTTCGAGCTTGAGCGGCTCGCGCAAAAGCGGGTTCGCAAGTAGATAAATTTGGCCGGCGGCAAGATAGTTCGCCGCCCGCCAATAGCGATCGATACGTGCGTACTCATCGTCCCGGAGGAGGCCGGCTTGCATCGTCATGCTCGTCATAACCGCAAGTTTATAGAACCGGTTTGCCGTACTCGTGAAGGAATCGACCGACGACCGTTCACGACGTCTTCCAATCTGCGCCCGATGATTGCGACATGTCCAAGGTCGCCATATCGGTCCCCGTCCACGCCCCGGCGAATTTCACCCTCTCGTACCTGCATTCGTACCTGCGCGAGGGAGCAACCACGGGGCCACGCCTGCATTTGCACGTCCCGCTGCGTCCATTCGGCAACGAATTCTCGCTCGAAAAAGACGTCGCCGTCAGCGTTGCGTACGCCCAACACGAACTCACCGTGCGCTGGGTCCCCGAAGGTGATGGTGCGTTTCCGAATTTTGAGGGCACGCTCACGGCGATCGAAAACGGCAGCGAGAACTGCATTCTGACGCTCACCGGGACGTATCGTCCACCGGGCGGCTGGCCCGGGAAAATTTTTGATGCGCTCGCCGGTGGCAACATCGCTCGCTCGACCATCGAGACGCTGCTCGACGACCTCGGTGCGGCAACCGAGGCGGACTTCCACATCCGATCGAGCGACTGAAGCGCGAGGCGTTTCTGCGCGGTTTGCCGCTGGTCGCGCTCGGGGCGACGGCGCTTACCGCCTGCTCCCCCGGCGCGATGACGTACGCAGACGACGTGCGCTCGACGTGGAGCAAGCTCGATCGTTCGCCAGCACCGTCGGCCTCGGCAATGCGCGAAATCGTCCGTTACGCAACGCTCGCGCCTTCGAGCCACAACACCCAGTGCTGGCGGTTTACCATCGATTCGCACCGGGTCACGATCCGACCCGATTTTGCGCGCCGCTGCCCGAGCGTCGATCCCGACGATCACCACCTTTTCGTGAGCCTCGGTTGCGCGACGGAAAACCTCGTTCAGGCGGCCGCCGCCATCGGCTTGCATGCCGACGTTGCGGTGGATTCAGCCAGCGGCACCATCTCGGTGTCACTCGCGGCATCGCCGAGCGTTGCGGCATCGCCCCTGTTCGCCGCGATCAACCAGCGACAGTGCACGCGTTCCGTCTACGACGGGCGGGGCGTTTCACGCGCGGACCTCGCCTTGCTCGCAAGCGCGGCACAAGGGCGAGGCCATTCCCTTCACCTCCAGCTGACGCCGGCACAAATCGAACGGGTTCTTGAATTCGTGATCGCCGGGAACACCGCACAAATGAACGATGCCGGATTCATGGACGAGTTGCGGCACTGGATCCGCTTCAACGACGCCGACGCCGTGCGCACGGGCGACGGACTCTTCGCGCGCGCATCGGGAAACCCAACAATACCGGGCTGGCTTGGCCCCGCGATGATGCGCCTGCTGTTTACGGCCAAAGGGGAAAATGACAAATACGTCCGCGAACTGCGCAGTTCGGCCGGTCTTGCAATCTTCGTCTCTGATTCGAGCGACCGGGAACACTGGGTCAACGCGGGCCGTGCGTATCAGCGCTTCGTGCTCCAAGCGACGGCACTTGGTATCAAAACGGCGATGGTGAACCAAGCCGTCGAAGTCGGCCCGGTGCGCGGAGCATTTAGGCAAGCGATGGGACTGGACGGACGTCCGGATCTTGTCGTCCGCTTCGGATACGCCCCAGAGATGCCGCGTTCGCTCCGGCGTCCGATCGCCGCAGTGATCGATTAGCGCAAAAACTTCACAAGCGATTCACATCGCTCGGATAGGCTAAGGCCAGCTCGCTTTTCGGAAGGATGCGCTTCGATGGCCCATGAGAGTTTCCAACGCGTTGCCGTCGCAATCGACGGATCGCCCGCCGCGCAAGCGGCGCTTGGCCTCGCCCTCACGATCGTCGCGCCAGATGGCGAACTCGCATTCATCCACGCCCTCAACCGAACTGCGGTGATCGCTGAGTGCGTCACGCCGTATGGCGGCGATGCAACTGTCGCGCTCGAAGCCCTCGAAGATGACGAGCGCGATCTCTTTGTCGCCGCGACGGGGCGCGCGAACGAGCAAGGCCTGCGTTCCACGACGCACTCGCTCGATGGCCCGGTGGGCGATACGATCACCAAGTTCGTGCAGCACGGCAATTTCGATGCTGTCGTACTCGGAACCGATGGACATACGGGTTTCGAGCGGTTCATGCTTGGGAGTACGGCCGAGACGGTTTTGCGTGGTGCCCACGTTCCGACATTCATAACGCGCGAACGCGTCGTCTCACGCGCCGAGGTCGGCATCTGCCGCATCCTCGTCGCCATCGACGAGTCGGCCCCGGCAAATGAAGCCGTGCGTTATGCGATCGGACTTGCCGCAGAACATGAGGCGAATATCGTTTTCGCCCACGTCGCACCGAAAGATACCGCGCCGCTCGCGGAACCGCCCTACGTCCGCTCAGCGAGCGACTATGCAACGCGCATGGGCGTCGCATGCGAGACCATCGAACTGCACGGCACGCCGGAAGCGGCCATTCCGATCGCCGCGGAAGCGACCAAGGCCGATCTCATAGCAATCGGCACGCACGCCCGCACGGGATTCGACCGCATACGCCAGGGCAGCGTCGCCGAAGCCGTCATCCGCGCGTCCACCGTTCCGGTGCTCGTGATTCCGCTGGCGGTACCCGCGTCCAGCCGGATGTGAAGATGGCGCGAAGATCGCTTCGCCCGTCGTTCATTCGATTGCGAACTGCTCTCGTTACCATCGATGCATGAATGAGATCGATCATGATGCCCCATTACCCGCGACGCTGAAATTCGTCTTCAGTGTGGGCGCGCTTATTTTTGTCGGGTGGGTGCTGATGTTCATACTCCTACAGGATGAGTGGTAGCATGCCGATCCATCTACATCGCGCCGAACGATTATGGCTCATCCTCGGTGGAGCCATGCTCGCAATTTTTTTCGCGGTGATCGTGACGGCAGCGGTCGTCGAGGGTTTTGACCCGCCGAGCCACGTGCAGAGCATCGATCCGGCCAAGGTCGCGCAGACGCCTCCGTTCGATCACCCCGGGTTACGGCAAATCGGCGCGCACGAGTACGAGGTGTACTACATCGCGCGGATCTTTGCTTTCGAGCCCAAGAAGATCACCGTACCGGTCGGATCGAAAGTGACGTTTTACGTGACTAGTGCTGATGTGGAACACGGATTTAGCATCCCGCAGACGGGCGTCAACACGATGGTGACGCCCGGCTGGGTGAGCACCGTCTCGCACACGTTCAAAACAGCGGGGACGCTGCTGCTCATTTGTAATGAGTACTGCGGCGCAAGCCACCAGCTGATGGCCGCCACAGTCGAGGTGCGTTAACATGGCGCAAGTGATTGCCCCGCCCGCACGTGTGATCCCGACGCGACTCGAACTCTCGAGCGCCGACGGCGATCTGCTCGTCCTCACGCACATCTACACGGCGACGCTCGTGCTTGGAGTCGGCGCGCTTTTCGGGATGCTGCAAGGCTTCTCACGGGCCAACTGGATCGTGATGCCGTCGTGGTTCGATTACTATCGTATGCTCACGGCGCACGGCGTGCTCATGGCGCTGGTATTTACGACCTTCTTCATCACCGGCCTGATCACGTACGTAACGTACCACTCCATCAAACGCGAACGCTCGGTGCGAATTGGTTGGATCGGGTACATCGTGATGCTCGTCGGTACGACGATGGCGACGATTGAGATCCTCGCCGGCAACGCGACGGTTTTGTACACGTTCTACGCGCCGCTCAAAGCCGATCCGCTCTTCTACATCGGCACAACGTTGCTCGTGGTCGGCACGTGGTTCGTTGCTTATGACATTCTCGAGAACGTCGTGTGGTTCAAACGCAACAATCCCGGCGTTCTGAGCCCGTTGCCGTCGTTCTTAGGCGCGGCGACGATGACGATGTGGGTGATCGCGACGATCGGCGTCGCGACCGAAATGATCTTCATGCTCATCCCCTGGTCGCTCGGCTGGGTGCCGGGCGTCGACGTCAGTCTCTCGCGCATGCTCTTCTGGTATTTTGGGCATCCGCTCGTCTACTTCTGGATCATGGGCGCGTACATTATCTGGTATACGATCTTGCCCGCAACGTTCAAAGGCTCTCTCTTCTCCGATGCGCTCACGCGCCTCGCGTTCATTCTCCTACTCGTGCTCTCGACGCCGGTCGGCCTGCATCACCAATATCTCGAACCCGGAATATCGGCAGGCTGGAAACTGCTGCACACGACGCTAACCTACGGCGTCGTCATTCCCTCGTTCATGACTGCCTTCGCGCTCTTTGCGACTTTCGAGATTGCCGCGCGCAAAGCAGGCGTGCGCGGCTTTTGGAACATCGTGCGCTGGCTGCCGTGGAAGAATCCGGCCTTTGCCGGTCCTGCCTGCGCGATGCTGCTCTTCATTCCTGGCGGCTTCGGCGGCATCGTGAATAACTCGTATTCGATGGACGTCCTCGTGCATAACACGATGTGGATCGTCGGACACTTTCACATCACCGTCGGCGGTCCGGTCGCGCTCACGTTCATCGGCGCATCGTATCAACTCGTTCCCGCGCTCACCGGACGCAAACTCTTTGCACCGCGCCTTGCGCTCATCCAGGTCTACACGTGGTTCGTCGGGATGGTCATCATGTCGACAGCGATGCACTGGGCCGGGCTCCTCGGCGCTCCGCGCCGCGTATCGGATGTGACGTACTTCGGCGCGCAGGGTGCGGCATCGTGGCATCCCTACATGATCGCGGCGGGCATCGGCGGGACGCTCATCGCGATCTCGGTTCTGCTCTTTGTCATCGTGGCAACGGGGACGTTCGTCGCGAACCGCCGCGAAAATCCGGTACAGTACGGCGAGCTGACGTTCGCCGTTCCCGAGCCGGGTGCGGCGCCGACACCGCGCGCACTCGACCAACTCGGACGCTGGGCCGTCATCTCCCTCGTGCTCGCGGTTCTCGCCTATGCGGGTCCCGTGACCCAACAATTGACCGCGCACGCGTATCCCGCCGTCGGCATGCGAACGTGGTAGCAGGCGTGCTCGGTCTGCTGCTGGCGGTGGTGCAATTCGCACTGCCGCCGATGCAGATTGGCGACACGCTACCGCCAACGGCGCTACGCGATCAAAACGCCGCACCGCTCTCGACGAAGTCGCTGCGCGGCAACGTCACGCTCGTCGCGTTCATGTATACCCATTGTCGGGAGATGTCGCAATGCCCGGCCGTCACGGCGAAGTTTGCGACGATGGCACGCGCGCTACAGCCGAGCGAAGGCATACGATTGCTCGAGATTACGCTCGATCCCGCAAGTGACACCCCCGCCACACTTGCGAGGTACGCACGCTCGTACGGCCGCAGCGATTCACGTTGGAGTCTTGCAACCGGCGCCCCCCAAGCACTCGTCGAACTGCAAACGCGCTTAGGCGTTGAGCTTCGTGCAGCGTCGGGTGGGCGGCTCGTCCACGAAGACCGCCTTCTGCTCTTCGATGACGCACAGCGCCTCGCGGCGACGATCGAAGGGACGGACTGGGCCCCGCTCGACGCGCTGGCGCGCGCGCGCGGCCTCGCAGCGCAGCGTCTGACACCGCTCGCGACCGTGCGACTGTGGCTGACGTCGGCCATCGCGACGTGCGGCACGAACGCCCCGACGTTCGCCGCCTGGTCGGCGCTCGTATTGCTCGGAGCGCTGAGCGTGATCTTCGGACTTGCGATGCGACGTGCGCTGCGTTCGACTCCGTGACGCGCGCGAAACGGACGTTCGCGTTCGGTGCGCTGCTCGCCGCAAGTAGCGCGGTGCTGGTCGGGTCGGCAAACGTCCACTGGGATCAAACAAACGCGCGCCTTCTCCGACTGCTTGACGATGGCGCACCGCCCGATCGCTTCGCGTCCGCAGACGATACGATTCCGCTCTGCGTGCAGCGCTACTTCATGTTCGCGCTGGGCGAGAAGAGGCGTGCGATCGAACGCGTCACGCTCCTGCAGAGCGGAACGATGCGCGGCGATTCCACATCGCAGTGGCGGTCATTTCGCGCGGTCGAAACGATGAGCGCGCGGATGCCCGGCTTCCTTTGGGATGCAACGGTGCCGCTCGCGCCCGGGCTTGCGATCCGCGTGCGCGACGCCTACGTCGACCACGCCGGCATCTCCGAGGGTTCGATCTGCGCGATCGTCCCGCTCGGCGCACCGAAGCCGGGGCCAGCGGTGAACACGGCGTCGCTCTTGCGGTATTTCGCCGAGTCCGCATGGATCCCGACCGCCCTGCTGCCGACAAGCGGCGTCCGTTGGTCGCCGATTGACCAAACATGCGCACGCGCCACGCTGACCCACGGCGTTGCAAGCGTTTCGATGGATGTCACCTTTGGTGTCGACGGCGGCATCACACAAATCGCTGCGTCGCGCGAGCGCGCGGTCGGATCGACAAGCGCCCTCACCGCGTGGATCTGCCGTTATTCAGATTATACGAAGATCGAGGGCATGATGATACCACTCAGCGCCGAGGTGTCGTGGGCACCGGTCGATGGTTCGTTCGTTTCTTGGCGCGGGCACATCGATGCAGCATCTTACACGTTCGACTAACGGGCGCATGACACAGCGTTTTTCTTTGGCGCGCGATTCGAATCTTTCGCCGCTTTTTAGGCAGATATATCAGGCTTACCACTGACGTAAGGGCCGAGGGCTCTCTCGATAAAGGCGCATGTCGGCGTCGGAACACCAAGTTCGATCCCGTACCGAACGACGGCGCCGCCAAGCCAGGGCAATTCGAGACGAGAGCCATTTTCGAGGTCGCCGTGCATCGATGAGGTCATCTGCGCGGGCGCTTGATCGCAAAATGCCATGCGTTGATCGGCGAATTCGACGGGTAGCGCGATCTTGCGCGCGCGGGCGACCGCGGCCGTTTCCGCCATCACGTCGTGCAGCAAGCTGCGCGTGCCCGCATGTGCGCGCAGGACTCCCAGCGGTGCGCGCACGAGCGCGGTCATGTTGCTGAGCCCGACGATGAACACAAACTTTTCCCATATGAGGCGCGCGATGTCATCGCTGACCTCGATCTCGATCTTCGCCGCGCGCGCGGCATCGGCAAAGACATTCACCCGATCGACCTGCGCGGGTTCGTACGCTCCGACGATCAGCTTCGCAAGCGTCCCGGTATGCTGGATCACGCCGGGCTCGGCGATGACCGAGGGGATATACGCGACCCCGCCCATCCGATTCGCGGCACCCACGGTTTTCGCGAGCGTGTCGTCTTTCTCGACGCCGTTCTGGAAAGAAACTACGAGCGTTTGCGGGCCGATCAGCGACCCGATCGCCTCCGCCGCGCTCTCCGTATCCCACAGCTTCACCGCGAGGATCACGATATCGACCGTCCCGACGTCGGCCAAGTTGTCCGTCGCGTTCGCGGGCGCTACGGTCACGTCACCGAGAGCACTGCGCACCTGCAGACCGTTCGCACGAATCGCGGCGAGATGTTTCCCGCGCGCGATAAACGTAACGTCGTTTCCCGCCGCGGCAAGCCGCGCTCCGAAGTAGCCACCGAGGCCGCCCGTTCCCATAATCGCTAGATGCATTCCCACACCGTTCGCTCTCGCACGTTGGGCTCTCTTGCTTCCTTGTCCACGCGTCATTTTCCGAGGTGATCCTAGTTGGACTCTCCGGCGTCAGAGATGCGTACCAACTTTCCGACCAGAGGAGCCTACCCGTGCGAATCCTACCATCCGTCGTCGTTGCAACGGCACTTTCGGCGCTCGCCGCCTGCGGCGGCACCAACACGCAGTATCCGGTGCCGACGCCTACCGCGGTTACGGCCGGGAGTCTCGGCACTCTCAAGACCATTACCACGATCGCATCGACGGTCGACGTCGGCACCGGCGCGGGAGCCGGCGATAACAATCCGTACGGCCTGGCCATCGCGCCGGTAACGACGGGTCTCGAGACGGCAGGCGACCTGATCGTTTGCAATTTTAACAGCAGTAGCTCGACCGCTGGCCAGGGTAATGGCACGACCATTGAAGACATCAGTCCCATCTCCGGATCGATCCCCAAACGCCTGAGCCAATCGCCGTCGCTCGCCGGTTGCAATGCGCTCGCGATCGCGCCCAACGGCAACATCTGGGCCGCCGACTACACCGCCAATAATAATCCGATCGTCTCGCCCAGCGGCACGATCGTTACGACGCTCGCCACCGGTCCGTGGGCCGGTCCTTGGGGTCAAGCCTTCAACGGGGGCAACGGCGGAAAACCGACCTTTTTCGTGACGAATGCGAAAAACGGAACCGTCATTCGTATCAACATCAACCCGGGTCCATCGTTCACGTTCGATACGATTCTCACCGGGCTCACCTACTCGATCACGAATGCGGGCATCTTCGCGCCGGCCGGTCTGAGCTACGATACGACGAGTGACTCGCTTTACGTCGTCGATACGAACCTCAATCGTGTCCTCAAAATCGCCGGAGCGACCACAGCGCCGGCAAATACCTATGCCGCATCGGGCAACACCTTCAATACCCCAGCAGTCACGACGATTTACTCGGGTGCTCCGCTCGCCTCGCCGATCAGTAGCGCGTTGCTCGCCAACGGGGATCTGGTGGTCGGGAACACAGCAGCCGCTCCGCTCGGCAACAATCTTCTCGTCGAAATCAATCCCACCGGCCAGTACGTCGTCGGCTACAAAAACGTCGATACCGGCAACGCAGGTGCTATCTTCGGCATTGCGGCGACCAACGCCAGCGGTACGCAGTACATCTACTTCAACGACGACAACGACAGCACGGTCAAACGCGTCTCGCCCTAAGCGCGCAGCCCGCGAAACTCATGCGCTCCGTTCGCCGCCGGCGAACGGGGCGCTTCTTTATTTCTCCGCGACGAGCGAGGCGACGATCCGATCGAGCTCCGCGTCTTGCGAATCACCGACGATCGTCTTACGCAAGACGCCGTGCCGATCGAAGAGCATCTGCGTCGGCCAGTATTGGGTCTCGTACGCATGCCAGATCGCCATGTCGTTATCGACCGCCACGGGCCACACGATGCCCTGGACTTTGAGATTCTCCACGACATTAGCGTGGTCGCGTTCGTACGCGGTCTCTGGCGTGTGGACGCCGATGATCTGCACGTCACCTGATGCATTGAGTTTCTTTAGATTGGGCGTGACGTTCTTGCAGTTATAGCAGCCAAACGTGAACACATCGACGAGCACGACCTTGCCGCGCAGCGAGGCAGCCGTCGGATGACCGTTGATCCACGATTTTGCCGAGAGCACAGGATCCAGGCTGGGGTCGGCGCGCGCGGAGGAGCCGGCCAAGGCGAAGATGGCGACGATCGCCGCAAGCACGCATTTCATGGCGCCATTGTATGCCTTCGTACGTGCCAATGCGTGTAGGGATGCTTACGCAATTCTTAACGAGGGCTCAACACAAAACGATAAACACTCGCGAGAAGGCACCGTTGCTTCTTATCATGGCCTTCGATGCAGAACGACACGAACTCGAGATCCAAATCGGCGACGCGCTCACCGTTCACGGTGCGTGGATCGACCAAGCGGTCGCGGTCGCTCGCGGGGCGCACGCTCAAAAAAGCCATGAAATCACAATGCGCGAGGACGCCTGCACCTTCAGTCAGCGGCTGAGTTTTGGCTGGCCAAAGCGCGCCACGCAACGTTCCACCGCCACGCCACGATGATCCTCAATGCGGCCAAGCGCAACGACCCGAGCCTCCGTGCGATGGTGGGCAGCGCGACCGCCTTTGGCGAGAATGCAATGCAGTTGCGCGCAACCCTCCACGATTGGATGCAACTGGCCTTCCGCCGCGCGAGCTAACGCCGTCGGCGCGACTCGCTCGCCTCGACTCGCACCGCGGGGAAAGGTGCGGCATCATCCGGGTGCATATGCAGGGACTTTGGCCGCGGAGTCGTTCATCGACGAACTCGCGCGCGCCACGGGCAAAGATCCAGTCGCGTTTCGCGCGGCGATGCTCCCGGCTGATTCACGCGCACGCAACGTGCTCGATACCGCAGCAAAACGCGCCAAATGGTCGACCAAACCCGTTGCGGGAACGCGCGCGCGGCGTTGCGATGATCGCGTGGGCCGGATCGACTGCGGCCCTCATCGCTGAGGTGTCGATGCCCAAAGCCGGCCACATCGTCGTGCACAAACTCACGTGCGCGGCGGACTGCGGTCACTCGATCAACCTCGACGGACTCGAAGCGCAAATGATGGGCGCGATGAACTTCGGACTCTCGGCCGCACTCAAAGGCAAGATCACCTTTGAAAACGGCAGCGTCCAGCAAGGGAATTACGACACCTACGATGTGCTGCGTCACCGAGAAGCGCCAGCGATCGATATCGCGATCGTCAAAAGCTCAGAAAAACCCACGGGCGCGGGCTAATTCGGCACGCCGCCGGTGGCAGCCGCCGTCGGAAACGCGCTCTTCGCCCTCACCGGCAAACGCTATCGCAGCATCCCGCTGACCGAAGCAACGCTCGCCTGAATGCATCAGGCTCTTCATCGTCCCGATGGAAAGCGGCGCGCGATCGCGGAGTTAGATCCGACGTGTCAACGAAACCGTCACGGTCGTTGGCAAGAGACCGGCCTGTTGGACACCTTGATTCGCGGCTTGATCGAGTCCCGTTGCATCGGTGCCGAATCGGTTCTCCGCAATAAACGGTGCGTTGCCGTACGTGTAGTACTGCGAATGCACCTGGTTGAAAACGTTGAGGATGCCGACGTTGACAACCGTGTTTTTGCCGAAACGCTGCGAGAGGCTCGCGTTGCTGTAATTGAACGCAGGTCGAGTATAGGGATTGTTGTCGCCAAGGAAGATCGTATCAAGGCGGATTTCGGTGCTGTGGCGGCTGCTGTAGTCAAGGCCGATGCTGCCTTTGTGGAGCGGAAGTCCCTGGATCTGAGCACCGTTGATGTCGAACACGTTGCGCTTGAGAATCGTATCGGGAAGATCGTTGTAGACGCCCGACTGGATATTGTACGAGTAGTCCGCGTAAAACGCTCGGTTCAAACGCGCGCGGCCCGAGAGCTCGACGCCCTTGAAGCGAGCAGTTGCTGCGTTGTAGTTCGTAGTCACGGCGAGGTTTGCAAGCGTCGGCACCGCGCCACCGCAGAACTGACCGTAGCGCAGGTTGTACGCTGCGAGCAGGTCTGATGGGATCGCGCCCGCACCGAGAACCGAGACCGGCAATGAACCGCCGAAGATACGATTCTTTTCACTCGCGGAGTAGAAGTCGATCTGAATCACCGAGTCGTTCCCGAAGCGGTGGCCGTAACCGAACTCGAGGTCGTTCGACTGTTCGGGCTGGAGCGTCGAGTTCGCGGTCGAGCCCACACTCGTGATACCGCCGCACTTGAATGTGATGTTGGTCGGCGTCGTGTTGAGTGAGGGTGCCCCGCTCGTCAGATTCGGCGAGGGTTCACCGTCGGAGCGGCCGCCGGTGAGACGAAACACGTCCGAGGGCGTCGAGCGGAACACGACCGAAAGACGCGGGTCGAACGTCGTCTTGCCAGTCACCGAGCTGTGCTTGAGCCAGCCATTCAGGTACAGGCTGGTCTTGTCCGTCGCTTTGTAATCGTCGCGAACGAAGAAGTTGCTGTTGACCTGGCTGTAGTTCGCGATCGGACGAATCGTGAACGTCGCCGGATTTCCGTTGAGACCATTTTTGTCAAATTGCGATTGGGCAATGACCTGGTGCTGAACGTAGTAGCCGAAGCCAAGATCGTTCTTATCGGTCGTGATGTCATCGCTGATCAGCGCGCCCGTCGTTGTGTAAATGTCGGTATGGAAACCGCCGGTAAACTTCGTCGAGGTCGGGAAGATCGCCGCGCACGCCGCAACCTGGTCGCAGGTCGGGCCCGAGAGGCTGCGATTATAGTCGGTCGTGTAACGGTTGGTGAACCCGTCGACCGAGACGAGATTTTTTCCGAGGAGCGAAGCGACGCGCGCATGGAAGTCGTCCACGCGGTGCGCCTGCCATGGTCCCTGGCCGCCGCCGGCAAGACCCGCGGTTTTTTGGGCATATTGTTGAGACGTAATGCAAGCGGGCCCGGCATTCGTATTTACCGCGACGGTATTCGGACACGTGATGAGCGCGTTACCGTTCGAATCGTTGATGGTCGTCGCCCCATTACCCGCCGCGATGTTGCTGTTTGCGGTGTAGAGCTGGTAATCATAGGTGAAGTAGCAATTGTCGCCGTTGCCGCTCTTATCGCTCCATGAGTTTGCCGAGAGCGCCGAGACGGTAACCTGCGTCTTGTCATTGACGTCGTATTTTAGTTTAAGAAGATCGTTGCGGAGAACATAGTTGCCCGAGTACTCCTGCGAGGTCGCAACGACGTTGGCGTTCGAAATATCGTTCGCGAGCAGGCCTGGATTCACGACGTTTTTCGTGGGTTGGTATGGACCATAGGCGCCGAGCACGCCATGCACGATCGCGTATCCAAGTTTACCATTGAGCGTACCGGTTGCCTGAAGGACCGTTTTCGCGATCCCTTGATTGCCGAAGCCCTGGGTAATAAAAAACTGGCGATCTCGCGTCGGGTTGATCGATTGGAGGTCGACCGTTCCGCCGATCGAGTCCGTACCGTAGAGGCCGAGGGCACCAGAGCCAAAGGTGACACGGGTTTCGCCGATCGCGAACGACGGTGAGTCTTGGTAATCGAAGCCGCCGCTGCCGGGACCGAACGGTCCAACGGGATGGCCATCGATGAGCGTTTGCGTTTCGCTGGCGCCGAAGCCACGAATATTGATCGAGAGGCCGTCACCAATTGACGAGCTCAAGCCGCCGACGTTGACGCCCGGCAGCGTATTGAGCGCATCGCCGATGCGAACGTAGCCTTCTTTGCTGAGTAAATCGCTAAAGATGCTTTGCGAGATCGTCGTCGCAGTCGAAACCGACGCGCGGCCGCTTAACGCGCTCACGCGCCCGATTTCTTTGAGGTCGCCATTCTGGGTCGTCGCGCGTGCTAGTGCTACGCTGAACGCCTGCGTGGCGATGCCTGCCGTCAGCGCAACGTTATCACTGCGAGCTCCCTGGTAGCCTTCGGCGCGGACTTCAATGCGATAGATGCCCGGAGCCTGATTCGTGAACGCGAATGTGCCGTTCGCGGCCGACTTCGTTTCAGAGACTTCTTTATCGCCTTGAAAGAGTGTGATCGTGGCATTCGCAATTGCGACGCCGCCGGCTTGGTCGATCAGCGAGCCCGAAATCGAGACGGCTGCTTGCGTCTGTGCGCTCGCGGCAACCGCCATCGACGCAACCATCGACGTCACCAAGCTCAGCGCGCAAACGAGTGACGCCAAGCGTGTATGGATAGGCATAGTCCCCCAACTGGTAAGCATATGTAACGACCTCACCCTATGAGGGAAGTCTTAAGTCCGAGTTAACGGGTGACCAAGAAATCCTTAATTTTCGGCATTACGACGCGCGGCAGGGTTTCGTCATCCATGAGTTCGTTTTGCCCGATCTCCTCGTTTGCGTAAAGCGTAAACGCCGTCAGCGCGTACACCTCCGAGGCGGAAAGCGCGGATTTCCGATCGGGCGGCATCGCGCGGCGGATATAATCGAAAACGGTTGTCGCGTACGGCCACCGGTCCGGTGCGAGTCGCACTGCCTCACCGTGACAGCGCGTGCACGTCGCGGCAAATATCCGCGCGCCCTCGAGCGGCGTCCCCGAGCCCGCGGGAAGGCCACGGCCCTCAGGTGAGACATCGATGTCGACCCGCGCGACCGTGTGTCCATCGGCCGTTGCACCGAGGCCGAACGGACCGTGCGGCGGCTCGGGCGCACGCGTGCATCCGCCCAAGGCGAGCACGAATACGACGAGGGCTGCCTTACGCAACCGTGACCGATCCATCGGTACCGATGTGCCACGCGGCGATCGCGTTAACGTGGTAGCGCAAGGCCGGCCCGCGCGCGGCGACGAGCGCGTCGAGCGTGGGCTGCACTGCGCCAGTCTCGTCTTTTGCACGACTCGCGATCTTGAGCGGCGCGTCGGCAAAACGCAGCGGGAACGTAAACCGCGTAAAACTTTTCGCGAGAACCAGCGGATCGAGGGTCGCATGCGTCCACGTCGCGCCGCCGTCCACGCTCACCTCGACACTCGCGATTTTCCCGCGACCACTCCATGCAAAGCCGCGTCCTTCCGTGAAACCGCCGCGCAGACGGTCGCCTGGCGACGGCGAGGTAATGACGGATTTTACGTCCATCACGAAATCGAATAGGCGAATTTTTCCATCGGGGCCGGGCTGCGTGTACTGCGCGGTCTCCTCACGTGAATACACAGGCCCCGTGACGAGCTTGATGCGGCGCACCCACTTGACGTTTGCGGAGCCTTCGAAACCGGGGACGAGTAAACGCAGCGGATAGCCTTGTTCGGGACGCAGCATCTCGCCATTTTGACCGTAGACGAGCAGTGCGTCCTCGATTGCGGCAAGCGGAATGCTGCGATCGTAGGCCGCCCCGTCCGCGCCTTCGACAACCAGCCATTTGGCCCGCGCATCTATGCCTGCTTCTTCGAGGACCAGTCCCAGTGGAACACCGGTCCACGCGCAACACGAAACGAGGCCGTGCGAGAATTGCACGCCCGTCCCCAGTATCTCCGACCCGCGTGCCGAGTTTCCGCTGCATTCGAGAAAATGCACGCGTTCAGCCGATGGAAACCGCATGAGATCGGCAAGCGAAAACGTCAGCGGTTTTGCGACTAGGCCGTGCACGATCAAGCGATGTCGGCGTGGATCGAGTGCCGGTATCCCGGCGTGCACGCGCGTGAACGTCAGGCCGCTGGGCGTGATGATGCCGAGTTGTTGCGCGAGCGGCGTAAGCCCCGGCGTCGGCACGCCGCGCGGCAGTCGCACGACGGATCGTTCAAATGCGGACGGCGAACCGTACGCAGCGATCGGGACTTGCATCGATTGCTCGCGCGGTACGGCAGCACGAGCAGGGAGAGCGGCGATCACAGTCGCACCCGGCACGGCAGTTATGAGGAAATCGCTGCGCTTCATCATTCTCTCCGCGGTCCGCGCGTCGCTCGTGTGTGCGCTATGCGCCGCGCCGGTGGCGACTACGTTCGCAGAACCACCGCGGTTTGCCCTCGCGCACCATTCGGTTTCGACGACGAACACAAACGCACAACGAGAGTTTGACGAAGGCCTCACCCTCATTTACGCATTCAATCCGGAAGAGGCGACGTTCCATTTTCAGGCGGCGGCGCGCAGCGATTCGCGTCTAGCGATGGCGTACTGGGGCATCGCCCTTGCCGCGGGGCCTAACGTCAACACCATCTACGATCTGCGGCGCGCGGCGATCGGACGCGCAGCGATCGCCCAAGCGCAGTCGTTGCCTGCATCGCTCGCCGAACGCCGCTACATCGCCGCGCTCGCGCATCGTTACACCGCGCAGAACGACGCGCAGGTCTTCCCTGCGCAGGTCGCCTATGCGGATGCAATGCGGGTGCTCGTACGCAGCGATGCAAGCGATATCGATGCGAGCGTGCTCTGCGCCGAAAGCCTGATGGATCTCACGCCGCTCGACATGTGGCACGGCGCGCAGCCCAACTCGTATACGCGCGAAGTCATCGGGCTCTTGCAGACGGCGCTCGCCCGCGATCCCGATCAGCTCGGTGCTAACCACTACCTCATTCACGCCTACGAAGACGCCCCCGACCCGCAGGCGGCACTCGGCGCGGCGCGCCATCTCGCCACAATTGATCTTCCGCCAGGTGCCGAACATCTCGCGCATATGCCCGCGCACATTTTCACCCGCGTCGGCAATTTTGATGCGGCGATTCGTGCCAGTTTGCGCGCGATCGCGCTGTTCTCGCGCTATATGCCGCAGGAGCATAGCGACGTTCACAACGGCTATGAGCACCACGACTACCAGGTGCTTGGTTTTGCGTACGCGATGTCGGGCCAGTGGTCGAAAGCCCGCGCCAACGCAGCGGTCGTCGCGCAACAAGTCAACGACTCAGGTGCTGCTGTCGAGACGTATCTGCGTTTTCATAAATGGCGCGAGTTGATCGCGCTACCCGCCCCCGCGCAGCGGGGACTACGGTACCGCTTCGCGTTGGCGCTCGCGGCGGCAAACTCTCGCGATCTCGGACCGGCACGCGTGCTCATTGCCGCGATCGATATTGCGCACGACGCCGAACCGCGCACGGGGATCGCGCGCGCACAGCTCGTGGCGGCAATCGACATCGCCGAGCATCACCCGGACGCTGCGATCGGCGAACTCAAGCGCGCGGTCATCTTCGAGGACGGGTTAGCTTTAAAAGAACCGCCGGCCTGGTACTATCCGATCCGCGAGACGCTCGGCGCACGACTTGCTCTCGCGGGGAAATCGCGCGAAGCAGCAGCCGTTTTCGACGAAGATCTCAAACGCAATCCGAACAACCCGCGTTCGCTCTTCGGACTCTCGCAAGCGCTCGGATCGATCGACCGCACGCGCGCCGCACGAGCCGCAAGCGCATTTCACGCCGCTTGGTCGCATGCAGACGTTCGATTGACGCTCAACGACCTCTGAAGCGCGGGAAACCGTTCTTTAGGGTTTGAGCGAGAAGCGCTGGACGAAGTCGCCTTCGCCTTTCGGTGACGCCCACACGACCCAGATGTTTTTCGTTTTGGCATCGATCGCAATCGTGTGGATACCGGGGGCGACCATCAGATCGGCAACTTTGAGCGGTGCACCTTTGGCGCTGGTCTTGAACACGGTGACGGTGCCGCCTGCGGCGCATGCGAGCAGGTGCGAGGCCTGATCGAGGTCGCACTGGTCGATGCCCTTGGGGGCTTCGGTCTGATAGAGCTTCTTGAGATCTTGCGAGTAGACGCTCATGACACCGTTGCCCGCGATGATGACTTGTTTGTAGCCGGCATCGTACTGCAACGGGTGGTTGTTGGTCATCTCGGGCGTCTTCACGTCCGCTTTGACGGTAAGTGTTTTCGGATCGACCGACACGAGTTCGGCGGTGTTGGCGATATTCTGATACACGTCGTGGGTCTGCGGATCGACGGCCAAGTACTCGGGCTTATGACCCGGGAGCATAACGACACCGATCTGCTTCATCGTTTTGGCATCGATCACGAAGATTCGCGTGCCGTCGTCTTCATCGGCGTAAATGTGGCCGTTGGATGCATCATACGCGATCGCATCGATGATGCCGTCGACTTTGACTGAGCGCGTGACCTTGAGCGTGGCCGGATCGATCTCCGAGACGCTCTGGTCGTCGCCGTTTCCGGTGTAGACCGTGCCACTGGCCGGGTCGAAGGCGACACCGTGCATCGGGCCAACGCGAACCTGACCCACGATCGCGCCGCTATCGGCATCGACGACGAGCAGGCTACGGTAGCCGCCGTGAGCGGCGTACACGCGGCGGTGAAGTGCATCGACGGTGACGTAATCAAAGCCGCCGGAGACCGGAACGGATTGCGGAGGGGCGATCGGAACGATCGGCATGCGCGCTTTCTTTTTTAAGTGTTTGGGATGAAGAGCCAACCGACGCTATCGTACCAGACGCACGCAATCCCTTTTTACAGGAGACCCGCAGTTTAAGGCACGCTTAAGACGAATGCGAGCCGCTCGTTGTTGCTGATGCAGCAGTTTTTCCGCTACACGCGACGTGAGCGTCGGAGCCCTTGCTTTCACGCCGCCGGACGGAACGTTCACACCTCGTTCTTCCCGCAGTCGTAGCCTGAATGTGCCACAAAGTTGGTAGGAGATACAATGACCAAAACTGATGTGCAAGTCACTAAAGATATCTTCGATGAGTTAACGTTCGATCCGAGCCTCGATGCGAGCGATATCAGCGTCGGCACGAAGAACGGCGTCGTCACGATGACCGGCATGGTACGAACCTACGCAGAAAAAATTGCTGCCGAGCACGCCGTAAAGCGTGTATTCGGCGTGCGAGGCCTCGCTGAAGAGCTTCAGGTCGATATTCCTAAGCTCCATCAGCGCACGGACGCCGAAATCGTTGCGGCCGCGCTCAATATTCTCAAGTGGGACGCAAGTCTTCCTCGCGACACGGTCACCGTAAAAGTCGAAGATAAATGGCTCACGCTCGATGGCGCCGTACCGTGGGAATTCCAACGCGAACACGCGCGACACATGGTTTCATCGCTCATCGGCGTACGCGGCGTGACCAACCAGATTACCGTCCCTACGCGGCCGACGGTCGGCGACGTGAAACAAAAGATCCACGACACCTTCGTGCGCAGCGCCGTAATCGATGCTGACAAACTCAGTATCGAAACCAAAACCGGAGGGACCGTCGTGCTCAACGGTTCGGTCCACTCATTCAACGAGCAAGAAAGCGCAATCCGCGCGGCTTACTCGGTCCCCGGAGTGACACGCGTCGAGTCACACATCCAAGTCATCTAGCAACAGCAAAGCCGAGAGCACCCTTGGGGGGTAAACGAAAAGGCGAGTGCGCTCATCGCGCTCTCGCTTTTTCTCGTCCCGATACTACGTCGGGTCAGGCAAATCGTGGAACGTACGTTTACGCGCAGACTCGTCCATCTCGAGATCGTCCAGGAAGTAGTACACGATCTTGCGGTCGTCGAAGCCGACCTTGGCGAGTTGTCGGCCGCCGATCGTGACGACCTCATGCACGTGCCCCTCCACGCCCGCGTACTTGTAATTTACGGCGGTGTAGTCGGCGTCGTCGGGTTTGGGGCGCGGAATGACTTTCGTTCCGCGCAAGGCCGTTTGGTGGCGGTGTGTGCTCACAGGGTCCGTCCGTCCAATCGTTAATCTTTGGGAACGTTGTCGATTCGTCGGAGGACCGGAATGATCATCGAATATCGCGGGAAACGTCCAAAAATCGCCGCGAGCGCGTTCATTGCGCCAACCGCCATTCTGATCGGCGACGTCGAGGTCGGCGAGGAATCGAGCATCTGGTTCGGGACGGTCTTACGCGGCGACAACGGTCCGATTCGCGTCGGCGCGCATACATCGGTCCAAGACAACTCGGTGGTCCACGTGAGCGAAGGCTGCAGTACGATCATCGGCGATGGCTGCACGATCGGCCACTGCGTGGTAATGGAGGACTGCACGATCGAGGATGGGGCGCTCGTCGGTTCCAACGCCGTCGTCCTCAACGGCGCGGTCGTCGGAACGAAGTCGCTCATCGGCGCGGGCTCCGTCGTCGGGGCGAATGCGATCATTCCACCGCGCGTGGTCGCTGCGGGTGCGCCCGCAAAAGTGAAAAAAGTGCTCGAAGGAGAGGCCGTCAACTGGGTCGAGCACGCGCCGCAAGAATACGTCACGCTCTCGCGCGCGTATTTAGCCGAGGGACTCGGCGATCCCGAAATGCACGAACTCGCCGAGTCGAAGCTACACTAGGGCCGTGCGACGCCGCGAGATCGCGGCAATCATCCGTTTCATGCCCTCTTCGAGCAACTCGGGCGCAGTCGCAAGTGAGATGCGCACAAAACCTTCCCCGCTCGGACCGAACGCCGTCCCCGGCGCAACCGCGAACTTGTCATCGACAACCATCGCGCGCGCGAATTCAGACGCCGAGCAACCGATGTCGCCGAGCTTCACCCAGAGATAAAACGCGCCCGACGGCGTAGAAACGTCGAGACCTGCTGCGCGCAGCGTCGCAAGGCAGATATCGCGGCGACGTTTGTATTCATCGCGCATTTCTATCACCGCATTTTGCGGACCGGTTATCGCGGCGAGTGCCGCAAACTGCGCGGGGTGGTTGACGCATGAGGTCACAGGCTCTTGGAGCTTGGCGACTTGCGCGGCGACCGCGAGCGGGAGGACAGCGTAACCGATGCGCCAGCCCGTCATCGCGTACGTCTTCGAAAACGTGTAACACGAGATGATGCGTTCGGTGCCGCCGGCCGCCGCAGCGCTCACGAACGTATCGTCGAATGTCGTTTCGTCGTAGCATTCATCGGAGATCAGCCACAGATCGTGCTTTTCCGCAAACGCAATAAGCGCAGTCATCTGCGCGCGACCGATCACCGAGCCGATCGGGTTCGACGGCGAGTTGATGAGCAGTGCTTTTGTCTTCGGCGTGAGCAGTCGCGTGAGGTCGTGGATCTGCGCGATGAAGCCGTGGTCTTCGTGCAGCGGGTAGAGCACCGGCTTCGCCCGCATCATCGCCGCGCCCATCGCAAAGTTCGGCCAACCCGGATCCGGCAGCAAGATCTCATCACCCGGATCGAGGATCGCAGACATGCTCGTATAGAGCGCCTCGACGCCGCCGGCCGTCACCACGATCTGATCGCGAGTCACGGTGTAGCCGTTGCGCGTACGAATTTTTTCGACGAGCGCATCGCGCAGCTCGGGAATACCGGCGTTCGGGGTGTACTTCGTTTTGCCGGCAAGAGCCGCGTCCATCGCGGCTTTGACGACGTGCGGGGGCGTGGGGAAGTTCGGCTCGCCGGTCGCCGCGATGATGGTGTCGGGGGTGGCCCACGCAAGATCCATGATCTCGCGGATCCCCGAGCGCGGAATGGCGGCAACTGCCGATGAGACGTTCACGAGACCTCCCGGATGAGGGTGATGAGATGTTTGACGACACCACCCTCGACGTCGGCTTCGTCGAAGTCGACCGTAAATCCGACTGCTTGGAGCGCGGTGAGGACGGGCCGGTCCTCGTAGTGCGCGGAGACCAACAGCGCGGCACCTTTTTCATGGCCGATCTTCTCGACCGCGTCGATCAATTCGCCGAGCGCCGTTTCATCGGCGACGATATCGTAGAGATGAACCGAGCCTTCTTCGAACACCCACGAGAGCGTGCCACCGGGCGAGATGAGGATACCGTTGTCGGCCGTCTGAAGCCGCGCCCGGAGCGATTTTTCTTCGACCTCCGCGCCGATTGAGGCGAGGAGCGCGGCGATGCGCGCAAGATCGACGGGTGTCGCCGCGCGGGCTATGGCGCGTAGAAGAATTCGATTTGGTAGTGATCGGGGTCGCTGACGTAGACCGCTCGTCCGCCCTCGCGGTTTGCCGGTCCCGAATGCACCACACCGCCGTGCTCGATAACACGTTTCGCAAATGCGTCGACATGCTCCGGTGCATCGACGCGAAATCCGATGCGAACTTTCGCCCGCTCGACTGGTGGCGCAGTGTGCAGAATGAATTCATACGAACCAAAGGTGACGATCACGCGGTCGTCGTCGCGCACGGGATCGGCACCCAGGATGTCACGGTAGAATTTCTCCGAGACGTCGAGGTCACTGACTCCGAGGCTGACATATGCGGGCCGTAAACCGGTCGCGACCATCATCGAGGACGTCCTTTGCAATGCTGACTATGGCTGTGAATAGTGCGACTCATCCGCGTACGGCTGGAAAAGCGTGTGTTCGGGGATGAAGCGCAGCTTTATCGTCCCAACGCGTCCGGCACGGTGCTTGGCGATGATGAACTCGGTCAGCCCGGGGTCCGGTGTCGATTCCTTATGATAGTATTCGTCACGATACAGGAATGTAACGAGGTCGGCTTCTTGTTCGATTGCGCCCGAGTCGCGCAGATCGGAGAGCATCGGGCGCTTGTCCTGGCGCGCTTCAACGGCGCGGTTGAGCTGCGCGAGCGCGATGATCGGCACTTCGAGGTCTTTCGCCGTCGCCTTGAGCGTCCGGCAGATCTCCGAGAGCTCTTCGTTGCGGTTGGAAACTTTACCGAGCGTCGAGGGGCGCACGAGCTGCAGGTAGTCGATGAAGATCGCTGCGAGGCCGGACTTCGATTTTAGGCGCCGGCAGCGCGAACGAATTTCGGTAATCGTCACCGCACCGGAATCATCGAGATACAACGGCAAATCGTGTAGAACGCCCATCGAATGTGAGATCTTCTCCCACTCTTCATTCTTGATCGCACCTTTGCGCAGATTCGACGCATCGAGCTTGGACTCCGAGGAAATCAAACGCTCCACGAGTTCTTGCTTGGTCATTTCGAGCGAGAACACGGCGACGGGCTTCTTTTCTTCTTTTGCGGCGGCAACGGCCATATTGAGTGCCATCGAGGTTTTGCCCATGGCGGGCCGCGCCGCAAGAATGATCAAGTTGCCGGGTTGAAATCCCGCCGTGTACTCATCGATATCGCGAAAGCCGCTCGTGACCCCGGTGCGATCACCGCGCTGCGCGTGACGCTGTTCGAGTTTGTAGAACGTATCGAGCAAGAGACCCGAGACGATCGAGAACGTGCCGCGATCGCTGCGATTGCCGACGTCATAAATGATCTGTTCGCTCGAGTCAAGCGCGGCCGCGACGTCTTCTTCGTTTTCGTACCCGAGTTTGGTGATTAGCGTGCCGGCGTGAATGAGTCCGCGCAGTGATGATTTCTCGCGCACGATCTTCGCGTAATACTCGGCCGACGCGGCAGTAGGAACCGTATCCATGAGCGAGCCCAAATACGCAAGACCACCGATGCGGTCGAGCATTCCGCGCTGTTTGAGTTCTTCGGCGAGCGTGATCTTATCGAGCGGCTCACCGCGTTCGAAGAGCGAGAAGAGCGCGGCATAAATCGACTCGTGGAGGCTTGCGTAAAAGTCCGAGGGCTGCACGATTTCACTGACCGTCGCCATCATCTCGCGATCGACGAGAATCGATCCGAGCAGCGCCATCTCCGCCTCGAGATTTTGCGGCGGGATGCGGTCTATCATGGGGATGACCTGCGGCGCGTTCATCGACTGCGCTTCGCTTTCGCACGCGCCGCACCCGTTCGCGCTCCGAACCGGATGCCGTATGCGGCGAGCGCCTCGACGATGGTGGTAACGGGAATCACACTGATTCCGGCAGGCGCGCGATCGAGTTCGCGCGCGTTCTCCGCCGGAATAATGAGGGTACGCATCCCCGCCTGGCGCGCGGCATAGAGTTTCTCGACGACGCCGCCGATCGGCCGCACGAGCCCCGCGATCGAGACTTCGCCCGTGAGTGCGATGTCTTGCGGTAGCGGAGTGCCGGTGAGCGCGGAGTAGAGCGAGATCAAAAACGCAAGGCCGGCCGAGGGGCCATCGATGTTCCCGCCACCGATGACGTTGACGTGGAGATCGAAATCCGCCGGATCAATTTCGAGCAGTCCTCGGAGCACGGCGGTTGCATTGAAGATCGAATCTTTGGACATGCTGCCGGCGGTATCGTTGAAGCGCACCGTGCCTTTGTGCGCGTTCGAGGCGGGAAACGCTGCGGCTTCGATTTCGATGATCGACCCGACGTACTGATGCACGCCAAGCCCGAACGTCTTGCCGATTTCTTTCGTGCGCGACGCGCGCGTCGGCGTGTGCTGGACGATGCGTCCGGCCTGCACCACGTCGATCACGTCGTCTTCGTTGATCGTCGTACGCTTCGCCGACTGACCGCTGCGAAAGAGGGCGTGACCGTACGCATCGGCGAGAATTTGCACGGCTTTGCGGCCTTCGATCGTGTACGAGGCGATGATCTCGGCGACGCCGCGGCCGATCTTCGCACCTAGGCGCGACGCCGCTTGCGTGATGATCGCGATGATTTGGGTTTGCGTGAGCGGCTCGAAATACACCGCACCGCAACGCGAGCGAATCGCCGCGTCGATTTCGGATGGATCACGCGTGGTCGCGCCGATCAAGATAAAATCGGCAGGTGCGCCTTCTCTGAAAAGTTTGCGCACGTACGCCGGCACGTTGGGATCGTGTTCGTCGTAGTACGACGATTCGAACACGACGCGTTTGTCCTCGAGAACTTTGAGCAACTTTGTTTGCAAGATCGGATCCATCTCGCCGATCTCATCGATGAAGAGCACGCCACCGTGCGCGCGCGTTACCAGGCCAAGCTTGGGCTCGGGGATCCCGCTCTCGGCAAACTCGCGCCGCGAGCCTTGATAAATCGGGTCGTGCACGCTGCCGAGCAGCGGGTTCGTCGTCTCGCGCGGATCCCAACGTAGCGTCGTGCCGCTTGCTTCAACGAACGCCGCGTCTTTCGCGAAGGGCGCGTGAGCGCGTTGCTTCGCGAGTTCCAGCGCCAGACGCGCGACCGTCGTCTTACCGACGCCGGGCGGTCCGTACAGGATGACGTGCTGCGGATAGGGCGAGGAGAGTTTGGCGAGCAGCGCTTCGATCGCCGCTTCTTGGCCGACGATCTGAGAAAGATCGTTCGGACGCAAGACATCGAGCGCCGAGGTATTCAGGCGGCGACTTTCCAGTTTCTCGATCTCGGCGAGCTTCTTCTGGGTCACGGGCGTCTCGGGGCCGGCGTCTTCGCGCAATGCTTCGAGTTTGAGTTCTTGTAAATAGTCTTGGTGGCGCGTGACCATTTTCGCGTTGATCTTGCGCTCGATCGTCTCCTCGACGGTCCGCTGCGCGATGATGTCGGCGAGGCCGTTTTCGATCTGAGCGATCCGCTCGGGGAATTGGGCGCGCGTCGGCAAGCGCTCCAGCGTTGGGTCTTCGAAGACCAAACGCTCGAGCGCGAGCAGGCGCTCGGCGATGCCACGGGCACGCATGAGCTTGAGCGCGCCAAGCTTCCCGGCGCGCAGGACCATTTTCTCGGCCCCAAGGGTGTTTGCGAGGAGATCGTAGAGCGCACCGATATAGCGGCGTAACTGTTCGTCACCGCCAAATTTCCGGCGAAAACGCTCGAGATCTTCTCGCGAAGGCGCCATCGGCTAGCGGAAGCTAGGCCGCAGCGACGACTTGGAGGGTCGACTTGGCGACGATCGATTTGCCAAGTCGGACCTGGAGCGGGTATGTTCCGACGGACTTGATGCCGTCTTTGAGTTCGATTTTGTGGCGATCGACGGTGATCCCGAGCGCTTCGTGGATGGCATCCGCTACCTGGGCGTTCGTGACCGTGCCGAAGAGTTTACCGTTGCCGCCGGCTTTCGCCTCGACGCGGAAGGCTTGCGCTTCGATCTTATCCGCGATCTCTTTGGCACTCGCCAAATCCTCGGCATCGCGTTTGACTTTAGCTTTATTCTGCTGCTCGAGCTGGGCCATGGCGCCTTTCGACGCCTCGGCTGCCAGCCCGCGGGGAAGCAGAAAGTTGTTTGCGTAGCCTTCGGCGACTTCGACGACCGCGCCACGCGAACCGAGCGCCTTAACGTCGCTCATCAAGATGACTTTCATGTATCGGGCCTCTAGTCAGAAGTGAACGGAAGGAACGCGATGATGCGGGCGCGCTTGACCGCGACCGTCAGCGAACGCTGGTGGCTCGCGCAGTTGCCCGAGATCCGCCGGGGCAGAATCTTGCCGCGTTCCGAGATGTACTTGCGCAGACGCGTCGCGTCTTTGTAGTTGATGTCGGGCAGTTTGTCCGCACAGAAGGTACAGACTTTTTTCTTCGGCCGACGCTCTTTTTTGGCATTGGCACGTTTTTTAGGGGCAGCCATGGTCTCGCTTTCATGTAGGTGGTTGCGGCGTCAACCCGCTGGGTTGGGCCCTACACACGGCGCCTCTTATAAAGAAAGGCGACGACCCGTCGACAAAGGGTGACGGGTTTTTATGCAGTTTTTGCGTGTTTGGGTCGCACGATAGTATACCGCGACCGGCCCCCGTCCGCTACCCCTTGGCGCGCTCTGTCGTGGTAAGAGACCATTGCAAGCGTCCAGCCGTGGGAGTAAAGTGTTTGTCGTCACTACGGAATTCGAAGTGATGAGGAGTACAATCCAGGAGTCAGCTTGGGTCGTTGGATAGACGATTCAAGGGCTCGCGTGGAAATGTGGGTCGAGATTTGGACTGCCCGGTGAACGGTGGGTTACAATGACAGTCTTTACGGTTACTTTACAGAGTTACGTGAAGTGTATGTGATGGACGCCCGACGTATTATTGGCCAGTAGCATAAGCGTCTCGCTCCGGTGTCGGTGAGACGAACGTGACAGCACCATCATCTGCGTCCCCGGCTCGACTGAGCCTGGGCGAGCTTCGTATTGGTCGTGCGAGCTCTCGGACGCCACAATCGACGTCCGCCGCCATATAAAAGGAATTCACATGAAACGTCTCACCGCCCTCACGATTACGTCGCTACTTGCGCTCTCCGCTTGCAGCGGCGGCGGGACATCCGCGACTCGGGCCCCAGGTGCCGTGGCCCCATCGTTGACGAAACCAATGCTTTCTGCCTATCGCGTGCCGCTCGTGCACAAAGCCTCGGTCGACGCGGCCGCCGCAGCCGGTGCAAAACTGCATCAGGCGCAGGCCGGCACACGCGGAACGCAGGGCCTGGGCGGTATGCCGACGTTCGACGCGTACTTCGCCCTCATCGATGCCCCGCGCTTCGGCGCCGGCGCTCAAGTCAACGTCGCGATCCTCGGCGTTCAAGCCGTCGGCGACGACGGCGTCGCCTACTCGATCGCGAGCTATCCGAGCCCGGTCGTTGTAAACATGCTCGATTACAAGAAGAGCGCGCTGGTCCTCGGACACAACGTGATTCCGGCGCAAAACTACACGACGCTCCGCTTGGTCGTTCAATCCTCGGCCTCGTCGTTATTCGCGTGGGGCAACTCTTACCCGGTCAGTTTCGGCTACTACGACGGAACCCACACCTTCACGGCGGCACCGAGCGATATCTCAACGGTCGACTTCCCGGTCAAAATGGACGTAAACGCCGCAGCGCCCACGGTCATCGCCGACTTCAATACCGTCGAATCGGTCAAAGTCCGCAACGGCCAAGCATACTTTGGGTCGCGCATCGCCGCGGCGCCGTATGACAATTCGTCGGTCATCACCGGTACGATCGTGAACAACGCCGGCAATTCGATCGGCTCGGCGGTCGTCGCGGCGCTCGATTCAACCGGCGCAGTCGTCAGCACGACGATGTCAAACGACGACGGCACCTTCGAAATCCACGCCATCACCGGCGGCGTGTACCAACTCATGGTCTATAACAACTACACGACGGCATCCGGCGATCAGATCGTCTCGAACGGCGCCGATTCTGTGTCAGATCTGACAGGACCACAAATCGCGGTGCCGGGCGGCTTCAAAGTCAACGTCGGCAATATCACTGACTAGTTCGTGCTCTCACTCAATCACGTAACTTGCGGGAGTATGGATTAGGATGATGGAGATTATCGATCTCCGCGCCGCACTCGATGCAGCACGGAGCGCGCTAAGGGCCGCCAGATATGACGATGCGATGGAACTCCTTCGCGGATGCCAAGACTGGCCGGTCGATCTAGCCGAACACGCGGTCCTCGTAAAGGCCGACACACTGATCCGCCGGGACGCACCGGCAGCACTCGCCTGGCTTGCCGCGACGCAAGATCTGGTGATCACCGATAAAGCGCGGTTCGATCGCGAACTGCTTACCGGTCGCGCATACAGCAACGTTCGCAACTTCGATGCCGCGGCAGCGCGCTTCGCACGTGCGGAAAAATTGCTCGACAAGGTTCCCACAGGGTCGCACAAACTCGCGTTCATGAAGGCGCGCCTGGCTTGGATGCTGCGCGAAGCGACACCCGATAACGCCGATCTTACGCACGCCCTTACGGATCCCGATCCGATCGGCCGCGCCCTTTCCTACGCCCAGCGCGGGCACATCTACGGCTCGGTCGGCAAGTTCGCAGAACAAATCGCCGATCTCAAAACGGCACTCGAAATCGCGGAAACCACCAAGGTTTACGACGTGGAACACGTCGGCGCGGCCGTCTACGGCCTGGCCACCATCTCGTTCGAAGTCGCCGATGGTACCGGTGTCGCGATGGCGCGCCGCGCCTACGAATGGTTGAAGTGGACGGCCGACGTCCGCGTCAACCAATACAACGCGCTCCGATGCCTGGGTTGGGATGCGTTTATGCGCGGCGAACCCGCTCGCGCACAGTGGCTCTTCCACGACGCCGCCGCGATCGCTCCGACGCCGGCCTGGCAGGCCCAAGCTCATCTCGACCGTGCCTACGTCGCACGCATCTCCAAGAACGACGCCTGGTCGCTTGACGAACTCCACGAAGCCCTTAAAATCGCCCAAGGTGTCGCGTGGGGCGAGACGCTGGGCGAAGAACGCCTAACCCTCGTGACGCTCTCCGTTCTTTTGGCACCCATCGATGCATCGGAAGCGCAACGCTTCGCCTCCACCTATGCCATGTTCGGAATGGAAAACGTCAACCCGTACCTCGTCGCATCGAAAGACAAACGCACCGTCGGCTTCGGCAAATACACCCAAGGTAAGATTGATCAAACGCTCGGCAACGCCGATCTCGCGATCGAATCCCTTGAAGCCGCGTATGCGATCTTCGCTCCCGTCGGCCATCACCACCAAGCGATGCTTGCCGCGCAAGCACTCGCCGAAGTAACCAAAGATGCCGCTTGGGCCGATAAAGCACGCATGCATAGTGCGGCTTATCCAGGCAGCCCACTCACCACGCAAGTGGCCGAGTCTGCCAAACCCGACGACCCGGCGATCGAAGGCCTCACGCCGTTCCAGCGTCAGTTGGCACGCGCCCACTGGTCGGGGCTGAACGTGGATGCTCTCTCCAAGCAGTTCAGCCGCAGTATGTACACAATCGAAGGACACATCGCCGAGATCTACGCAGCGTTCAACGTTGCAACGGGCAGCGGCTTACGTGAGGAAGCGCTCCGGCGCGGCATCGCGTAAAACCGAATCGAAAAAAGCTCGAGCGCTGCTCGGGCTTTTTTTTTATTCTGGCTCACACGCCCGACACTGACTTTACCCGAGCTTTACACAGTTACGTGAAGAATCTTAGATGGATTTCCGACCTAATAATGGCTAGGTAAGGAAGCGCCGAGTCTGCCTGCAGGGTTGGTTACCGAATCGACCCACAACATCTGCGTCCAGGATCGACCCTTAGATCGCTGGTGAATTCCGCATTGGTGGAGCGAGCTCTCGGAGCCTCAACTACGACCTCCGCGGCCTCAAAAAGGAACAAAATGAAACCTCTTGCCTTCGGGAACGCCGATCTCGCGACCGAATCCCTTGAAGCCGCGTATGCGATCTTCGCCCCCATCGGCCATCAGTATCAAGCAATGCTTGTTGCACAAGCGCTCGCCGAAGTAACAATTAATGCCGTTTGGGCCGATACAGCACGTATGCATAGTGTGGCTTATCCGGGCAGTCCGCTCACCACGCAAGTGGCCGAATCAGCCAAAGCCGGCGACCCGGCGCTCGAAGGACACATCGCCGAGATCTACGCAGCGTTCAACGTTGCAACGGGCAGCGGCTTGCGTGAGGAAGCGCTCCGGCGCGGCATCGCGTGATTGTAGGCGTCGGCGCTATCGCGCTTCTGGCCCTCATCGCTGTAGCCGTGCTGATCTTCCGGGTCGGCACGCTCCAATCATCGATGAAGACCGAAAGCGTGGCAGCGGACGACGCAAACGAACGGCGCTATACGCTCCTCGAAGCGATTCCCGACGGCGTCTACATCATCGATGCAGACGAGCGTCTCACGCACATGAACGAGGAGGCGGAGCGACTGCTCCGTTCCGAGCCGGGCGCATTCGTCGGACGAGCGATCGAGTCGATTCTCGACCCGCTCGCCTCGGACCTCATCCCAGAGATTCGCTTAGCACGACAACAGCGCGAGATTATCTCGCGCGTTGTCTATTTCCGCGCCACGGGCTGGTGGGTCGAGATTCGCATCAAACCCGGCGCCAAAGAAACGGTCATCTACCTTCGTGACGTCACCGTGCGCAAAAGCGCTGAAGCAAAGCTCGTCGAGAGCGAGAGCCGCCTGCGACTGTTGATGGATCAAGTACCCGCGGTGCTCTGGAGCGCCGACCGGCTAGGCTGTTTTGCATCGCTCTCCGGAGCCGGCCTCGGTGCGCTCGGTATTCGCGAATACGATCTCCTCGGAAAATCGTGCGCGAGTTTTCTCGGCGCCGAAGACGCGCTCACGTCCCTTGCCGCCGTGTTCGAAGGCACTTCGGTCGAGTTTGAATCGCTCCGCCGCGATCGCTGGCTGCGCCACCAAGTCGAACCTCTGCGCGGTGCGGACGGCCGCGTGATCGGCGCCGTCGGTGTCTCGCTCGACATCACCGAGATCAAAGACACACAGCGTCGGCTCGAAGCGATGGCCCGTCGCGACGCGCTCACAGGACTGCCGAACCGGCTTGCGCTCGAAGAACTACTCGCTGCGGCGATCATGGGCGGACAGCAAGAACGTGAAGGAACGTTTTCCGCCGTCCTCTTCGTCGATCTCGACCGGTTCAAGGCGATCAACGATACGCTCGGCCATCGCGCGGGCGACGAAGTGCTGCGCATTGTCGCGGAACGGATGCGCTCGAGTGTCGGCACACGCGACGTCATCGCGCGTCAGGGCGGCGACGAATTCATCATCGTGCTCACTTCCACGACCTCGCCCGACGACGTCGGTGCAGTCGCAGCGCGCATCCTACGCCGCTTCGCCGAACCAATCATGCTTGACGGGCATCAGCTCTTCGTCGGTGCGAGTATCGGAGCCGCGCTCTCGCCGCAGCACGGGGCCAGCGCCGATGAACTCATCAAAAACGCCGACGCCGCAATGTATCGCGTCAAAGCCGCGGGTCGCGGAACGTTCGCATTTTACGAAGCGGGAATGGACGAGGCCGCCCACGACCGCCTCGCGCTCGAAGCCGAGATGCGCATGGCGATTCAAACCGACGGCATGAGACTACTCTTTCAGCCGATCATCGACGTGCCGACCGGCCGCATCTTGGGCGCGGAGGCCCTCATCCGGTGGCCGCACGCCACGCGCGGCGAACTCGGACCTGATAAATTCATTCCGCTCGCAGAAGAGAGCGGCCTGATCGTCGACATCACCAAATGGGTCTTACGGCGCGCTTGCGCCTTCGCTGCAAGCGTGCGCACCAAACGCGCGGATTTCCGCGTGAGCGTTAACATCTCGGCGCGCGACCTGCGTGAAGCGAACTTCGTCGAAACGGTCGAAGCCGAACTCGCACACGCGGGACTCGATCCCGACGGACTCGAGGTCGAAGTCACCGAGAGCGTGTTCCTCGAAGATGCATCGATCGAGAGGCTCAAAGATTTGCGGAATCTCGGCGTGCGCATCGCCGTCGACGATTTCGGCATCGCATACAACTCGCTTGCGTACGTCAAACGTTTGCCGATCACTTCGCTCAAGATCGACAAGTCGTTCATGCAAGATGTCATGGCCGACCGTTTCGATCAGGCGATCGTCAAAGCCATCGTCACGCTGGGTCTCACGCTCGGCCTGCACGTCATCGCTGAAGGCATCGAAACCGAAGCGCAGTGGTACTTTATGAAAGAACTCGGCTGCGGTCAAGCGCAAGGCTTCCACTTCAGCCGTGCCGTCGAATCGACGGCGATCCAAGCGATGTTCGACGTTCCGCCGGGATTCGTATCGCTCAGCAAATCGGCCTAAATAACAATTTGGGGAGAACCGCCAAGCCGGGGACTGGACTTCACGTTCGATATCCGACTGGTGAGGAGGCTTACGCGAGCTTCGCGAGTTCGATTTTTGCAATCGAGGCACGGTGAACTTCGTCGGGACCGTCCACGATTCGTAAGGTGCGTGCGTGCGCCCAGGCTTTCGCCAAGAAGAAATCTTGACTCACGCCCGCCGCGCCGTGCGCTTGGATCGCGCGGTCGATCACGCGCAAGACGACCTGCGGAGCGACAACTTTGATCATCGCGATCTCCGCCCGCGCGGCCTTATTGCCGAGTTCGTCCATCATTTGCGCGGCGTGCAGCGTGAGCAAACGCGCCTGGTCGATCTCGATGCGCGAATCGGCGATCCATTCCATGATGACGCCCTGTTCGGAGAGCGGTTTACCGAACGTGCGCCGAGCCTTGACGCGCGCGACCATCGATTCGAGAGCGCGTTCGGCAAGGCCGATCGCCCGCATGCAATGATGGATGCGGCCGGGGCCGAGACGGCCCTGTGCGATCTCGAAACCGCGGCCTTCGCCGAGGAGTACGTTCGTTTGCGGAACGCGTACGTTCTCGAATCGAATCTCGCAGTGCCCGTGCGGTGCATCGTCGTAGCCGAACACCGTCAAGGGCCGCACGAGGGTAACGCCCGGCGTCGCGGTCGGCACGAGCACCATCGATTGCTGCGCGTGGCGCGCGGCGCTCGAATCGGTCTTGCCCATGAAGATGAGGATCTCGCAGCGCGGATCGCCCGCACCCGACGTCCACCACTTCCGGCCGTTAATAACGTAGTCGTTGCCGTCACGCGCGATCGTCGCTTGAATGTTCGTTGCATCCGAGGAGGCGACGTCGGGTTCGGTCATCGCAAAACCACTGCGAATCTCGCCGCGCAGAAGCGGCTCGAGCCACTGCTTCTTTTGCTCGACCGAACCGTAGCGCACGAGCACTTCCATGTTGCCCGTATCGGGCGCGCCGCAGTTGAAGACTTCCGGCGCGATCGGCGAGCGGCCCATCACCTCGCAGAGGGGGGCATACTCGCGGTTCGTCAGCCCCGCGCCAAGTTCGCTCTCAGGCAGAAATAAATTCCAAAGTCCCGCCGCGCGAGCGCGACCTTTGAGCGTCTCCATCGCTGCGGGGATCGTCCAGCGCGACGTGGCGGCGGTGAGTTCGCGCTCGTACACGATCTCGCTTGGATAGACGTGCTCGTCCATGAACGCGATCAGCCGTTCGCGCAGGTCGGTAGCGCGCGATGAAACCATCATTGCGGCGTCGAGCCCGCAAATCGTTCGCGGAGCGTCTTCTTTGAGATTTTCCCGGTTGCAGTGTGCGGCATTTCATCCACGAATACTACATCGTCCGGCATCCACCATTTTGCGATCTTGCCTTCGAGGAAGGCTAAGACGTCGCGCGACTCGATGGCGCTGCCCGCCCGGCGCACGACGACGAGCGCCGGGCGCTCCGACCACGTCGGGTGCGGGATGGCGATTGCGGCGGCTTCGTTGATATCCGGATGACCGACGGCGGCGTTCTCGAGATCGATCGAACTGATCCACTCGCCGCCCGACTTGATCAGATCTTTGCTGCGGTCGTGGATCGTAAGGTAGCCGTCGCGATCAAGCGAGGCGATGTCGCCGGTGCGAAACCAGCCGTCGGGCGTAAACGAGAACGCAGTCGCGTCGGGATTATCGTAGTAAGCACCGATAACCCATGGCCCGCGCACGTAGAGTTCGCCTTGCGATTCGCCGTCGTCGGGGAGTCTGTTCCCGTCGTCATCGAGAATCTTCATGTCCACGCCGTAGACCATGCGCCCGGCCTTCATCTGCCACTTCAAGCGTTCGGGTGAAACGCGGTGATGCGGCTTGAGCGAACCCGTCGTACAAACCGGGCTCGTCTCGGTCATACCCCAGCCGTGGATGACGATGATGCCGCGCGCTTCATACGCCTCGATCAGCGAGGGGGGCGCAGCCGAACCGCCGACGCGGAGCGAACCGAGCTTATCGAGATTCTTACCGGTTTCGTTGAGATACGCGAGCATGCCAAGCCAGATCACCGGCACGGCTCCGGCCGCGGTTGCTTCTTCCCCGTCCATGAGTTCGTAAAGACTCGCCGCATCGTGCAGAGGCCCGGGTAAAATCAATTTCGCGCCCATCATCGGTGCGCAGTACGGAAAGCCCCACGCGTTAACGTGGAACATCGGCACGATCGGCATGAGCGCACGCTGCTGACCCGGCTTGACGTTCATCATCTCGGCCATACAGCCGCTAAACGCGTGCAAGACCGTCGAGCGGTGCGAGTACATCGCACCTTTGGGTTCGCCCGTCGTACCCGAGGTATAACACAGCGACGAAGCGCTGTGTTCATCGAACGACGGCCAGTCGATTTCCGTGGGCTGCATTCCGATGAGCGTCTCGTAGCAGTGGACGTTCGGCAGCGAGGTTGCAGGCATGTGCGCGGCATCCGTCATGATGATGAAGCCGCGCACGCGCGGAAGGTGCGTGACGAGCTTCTCGACGAGCGGCACGAAGGTCAGATCGAGAAAGATGAATCTATCGTCGGCATGATTGATGATATAGGCGATTTGATCGGGATGTAAGCGCGGATTGATCGTATGACAGACCGCGCCGATCCCCGATATTGCGTAGTAAAGTTCGACGTGGCGGTGCGTGTTCCACGCAAGCGTTCCGATACGTTCGCTCGGACCGATGCCGAGCGCCGACAGCGCGTGCGCGAGTTGCGCGGACCGCGCCGCTGCTTCGCGATACGTTTCGCGGTGGAGCGGACCCTCGACGCTCCGCGAGACGATCTCGACGTCACCGTGAAAACGCGCGGCATAGGTGATGATCGAGCTGATCATCAGCGGAACGTCCATCATCATGCCGCGCACGTGGTTACTCCGTGAACGGAATCGGAAGGCGCTTGTACGTGCCTTTATCGATCACGGCGGCCTCGACGTCTTCGAGTAAGTGGCCCGCCTTCGAGACACCGGTCAGTTTGGCCGGCTGAAACTTTGCAGGCAGTGATTTTGCCGCATCGTTTGCTTTAGCCATCACCGCGGCGGGTTCGGAGCTATTTGCCAGATCCATCGCGCGCGCGAGTACGTGCATCGCCATGTAGTTGTTGGCGAGTTCGGAATTTGCTTCGTACGCCTTGCCGTATTTTTTGAGGAAGGCGATGAGGAACTGATTGAGGCCCGGGCCGGTGTAGCGGCGCAGCGGCATGACGCCCGTCGTGCCCTCGAGTTTGGGAAGCGGCACGACGCCCGTGATCTGATCGAACTTCGCCTGATCCATCATCACGAAACCGCCATTGAACCCTTGATCGCGCGCGGCTTTGATCACGAGGCCCGTCGGTTGCGAGGGACCGCCGACGAAAATAACGTCGGGTTTATCGGCCAACGTCTTGCTCACGGCCGTCGAGAAGTCCGCCGTCGTATTGTAGTCGACGCCGTTATTGCCGAGCACCGTGCCGCCGCTCTTGGTCCACTGTTCGGTGAAGCCTTTCGTCCAGGCGTTGCCGTACGCCGTCGTGGTGGGGATGAGCCCCAGACGTTTGCCGAACTTCGCCATCGTGACGTCCGTAAACGGTTTGAAGTACGCATCGTACGACGGCGGAATCATGAACGTGCTCGCATTGTTTTGTTTGAGGATCGCCGGTTCGCTCGAATAGGCGCCGAGGATGAACTTCGGCGACTGCTTTTCGTTGAAACCTTGAATCGCAAGAATCCCGCCGGAGTGCGAACAGAACACGATCGAGGCGTTCTCTTGTCCGGCTAGGCGCTTGGCGTTCGTCGCTGCTTCGTTCGGACGATAAGCATCGTCGAGTGAGACGAGCTTGAGCTGCGTTTTCTTCCCGCCGACCGTCACGCCGCCATCGGCATTGATCTCATCGATCGCCATCTGAATACCGCGCTGCACGTCTTGACCGTACTGCGCCGCACCGCCGCTGAGGGGGCCCGTGTAACCGACGGTGAGCGTCGGCGTGGATTGCGCCGATGCGCCGAGGGACATCGCACCGATCAGTGCGATTCCAAGACCGATTCGCAATTGACGTATCATTCATTTCCTCCGTTATGCGCCGATGAAGGCTTTTCTGACGAGCTCGTTTGCCTGCAGTGCGCTCGCCGAGCCTTCGAGCACCACCCGTCCGTCCGACAAGACGTAGCCGCGATGTGCGATCGAGAGCGCGGCGTGCGCATTTTGTTCCGCGAGCAGCACCATCGTGCCGTCGCGATTGATCGCTGCGACCGCCTCGAGCATCGCCTGCACCACTTTGGGCGCGAGACCGAGCGAGGGTTCGTCGAGCAACAAGAGTTTGGGCCGCGCCATGAGCGCGCGCCCGATTGCGACCATCTGCTGCTGGCCGCCGGAGAGAGCGCCGGCGGGCGCGTTCAATTTTGCGCGCACGTCGGGGAAGAGGTCGAGCACTCGCGCGAGCGAGGCATCCGCATCACCGCGCACGTGTCGGCGAACGTAGGCTCCTAAGCGCAAATTCTTCTCGACCGAAAGATCGGGGAAGAGACTACGGCCTTCGGGACACTGCGCGATTCCGAGCTTGACGATCTCTTCACTGCGCATACCGCGAATCGCGCGGCCGTTGAACGTGATCTCACCCGTTGCGGGGACCAGCCCGCTGAGCGCGGCGAAGAGCGAACTCTTCCCCGACCCGTTCGCACCGAGCAGCGTAATGAGTTCGCCGTCGGCGATCGTAAAATCGACGGCGTCGACTGCAGGCGCATCGCCGTAGCGCACGCCGAGCTTGCGAACCTCAAGCATGCGTTGCGGCCCCCAAGTACGCATCGATCACGGCCGGATCGGCCTGCACGTGGGCGGGCGTTCCATCGGCGATCTTCGCACCGTGATGCAGCACGATCACGCGCTCGGCAATGCCCATCACCAAACTCATTTTGTGCTCGACCAAACACACCGTGAAGCCCGCCTTTGCCATCGCGAGGATCAAGTCGGCGTGTTCCACGGTTTCTTCGGAGGTCACGCCGGCGGCGGGTTCGTCGAGCAGCACGAGTTTCGGTTTCGAGGCGACGGCGATTGCGATCGCCAGCCGCTTTTGCGCTTCCTGTGGAATCGACCCCGCGATACGGTCGGCATACCGTTCGATCCCGGCAAAACGTAGAGCATCGAATGCGGCCTCGCGGCTCTCTTGTTCTTCGCGTCGTGCGCGCGACGTGCGCAGCAGTGCATCGAACAGCCCGCTGCGAGTGTGCATCCGGTAGCCAACGATCGCGTTGTCGAGCACGCTTGCATGACGGAAGAGGCTCGTCGTTTGAAACGTCCGCGCGATTCCCAGACGCGCGATTTCATGCGTCGCGCGATGCGTAATGTCGACACCCTCGAAAACGAGCCGCCCGGATGTCACCGGGTAATAACCCGAAATCAGATTGAAGCACGTCGACTTCCCGGCGCCGTTGGGCCCGATGAGCGCGACGATCGAGCCGCGCTCGATGGTGAAACTCACGTTGTCGACCGCAGTCAATCCGCCGAACCGTTTGGTGACGCCCTCGACTTGCAGCGGCATCAGTTGGCACGGCCTTGCGCGAGCGACGGATCGGTTACGACGGCCGTCGGTGCGGAGGGACGGACCCGTCCGCGCAATTGCATCAACCCGCCGACGATACCGCTTGGGAAGAACATGACGAGCAGCACGAGCATCGGGCCAAAGATCAAAAATTTGAAACCCTCGATCCCCTGCAAAAATTGGCCGAGAATCACGAGCACGAGCGTGCCGACGAGCGGGCCCCAGAGCGTACCGACGCCGCCTACGATGAGATAGAGCAGCATGTCGAAGGTGATGTCGAGCCCCGTCGAATCCGGTCCGAGAAACCCGACGAAGATCGCGAACATTCCGCCGGCGAGGCCCGCCAAAAACGTCGAGAGCATGAAGGCCGCGCTCTTGGCTTGCATGACGTCGATGCCGACGGCCCGCGCCAGATCTTCGTTGCCGGCGATAGCGACGAGCGAGCGGCCAAAGAGCGAGCCGCGAACGCGCGCGCAGATCGCGATTGCGACGATCAACGCGCCGAGCACGAGATAATACTTGGCGATCGAACTCTCGAACGAAATCGGACCGATCGGCGCCGGCGGCGGGATGTTGATCACGCCGATGTTGCCACCCGTCAGTCCTTGCCAGTTTGTGAATATCACGCTGATCATTACGCCGATGGCAGCGGTAAAGATCGCAAAGTAATGACCGCGCGTGCGCAGCGAGACGAGCCCGACGAGGTAGCCCAGGATCACCGCCGTCGCGCAGCCTGCTGCAAGCGCGACCCAAAATGGCACGCCCAGACGCGTTTCGAGCAGCGCGACGCCGTACGCGCCGATTCCAAAAAACGCTGCGTGTCCGAGCGTCAGGAGTCCCGTGTAGCCGAGGATGATATTGAGCCCATACACGGCGATCGCGAAAATATATCCCGTCACGATAACTTGACGGTAGTATTCGCTCTGCACCGCGAGCGGGAGAACGAGCGCGACGAACAAAGCGGCGAGCGTGGCGATGCGGCCGACGCGCAAGCTAGGTGCCCTTCGCAAAGAGACCGGTCGGTCGAACCGTCAGGATGACGACGAGTAAACCGAAGGCGATCACGTCCTGATAGCTCGTCGAAATGTACGTCGCACCGAAACTCTCGGCGAAGGCCAAGATGAACGCGCCGAGGATCGCGCCCGGAATGCTGCCCATTCCACCGAGGACGATGATCGCGAACGCTTTGAGGATCACGGTCGACCCCATCGAGGGGAAAATCAGGTTGATCGATGCGATCAGGGTCGCGGCAGTGGCCGCGAGACCCGCAGAGATCGCGAAGACCAGACTCTGCACGCGATCAGCGTTGATGCCGACGAGCGCAGCACCGCGCCGGTTCTGTGCGACCGCCTCGATCGTCGCGCCGACGAGCGTTCGTTTGAGGAACCAGAACAGCGCGACCATCACGACGACGGCCGCGAGCACGACGATGAGCTGCTGCTGCGTGACGATGAGTCCGGCGATCTTTACGACGTGATCGTACGGCGTGGGCAAGACGCGAAAACCCGGACCGAAGAGCACGCGCGCGAGCGCTTCAAAGAAAAACAGCACGCCGACGGCCGCGATGATCGCGTTGACTTCGGGTGCTTTCTGCAACGGGCGAAAAACCAACCGCTCGAGCAGCATGCCGACGAGCGCGAGCACGACGATCGCGAGCAGCATCGCGGGCCAATAGCCGATGTTCGCCACGGTGACCCCGAAGAAGGCAACGTACGCCCCGAGCATATAGAGATGGCCGTGCGCGAAGTTCGGGATGCCCATTGTGCCGTACACGAGCGCCAGCCCCAGCGAAACGAGCGCATAGATACTGCCGACGACAAGGCCGTTCAACAGTTCCTGAAAAAAAAGATGCATGCACGCTCCAGCCCGGTAGAGAATTTTTCCGTTCTGGTGAAGCCGTTCCCCTTTCTGATCCGAGAGCTGGAAGTATCATGGTGTCCCTTGCCCGACTCACCAAACACGGCTCCATCGCCGTCATAGCGATCGTGAATCCCCCGGTAAACGCTCTCGGCGCCGCATCCGTCGGCGCGCTTTTGCCGGAGCTTTCGGATGCCGAGAACGACCCGCAGGTGAACGCGGTGGTGCTGACCGGGTCGAACGGCACCTTCAGCGGCGGCGCAGACATCAAAGGTTTCGCATCACCACAATTAGCGAGCCCGAGCGTGCGCGACGCGATCGACCGCATCGAGGCCATGACCAAACCCGTGATCGCGGCGATCGACGGCGTCGCGCTCGGCGGCGGTCTCGAACTCGCGCTCGGCTGCGACTACCGCATCGCGACACCGCGCGCGAAACTTGGCGTCCCTGAGACGAAGCTCGGTTTACTTCCCGGTGCGGGCGGCACGCAGCGCCTGCCGCGGCTCATCGGAGTTGAGGCGGCACTCGAGATGATCATCAGCGGCGACCCGATTCCGGCGGAGCGCGCGCTTGCCATCGGCCTCATCGACCGGATCGCGGCCGACGACCTCATCGACAACGCCGTGGCGTTCGCCGAGACGCTTGCGGGCGTACCGCGCCGAATCGGCAACTTACTCGCCGTCAAAGGCGACCGGCCGGCGATCAACGCCGCGCGCCGGGCGGTCGAAGTCGAAGAACGCGGCGGCCTTGCCGCGCACCGGGCGATCGACGCCGTGCAGGCGGCGCTAGATTATCCATTCGCCGAGGGTCTCAAAATCGAGCGCCGGCTCTTCGAAGAGCTGCGCGCATCCGAACAATCCAAAGCGCGCATCCACCTGTTCTTCTCAGAACGCGAAGCCGCAAAGCCCGTCACCGAAGAGTCGTTTGCGCCGATCGCAACGGCCGTGGTGCTCGGAGCGGGAACGATGGGGACCGGAATCGCGATGGCGCTCGCAAACGGGGGCATCGTGACCACGCTCGTCGACCTCAAACCAGAGGTGATCGAGCGCGCGCGCACGACGATCGAAGGCAACTACGCTGCGACCGCGCGCAAGGGCAAAATCACCGAGGCGCAGATGACCGAACGCCTCACCCGCATCGCGTACGCAACGACCTTCGCTGCCGCGGCAAACGTCGATCTCATCATCGAAGCCGTCTTCGAGGAGATGGACATCAAACGCGATGTCTTCCGGCAGATCGATGCGATTGCGCGGCCCGGGACGGTGCTCGCCACCAACACCTCGACGCTCGACGTCGATGCGATCGCCGCAGCGACGAACCGCCCGCAAGACGTCGTCGGTTTACACTTCTTCAGCCCCGCAAACGTCATGAAACTGCTCGAGATCGTTCGCGGCAAAGACACGGCGCCGAGCACCGTCGCGCGCGCGCAAGCGCTGGCAAAACAGCTGAAGAAAATCGGCGTGGTATCGGGCAACTGCGACGGCTTCATCGGCAATCGGATGCTCGCGCATTATAAACGCGAAGCGGATTTTCTGCTCGAAGAGGGCGCGACACCCCAGCAAGTCGATCGCGTCATCAAAGCGTTCGGCTTTCCGATGGGACCGTTTACGATGTTCGATCTGGCCGGGATCGATGTGAGTTGGCGGATCCGCAAACGTCGCAACGCCGAGCGCCCCCCGACGGGACGTTATTCCAAACTCGAAGACGAAATGTGCGAGATCGGCCGCTTCGGTCAGAAGACCGGCATGGGATTCTATCGCTACGAAGACGGCAATCGAACGCCGATTCCGGATCCGCTCGTGCTGGACCTGATCGAGAAGAACTCGCGCGAGGCGGGGATCGAGCGGCGCACGATTGAGGATCTCGAGATCCGCAAGCGCTGCATCTACCCGCTCATCAACGAGGCCGCCAACATTCTCTCCGACGGCATCGCCGCGCGTTCGGGTGACGTCGACGTCGTCTGGGTGTATGGCTACGGCTTCCCCGCCTTCCGGGGCGGGCCGCTGCGGTACGCGGATTCCGTCGGCTTGCGTGATATCTACGACGACATGCTGGCCTTCGAGCGGGAGCACGGCACATACTGGACACCAGCTCCGCTGCTCGCGCATCTCGCGACGAGCGGCGGCACCTTCGGATCGTGGACGGGAGAACGAGCTTGGGCGACGACGCAGTAATCGTATCGACGGCACGCACGCCGATCGGCAAAGCGTTTCGCGGGGCGTACAATGATACGCACGGCGGAACGCTCGCCGGTCACGTCGTGAAGCATGCCGTCGTTCGCAGCGGGATCGATCCGCACGAGATCGAGGACGTCATTCTCGGTTGCGGCTATCCCGAAGGCGCGACCGGACGCAACATCGCGCGCGTCGCAGCGATTCGTGCGGGACTGCCGGTCAACGTCGCAGGTACGACCGTCAATCGCTTCTGCAGCTCTGGGTTGCAGACGATCAGCATGGCCGCGCAACGCGTGATCGTCGATCGCACGGGACCGATCGTCGCCGGTGGCGTCGAGTCGATCAGCCTCGTGCAAAACAACCGCAACACGTTTCGCGATACCGAACCCTGGGTCGCGGAATTCAAACCCGATCTGTATTGGCCGATGATCGATACGGCCGAAATGGTCGCTAAACGTTACAACATCTCGCGCGAAGCGCAAGATGAATTCTCACTCGTAAGCCAGCAGCGGATCGCAGAAGCCCAAACGGCCGGACGCTTCGATGCCGAAATCGTGCCGCTTGCGACGCGCAAGGCGATCGTCGACAAAAATACCGGCGCGATCACGTACGAAGACGTTCGGCTCGAACGCGATGAAGGCAACCGGCCGCAGACGACGCTTACGGATCTCGCCAAACTCGAACCCGTGCGCGGACCGGGCAACTTCATCACGGCGGGAAATGCAAGTCAACTCTCCGACGGTGCATCCGCGTGCGTCGTGATGTCGGCAAAAGAAGCGGAGCGCCGCAACATCCAGCCGCTGGGAATCTATCGCGGGCTCGTCGTCGTCGGCTTGCAACCCGATGAGATGGGAATCGGCCCGGTCGACGCCGTTCCGCTCTTACTCAAACGGAACGGACTGCGGGTAAGCGACATCGATCTGTGGGAGCTCAACGAAGCCTTCGCCGTGCAGGCACTCTACTGCCGCACGAAGCTGGATATCGATCCCGCCAAATTCAACGTTAGCGGCGGTGCGATCGCGATCGGCCATCCGTACGGCATGAGCGGCGCACGACTCGTCGGCCACGCGCTTATCGAAGGCAAACGCCGCGGTGCGCGCTACGTCGTCGTCACGATGTGCGTCGGCGGCGGACAGGGCGCAGCGGGTCTCTTCGAAATCGCATGACGAGCAAGATGGACGATCCCGAACTCATCGCGGTTCGTCCCGACGAACGGCTCGACGTGGAACGCCTCGAACCGTATCTGCGCGAGCATCTTCCGCAAACTGACGGCCCGTTCGCACTGGGTCAATTCGGCGGGGGTCATGCAAACCTCACCTACTTGATCCGCTTCGGTGAGACGGAATACGTGCTGCGGCGTCCGCCGCTCGGGCCGATCGCCCCGAGCGCGCACGACATGAAGCGCGAGCATCACGTCCTCTCCGCGCTCTACAAACGTTTTCCGCTCGCGCCGCGAAGTTTTCTGCTCTGTACCGATCCCGCGATCGTCGGCGCCGAATTTCAGGTCATGGAACGTCGCAACGGCATCGTCATCCGCCGCGCGATGCCGCCGCAGTTTAACGATCCCGCGACGTGTCGGCGGGTCGGTGAAATGCTCGTCGATCGCTTGGCCGAGTTTCACGCCGTCGAGCCGTCAAGCGTCGGACTCGGCGACTGGGGCAAACCCGAGGGATTCATCGCACGCCAGTGCGAGGGCTGGATCAAGCGCTGGCACGTTGCAAAAGACCGCGACTACGACTACGCTGAGCCATTTATCGACTGGCTACGCGCGAATCTGCCGAACGCCGGCGACGTGACGCTCGTGCATAACGACTACAAACTCGACAACGTACTCGTCGCTTCCGACGATCCGGCACGCATGGTGGCGATCCTCGATTGGGATATGTGCACGCGTGGCGATCCGCTCGTCGACCTCGGCTATCTGCTCGATTATTGGACGCAGGCAGGCGACGATCCGAGCTGGGCATCGGTTGCCGCAATGCCGACGCGCGAGCCCGGATTTCCGACGCGCGCCCAGGCCGCGCAGCGTTACGCGGCGATCACCGGGCGCGACGTGAGCGACCTGCACTGGTACGTGATGCTCAACCTCTTCCGCACCATCGTCATCCTCGCGCAGATTTACATCCGCTATCTCGGTGGACAGACGCAAGATACGCGTTTCGCAAACTTCGGCGAGCGCATTGCGGGGCTCTTCGAAAAAGCACGCGCGATGGTCCCGCAGGGGACGATCTAATCGACGTCGCCGATCGTCACTCCGCCGTCAACGACGAGTACCTGCCCCGTTACGAACGCACCGGCGCGCGAGGCAAGAAAGATCGCTGCGCCTGCGACGTCGTCGGGTTCGCCGATCCGCCCGAGCGGATAGCTGCGTACGGCTTTTTCGTACGTCGCCGGATTCTCCCAGAGGGCTTTTGCAAAATCGGTGCGGATGATCCCCGGCGCGATCGCGTTGATGCGAATGTTGCTCGCTCCCCACTCGACGGCAAGATTGCGCGCGAGTTGGAAGTCGGCGGCTTTGGAGATGCCGTAGGCTCCGAGCATCGCGTTGCCTTTGAGGCCGGCGATGCTCGAAACGATGATCACGCTGCCGTCTTTGCGCGCGGCCATCTGCGGAATCACCATGTTGCACAGCCACAGGTTGCTGCGTACGTTGCTCGCCATGATCTTATCGAACGCCTCGTCGGTTATCGTCGCAAGCGGTCCGAAGTGCGGGTTCACGGCCGCGTTACACACGAGCGTGTCGATACGGCCCCATTCGGCGATCGTCCGATCGACCAGCGCCTGCAGCGCGGCTTTGTCGGAGATGTTGGCGGCGAGGGCGATCGCCGCGCCGCCGCTTGCAACGATCTTCTCGGCCGCCGCCGCGCAGGCGTCGGCTTTGCGGCTAGAAATGACGACCTTTGCGCCGGACTCCGCCATGCGCTCGGCAATTGCGAGTCCGATTCCGCGCGACGATCCGGTGATCAGCGCGACTTTCCCCTGCATCGAAAACATGTACGATCCCCCCGTTCGAACGAAGGTGCTCGATGGACTTAGCCTTTACCCCCGAGGAACGTGCGTTCCGTGATGACGCGCGGCGCTTCATCGCCGAACATCTGCCGGGCGACGTGCGCGCGAAGGTGCAAGCTAACGAGTCGCTCGAGAAAGATGACTTCGCACGTTGGCACGCGGTGCTCTACAAACACGGCTGGGCCGCACCGAATTGGCCGAGTCAATTCGGTGGACCGGGTTGGAACGCCGTGCAGCGCCATATTTTCAGCGAAGAACTCGCGTATGGTTGGGCGCCTCGATTGCCGCCCTTCGGCCTCGTCATGGTCGCGCCGATCATCATGGAATTTGGAAACGACGCGCAGCGGGCACGCTACCTCCCGAAAATTCTCTCCGGTGAGGAGTGGTGGTGCCAGGGCTACTCCGAAACCGGTGCGGGCTCGGACCTTGCCGCGCTCGATACGCGGGCGGAACGCGACGGCGATCTCTACGTCGTGAACGGCACGAAGACATGGATCACGTTCGCTCAGTATGCGGATTGGATCTTCGTGCTCGTACGTACCAATCAGCAGGCAAAAAAACAAGAGGGCATCTCCTTCATCCTCGTCGACATGAAAACGCCCGGCGTCACGGTACGGCCGATCGTTACAATCGACGGCGGAAAAGAGATCAACGAAGTGATCTTCGAAAATGCACGCGTGCCGATCGAAAACCGTGTCGGTGACGAAGGCGCGGGCTGGACGTATGCCAAGTTCTTGCTCGAACACGAACGCACCGGGACCGCGGGTGTCGCACGCTGCCGCCAGCAACTCGTCCAGCTCAAAGAGCGTCTCGCCTCAGACGGCATCGATGACGAGCGCATTCTCGACCGGATGGCGCTTGTCGAAATCGAACTCGACGCGCTCGCGTACACCGAACTGCGCACGCTCGCGGCCGAGTCGGCCGGCGCACGGCCGGGACCGGAATCATCGATTTTAAAAATTAAAGGCACGCAGATCCAGCAGGCTCTCACCGAACTTGCGCTCGATGCGGCCGGTCCCTACGCCGACCAACTCGCGGCGAACGCGTATTTCAACTATCGTAAAACTTCGATCTACGCCGGATCGAACGAAATCCAGAAAACGATCATCGCCAAACGCATCCTCAAACTTTAAGGAACGGCACGATGGACTTCACACTCTCCGCCGAGCAGCTCATGATCAAAGATTCCGTCACGCGCTTCACCGCAGAGCCCCCCAAAGGCGACCCGTGGCCGACTTTTGCGGAACTCGGCTGGCTCGCACTCGGCGCCCCGGAAGATCTCGGCGGGTTCGGTGGTCCGCTCGAAACGATGATTCTGATGGAGGCCTTCGGCAAAGGCCTCGTCACGGCGCCGTATGTCGCGCAAGTGGTCCTCGCGGGTTCGATCTTGCGTCTTGCCGAGCGGACCGACTTGCTCGAAGCGCTCGTCGACGGGAACGCACGCTTCGCCGTGGCGTACGAAGAACCGCACGCGCGACACGATCCCGCGCGCGTGGCGACGATCGCGATGTGTCAAGGCGATGGGTATGTCCTGGGGGGCAGCAAAGTGCGCGTGCTCGGCGCGAGCAGCGCTGCGTCGCTCATCGTCTCCGCGCGTTTGGACACGCACGACGGTGAGATCGGACTCTTCTCCGTGCCCGCGAGCGCGCCCGGCGTTGAGATTCACGAGCTCGCAAGCGAAGACGGACACGACGTCGCCGCGGTCGGCCTTGACAACGTGCGCGTCACCGCGATCGACTATCTTACCGCAAACGGTCTGCCGATTTTGGAACACGCGCTCGACATCGCGACGGCAGCGCTTTGTGCCGAGGCGGTCGGCATCATGAGCGTCTTACACGACGTCACCCTCGACTACCTGAAGCACCGGACGCAGTTCGGCGTGGCGATCGGATCGTTCCAAGCGCTGCAACATCGCATGGCCGAGATGTTCACGGAACTCGAACTCGCTCGTTCGATGTCGTACGTCGCCGCGATGACGGTCGCAGATGGAGGCGAAGGACGAACGCGAGCGATCTCAGGTGCAAAAATACAGATCGCGCGCTCGGGCAGGTTCATCGGCCAGAACGCAATCCAACTACACGGCGCAATCGGGATGACCGAGGAATATAAGATCGGCCACTACTTCAAGCGTATGACCACGCTCGAACGACTGCTCGGCGATAGTGATTATCATCTCGCCCGCTTCGTCGCAAGTGAACGCACTCCGCAGCGAACACCGGTGACCGCCTAGCGGTGTTAGACCTCGGCCCGCCACGGGTACTCTTGGAACATGGGCTTTCTCTTCGGTATCGTGCGCGTCATCCTGACGGTCTTTACGATCGCTATCGCCATCCTCGTCGTCGTCGACGGCTCGCTCTTGGCGAATCTGCTGCGCAAGCGGAAGTAGCAAGAGTTCGCGCGTAAGAGCGCGCATTGGAAGATAGATGAAACCGCAGGTGGTCGTCGCCGACGACCTCACCGGCGCGTGCGACACCGGGGCCGCGTTTGCAACGGTGGGGACTCGCGTTCACGTTTTCGGCGAGTATGACGACTCGGAAATCGGAACCACCGGCGCCGATGTCATCGTCGTCGATTGCGATACCCGACATCGAAGCGAAGATGAAGCGTACGCGCGCGTCTCAGCCGTCTTAGCGCGCGTGCGCCCCGAGCGGCCCGATGAACTCTTCGTCAAAATCGACTCAACACTACGGGGACCGATCGCAGGCGTCGTGCGCGCGGCGCTCGACGCGTTTCCAGACGCCCACGCCGTCGCAGCGCCGGCCTTTCCCAACCAGCGTCGCATCACGCGCGCTGGCGTGCAGCTCGTCGACGGTATGCCCGTCCACGTCGGCGCGGTCTTCGACGCGCGTGCGCCGATCCGCAATTCCGATATAGGGAAGGCGATCGCGGCGTCCGAGCGCGTGCGCGTGCACGATGCTGAAACCGACGCCGATCTCGATGCGGGTGCCCGACAATCCGGCAGCATCTGGATCGGGTCGGCCGGGATCGCCGCGGCACACGCGCGCAAGCGCGGCATCGTGCCGCCCGTTCTGCCCTCGACGCATGGCATCGTCATCGTGGCCGGAACGACCAACGCCGTCACGCACGCGCAGCTCGCCGAACTCGAATCGGGCGGCGTCGTCGTCGAGCGCGTATCGCCCGGCGATTTGCTGATCGAGAACGAACGTCTGCGCTCGCTTCGGCGGCGACTCGAGAGCGTCTCGTCGAGCGGCGCGTCTTTCGCGCTTGCGCTCGATCCGCGCGTCCGTGTCGTCGACCACGCCGCAGTGCTCTCCGCCTTGTCCGGTTTTATCACAAGTCTGCCGTACGATCCGCGCGTCACGTTGCTCGCGACCGGCGGTGAGACGGCGCGTGCCCTCTGCCGTGCACTCGGCATCCAGGTGCTGCAGCCGATCGGCGAGGTCGCCTCGGGCATCCCGCTCTCGCTCGCACGCGGCCGGGACGCCCGGATCATCACGAAGGCCGGCGGATTCGGCGAGCTCGACGCCCTTGCCAGGATCGTTGCATCCGCCGCCCGCACCTAAACGCCATGCTTCCGCGAATCGGCTTGACCATGGGTGATGCAAGCGGCGTTGGCCCCGAGATCATCGCAAAAGCTCTCGCGCATCGCGACGTCTACGAGCGCGCTCGGCCGCTCGTGATCGGCAGCGCTGAGCGGATGCTTCGCGCAATGAAGATCGTCGGATCGCCGCAAGCGCTGCGCGTCGTCGTCGATGCATCGACATCCGGCGCCGATCCGCAGACGCTCGACTGCATCGACGTCGGGAGCCTCCCGGCGGATCTGCCGTTCGGACAGATTTCGAGCGCTGCGGGGCACGCTGCATATCAGTATTTGGAGACCGCGCACGCGCTTGCAAGCGCACGCGCCATCGATGCTGTCTGCACCGCACCGCTGAACAAAGAGGCGCTTCACGCCGGCGGACATCTTTTTCCGGGGCATACGGAGATCTTCGCCGAGCTCAGCGGTACGAGCGATTTTGCGATGATGCTGACGGCGCCCGGCTTGCGCGTCATCCACGTGACGACGCACGTCGGTTTGATCGACGCCGTCGCGCGTATCACACCCGCACGCGTCGAACGTGTCGTGCGACTCGCGGATGAAACGTTACGCCGCGCCGGGATCGCAAAGCCGCGCATCGCGGTGTGCGGCATCAATCCGCATGCCGGTGAGAATGGACTCTTCGGTCACGGCGAAGAGGCCGAGAAGATCGTCCCCGCGCTCGAGCGCGCGCGGGCCGACGGCATCGACGTTGCGGGACCGCTCCCCGCCGATACGCTCTTCTTTCGCGCACGCCGCGGCGATTTCGACATCGTCGTCGCGATGTATCACGACCAAGGTCACGGACCGATCAAAGTCCTCGGCCTCGAAGCCGGCGTCAATATCACGGTCGGCCTCCCGTACGTGCGCACGAGCGTCGATCACGGCACCGCCTTCGATATCGCCGGAACCGGCGTCGCGGACGAACGATCGCTCATCGCCGCAATCGACGCCGCGATCGATCTCTCACCCAAGGGCTAAACGGAGCCGGATCCGGCGGTGCCGTTCACAGTTGCATCGCCGCACGTCTGCTCGAAAAAGAATCCGCGACGTGCGGGTCGGCGACTAGAGCAGATTAAAGCGCGAGCAGTGCGCCCTGGCGTTCGAGTTCGTCGCGCACGCGTTTCGCCGTGACGCTGCCGGCGCGCGCTTGTTCTGCGGCGGCGACACCGGCGGCTTGCCCCGTGGCGAACGCCGTACCCATGACGCGCAGCGACGCACCCGCGTATTGGTCGCCGTCGGCCGTGCGGCCCGCAGCGTAGAGGTTGTCGGTATCACGACTCTGCAGACTGCGCAGCGGGATATCGTATGATTCACCATTACGAATCGTATACCACGTGCTGCCCGCGGCGACTTCGGGATGGTATTCCATTGGCCACGTACCGAGTGCCACGCCATCATCGAAACGTGCACCGCTCGCGACGTCGTCGCGCGTGATTTGATAGCGTGCGTTGATGTGGCGCGACTCGCGCGTCCCGATCTCGGGGCCGGTTGCGGCAAGATAGGCGCCCTCATAGCCCGGAAGCGCTTTGATCGCCGCAAGATACGCCCATGCTTGTTCGCGACCGTGACGCTCGGCGTGCGAGAGGCTAGCACCGTCGCGCGCGTCGTAGGATTCGTCGATGACCAGCGCCACGATGTCGTTCGAGAGCGGGACGCGACCGAGAAATCCGGTCTCGCTCGCGAGCGGCGTGACACCGCACGCTTTCGCCGCGCGGATCGCGTGGGACCAAGCCTCCAGTCCCACCGGGACCGCAGGATCCACCCCGCCGATGCGGATCGCGAGCGTGCCGATGTTGATGAAGCCGTGGTTGCCGTAGCGCGTCGATGCGCCGCCGAAATGTGCCAGATCGCAATCGCCGCTCGCATCGACGAAGGTGGAAGCCGTCAGTTCGCGCGGTCCGTTCCGATCGTGCACGACGACGCTCGTCATCCGATCGCCGCTACGCGACGCAGAGATCATGGTCGTGTGCAGCAGTACCTCGACGTTTGCCGCCGCGCAGACACGGTCGAACGCCACCTTCGCCGCTTCCGGATCGAAAAGCACGATGACGCCGCGAAAGCGCGTCGGCTCGGAGAGCGCGCTCATCGCGCGCAGTTCCGCGAGCACGGATTCGGCCACGCCGAAGACCGCCTGTCGCGGCGCTTCCCCGCAGGTGTAGAGTCCGCAGTACGTGAGCACGTTCTTCATCGTGGCAACACCACCGAGGCAGCCGCCGGTCTCGACTAACAGAACGTGGGCTCCGGTTTGTCGGGCCCCAATCGCCGCACCGACACCGGCGGCCCCGCCACCGATCACGATTACGTCGAATTGATCTTGACGCACCGCCAAAGCGTACAGGTGATGCCAGAAGCGGGCCAGCACGCTCTAACGGTACAAGTGGCAGTGGGAGGCTAGCGGTATCGCGAAATCAAATTCGTGGAGTTCACTCACGACGACGAGCGCCGGCAAGAGCTTACCGCATTTTTGAGGAGCCGTCGCGCCCGATTGCAGCCCAATGAGGTCGGATTGCCGGCGAGGCACGGCCGCCGCCGCACGCCGGGTCTGCGGCGCGAAGAAGTCGCGGCGATCGCGGGGATGAGCGTCAACTGGTACACCCTCTTCGAGACCGGCAAGAACGACTCGATCTCGGCCAAGGCCGTCGCCGACGTCGCCCGCGCGCTGCAGCTGAGCGTGCGCGAGCGCCAGCACCTCGCGGCCCTCGCGCGCGTCGTCCTCGAGCCGCTCGATCCGCTCGCGGCACCGCCATCGGCCGGAATAATCGCGGTCCTCGAAGATCTGAGCACGACGCCGGCCGTCGTGTGGAATCGACGTCGCGATGCCCTTGCGTGGAACCGACTCTTCGGCACGCTCTTCGATTACTCGGCGTCGAGTTCGACGTGGAAACGCAACGGCGTCTGGCGCATTTTCAACGATCCCTCACGCCAAATTCTCTGGCCCGATTGGGACGGCGCGGCGCGGCGCGCGTGTTCGGCCTTACGGTGGCAGTTCGCGCGCGAACCCGAGCTCGTCAAAGCACTAATCGACGAACTGCGCAGCAATGTCGAGTTCCAGCGCCACTGGGCCGCCGATGACGGCGTCACCGATTGGATGCACGAGCCGCAACTGCCGCTCGTCATCGGCCGCGCCGAGGGCGAACCGATGCGTTTTCTGCAGTCGACGCTTGCGACGCCCGAATCCGGGATGCATCTCGTGCAGTTTTACACGCCGGCAGACGATGTGACGCGGATAGCCGTCGCGCGGATGAGGGTCCGCGAGGGAGCGGCCTTCCAATCGGGAACGCTTCAACATTCGCCGTCTGATTGAGACGGCACGGGGAGCGAGCCTACCGGGCCGTGCTCGCACTCCGGCTGCACGACGGCTCGCGTAAGTTGAGAATAGCCGAATGGATACCTCGAGCGTATTTCCGGTCTGGACCTGGCTGTTGGTTGGTGGCGCCGTGCTCGCCGCGATCGGGTGCTTTGCCGCGATGGGCGCCGTCAAGAAAACGTAGTCGTTCGATCGACCTATAAAAAGCCGACTCCGAACGAGTCGGCTTTTTATCTTCAGCGGATCGCGCGAACGGCCATACCGCGCGAGAATGCGGCGAAATCCGGCGTTGGCGTCAGTGTAATGCCAAGCGGTTCGGCCAGCGTGTTCGTTTCGATCTCGAACGCGAGCGACTGAAGTTGCCAGGGAGCATGTTTGATGTCGCCTCGAACGATGCGACCGTGGCGTTCGATGAAGAAGTGATAGCGCTCGTGCAAGAATGCAACGAGCGAATTCGACGGCACGAGAATTGCGTCGCGCAGCGGCCGGTACGTCGCCCGAAACCGCACGTGCGGCTCACCGCGATGCGTGCGCCGACTCTGGTACGTAAAGACACCATCGGATTCGGACATTTCGATTGCCGCATCGAAGTACGGTAAGCCGGTCATCACGCGTGCCGCACGAACAGCAAGCCAACTTGCAGCATCCAAACTAAAGAAGTACACAGCCCGCCGGTCGCCGACGCGAACGTAGGTCCGAAGATTGATCTCGCGCACGTCGGCAAAACCCGGCATGACGGGCGTCCCCACGGGATGGACGCCCGTCATGCGAAACGGGACGACCGAAAGCCACGCCGAGCCGTCGAAGGTATCGAGTATCAGACCCGGTGGGAGTGCGGGTTCGATTTGCGCCGGATCGATGCGCCAGTGCGCGAAGGCAACGTCGCACCACTGCATATCCAGCTTCACGCCCTTACCAGACGGAGCACGTCTTCGGCGGCTTGGGGCAGTTGAACGCCGCGTACCATTCGGGCACGTCGGTGAGGGTAACGTTGATACGATCGCGCGGAATCGGATGCGGATCGGTCAGCGCCTGTCGCTTGGCGGCCTCGGGGCGAACCGATTCCGTCCACGACTGCCCGTAGGCAAGAAAATAGCGCTGTTCGGGCGTGAAGCCGTCGATTTTTTCGTGCGGCTTGCCGGCAAGCGACGTTTCGAGCGCGCGATAGCCGATGACGACGCCGCCGAGATCCGCGATCGCTTCGCCCGAGACGAGGCGGCCCTGATAGTGCGTCGTGCCGACGGCCACGGTGTTGTCGAACTGTTTGATCACGCAGTTCGCACGCGCCGTGAATTGCGTGAGATCTTTTGCGGTCCACCAGTTGGTGAGGTTGCCGTTGCGATCGAACTTATGGCCTTGATCGTCGAACCCGTGCGTCATCTCATGACCGACGGTGCCGGCACCGGTCGCCCCGAGATTATCCGGATCGGGTGCGGCGGCATCGAAGAACGGTCGCTGCAGTTGCGCGGCCGGGAGCACGATTTCGTTGCGCTGCGTATCGTTATACGCATTGACCGTCTGCGGGGTCATGTTCCAGATCGTTTTGTTCAGCGGTTTTCCGATCTGCGCGAGTTCATATGCGCGTTCGAAGGTGCGACCGCGCTCGACATTAGCAAAGAGTGCCGCGGGTTCGACCGAATACGCCGCATAACTGCGCCAGCGATCGGGATAACCGACTTTGAGGCCCATCGCGTCGAGCTTGGCGATCGCGACGCGCTTCGTTGCGGGCGTCATCCAGGAGAGCGAGGCCATCTGCGCCCGGTAGGCCGCACGGATGCGCACCGTCATGTCGAGCGCGCGCTGTTTTGCCTCGGGTGGAAACGTCTTGGCGACGTAGGCTTTTCCGACCGCTTCGCCGAGCAACAGGCTCGTGAGGTTCACGCAGCGCTTCCAACGCGGCAGTTGCTCTTTTGCGCCGCCTAAAATCTTTCCGTTGAATGCGAAGTTCTCGTCTTCGAATGCTTTGGGCAGTACGGTGGAGGTCGCATCGAGCAAACGCCAGCGCAGGTAGGCACGCCACTGCGCGAGCGGAGCGGTCGCGACGGCGCGATCGAACGTGCGCACGAACGTCGGTTCGGCGACGTTGAACGAAGCACCCGAGGGGATGCCGGCAGCAGCGAGATACGAACGCAGCGCAAGATGCGGCGTGAGTGCGACAAGAGGTCCGACGAGCATCGGGTGGTACACGGCTTCGGGCAAGCGCAAATCGGCCGCGGGTTTCGAACCGCGCGCGAGTTGCGTTTCGAACACCATGACGGCGGCGGCGGCGCTTGCCGCAGCGCCGTCGCCCGCAAGCGCGAGCGTTTTCGCGATATGGGCGACGTACTGGGCGCGCAGGTTGCGCGAATCCGCGTCGGCGCGCAGATAGTAATCGCGTTCGGGTAAACCGATCCCGGCTTGATCGACTTCCGCGATGACGCGGCGACTATCTTTGAAATCTTGCGTCGGCGAAATCGCAAAGCCCGCATCGACGCCGATCGTGTGCAAGCGCGCGAGTTCCGTCCCGATCTGTGCGCGCGCGCTCAAGGCGTCGATCCGCGCGAGTTCGGGCGCCACCGGACCCAGCCCAGCGCGCTCGATGGTCGCGGTATCCATGCACGACCCGTAGAGGCCGCCGATCTTCTGCGTCTCGCTACCCGTATCACCGGGCTCTTTGGCTGCGGCCTCAAGTGTCTCGCGAACGATGCCGCGGGTCGTATCCACCAGCTGTTCGATGTAACCGTATTCGGTGTACGCCGCGGGAATGGGATGATTTTTGCGCCACGTGCCGGTCGCGTAGCCGAAGAAATCTTTGCAGGCATTGACGCTCGCGTCCATTTGCGCGGGATCGAACGGTGCGGCGAGTTCCGCATCGGCCCGGGCCGGGCCGTGGGTGTGGGCGGCGGCCAGGCCGCCGCACACGGCGAGGGCCAAGGCAAAACGGACGATCGATTGACGCATATCCATCCGAGCATTCGGGGCCGGGCGCCGCTGTTCCGTGCTCCCGCTTGCAACACGGGCCGACCCGACAATGCTCCAAATGGCCCGAGGACTCAGGCACCGCTCTCCTAATCTCGGACTCATGGCTAATGAACTGCGCGATTTTCTCATGCTTTCGTACACCGAGCTCGAAGAGCTTAATCTTGCGGCAAAAGACGACCGCAAGAACCGCGTTCCCGAGGCGAAGATCGCCGAGAAGCGGATGAAGTATCTGGCCGGCGAGCCGCGCATCAAAGCGGTCACGGTGCTTTTTACCGACCTCGAAGGTCGGCTGCACATGCTGGATTACGACAAGAAGTTCTTGCTCAAGTCAGCCGACAACCTCACCTTTGACGGGTCGTCCATCCGCGGATTCACGCCGCAGCGCGAGAGCGATCTGCGCTTGGCGCTCGACTGGAGTGCGTTCTATTGGGCTCCCGGCGACATCTTTGGCGGCGGCAAAGTTATGGTGTTCGGCGAGGTCCTCGATCGCGACGGCTCGATCTTCCCCGGCGACATCCGCGGCAAGCTTAAGAAGCTCTCGAAAGATCAGTTCGACAGAAACGGCTACACGCTTAACGCCGCAAACGAAATCGAAGGCTTCGTTTTTGAAGGCCTCGACGCCGAGCGCCGCTATCACGAAACCGGCAAGTTCGAGTACGTCAATACCGGCGGCTACTATCACTCGCTTCCCGGCGACAAACTGCGGCTCTTCATCGACACCGTCGCCGAAGTGCAGCGCGCGATGGGCTTCGAGAATGAGAAAGATCATCCCGAAGTCGCTCCCTCGCAGTTCGAGATCAACTACGGCTATGGCGAAGTGCTGATGGCCGCCGATCAGATTCAGCTCTACAAGTTGATCTGCCGCCAGGTCGCAACGACGCAGGGGGTGTCGGTCAGCTTTCTACCCAAGCCCGTCGTCGGCGTCAATGGCAGCGGCATGCACACCAACGTCTCGATTTCCAAGCACGGCAAGAACCTGTTCTGGGATCCTAAAGGCGAAGACAAAGTCAGCGCGATGGCGTGGGGCTTCATCGATAAAATTCTCACGGCGGGCAACGACATCTGCCTGATGCTCAATGCCAGCGTGAATTCATATCGCCGTCTCGACCCGCACTTCGAGGCGCCAAACCAAATCAAAGCCTCGGCGGTCGATCGCGGTTCGATGATCCGCATCCCGATCGGAAACGAACGCTCCGCGCGCGTCGAAGTCCGCTCGGTTGCCCCCGATGCGAACCCGTACATGGTCATGCTCGCCGTGTTCCAAACCGGACTCGAAGGCACGGTCAGCAAGATCAAAAATCTGCGCCAAGCCGAACGCTATCTTCCCGACAACATCTATACGGCGCTCGACGACTTCCGCGCATCGGAGTGGACGGCAAAACTGCTCGGTGCGGACGTGAAAGAACGCTACGCCGACCTCAAACAGGCCAGCGCCGACCGGTGCCCGCGCCTGCTCGGCACCTTCGTGAAAGCACAAGAAGTCCAGTATCACCACGAAGTCTACAACCAGTACCTCTGGAATCTGTTCTAGATTCTTGACCCCAACTAAAAGCAAATGGCCGCCGGGCGGCCGCCATTTTTTAGCACGCCCTGGCTTCCTTATTTTTGGGTAACATTGGGGTATGCCAAAGAAGATTTTGTTGATCCCCGGCTGGCACCGGAAGGTGCACGATTTGCCCACGCCCACGCGTCCGGCCGGATAAACGCGCATGCGTTTTTCCCTCGGCGTGAATTACTGGCCCAGCCGCAGCGCGATGGCGATGTGGCAGCAATTCGATGCGGGCGAGATTCGCGAAGATTTCGCCCGTATCGCAGGACTCGGACTCGATACGGTCCGGTTCTTCCTGCGCTGGCATGATTTTCAACCCGCGATCGACACGATGGACACAACGATGCTCGACCGGCTGGAGAGCGTCGTTACGATCGCGTACGACGCCGGGCTGCGCGTGATGCCGACGCTCTTCTGCGGACACATGAGCGGCGTCAACTGGCTTCCCGCGTGGACGCTCGATCGCTCGACGACGCACGGTCGCTTTCGAACGATCACGCGCGACGGCGAATCGCCGCACGGCATCGGTGATTTCTATACCGGCGAGCTGCTCGACGCGCAAGTGCTGTTCGCGCGCACCGTCGGCGAACGGTTGCGCGCACATCCCGCGATCGTCGCGTGGGATCTGGGCAACGAGTTTAGCAACTTGCGCGAGCCTACATCGGAGTTCGCTGCGGCGGAGTGGAGCAGGCGGCTTACCACGGCGCTGCGCGAGACATCATCGCTGCCGGTCACCGCCGGAACGCACGGCGAGGACCTCACGCGCGACCGAAACATTCGCTTCGCCTCGCTCTGCGCGCCGTACGCGTTTGCGACCATGCACGGTTACAGCGTGTATAGTGCCTTCGCGCGCAACCGGCTCGATCCCGAGGTAGTTCCGTTTCTCTCGCTGCTCGCGCAATCGTTCTCGTTCAAGCCGCTGCTCTTCACCGAGTTCGGCAATCCGACGTGTCCGCCGAACAGACTCTCACCATTCGAACGCGTCGCATTGCCCGACGAACCCCCGACGCCGACGATCTCACCGGACGATACGCTCTTCGCAACGTATGCGTGTCTGACCGAAGCCGAGAATGCGGCGTACTGCACGAGCGTGCTCGACCGCCTTCACGCCGATGGACGGCTGGGAGCCTACTACTGGTGCTGGGCCGACTACGATACGGCACTGCACGGCGACCCGCCGTTCGATCGAGCGACGCACGAAACGTCATTTGGCATCATCCGCAGCGACGGCACGGAAAAGCCCGTCGCAGCGGCACTGGCGGCATTCGCTCGCGAAGCTCGCGAGGTCGTCCCCGCGCGTGACATGCCGATGATCTCCGCGACGTACTACTATCGCACGCTGCCGACGAGCGCGAAGACGCTCTACGATGCGTTCCTCGGCGCGATCGACGAGCGTCGTACCTAGGCGGTTACCGGAAAACCGCGATCGCGCATCAGAGCCTCGGGGTTGACGTCGCGGCCGCGGAAACGATGGAATGCTTCCTGCGCGGTGATCGTGTTACCGACGCTCATGATCGAGTCGTGTAATCGCTTGGCAACCATCTTGTCCCACGGGCCGCCCGCTTCCGTGAACGCTTCGTATGCATCCGCCGTAAGCGTATCGGCCCAGATGTAATCGTAGTAGCCCGCCGCGTAGCCTTCGCCCGCGAAGATGTGCCCGAAGTGCGTCGGGCGATGACGCATCACGATCTCACTCGGCATCTCGAGTTCCGCCATTGCCGATTTCTCGAAGGCGGCGGGGTCGATCGCCTGCCCCGTGGCTGCGAGATGGATCTTCATATCGTACAGCGCGGAACTCAAGTACTCGACCGTGCCGAACCCTTGATTGAACGTGCGCGCCTTCGCGATTTTGGCGATCAATTCGGGCGGCATCGGCTTGCCGGTCTCGTGATGGAGCGCGAAGCGGTCGAGCACCTCGCGTGTGGGCAACCAGCGTTCGTTGAGCTGGCTTGGGAACTCGACGAAGTCGCGTGCGACGGCCGTCCCGGCGAGCGTCGGATACGTGACGCTCGAATTGAGCCCGTGCAACGCGTGGCCGAATTCGTGGAACATCGTGACCGCATCGCTCCACGAGATGAGGACCGGCTGACCGGGCGCGGCTTTGATGAAGTTGGAGTTGTTCGAGACGATCGGCGTGACCGCTCCCGTGGCGCGCTCTTGGGTGCGGTACTCCGACATCCACGCGCCGGAATTCTTGCCTTCGCGTGCGTACGGATCGAAATACCACAAGCCGACATGTTCGCCGCCGCGGCGCACGTCGTAGACAGTCATATCGGGTTGGTACACCGGCACGTCCGTCACGGGGACGAACTCAAACCCGTAGAGCTGTCCGGCCGTCCAGAACATGCCTTTGCGCACGTTGTCGAGTGCCAGGTATTGCTTGACCTCGTTCTGATCGAGATCGTATTTGGCTTTGCGGACTTTTTCAGCGTAGAAACGATAGTCCCACGGCGCGATTTTGAACGTACCGCCTTCGGCGACGACGATCGCCTGCATATCGGCGACCTCTTCGCGCGCGCGGGCGACGGCCGCCGGCAACACGCGCATCATGAGCGCCATCGCCGCATCCGGCGTCTTCGCCATGTTGGTCGACGTACTCCAATGCGCGTAGGTCGGAAACCCGAGCAGTTGCGCCTTCTGCGCGCGTAGCTGCAAGATGCTGGTGATCGCGGCCTTGTTGTCGTGCGCGTCGTTATTGTCGCCGCGCGAGATCCACATGCGCCAGCCGCGCTCGCGCAAATCGCGATGGCTCGCGTACGTGAGGAACGGCTCCATCGACGAGCGCGTGTTCGTAATGACCCACTTGCCCGCGTGACCGTGTTCGCCGGCCGCCTGCGCGGCGCCGGCTTCGAGCTGATCCGAGAGTCCCGCAAGGTCGCTCTTACGGTCGAGCACCAACACGCCCGACTCCTCATCTGCAAGTTCGTTTTGCGAGAACTGCGTGTAGAGCGAGGCTAGTTTCTGGTTGATCGCGGCGAGCTGCTTCTTGCGCGGCGCGTCGAGCGCGGCGCCCTCGCTCACGTAATGCGTGTAGACGACGTCAGTGAGGCGCTGGGCCTCCGGCGAGAGGCCGCTGGTCGCACGCGCGTCGTAGACCGCCTTGATGCGGGCGAACACGGTGCTGTTTTGAATTTGTTCGTCGGAGAACGCGGCGAGGATCGGCGTCATCTCGACTTGCAGCTTGCGCATCGAACCGCGGTTCATCGTGCTCGTAAATGTACCGAAGAGCGTGCCGACGCGCGCGAGTTCGCGGCCCGATGTTTCAAGCGCCAGCACAGTATTCTCGAAGGTCGGCGCCGCCGTGCTCGCTGCAATGCGCGCGGTCTCAGTGCGGTGCACGTCCATGGCGGCCAGCAGCGCGGCTTTGAAGTCTTCGACCTTGACGCGGTCGAACGGCGGAACCCCGCCGTGCGGTCCGGTCCACGGCGCGAGCAGCGGCGAGCTAGTACTCTCCACGGCGGCCTCGACAAAGGAAGGAAGGGACACCACGGTAACTGCAAGCGCGCTTGCTGCGGTGAGAAACGAACAACGCTGCATGACAAACTCCTGACAACATAGTGTACATTCTTTTGCGAGAGGCCGTGAAAAAGCCCGTCGCCGGCTAACTCGGCCGGATCATCTCGAAGAGTCCGGTGACCTCCGCGTAGTCGCCGCGATAACCGCAGCGCGCGATCGGCCGCGCGGCGGCCGTGTCGAATCGGCCGTCGATGAGGAACGCCGGATTGATGTGGACACCGACGACTTGGCCGAGCACGAGATACGATTCGAGCGCATCACCCGCCAGATCGTGGAGCGGAAGAATCTGGACGACTTTGCATTCGAATGCAGCCGCGGCCCGCGCGACCCGCGGCGGTTTCACGAGCGTCGATGCCGCAGGCTCAAGGCCCACGAGCGCCATCTCGTTGATATCGTGCGAAACGTTGGCAGAGGTAGCATTCATCAACTCGGCAAGATCGCGCGTGACCATGTTGCAAACAAATTCGCCGGTCGCCTCGGCGTTGGAGACGCTGTCTTTGCGACCTTCGCTGCTAAAGCCGACGATCGGCGGACTCGAATTGAACCCGTTGAAAAAACTGTACGGCGCAAGATTGACCAATCCGTCGACGTCAACCGTGGAGACCCAACCGATCGGACGCGGCGCGAGGATCGCTTTGAATGGGTCGTGCGCAAGTCCGTGTCCCAGGCGCGTCTCGTAAAAGTAGGTTTCCACCGCTAGCCGTCCTCGCCGTCGTAGTACGAAAGATGGTCGCCGCGGATCATTACGCGTTTGGGCGACTCGAGCACATATTTGTTGCTGTCGGGAAAATGCGCCGATTCGCCCAGCGGATTATCCGCAACGACGTGCACGATCAAATCGACATCGCAATCGTTGATGAGTTGGTGTGCTTCACCGGGTTGAAACAGCAACGCATCGCCCGCGACGATTCGTTCCGAACCGCTATCGTCGCGCATGCAGCCGCTATCGGAGATGACGTAATAAAACTCCCACTGCATGCCGTGCGAATGGAACGGATACGGCATTTTCCCGAGTGGAACGCGCAATATTTCGACATCGACGGGGTGACGTTCGAGCAGATCGGTCGACTGGGTTTCCGCCCGAGCGCCCCGGAAATCTGTTTGCCCGCGCCGGCAAATTTGCCGCTCGGAGATGACCAGGTAAGCTCATCGAGCGCCTCCGAGTTGACTTTGCGCATCACTCGTCGTCCGACTGCGCGAAATCGTGCAACGCGTGAACCGAGGGCGTAAAGCAGTACGCGCCCGTGAGCGGCGTGCTGTACGCCGGAAAAGCCGTGCTCATGCGTTATGTTTTGCACCTCGAGCGGCTTACTTCCCGGCAAGAAAACGCGCGAGATACGGGGCCGTGCGGCTGGCCGAAACGCAAGCGACGTCCCGCGGCGCTCCCTGGGCGACGATCGCGCCACCTGCCGCGCCCGCGCCCGGACCGATATCGATCACCCAGTCGCTTCCGGCGACGACGCGCATATCGTGCTCGATGACGATCACCGTGTTGCCCGCATCGACGAGCCCATCGAGTTGCACCATCAGTCGCTCGACATCGGCGGGATGCAATCCGGTCGTGGGTTCGTCGAGTACGTAGAGCGTCTCGCCGCGCTGCGTGCGCTGCAACTCCGTTGCAAGTTTGATCCGCTGCGCTTCGCCGCCGGAGAGTTCCGTTGCCGGCTGTCCCAAACGCAAATACCCCAGGCCCACGTCGCGCAGAACGCGTAGCGGACGCGCGACCTGCGGTTCACCGGCGAAGAAATCGGCGGCCTCATCGACCGTGAGGGCGAGCACGTCGGCGATGGATTTCCCGCAAAATTTGATCGTGAGCGTCTCATCGTTGTAGCGGCTTCCGTGGCAGGTCGGGCACGGCGCGTAGACGCTGGCGAGAAACAACAGCTCGACCATAACGAAACCTTCGCCGGCGCACGTCGCGCAGCGTCCTTTGGCGACGTTGAACGAAAAGCGGCCCGCGTCGAACTTCCGCGATCGGGCTCGTTGTGTCGCGGCGAAGAGCTTGCGTACGCCGTCGAAAAGTCCGGTGTACGTGGCAAGATTCGAACGCGGCGTGCGGCCGATCGGTTTCTGATCGACGCGCACGAGCCGCTTGATCCGTTCCATGCCGCCGGCGATCGTGCCACCCGTGCGAACCAGCGGCGCGCGCTCAAGTGCCTCACCTTCATCGTCCAGGTCGTCGATATGCGACCCCAGGTTTTCGGCGACGAGTTCGACGAGTGCCTGACTGACGAGGCTCGACTTGCCCGAGCCGGACACGCCGGTCACCGTAGTAAATACGCCGAGCGGAAATACGACGTCGAGTCCATGCAGATTGTTGCGCGTGATGCCGACGAGGCGCAGCGACCCGGTTGGCAGGCGCGATGACGTGAGCGCGAACGGCTTTCGATCGAAGAGATGCGCGCGTGTCATGGATTCATCGACACGGGCCAGACCCGCCGGTGGGCCGCTATAGAGGACCGTGCCGCCATGTTCGCCCGCTGCCGGGCCGACGTCGACGATCCAGTCGGCGTGCCGGATCACATCGAGTTCGTGTTCGACGACGAAGAGCGAATTGCCCGAGGCTTTGAGCCGGCCGAGTGCGCGCAGCAGCGCCTCCGTGTCTGCCGGATGTAATCCGGCCGAGGGCTCGTCGAGCACGTACACGACGCCGAAAAGATTCGAGCGCACTTGCGTCGCGAGCCGTAAACGCTGCAATTCACCCGGCGAGAGCGTCGGCGTACTGCGCTCGATTGTGAGATAGCCAAGCCCTAAATCCGCAACGACCGCAAGACGCGCCACAAGATCGCTTGCGATTCGCTGCACGACCAGCGCGAGTTCGGGATGGTCGCGGGCGCGCTGCGCGTGCTCGGCGTCGGATTCGTCCGCATACGGTTGTAGCAATTCAGCGAGTCGCGCGAGCGGCAGGCGCACCATCTCGGCGAAATCCAATTGCGCGAACCTCACTGACAGCGATTCGCGTCGCAGGCGTTTGCCGTGGCAGAGCGGGCAGTCGTCGTTGATGAGGAACTGCGAGACGCGCTTTTTCATCAGCGGGCTTTGCGTATTGGCGAAAGTCTGAAGCACATGGCGTTTGGCACTTATGAAGGTGCCCATATAGCTCGGCTCTTCTTTTCGTTTGAGCGCGCGCCGCGTTTCCTGCGGCGTATAGCCCGCGTAGACCGGAACCGTGGGCGCGTCACCTGTAAAGAGCAGCCAATCGCGATCTTTTTTCGGCAACTCGCCCCACGGCCGATCGACATCGTAACCGAGCGTTACGGCGATATCGCGCAGATTCTGTCCGTGCCACGCGGTCGGCCACGCTGCAATCGCGCGCTCCCGAATCGTGAGCGACGGATCGGGGACCATCGAGCGTTCCGTTACGTCATAGATGCGTCCGAGACCGTGGCAGCGCGGGCACGCACCCTCGGGCGTGTTCGGCGAAAATGCCTCCGCCGCGAGATGCGGCTGTTTGGACGGATAGGTCCCGGCGCGAGAGTACAACATGCGCAAGAGATTGGCGAGTGTGGTGACGCTGCCGACGGAGGAGCGAGTCGTCGGTGAACCGCGTTGTTGCTGGAGTGCGACGGCTGGCGGCAATCCGTCGATTTCATCGACGTCCGGGACGGCCATTTGATGGAAGAGCCGTCGCGCATACGGCGAGACGGATTCTAAGTATCGCCGCTGCGCTTCGGCATAGAGGGTGCTAAAGGCAAGCGACGATTTTCCCGAACCGGAGACGCCCGTAAAAACGACCAGCGCCTCGCGCGGCACTTCGAGGTCGACGTTCTTGAGATTGTGCTCGCGCGCACCGCGAACGCAGACGAAACCAGGCTTCTGCATAGTTCTCCATAGCCGGAAAGGCCAAATTCCAATCGGATGAAGCGGGCGCTGGGGATTCGGATCGAAAAGTGGCTTCACCGCCGGACTTACGATAGCTGGAATTCACATTCTGGTTGGGACGCGCGAAGGCGCGTTTGTCCTCACGTCGGTCGGGCGGCCAAGACGCCGCGCTCTTCCGCTCCACCGACGGCGGCCATCCGTGGACCGAATGGAGCGGCAATCTGCCGAGCGAATTCGGTTTCCCGATCGACGTGCACGATTTGCCCGTAGTCGCTCTTCCGGCGCAATTGCACGTGCAGCTACGACGCCCGCTCGACACGTCGCTTCCACAAGCCGTTTGCGTCGGCGAGGAGCTCCTCGCCGTGGCGCGACGGCCGGCGGTCGACAGAACGCAATCGATGATCCGATCCAGCATTGATAAAGTTTGGATGAGAGGCGCTACACCGTTTCAGTGCAATGCGTTACCATCACATTCCGCTATCATTCACTACCGGAGGAATATCGATGAACATCCGCATGCTCGCCCTCGCGGGCGTAATTACTGGGATCGGCTGCGCAACCGCCGTTTCAGCTACCCACCCCACGCCCGCCTCAGCACAGATGATCAACCAGGTTCGACCAAACGGCCCGAGCGACCGCAATCTGCGTGGTGTGCGTCGGCGACTCGAAGGCTTGATCGACCAACTGCAGCGCGACCAAAGCGACTATGGCGGCCATCGCGTCAAGGCGATCGCCGATCTCCAGCAAGCCCGTGCTGAAATCGTAGCCGCGCTGGGCGACGACCGCGGCCACTAAGCCTTCGACACCGGAGAGCCGCTCGCTCGGCTCTCCGGTCTGCCGGTAACCAGAGCGGCAGCTGCGATACCGCTCCCGAACGGCTTGCGCGTCCAGTTATCCGGACAGAAGGCATGCAATGGATTTCCTCGATTCACTGGACCGCTCGGCCATCGACGGGCTGGAGCCGATTGCAGAATCCGACCAATTTGCGATCTACGCCGTTGGCTCGGACACCTATCTCCTCGTCCAACGGCACGGGTCGACACCATGGACGGCCCTACGCCTCTCGGGCGACGGCATGTTCCGCGTCGGCTCACTATTGATGGACGCGATGCGTCACCTCTATCGCGACGTCGCATCGAATCTCTCGCCGAGCGCTCGCCGATAACTATAACCGTAGAACCGAAACCCAACCAACCGTAGCCGTTCTCGGCCACACGAGGGTCCGTGCCCGCCGCCGGCGGGGAGCGGCCCGTGCCGCACTCGATCGCTCATCCTGCGAACTCACGAAGAGTGAAGTTGTCGCGGTGATCGCGTTGCACTGCCGATGACATCGATCATCCGCGGATCGCCGCAGGTCACCCGATCCGGTCGCAGCGCTCTACCGCATTGTCCGCGCGGTTGCATAAAGCGGGGTGCCGCGCAGACTCAAGCGAAACTGTCGGTTGTGAAGTCTGCGATTGATGAACTTCTCGAAGTGGCCGTCACGCACGAAGCAGATTTCGAGGGACAACGGGCCGTTATTCCGTCCAAACACGTCACCGTCGTCACGTGCATGGACTCGCGCATCGACAACTTCCGCGTCTTCGGTTTGGACTCAGGCGAAGCGCATATTTTGCGGAATGCCGGCGGCCTTGTGACCGATGATGTGTTGCGCTCGCTTGTCCTCTCGCAGCGGATCCTCCAGACGCGCGAAGTGATCTTGATGCATCACACCGATTGCGGTCTGCACGGCGTCGACGAATCGGCATTTCGCGCGGAGATCGTGGCCGAGACGGGCGACGAACCACCGTACCCCTTCGGCGCGTTCAGCGACATCAACGAGGCCGTACGGCAAGCGATTTTGCGCGTACGCGGACACAAGTATCTCCCCCATCGCGACCACGTGCGCGGGTTCGTCTACGACGTCGAAAACGGGCATCTGCGGGAAGTGCTCGTCTAGCCGCAACTCTAGACGGTAGACGTCTCGCGCAACGCGTCCGTCGCTGCGATCTCGAGCGCAGCATAATTCTGCGAGACGACGTATTCGGGCCGCGGATTCTCGGGGATTGGATGCGGTCGGTTCGCGCTTGTGTTATACGCGATGTACACGTGCCAGCGGTCGTTAGCGCTGAGATTGTGGCCCGAACCGTGCACCATATTGCAGTGGAAGAGCACGGCCGTGCCGGGCTTTCCCGTGATGGCAATGGGTGCGGGGCTTTCACGCAAGAACGCGCGCATCGTTTCTTTTTCGATCGCCCACTGCGGATACGACGTCGTCGTCGTATCTTTGAGCGCGGGCAGAGTGCCGCGTTTGTGCGAGCCCGGCACGAAATAGAGACTACCGCCCATCTCGGTTGCTTCATCGAGCATCACAAGAAACGTCGCCATCGTGCTCTTGGGGATGCCGTCGTGCTGCCAGTAGCCGTAGTCCTGATGCCACAGCCACACCGTGCCGTCGATCGCAGTTTTGATGTTGGCCTTGCAATGGAAAACGTAGAGCTCATCATCGCACAACACTTGCTGGGCGGGCCGCAAGAAGCGCGGCGTACGGACGAGTTGGTGAAAGACGGATGAGGCCGTCGGACCGTCTGGTTCGTGCGATCGATAAATCGTGCGCGTGGAACCCGTGCGCTCGCGAATGATCGCGTCGCTGTCGACCGAGCCGAGACGCGCCAGCTCGCTCTTGAGCAACGCGATTTCGATAGGATCGAAAAGGTTCTCGAAGCGCAAAAAGCCATCGCGATCAAACTTTGCGAGCTGTTCTTCGGTGAGCGTCATAGGCGGACTCCCGGCGACGAATGTGTCGATCCGCTTTCGCTAACCCCGGTCGCGAAATCCCGCCCTGCGGACAAATGCAATCCCGCTTACCGCGCGTCCGAAGAGAAGGCGGTAGTCTGGTAGCGGACGTCGTTCGACGCCCGCTCCGAACCTAAAGGACGTACGATGACCAAATTCTTCACGGTGGCATGCGCTGCACTTCTCCTGGCGGCGGATAGTCCACGGGCTGCTTGACAACTCGGTTCATTATGAATATAGTCACAATGCATAGAGCAGAGGTGATGCATCGTGACGCGAACCGAACAACAGTCGGCTCTCTCAGCCGCAACGTTCCACATTCTTCTCGCTCTGGCTGAGGGCGAGATCCATGGCTATGCCATCAGCAAAGAAGTCGAAGGGGCAACGGACGGCGCCGTCTTGCTCAATCCGGCGACGCTGTATCGGACGCTACGTCAGCTCCTAGCCGACGGCTGGATTGTCGAGGGACCGGCGGATCCCGAAGATTCGCGCCGCCGGGCGTACCGACTCACACCACGTGGCCGACGCGTCGCCCAAACCGAAGCGCAGCGGCTGGTCAACGTGATTCGGATGGCTCGTGAGCGCCGGTTCCTCCCCGCGCTCGGGTAGCGCGGGGAGGAACGTTCTCTTGGGGTACGATTGAATGAAAGTCGGCTACTCTCCACGCTCGGGTCGCCTCGACGCCGCACTCGCGGTGGCTATCTTCCGCATCGCCCTGCTCGCAACGCCGCGCGATGCACGTCGATTGTACGGCGTAGCGATGCGCGCTGACTTCGCCCTCGCATACGAACGCACGCGTGAAAATGATGGCGCGTTTGCCGCGCTTGCTTATGCATTTGTCGCGAGCGCGGATGCGATTGGAGGCGGGATACTCGAACGGTTTGCAACGATCGGGCGAGACGTCGGCTACGCGATTCGCACGGCTCGAAAGACGCCGGCGATTTCCGCGCTCATCGTCGCCACCATGGCGATCGCAATCGGGCTCAACGTCTCGGCCGACAGTGCGATGACGCATGTCTTCTTCGATCAACTTCCATTCGCTGAGGCGGCGTCGCTGACCCATATCACCGAGACCAATACATCGAGTGGCGGGAACTGGGCGCTCACGTATGACGACGCGCAAGTGCTTCGTCAAGAATTGCGGTCGGCGAACATGACCTTTATCGAGCACTCCAATGGAACGTTGCGTAGCGCCCACACAACGCCGACGTTGGTGAGCGGCATCTCCGTTTCCGGTGAGTTTTTCGACGTGCTTCGCATCCGGCCGGAGCTTGGCCGGACGCTTACCGTTGCCGACGAACGGTCACGCGCACCGGTCGTGATTCTCTCGGCTGAATTGTGGAGGCAGTCGTTCGGCGGCGATCCGCGGATCCTGGGCCGCGTCGTCACGATCGACGATCGCCCGCGCACGGTAGTGGGCATCGTGGCCGCCGGAACGCAGACGCCGGATCGCTGGCGCGGCGGCATCGCAAGCTTTGCCTACTACCAACCGATGACCGATGAGAACCGCACGGTGGGTCATCAATACCTGGGGATCGCTCGTCTCAATCCGGGTCGCGATGCGCGCGCGCTCGATGCCGACCTCGCGCGCATTTTTGCGGCGCTTGCAATACGCAATCCGCAAACCAACGGTGGATTTAGCGCGCGATCCATTCCGGTCGCCGACGAAATTCTTGGCGCAGACACCAAGACCGTCGCCGGGGCACTCAGCGGCGCGGTCCTCATCGTGCTCGCAATCGCGTGCGCCAATATCGCCAATCTCTTTCTGGCGCGCGGATCGGATCGCGTCGGCGAGATCGCCATTCGCTATTCCCTTGGTGCGACGCGTCGTCAGATCGTGGCACAGCTCCTAACCGAATCGGCGGCCTATTCGCTGATTGGCGGATTGCTCGGCTTCGGCGTTGCGGCCGCAGCGATTCCACTCTTCGATGCGATGGTACGCAGCAGCTATACCTTCGTTCGTCCAATCACCGTCGACGCGCAGACGGTTCTCATAACGGTTGGATTCATCGTTGTAACGGCGCTATTTGCCGGATTTGCACCCGCGATCGCGCTGAGCCGCCCCGATCTCTCCGTGGATCTCAAAGCCGCCGGACGAGTTGGCTCCCAAGGTACGGGCGCCCACATGCGCGCGGCCCTCGTCTGCTTGGAGATCGGCGCCGCCGTCGCAATCGTGATCGTCGCCGGTCTCACGCTGCGCACGCTCGAAGTACGAATCCACGAACCGATGGGGTTTAGCGTCGGTGGCCGCTACCTCGTGCAGGTCAACGCACTCTCAGATCACCGCTATGGCGGACTGGCCGTCGCGCAGCATAACTCGTACGACCGCTTCGCGAATGCGATTCGTTCGGCACCCGGAATCGATGCGGTCGCATCGTCGATCGCGATACCGAATTGGTCGATGCCCGATACCTCGGTCAAGATTGAAGGTCAGCACTATAGACCGGGAAGCGAGCCCGAGGTTCCTTTCAATATCGTTTCGGCGAATTTTTTTGCGACGATGAACACCCCGCTGATGCTCGGGCGCGCGTTCACCGAACGCGACGGCCTCGATTCGCAACCGGTCGCGATCGTCAACGCAGCGTACGCCGATACGTTTCTCGGCGGTCCGACGCGCGCGATCGGGAAACGAATCACGATCGGCCATGCGACCGGCGGCATACCGATCACGGCGCGCACGATCGTCGGCGTCGCGAGCAACATCCGATCGAGCGTTCAGCACGAGATGAGACCGGCCGTCTACATGCCCTTCGATCAGATGCCCTCGGTAGTCGGCGGGATCACGTTCATCGTCCGTTCGAGCGCCGATCCCCAGACGATCGCCTCCAGCGCGCGCGCGGCGGTGGCGCACGTCGATCCGCAGCAACCGCCGCCCGGGGTCCGTTCCCTTGCGACCCTGCTGGATTTGAATCTGCGTGCTCTGTGGTATGCCGGCGCCCTGCTCGGCACGCTCGCCACGATCGCACTCGTTCTCGCTCTTGGCGGCGTCGTCGCGGTCGTTTCCTATAGCATTGCGCGCCGACGACACGAGATCGGAATTCGCCTCGCACTCGGGTCCAGTGCGCGTGCGGTCATCCTCATGATGATGCGTTCGATCGTGCTGCCGATCGCGGCGGGCGCTGCCGTCGGCGTCGCGCTTGCATCCCTCGCCATTCACGCGCTCGACGGCACGCTTATCAGCAGCGAACTACTCGGTCCGCTCGATGAATTCGCACTCGTCACCTTGATTGTCACCTGCATCGCCGTCGCAACCTATATCCCGGCACGCCGTGCGGCTCGCGTCGATCCGCTCGTCGCACTAAGGTACGAATAACATGGATATCGCGCGTCCGCTTGCATCGACGCGTCGCATCCTCCCGCGCATTGTGGCCGCCCTCATCGGCGCCGCAATCGTTGGGGTCGGCGCGTGGGGCGCGCGCTCGCTTCGCACGGGCTACGCTCCGACATTTGCCGTAGATCGCGCAGCGGTGATCAGCGATGTCGTCCATCGCGGCGATGTAATTCGCTCGGTACCCGCATCCGGAACACTCGCAGCGCGCCGAGTTGCCGTCATCGCTGCACCATGTGACGGCGTGATCGCTGCGGTGTTCGTACGGCCCGGCTCGCGCGTTCGTGCCGGAACGGCGATCGTACAGCTCAGCAATCCGTTGACGGAATCAAAGATCGCCGACGCGCGGGCGCAAATCGTATCTGTGCGCGCCGAGCTTACGTCGGTGCGCCAGCAGGCCGTAACCGCGCGACTCGAGCACGAGCAAGCTCTGCGTGCGACACAGGCGGAAAGCGCTTCGGATCGCGCGCAAGTTTCAGCAAACCGTTCCTTGCACGAACAGGGGCTCATCGCCGATTTGCCTTATCGTCAAGCGGTGATCAAGCTCGCCGGAGAACGCGACCGCGAACGCTTGCAGCAAGCGGAGATCGTCTCGATTCGTGCGGACGGAGAAGCGAAGATTGCAGCAGCACAGGCGCATGTTGTTCAGCTGCAAGGCCTGCTGGCTCGGGACATCGCCGAACGAGATGCACTGCTCGTGCACGCCGGAATCGATGGCACCGTTCAATCGTTACCGGCGCAACTCGGCGCCCGCGCGACGGTCGGAAGCGAGCTAGCGCGCGTCGCGGATCAGCGCGATCTCGAAGCAAAGCTTGCCGTCGTCGAGGGTGACGCGCGTTCCGTGCATCCGGGCCTAGCCGTTGCACTGATGATGGCCTCCGGAAACGCCCGTGGAACAGTCGTTCGAATCAACCCTGCCGCTACTGCCGGGACGGTTGAAGTCGAAGTTGCACTCGACCGCATCCCCGCAAACGTGCGGACCGACGAACACGTTCAGGGCCAAATCGAACTCGAGCGATTGATGAACGTACTGTGGGTTGCACGACCGGCCGCCGTCGCTGACGATACGACCGCCCACGTCTATCGACTCACGTCGCCCCAGCGGGCCGAACTCGTCACCGTGCAGTTTGGAAGTGGATCGAGTGACCGGATCACGATTCGCTCGGGATTGCACGTCGGCGATGGTTTGATTATCAGCGATATGTCTGCCGCCGGCGATCACGCCGCGGTTGCTCTCCGGTAGGTGATGGGATGATCGTACAACTCGAGGGTATCGGTAAAATTTACCGCACGGACGACATGGAGACGCACGCAATCGCCGGCATCGATCTTGCAATCGAACAAGGCGACTATATCGCGATCGCCGGCCCATCGGGCTGTGGGAAGTCGACACTCCTTGCGATTATCGGTCTGCTCGATACGCCGACAACGGGGACGTATCGGCTAAAAGAACGTGCCGTTGTCGACTTGGGCGCAGAAGAACGTTCGCGCATCCGCAATATCGAGATCGGCTTTATCTTTCAGAATTTCAATTTGATCGGCGATCTGAGCGTCGAAGAAAACATCGCGCTTCCGCTCGTTTATCGAGGCGTCAGCCGGGCCGAGCGGGCGCGTCGCGTCAGCGATGCGCTCGAGCGCGTCGAAATGTCGCATCGGGCACGGCATCTCCCCGCGCAGCTCTCCGGCGGCCAACAACAGCGCGTCGCGGTCGCGCGGGCTCTCGCTGGCGAGCCGGCTCTCCTGCTCGCCGACGAACCAACGGGCAATCTCGACACGCACAATGGCGAATCGGTCATGGAACTGCTCGATGAATTGCACGCAGCCGGATCGACGATCGTCATCGTCACGCACGACGCCCGATTTTCCAAGCGGGCCGAGCGCGCGATTCAACTTCTCGACGGACGGATAGTCGGCGAAACGCTGGCCGCTTAGGGCGTCCGATCGAGATAACGCTGCGCTGCGATACGATAAAGGGGGTCGTGGTAGACGTTGTCTTCCGCCCACGCCGTATAGGTCGATTTGATCACGTGTTCGTCGTCGGATGCGCAAGCGCGGGCGTGCAAGACCGGCCAATCGGCAGTACGGTCGATCTCATGCCGCCATGCCTCCTCGGACGGCATCGGTGGAGCGCCCGCACTCACGTATGCCGCGCCGAGCGCGCGCCAAAAGTATTGCATCAGTTCATCGGATTCGCGTGCGAATGGGAACACGATGCGCATGGCATGCGTCGCGGTCATCGCGTGGAGCAAGCGAAAATTTTGCGTAGCTGCGAATGCACGGACCGCCGCCGCTGCGATGTCGACAAGGGTCGATTCGCCGAAGAGCGGATGGCCGCAGGCGACGTCAAAGGACGCGTCGCCCGCGACGAGTTCCATCTGCGCGGCGATGTGTCCGCGATCGCCGATTCGATCGGCGACGTTTGCAAGCATCGTACGGATGCGCCCCAGTGCGGACCCGACGTCCAAGAGCTTCGTCTCGCGAGCGATCGTCGGCGCCCCTAGATCGAGTGAGGCATCGCGCCAGTAGGTCAAGCCGGCGGCGATTTCGTCATCGTCGCCTTCCGCTATTCCATACGCGACGCGGATGAGCGCGTGAAAGGCACCCGCACCGATCCCCGCTCCTAGCACCGATAGTTCCGCGGTGAGCACGCTCGCTCGACCCAGCGCGTCGATCCGCTCGCGCAACGCCGCCCGCGCTGTCCATTCGCGATCGTCACAATCGAGAACCCGCAGGCCCCGGTGCTCGATATACCTCCGTGCGTATTCGGAGAGACGTCGTTTGCTTGCGCCCATGGACGCAAGCGCGACCAGCGTCATCGGCAGATGGTCGGCCAGTGCTGGTCCGTACTGCGCGGCATAGCGCATTCGGGCACGATCCAAAACGAACATCGGCTCACCCTTCTTGTAGGATTTTTAACCGGGGCGACTACAGGACGGGTTTCACCAGTTTGGTTTTCTTGCGCGGAGTAGCTGGGCGACGGCTACCATGTTTCTGGTAAACGAGTTCAGCTTCGAGGCGGGACGCGGAGCGCCGACGGATCGCGTAGATGCGGTCTTTCGCCGCTTTGACGGCAAGCTTATCGTCGACGATCGGCAGCGGGTAGTCGACACCGCCCGATAGCCCGCACGCGGCAGCGATGATCGGCGGCATATTGTGCGGTTCGGCAAGAAAGGCATCGGGAACGTTTGCAAGCTCCGGAACATAACGTCGTATAAAAACACCGTTTGGGTCATTGTCGCGCGCTTGTTTGGTCGGAGAGTAGATACGGATCGTGTTGATGCCCGTGACGCCGCTCTGCATTTGAACTTGCGGCCAATGGATGCCCGGCTCGAAGTCGAGAAATTGCGTTGCAAGATACGTCCCGGTCCGCCGCCAGTCCAGCCACAGATGATATGCAGCAAACGACATGAGCATCGCACGCATGCGAAAGTTGATCCAACCGCCGGCGAGGAGCGCGCGCATACACGCATCGACCATCGGGTACCCTGTGGTGCCGGTACACCACGCGGCGAACCATTCATCGTTGAAATCGTCCTCGCGCAGCCCGTCGTATGCGCGCGCTTGATTCACGAATTCGAGAGATGGCTGATCCTCGAGTTTCTGCATGAAGTGACAGTGCCAGTGCAGGCGCCCGCGGAACGAGGCTAGCGAGCCCATCCAGCGCGCGTCTATCGGTTCGCCAGCGAGCCTCCGCGCGCGCACCCGCGCTTCTTGCGCGTACGTTGCCTGTGCCACCGTGCGCATCGAGATCGCACCGTATGCAAGATACGGTGAGAGTCGCGAGCAGCCGTCCCAGCCCGTAACGGGGCTCGACATATCTTGCCGATAGTTTACGCCGCGCTCGCCAAGAAAGCTCGTAAGCTCCGCGACGGCGCGTGATGCTCCGCCGCGTTTTGCTTCGTGCTTCGTCGATTCGGGCAAGCCAAGCTCATGCAAGGTCCGTCGAGGCTCGTATGACAGCTGGGGTGATGTGAGGTGTATCGGCGCCAATGCGATGGATTCCGACATGCGCGCATCCCAGCGGCGCGCCCAGCCGTCGCGCGACGCGAGCGGCCGAACGACTCCGAACTGCGGGATCTCGATCCACGAAACGCCCCGGGCAGCGCACCACGCAGCGACGCGTCGATCGCGCGCGTACGTTACTGCGCTCCCCGTCTCTTCGTGCGAGTAGAGCACCGAGAAACTCAGTTGCTCGTGCAGCGCGGACAACACCTCGGGCATCGTTCCGTGCCGATAGGTAAGCGAACCGCCACGCTGCGCGATCGCCGTCTCGAGCTCTGCCAAACAGTCGTCAATAAACGCGTAATGCGATGCATCGGTCGTCGGCGCAGCGAGCAGTTCGGGCTCGTACACATAGAGGCAGACGACGGGGCCGCGGCGAGCCGCCTCGACGAGCGGGCGGTGGTCGGCGATACGCAGATCGCGTTTGAACCAAACGACGGAGGTCACGGCCTATAGACGACGCGAGCCGCGATTCTTACTAGTTGAGCGCGGGGAGTCGAGGCTCGACTTGTCCGCCGCCTCCGGGTCGCGCGGCCGCGGTAGAAGCGATCGAAAACGTGGCCGACCTCTTCGGGTGAGAATCCAGGGCCACGATCGTAAACTGGTCTTCACAGTTTCTTCATGGGGCCTTCTCAGTTCGCGTATGTAATACTTGACATATGTCGATGCGTGATGTCGGGACGTATCTTGTCTCGCTGATGGTCCTGTTGTTGGCGGGCGATTTTGCCTCAACGTTTTTTTACCATGTCCCGCAACATATTTGGGGCAAGTTGCACCTGCGAACGCATCACGATAATCGGCGCTCGTACTGGGAGCATTCGATCGTTTCACGCGATCCGCAGATTTTGCTCGACGGACTGCTCGGTGCGTTACCGTACTTCGTGATCGCCGCGGCGCTCTCGCTCCTGGGACCGGCGGCGATGGCGGGCGCACTGACCGGCCTGCTCATCGGTCACCTGCACGTGCTGTGGCGGCATACGTGCGAAATCGGTTGGGTAAGTCCGCCGCCGCTGGTCCGCTTAGCGCGCGCAACCGGGCTCGTGCTGCCCGAAGATCACAACGGGCACCATAAAAATCCCGATGTCGAGTTTGGCGACCTCTTCCGTTTCTACGATCCGGCGGCGCGCGCGCTGCTGAGGTTCGCGCGCGGCCGGGTGCAGCGCGCGCGCCGTTTACAGCGCATTCGCGCGATGCGCGCACTGCGGCATTCAAGCTACGCGCGGAGCGTGCGATAGTGATCGCGCCAATTATGAAAGCGCCACCGGATGCGCTCGGGAAACGCGACCCGATGGTCGCCGTCGTGCTCGGCGTCGTGCATCTCGGCGCTTGCGCTGCGGTCGTTCCGGGGCTTTTCACGTGGTCGGGTGTGGCGATCGGCGTGGTGATCTACTATCTGACCGGCGCGATCGGAATTTGTCTTGGCTACCACCGGCTGCTAACGCATCGCAGCATTCGGCTACCGCGCGTGCTCGAGTACGCGGTGACGATTCTCGGCGTGCTGGCGATGCAGGGCGGTCCGATCGCCTGGGTCTCGACGCACCGCGCGCATCACGCATTCTCCGACACGCCGCGCGACCCGCACGACTCGCGGCGCGGCTTTCTCTGGTGCCACGTCGAGTGGCTTTACCGGCGTAACCCGGCGCGGCTCTCGCGGACCGATCAGGCGCGCTACGCGCAAGACCTAGCCTCCGATCCGTTCTATCGTTTCGTCGACAAAACCGCGTTCGGCTGGCAAGTCGCGCTCGCGATCGTCCTCGTTGCGCTCGGCGGCTGGTCGTGGCTGGTTTGGGGCGTTTGCGTCCGTTTGGTGGCGACGTATCACGTCACGTGGCTCGTGAACAGCGCCGCTCACTTGTTCGGATCGCGCGAGTTTCGGGCGCCCGGCCGTGACCGCTCGACCAACAACTGGTTCGTCGCGTTCCTCGCCTGGGGTGAGGGCTGGCACAACAACCACCACGCGTTCCCGTTTTCGGCGCGCCATGGGCTGCACTGGCACCAAATCGATTTCACCTGGATAACGATTGACGTGCTGGCAAAGCTGCACATCGCAAAAGACGTGAAGATTCCCACACCCGACATGCGCGCGCGCCGTTCGCTTGAACCGATGCTGCGCGCAAACGCCCGATAGAAAAGCCGCAGCTTCCTAGCCGATAAGTCGCGCCCGGTCGACGCGCTTACCCCCCTGCAGGATCAGTTTCGGCGCGGTTTCTAAGAGCCGGGTATCGGTCGAGGGGTCACCCGCGAAGGCGACCACGTCCGCCAGCAGGCCCGGCGCGATCCGGCCCCGGTCCGGCGTGCCGAGCAAATCGGCTGCAACCGAGGTTGCGGATGCGAGCAGGTCCATCGGCCGCATCCCCATCGCTTGCAAGAGCGCGAAGTCTTTGTTGTTTTCTTTATGCGGAAAAACGCCGGCGTCGGTCCCGTAGGCGATCTTCACGCCGGAAGGTACGGCACGCAGCATGCCGGCTTTGCCCAGGCGTGCAGCTTGCTGAGCTTTCGCAAGGGAGCCCGGCGGAATATGATTCGGATTTCCCGGTTGGAGGATCGAATCGCCCGCCCAGATTGTCGGCACGAGATACGTACCGCGCTGTTTCATTTTTGCAAGCGTTGCGGACTCGACGCCGGTGCCGTGCTCGATCGAATGGACGCCACCTTCGACGGCCATCGCGATCCCCGGATCGCCATGACAGTGAGCTGCCACTTTCAATCCGAATTTGTGCGCTTCGTCGACGAGCGCTTGAATCTCATCGAGATTGAATTGCGGCACGTCGAACGCATCGCCGTACGAAAGCACGCCGCCCGTCGCGGTGATCTTGATCAAATCGACGTGACGTTTGACGTGCTCGCGGACTTTTTGCCGGAAGCCGTACGGTCCAAACGATATCCCCGATTCGATTTCGCTATGGACGTCGACGAACGTGGGAACGTCGTTCGCATCACCGTGTCCGCCGGTAATCGAGAGGGCGGGGCCCGACGCGAGCATACGTGGTCCCGCGATCGCACCGCGCGCGATCGCATTACGAATCGCAAGGTCGATGCCGTTGCTCCCGCCGACATCGCGTACGGTCGTAAATCCGTTCGCCAACATTTCGGCAGCATTGCGCGTGCTGTTGAGCGCCGCTTCCGCAACCGAATCGGCGGCACCGCGCCTTCCTTGCATGAGGTACGACGAATTCACAACCGATGCCGCGACGTGCGTATGCGCATCGATAAGTCCCGGCATGATCGTGGCATCTCCGAGATCGATCACGGTCGCGCCGCTCGGCGCATCTCCCGCGTTCATCGAAACGATCTGCGTGCCTTTGATGACGACGAGACCAGGCGAATGCATCCGCGTGCCGTCGAACAGGCGCGCAGCACGGATGACGACGACGTCGGTATCGGCCGCGAGCGCGCGCAACGGGCGCAGCGCAAGCGCTCCGCCGAGGGCGAGGACGCCGGTCAGAAACGCGCGACGCCCGAAGGCAGCCTCGGCAGCAAAAAAAACCGCAGGATCGAAAACGCCGTGCGGGCACCGGCAGCTCAAATCGGAATGCATGGCCGGGCTGTTCCCTGCCTGCATGCCAACTCTTTGCCGCTAGGTTCGCGAGCGCTCGCTTGAGTCGAGTTCGGCCAGCTTCTTATAGATGATCGTAAACCCGGATATTGCGATCGATCCAAGCCCGAGCGTGGCGGTGACAAACCAGAACCAAAACGGCATCAGCGTTTCACCCGTCGGTTGAGCGCGCTGCCCACAAGACCAACGAGTCCCCAGGCGGCCGTCACGATCACCGCGGCCGCGACCCACAGAGCGTCGTGGTTATTCATGCGCTCGCACCGCAGACTCGCCGAGAAAATTCATCTGCTCGATCGTCAGGCGCGCGAGTCGACGATTTTCGATGAGGACGAGCTGCGGGACAGAGAAAAGCGACTCGAGCCACCACGCGCCAAACCCGTTGAGGGTAAAGAACGCTGCGGCGCATTTCCCCCACTGCCGCATGTATCCGAACGCGCCGACCGGTCCGAGCACGAGCGTGAGCATCCAAGCAACGGCGACGTTTTTCGGTCCAGCGCGATGGTACTCTTCATAAAACCGAAGCGTCTGCGCCCGATCCAGCTCGAGCGTCGCCTCGAGAACCACATCCTCACCCCGAGCGATCGCGACCTGTACGCGATTCACGGCCGCAGCGACGAGCGCGAGGACGAGAATGCCGAGCGTCCACCAAGCAACAGCGATCACATGCAGAGCCACGTCGTTGAACGCGATAAACAGCGGTAAAGATGCCATGCCCGTTAGACGAGATCGCCGCCGAAGAGTTCCCGGCGAGCGAACGGAGCAGCTAGTTGCGCTCCGCCGGTTCCCCGGAGGCGCGCTCGGGCGTCGGACCGGCGCGATGCGACTCGATGGTCCAACGCAAAAATGCCGGCACGCCTTTCGGTCCGCTCGTCGCGGTAACTGTCGCGAAAAACGCGACGATCGACGCCACAATGATGCCGCTCCATGCCAGCGCACGACGCGTGCGAATCGGGGTCACGACAGTGCGGCCGCTGAGCATTCCGAGTAGCGTCGCCCATCCGGCCCGCACCACCTGTGTGACGTGGACGACGATGAATGCCAGCAATGCGAGCGCGAGCACGATGTGGATCGCCCTCGCGATACTCTTTCCACCGAAGATCACGATGATAAAATGGAGCTGAGGACTGAACCACAGTCCTAGTCCCGTGAGGATCATGACCGAGCCTGCTACCATCACGAGCACATACACCAAACGCTGGGCGGAGTTGTAATCCGATCGTTCGAGCGCGGCACGCGGTTTCGTGATTTCCTCAATCGCCGCAGTCCAGGCGTCACGCAGCCAGTTGCCGCGCAGTTGCAATCGGCGCCAGCTTCCGCTTGCGAACGACGTCGCTGCGTAAACGACGGCGTTTGTCATGAACGCGATCGCGAGCGCCAAATGCCAGGCACGACCGATCGTTTTGTGTCCTGTGAGTTGCAACGCGTTCCACACCGGCGTCGGCAACAGATGCACGTATGCGGCATAGTGGCGGTCCATCACGAGTTGCGCGAGCCCCGTCCAGAGCAAGATCAGCAGCGCCCCAGCGTTGATCCAGTGTGCGGTCCGGATGTGTCGCGGGTGAACGGTTCGGGCTTCCATCAGGCTAGCATCAAGCAATCGGCTCGTAGATCACTGGGACGACGGTATTCTTAATCCGCCGTTATTCCCAGGTTCGAACGTACGGGGACCCGGCTCGCATCCGCGCGAACGCGAGACCCGTGCACGTACGAAATTTTTCGCTGAGGTCCGCGTATGCGGCGGTCCTTCTGCTCACCTGCGGCCCCGCGACGGCAAACGCCGCCGGTGCGCCGCCGCCCGCGGCCGCAGCGCCGGCTCCCGCTCCAGGCGGCATCATCACGACCCGCCATTCGGTGACCGTCGGCGGAAAAACGCTCGCATATAGCGCGCACGCCGGGATGCTCACGCTGCGCGACGCGAAAGGCGAACCGACGGCGAACGTCTTCTCGGTCGCCTACACGCTCGATGGGGCAGCGCCGCGCTCGCGGCCGGTCACCTTCATTTGGAACGGCGGTCCGGGCTCATCCTCGATGTGGCTGCAGATGGGATCTTACGCGCCGGTACGGGTGCAAGTGCCCTCGAACGCCGTCGCTGCGGCGCCGAATACGCCCCTTGCACCGAACCCCGACTCGCTCATCGATACGACCGACATGGTGTTCATCGATGCGATCGGTACGGGCTATAGCGAGATCGCGGAAAAAGGCGATCCCAAGATGTTCTTCGGGATCGATGAAGACGCGCGCGCATTCGCACAGTTCATCCGGCTGTGGACGACCCTCAACGACCGCTGGACCTCCCCAAAATTCTTGTTCGGCGAATCGTACGGCACGACACGCGCGGCCGATGTCGTCAATCGCCTGCAAGATGACGGCATGGCGATAAACGGCGTCGTGCTCCTCTCCTCGGTGCTCGATTTCAACGCGCTCGACAACGGACAAGGGCCGGGCGAAGACTACGGCTACATCGCGTTTCTGCCGACCGAGGCTGCCGTCGCGTGGTACCACAAACGCGTCGCCGGGAATCCGCCGGACCTCGCGCGCTTTCTCGATACCGTGCGCGCCTTCGCACTTGGGCCGTACGGCGATGCACTTCAGCGCGGTGATACGCTCGATGCCGCCACGCGCCGCGGCGTGATCGCGAAGATCAGCGACTACACGGGGCTCGATCCGGCCTATATCGATCGCGCGAACATGCGGATCGATCCCGGACGCTTCGAACACCAACTGCTGAGCAATACGGGTCAGACGACCGGCCGACTCGACGGCCGCTATCAGGGGCCCGAACTCGATCGCACGGGCGATTCGGCGACCTACGATCCGACGAGCGATTCGACGCTCACCGGCGCGTTCGTCGGCGCGTTCAGCAGCTACGTGCGCAACGACCTCGGCTTCAAAGTCGAACGCCCCTACTTGGGAACGAACTATCCACTCGTCGGCGCGCACTGGAACAACCGGCGCGAGAATACGATCACGGCCGCAAGCGTCGCGGGCGATTTACGCGATGCGATGACGAAAAATCCATATCTGCGTGTCTTTTCAGCAAACGGCTATTACGATTTAGCGACGCCGTTCTTCGGCACCGAATATACGCTCGCGCATCTCGGTCTTGCGCCCGCGCTGCGTTCGCATGTCGAATACGGATTCTATCCCTCAGGCCACATGGTCTATATCAACGACGAATCGCGGCGCGCGTTCAAGGCGGACCTCGTGCGATTCTATAAAGAAGCGGCGGGGCAGTAACGTGCGTCTTTTCTCAACGATCCTGATCGCAGCGCTCGCGTGCGCGTCACCGATCGCCGCCGGCGCGCAGGCTGCAGCTCCCCAACCAACGCCCTCACCGCGTCCGCTGCCGAGCGTGCGCGACGCCGTGACGCATCACGCGATCACGATTGCGGGCAAGCGCATCGCGTACACCGCGCGCGCCGGAACGTTGCTCTTACGCGATGCCGACGATCGCCCGACCGCAAGCGTCTTCTTCGTCGCCTACACCGCAGACGGCGCCGTTGCGCGGAAACGGCCGGTAACGTATTTCTGGAACGGCGGCCCAGGCTCGTCGACGATCTGGCTGCATATGGGATCGTTTGCGCCCGTGCGCGTGCAAGTGCCCGCGGATGGAACGCAGCCGCCGCCGAACGCACCGCTGGTCGACAATCCCTCCTCGCTCATCGACAAAAGCGATCTGGTCTTCATCGATGCGGTTGGCACCGGTTGGAGTTCGCTTGTCGGTCAGGGCAAAGGCACCGACTTCTGGGGCATCGACGAAGACGCGAAGGCCTTCGCGCAGTTTATCGAACGCTACGCGACGCGCTATGCGCGCTGGGAATCACCGACGTTTCTCTTCGGCGAATCGTACGGTACAACGCGCGCAGCGAACGTCGCAAACGTGTTGCAAACATACGGCATGGCCGTTAGCGGCGTAACGCTGCTCTCCTCGGCGCTCGACTACAACGTCTTGCCGATCGGCAACAACCCGGGCGAGGACCTCGCGTTCATCGGCTATCTGCCGACGGAAGCGGCCGTCGCCTGGTATCACAAGAAAGTCCCGGGCAATCCCAAGAACCTCGACGCGTTCGTCGCACAAGCGCGCGCGTTTGCGGGTGGAGACTACGCGCGTGCTCTACGAATGGGCGACAAACTCGACCCGGCGATGCGCACGGCAACGATCGCGCGCATCCACGCCCTCACCGGCTTGGACGAGCGCTATATCGACGCTGCGAATATGCGGATCGATCCCAGTCGATTCCAAAACGAGCTCTTGCGCGGCGACGGCAAGAACGTTGGCCGGTACGACGGTCGCTACACGGGCCCCGAGCCCGACCGCAATAGCGCAAACCCTTCGTACGATCCGTCGGATACCAACGCCTCGAGCGCATTTGTGGGGGCTTGGAACCACTACGCTTACGACGTCCTCAACTTCAAAGACGAGCGCCCCTACAACGTGATCGACTTCAGCGTAAATCGGAATTGGAAATACCAGCGTGGCGAGGATTCCAATGCCCCGACGGTCGTGGCCGATCTGCGCAACGCCCTCCTTCAGAATCCGTACTTGCACGTGCTCTCAGCGAACGGCTACTTCGATCTCGCAACGTCGTTCTACGGAACGGAATATCTGCTCGACCACATGGGGTTGAACGCCGCGCAACGCGCACGCTTGCATTACGCCTACTTCCCCTCGGGTCACGAAGTTTATCTAAACGGCGTAGCGCTCGTGCAATTCAAATCCGTGATGGTCAAATTCTACGATGAGGCGCTCAAGCGCTAAGCCGATGCCGAACCCTACCGGTCGGTGTGGTAGTGCTCGGCATCGAAGCGTGAGGTTCGATTGCGAAACGCAAACGTAAAGCCAGGCCAAAGCGACACGTTCTTTCCGCTCGCGTCTTGATACCAACTCGAGCAACCCGTCGCCCAAACCGTGCCCTGCATGCGTTTCTGCACGTCACGATTGAACGCGCGCGAAACCTCGGTTTTGACGTCGATCGCCTTGGCTTTCGTCCGATCGAGATAGGCGAGCGCGCCCAGAATGTAGCGGTATTGCGCCTCCATCATATACACCATCGAATTGTGCCCGAGCCCCGTGTTCGGTCCGATCACGAGAAACAAGTTCGGGAAGCCCGCAATGCTCGTGCCGAGATACGCCTCCATCCCCTCGCTCCACGTTGAGGCAAGGTCGACGCCGTCGCGACCGAAGAACCGGACCGGCGCCGTGCCGTCGGTCGCCTTGAATCCCGTACCATAGACGATCACGTCCGCCGCAATCTCACGCCCGTCCGCAGCGATCACCGAGCGTTCCCGAATCCGATCGAGGCTCGTCGTCAGCAATTCCACATTGGGGCGCTGGATCGCTGGATAGTAGTCATCGGAGATCAAGATGCGTTTGCAGCCCGCACGATATGCGGGCGTGAGCTTCTCCCGCAAGACGGAATCGGCGACCGAGCGTTTGAGAAACGCGCGCACGCCCGCTTCTTGTTTTTCTAGGAGTTTCGGATTGACGACGAAACCAAGCGCGCGTATCTCCAGCGTCCAATAAATCGCCTGACGAACGAACCACGCATAGAATGGGATCAGCCCTCGGGCAAGCTTTCGAGCGTTACTTACCGGACGATCTTTGCGCGGGATGATCCACGGGGGCGTGCGCTGGAAGATCGTTAAGTGCCCGACCTGTGGCGCGATCTGCGGAACGAATTGAATGGCGCTCGCACCCGTTCCGATCACGACGACATTCTTGCCCGCAAGATCGACCGAATAGTTCCACTTCGACGAGTGGAAAGACGCACCGGTAAACGTCTCGCGTCCCGGAATTGCCGGATAATTCGGCTTGTTGAGCGGGCCCATCGCCGAGACAACGACGCGGCTGCGAAGCACCTCACCGCTCGTGAGCGTCACCGCCCACGTGCCGCTCGCATCGTCAAAGCGCGCCTCGGCAAGCTCGCTCTTGAAGCGAATCTTGTCGTAAACACTTTGTTTCTTTGCCGTTCGCTGCAGATACGTGAGCAGTTCGGGTTGCTGCGGATAGATGCGCGACCAGCGGACGTGCGGTTCGAACGAAAACGAATAGAGCATCGAGGGGATGTCGCAGGCGCAGCCGGGATAGACATTATCGCGCCAGGTGCCGCCGACGTCGGCGGCGCGCTCGAGCACGATAAACGAATCGATACCCGCTTTCTTGAGTTGAATCGCCATCCCCAGGCCGCCGAAGCCGGCCCCGATGACGATCACCTCCGCGTCGAGTGTCATACGGCGGGAGACGCTTCGCGCAGTGCAGCCGCAGTCGCACGAATCCCCGCCTTGAGCGCGCGCTTTGCTTCGGGCACGACACCCGCCAAATTCACGAACGCATGCGGAAGCGACGTGCGCAAATCGTACGTGACCGCGACGCCCGCGTCGCGCAGGCGCTTGAAATACGCGTAGCCCTCGTCGGCGAGCGGATCGTATTGCGCGGCCAACACGTACGCAGGCGGATGACGTTCGGGATGAGGTGCATCGAGCGTCACGAGCAGCGGCTTCCCGTAATCTTCCGATCCATTCATCGAGTGCTGCGTAAACCACGCGATCGTCTCGGTCGTGAGCGGCAAGCCGCTCGTGAACCGCGTGCGCGATGGAAACCGCGCCGTGCCGTCAACCGACGGATAGATCAGAAACGCGAACGCCGGTCGCGGCAAACCGCGCGACTCTGCATAATTCGCGATTCCAGCCGAGAGGCCACCGCCCGCGCTGTCGCCGCCGACGGCAACACGATCCGGATCGATTCCGAGGTCGACGGCATTTGCCCGCAACCACGCATACGAATCGAATGCATCCTCGAAGCCCGTCGGGAACTTCTGCTCCGGTCCTAGACGATAGTCGACAGAGAGCACGGCCAGACGTCCCTCGCGGGCAAAGAAACGCGTCAGCCCATCATAGGCATCGACATCGCCGATCACATAGCCGCCACCGTGAAAATACAACAGCACCGGCAACGTTTCACGAGCGGCCTCCACCGGCCGATAGAGCCGCGCGTGGATCGTCGAACCATCGCTTGTGGGGATCGCACACTCGCGCGCCTCCACGCCCGTGACGCGCTTGATTCCAAAGCGTTGGTTCATCTGCACGTATGACGCCCGCATCCCGCGTACGCTGACCTTCGGATTGAACGACTGACCGGACATCTTCGCGAGCCACAGTAAGGTTCGAATTCGTGTATCGAGCACAGCGCTAATTACGCCCTCAGGGTCCTACAACCCGTTACGGGTGATACGTTCGCTCGGTATGTCCCACCAGCTGTTCGGGATAAAAATATACATCGCGCAGTTCGCCCGCGCTATAGCGCAGCGCCTCGTCAGCGAAATGGCGGGATTTCGGGTTGCCGCTCTCGCCGCCCACGGTGATCGCCTTTGCGCGAATTTTCGGCCCGAACTCAACGACGGCAACGAAGCTATTGCCGCTCGTCCCGTAGTGTTTCTTCGTGCGTGACGCGCTCGTCCCAAAAGAAGCAAGCGATCCCCAGAGACTCGAGGTGAATGGCACCGGGATGCTCGGCCCGGCGTCATCGAACCGCTGGGCAATCGCGTCGTCGATGCGCTGGAAGCGATTGATCTCACCCCACGGCGTACGCCATGTACCGAAGTCGGTGGTGAGTTTGTCGGTCCCGGTGACGAGCGCGTCGACGAGTCGATCGGGTGTAGCCGCTCGCATCGCATCGTAGATTTTCGCGCGCGAACCTGGCACATGCGTGTCGACGCTGTTGCCGAGTGCCTCGCCAAAAAACACCGCAACCGCGGTCGGAATCGAAATAGCCGACCAACGATCGTCCCAACCGCGCAGCATCGCGATCGGCTCCGCGAGCTTTTCTTTTCGCGCGTCGGTTCCGGGCAGCGCGTCGTAGGCGCTCAGGAGCTTCGGTACGAGATCGGCGAACGCGGGGAGATAAGAATCGTACGCGGCGGCGATCAGTCCATCGAGCGTGAAGTCCGTGCGTCCGGTCAAGAGCAGCGTGTCGTGAACGCCGCGTGCATTCTCTCCAACCGTGTCCATATAGCGCGGATAGTTCTCGACTTTGGGGCTATTCGGACCGGCCGACGAAAACGGCCAATTATTCGAATTGGCGATCCAGCCATTCGGCGGATCGAGCAGATGCGGCGCCTCATCGAGCGCGTGGAGTCCGTGCCAATCGGTTTGCGGGTCGGAGCCGTCGACCGGCTGCGTATAGTCGAATCGGTCGTCTCGTCGCGGAATGAATTGCGGATGCAGGTACGCGATCTCGCCTTTGGCATCGGCAAAAATGGTGTTGTTCGATGAGTTCGCGCGCAGCTCGGCGACGCGCCGGAACGTCGCGTAATCGACCGCCTTCGTGCGCAAATAGGATTGACTGAGCGCCGCGACCGGCTTCTGCATGAGCGCGACACTGATCCATTTGTCGCCCTCCGAGCGCACGATCGGACCGTGATGCGTGCGGTACGTGGTAAACGTCTTGGACCGGAGCGCGCCATTCGCTACGCGGTACGGCACCGCAATGTGCGCGACGAGAACCGGCCGCTCTTCATTGCCATAGCGGTAGAAGAGCTTTCCGCCGCGATGGACGATGGTCTCCGCGAAGAAATCCACCGTATCGACACCGCTCGAGGTGTGCATCCAGCCGGCACGCTCGTTGAAACCCTGATAGATGAAGAACTGGCCCCAGGTCGCCGCGCCGTAGGCGTTGAGCCCGGCGTCGCTCGTCATCTGGAGTTCAGAGCGAAAATAAAACGAGGTGTGCGGATTGATGAGCAGCAGCGCGTGGTGCTCGAGGGTATTGGTCGGCGCGATGGCGATGCCGTTCGAGCCGGTCGGCTCGGGAAAACGTGCCGTGAAATCGTTCGGCTCGGCGGCCGTTTTCCGAACGCCGCCGTAGAACGCGGCGATCCCCTCCGTCGAGATGCGCGAGATGTCGCCGCCGATGCTGCCTTCGGTAAAGCTGAGCGCCATCCACGGCTCGAACCGTCGGATGACCCGCGGGTGCACGTTCGGATGAACGGCAAGATAATAGTTGAGGCCATCGGCCCACGCGTTCATCAACGTTTGCAGGAGCGGCGGACTACCGGCATACTGCGCGCGCAAATCGACGGGATCGATGAACAACTTCATCCGCAGATCGTCGTAAAGCGCGCTCTCGCCTTCGGCCTCGGCCACACGACCGAGCGCCATCAAGTAGTTATATTCAACGCGATTAAAATCGTCTTGAGCCTGCGCGTAAATCATCCCGAAGACGGCATCGGCGTCGCTCTTGCCGTGCACGTGTGCGATTCCCCAATCATCGCGGACGATCGTCACTCGCGCCGCCTCCGCGCGCCAACGCGTCACGTCGTTCGCCGTCGCGGCAGAGGCAGCCGCCGCCGTAATGCCGAGCAGCAAGACCGTTAGCAACGCTGCGCGTAACAAGGGCCCGATGTGCATCTGGAGCGATTCGTCTTTGGTTTGGATCTGGACCTGGGTCATAAGTCAACTCTCGGATTCAACGGCGGGCGCAAGCTCAGCGGTTTGTCCGGGCCGTCGGCGACAATACAGATTTTGCGCCTAATTACGGAATGCTTCCCGCGATCGACTTATAGATCGTAATGTCGCGCTCCGATTGCCGACCGACGAGCGTGCCGGCGCAAACCTCGCCGATCTCGCCAACGAAGTGATCGTCGCCGATACGGCCCGCTCCTTTTGCCGTGAGGAACTCCGCGCCCGCGCGCAAGATACCCTCGCGACTGTCGACTACGTAACGCGACCGGACGACAAGGTCGCTATCGACTTCGACCGGGCCAGGAACGCTCGAACCAACGATATTGAGGTGCGTCCCCGGCCGAATCCAGGCGCCGAGCACGACTGGCTCGCGCGCTGCCGTCACCGTGCAGACGATGTCCGCTTCGGCCACGGCCTCGCGCGCGTCGCTTACTGCCCGCACCGGGATGCGCAATTCCGCGCTCATCCGCGATGCGAAGGTCTCGGCTCGGATTGATGACCGTCCCCAAACGGTTATGGAGCGCAGATCGCGCACCTTGCATATGGCGCGCGCGTGCGTGTGTGCCTGCTCGCCGTACCCGATGATCGCCATGGTCGAGGCATCACGACGCGCGAGCGCATCGGTCGCGACGGCACTCGCCGCTGCGGTGCGAATCGCCGTGATTTCCCCTGCGTGGAGCACGCACACCGGCGCGCCCGATTCGGGTTCGAAGAGAATGACGAGTCCCTAGGGTTCCGCCTCGCCCAGCGATCCCGGCATGATGCCGAAGAGCCGCCCTTCGGCAAGCGGGAGAAACGATCGCAAAAGCTGCCTTGTCTTGCCGCTGGAAAAGGCGACCATTGCCTCCCGCACGATCGGGATGCAGACGTCGTAGGTCAGTCGCTGGGCGATTTCTTCGCGATCGATCGTGCGCATACGCACGACTACGTCAGATGTCGACGTTCATCATGTTATCGAATGGCGTGATGGTGTTCGGATCGTAGTTGCGCAAGTCGGAATTATATCCGAAAAGATCCTCGCGAATCGAGGCGACGATGGAGGGGACGTCCTCGATGAACGCCTGCATCACCACCTTGACGTCGGCGTTGCGATCTGCGGGTTGATAGTGTCCGATGAACGCGTCCATCGCCGCTTGGGCGGTCGTATTGCACCACCTCAAATTATTTTGCCCAGCGGGCGGAAACTGGTCGCAGCCGTAGAGCCCGGAATAATCGCCGAGCGGGTCGACCGCAAAAGCGAAGAGCACAACATCCCATGCACCACCGTAGATGATTCCGCCCTGCTGCGCCGGCGCAAACATCTGCGCGGGCGGATAGTGCTTTGCTTGCAGATTGACCCCGACTTGCTGCCAGTTCGCACGAACGAACTCGATTTTTTTATCGGTATCGTTCTGACCGGCGGAGATCGCAACCGTCAAATCGAGCCGCACGCCGTTCTTCGCGCGAATACCGTCCGCGCCGCGCACCCAGCCAGCCGTATCGAGTAACGCATTGGCCTTTGCCGGATCGTATGACGTCGTCCCAAGATCGGTAAAAAACGGGGCGCTCACCGGGATTGGCGCATCGCGCACGATGCCCACGCCGTGCGCGATTGTCGAGAGGATGGATTTCCGGTCGAGCGCGAGCAACAACGCTTGACGGACCATTCGATCGGCGACCGCCGCATGAGTGAGATTGAAGTCAAAGTGATCGTAAGCGAAACTCGGCTGGCGAACGACCGTGTAGCCGGGCAGCGCCGCCACGCGATCGAGATATGCGCCGCTGAACTGATACCAAAGATCGACCTTGTGATCGACCAGATTCGCAAGCAGCGTGTCGCGATCGGAAACGATCTTGTACACGATCCGGTCGAGTTTTGGTCGGCCGCGCCAGTAGCGCGGGTTTGCGGCCAACACGACTTGCTTTGAGCGATCCCAACGCGCAAACGTAAAGGGTCCGATCCCGACCGGAAGCGCGTTGTAAGGCACATCGTTGATGTTCGGGTACTTCCCCAGAAGATGCTTGGGCAAAAGACTGGGATTCGCACAGCAACTCGAAAAAAATGCCTCGACGAAGGTCGCATACGGCTTCTTCAGATGAAACACGACGGTAAAGTCATCGGGTGCATTCACCGAGGCAAGCTGGTCGAAACGCCCGCCCTCATTATTTGCCGGATTGTTGACGGCGTTCACGCTGAACACGACATCGGCGGAAGTAAACGGAGCGCCGTCCGACCACACAACGCCTTTTCGTAGATGATAGGTGATGGTTCGCCCATCGGGGCTGACTCCGCCGTTCGCCTCCGTCGGCACCGCCGTTGCGAGTTCGGGATACGGTTGATTGCGTTTGTCCCAGCGCACCAGCCACGCCATCGTCATTTCCGAGAGATTGGCAACCGACGCAGCCTGACTCAGATGCGGATTGAGCGTTATGACGTCTCCCGCATCGGAGATCGTCAACACATGCGGCGTCGTCCAGGAATTCTTTCTTCCCTCGGACGCCGCCACGCCCGTCGCGACTGACTGAGAAGGCACGACGAGTACGATTACGCAGGCAACGCACATGCGAAATAAGGCAGCAAGAAAACTCATGATTTGCTCCCGGAAAAGAAAAAAGCCAAGTGACACCCTCAGCGCACCGGCTCGCGAAAACTTCTCGACGGAATAAGATACCGCACCGGTATCGTGCACGACGGGCGCGCCGTTGTCAAGTGAGGCGGCGCGAGCGGGGATGCATCCGTCTCTTCCGAAGGCGTGATCATGGGCATTTTCTCTTCACTCATGCTCTCGATCGCGCTTCTCTCGGCGTCGCCGACGCCGCACGGCCCGCCGGCTCCGGCGGCCAAGCCCGTCAGCAGCGACACGGCACAAATGAACGTGCCATTCGCTATCGACTTCTTCAACGTTCGCGTTCAGAAAATCGAGTGGATGGCCGACACCGCGCCCTTCGCGCAAAAAATCAACGCGAGTTCCAATGATGGGATGGGTTCGCTCGTCATTACGGCGCTAGTGAAAGGCAATAGCAACGATAGCGCAAACGTGCCGACGCCCAACGCGCAGGCGATTTTCAAAGACGGTTCCGCTTCCACGGAAGACGGTTTGGACGCATATACCGTTTCGGGCAAGAAATCCAACGCGACATATCAAGCCGGTGACGGCGGCACCGTCGTGTGGGTGCTTATAAACGTCGCCGAGCCCACGTCGGATAATCCGATCACGAAGATCGTGTTTCGACAATCGTTCACCGGATTGAAGCCCGAACTTATCCGTTTGCTGAGTCCGCCGGTCACGATCGTCCGCTAAACGGATGCGGCGTCCGGGCGAATTCCCGTCGCTTCGAGTGCTCGAACGCCGGTGGGCAACTGCTCGCGCATAAAGGCCGCGATCTCGCGCAGGTCGTTTGCGCGCGTCTCCGTCGCGCGCCAGACAAGCGCGATCGTACGTCCCGCCCGGGCTTCGTCGATCTCGCGGTAAGCGATCATGCCTTGCATCGTCGTATGCTCGGCGGCGGCGAGCAGCGGGATGACCGCGATACCTTCGCCCGCCGCGATCATGTGCCGCAACATCTCAAGCGAACTCGCGTAACGGCTCTCGTTCGGAAGTGGGCGGTGATCGCAGAGCGCGAGCGTCTGATCGCGCAAACAGTGGCCGTCTTCCATCAAGAGGAGCGGACCGCGCTTGAGGTCCCGCAGGCGCACCTGCTGACGTTGCGCGAGCTCATGGTCGCTCGGGCACGCAAGGCGGAACGGTTCGAAGAAGAGCGGCTCGGCAACGAGGCCCTCCAGCGGAACCGGCAAGGCGACGAGAATCGCGTCGAGATCGCCGTGACGCAGCGAGACGAGCAATTCGTCGGTCGTCGACTCACGCAACCGTAGCGCAAGGCGCGGAAATTGTTTGCGGCCAAGCGCGATGACCGACGGCATGTAATATGGCCCGAGCGTCGCGATCACGCCCAGGCGCAACTGGCCCGAGAGCGGCTCCGAGCTACGGCGCGCGTCCTCGAGTAGCCGTCGCGCGTCGCCGAGCAGCGCCTCGGCTTGACGCAGGATGACCTCGCCGCGCACCGTCGGCTCGACTTTTCGCGTGGTCCGCTCGAAAAGTTGGACACCAAGAACCGATTCGAGCTTGCGAACTTGCTCGCTTAAGGCGGCTTGGCTGACGCCGCAGTATTCTGCGGCGCGCCCGAAATGACGCTCGCGGTCGACGGCGACGGCATATTCGAGATCGCGTAAAGAGAGCGAGGAGACGCTTGCGGGAAGCACGCTACTCAATTATTCGGAAATACCTTATTAATCCTTTAGATAAACCGATTTTACTTACTGATCGTGACGTGGTAACGTCTCGTATAACCTTACGGATTTCTCAGAACAACGTCGCCACGAATGGCCACGATTGGAGCGACTTATGATCGAAGCGGAACGCGACAAAACTGCCGGTGAATGTCCGGTCGTCCACGGTAAACCCAAAGGGACGCACATGCCCTCTGGGCTGATGACCTACAAAGACTGGTGGCCAAACCAGCTCAACCTCAAGATTCTCCATCAGCAATCGGCCGCGTCCAATCCCATGGGCCCGACGTTCGACTACGCGCGGGAATTCAAGAAGCTCGACTTCGCTGCCCTGAAAAAAGATATGTACGCCCTGATGACCGATTCGCAGCCCTGGTGGCCCGCCGATTACGGAAACTACGGCGGTTTTTTCCTGCGAATGTCGTGGCACAGCGCGGGCACGTACCGCACCGGCGACGGCCGCGGCGGCGCAGGCTCCGGCACACAGCGCTTCGCGCCGCTCAATAGCTGGCCTGACAATGCGAACCTCGATAAGGCACGTCGCCTGCTTTGGCCAATCAAGCAAAAGTACGGCAATAAAATTTCGTGGGCCGATCTCTTCGTCTTAGCCGGGACCTGGGGCATGGAAACGATGGGTTTCAAGACGTTCGGCTTTGGCGGAGGCCGCGTCGATGTCTACGAACCCGCAGAAGACATTTACTGGGGCAATGAAGATACGTGGCTCGGAGACAACCGTTACACCGGCGATCGCGAGCTGGAGAACCCGCTCGCTGCCGTGCAGATGGGCCTGATCTACGTCAATCCGGAAGGGCCCAACGGCAAGCCAGATCCGCTCGGTTCTGCGCGTGACATTCGCGAGACGTTCGCTCGCATGGCGATGAACGATGAAGAGACCGTTGCACTCGTTGCCGGCGGACACACGTTCGGCAAAGTCCACGGCGCTGCCGATCCGAAGCAATATGTCGGCCCGGAACCCGAAGGCGCGAGCATCGAAGAGCAAGGCCTGGGCTGGAAAAACAGCTTCGGGAGCGGTAACGGCGCCGATACGATCACGAGCGGTCTCGAAGGCGCCTGGACGACCGACCCGATCAACTGGGACAACGGCTACTTCGACAATCTCTTCAACTTCGATTGGGAATTAACCAAGAGCCCCGCCGGTGCACAACAGTGGACACCAAAAGCCGGAGCTGGTGCGGGCACCGTCCCGGATGCGCACGACTCCTCGAAGCGCCACGCGCCGATGATGCTCACCTCGGATCTCGCGCTCAAAATGGACCCGATCTACGGACCGATTTCCAAGCGCTATCATGAGAACCCGGCGGAGTTCGCCGATGCGTATGCCCGCGCGTGGTTCAAGCTCACGCACCGCGATATGGGACCGCGCTCGCGCTACCTTGGACCAGACGTGCCCGCAGAAGAACTGATTTGGCAAGACCCGATCCCGGCAGCAACCAAACCCGTCATTGACGCAAACGACATCACCGCACTCAAGGCCGGAATTCTCGCATCGGGACTTTCGGTTTCCCAACTCGTCTCGACGGCGTGGGCCGCAGCTGCGATCTACCGCAACTCCGATAAGCGCGGCGGCGCAAACGGCGGTCGCCTGCGGCTCGAGCCGCAAAAAAATTGGGAAGTAAATCAACCTGCCCAGTTGGCAACGGTACTCGCCAAGCTTGAGAGCGTTCAAAAACAGTTCAACGCCGCGAACTCCGACAAGCTCGTTTCGATCGCCGACCTGATCGTTCTCGGCGGCTGTGCCGCAATCGAGAAAGCCGCGAAGAGTGGCGGGCACGACGTGAAGGTTCCTTTCACACCGGGCCGCATGGATGCATCGCAAGATCAGACCGATACGCACTCCTTTTCCATGCTGGAGCCAGCAGCGGACGGATTCCGCAACTACCAAAAGACCGACTACACCACCTCGCCCGAATCGATGTTGGTCGATCGCGCGCAACTCCTGACGCTCTCGGCGCCGGAGATGACGGTTCTCGTCGGCGGCATGCGCGCGCTCAACGCCAATGCCGGCCAGTCGCAACACGGCGTCTTCACCAAGCGCCCCGAAGCCCTCACCAACGACTTCTTCGTCAACCTCCTCGACATGAACACGACGTGGAAAAGCATTGGAGAATTCGAAGATTCGTTCGAAGGACGCGATCGCGTCTCGGGCGAGCTGAAGTGGACCGGCACACGCGTCGATCTCATCTTCGGATCGAACTCCCAACTTCGCGCACTCGCAGAAGTCTATGCACAAAGCGACGCGCAAGAAAAGTTCACGCACGACTTCGTCGCCGCGTGGGCCAAGGTCATGAATCTGGATCGCTTCGACCTCGCCTAGTTCCAAGTAAATCGCGGCCGAACGAGGCCCCGAAAAAAGACCGTAGCGCCCTGGCGTTACGGTTTTTTTTTATTCGCTGGCGCGTGTGCTAGTCGCGACGCGGGCGGCGCAGCGTGAACGTTTCAAACGGCGCGAGCTGCCCCTCGCTCCCAACCACATCGAAATACGTGACCGAGATCGTCGTCTCGCCGCAAGGTCGAGATCCTGGATCGAGGCGGAATTCGGCGAAGCCGTACGCGTGCGCAGCATTGCGCACCGCCGACCACGGCGCGTCCTCTTTCGCGTAGATCGACGCACGCTTGCCGGTTGTCGGATCGGGCGCGCCAACCGCCGTGATGACGCGACAGCCGGGCGGATCGAAAAAAAGTTGATTCGAAGGCACCGACGTTCCGCCGCCGCCGATGACCAGATGGACGGTGCCTTTGGTCGTGTCGATCACGTCGGTCGCCGTCGCCGCCGGACGGGGCGTGAGCGTTGCGTTGGATTCCCGACCGCGCAGCGGATGCGAGCGTTCGTAGTGATGCTCGTGACCGCACACGACCAGATCGACCCCATATTTGTCGAAGAGCGGCAACCACTCTTCACGGACTCCAAGATCCGCACCGTTGAACCGATCGGCGCTGGAGATAGCGACTTGATGCATGCAGATGACGACCCAGTCGATGTTCCGATCGCGACGGGCAGCAGCGAGTTCACGCTCCAACCACACCTTCTGTGCGCCCTCGGAATACCCACGAACGTACGAATCTCCGCCGTCTTGATAGGTCACATCGTCGTTTGCGATGCTGATGACGCGCATCGAGCCGGCCGTGAACGCATACCAGAGACCGCGCGTCACCGCGGTCTGTCCCGTTGCCGCGGGCAACGCGAAAAACGTTTGATACGCAAGATAGCCGATCGGCCCGTTCCCCCGTTCGTTCTCGTGGTTGCCGACTGAGGGCATCCACGGACGGTTGCGCGCGCTACGGCTATTGTTCGCCCAGAAATCCCACCACGTTCGCACGCGGTCGACGGCAATATTCGCGTAGCAAAGATCGCCGTTGATGAGATGTATTGCCGGACGCACCCGCTCGACCCCGTGGGTCGTATCGGCTGCGGCCGGCGAACCGAGATTGTCATTGACGAACGGCGGATTCGGAATCGTTACGCCTGCGGGCGGCACGTACCGTTTTCCGAGTGTGGGCGTGCCCTGATCGCCGAAGCTCGTGAACGTGAACGGCGTGCGGCCACGCGGCAGCGTGTGGAACGTCCCGAACTCCGGCTCCGCTCCGTCGTGCAAAGCAGCGTACAAATACGCGGAACCCGCTTGCAGCGTCGCTAGGCGTGCGTGATAGGCGTAGACGACCTGGCTGGACTTTGCATCGGTATAG
>JANLVI010000016.1:0-25513 GCA_031363915.1 Vulcanimicrobiota bacterium
GCATCGCATAACGGCGAACCGATTCACACCACCGCCGTGCGCAGTATCTTAGAGAAGATCGGCGCGAGCGAATCGGATCTTGCCTGTGGCGCACACGCTCCTTCGTACGAGCCCGCCGCGCGTGCGCTCGCGGCGCAGGGCACCGCGTTTAGCGCCGTACACAACAACTGCAGCGGGAAGCATGCCGGTATTCTCGCGCTCGCGCGTTTGCTCGGCGCGCCCCTAGCCGGCTATCTTGGCCGTACGCATCCCGCCCAGGCAGCCGTCATCGCGCTCTGCGAGCGCGCGTCGGGCGAGCAGTTCACCGACGATCGCCTCGGCGTCGACGGCTGCGGGATTCCGGTCTATGCGACCTCGCTGCGCCGCGCCGCGCGCTCGTTCGCGCGTATCGCGACTTTGCAAGAATTCGATGACCAGGATGCCGCCGCAATCGACGTCGTGCGCAAAGCGATGATGGCGCACCCCGAATACGTCGGCGGTACCGAAAGCTTCGATACCGAATTGATGCGTGCAACGCACGGCACGATTTGCGCGAAGGCCGGTGCCGAGGGCGTCCACGCCGATGCGATTTTGCCGCTCGGTGCGGGGCTGGTGCTCAAAGTTATCGACGGCAACCGGCGCGCGGTCCCGGCCGCGACGATCGCGCTCCTACGTGGTCTGGGCGCGCTTGACGATGCAGCCCTGGCGGCGCTCGCGCCGTTCGCGCGCACCTCGGTCCGTAACGCGGCGGGTCTCGAAGTAGGAGAAATCGCCGCACTCACGGACTTCGGCGTGCTTACGCCCGTACTCGGGCACGCCGCGCACTAACGGTTTTTGCCCAGCCGAAACCGGCTCTTGGGTCGGTGAGTTGAAACGGAAAGCCAGCCCGTCCGGGAGATGTTCAACGTGATCGAGTTTTTCCTAAAGCGTCCGATCTTTGCAGCGGTCTGCTCGCTCGTCATCCTGCTCGTGGGACTTATCTCGATCCCCACCTTGCCGATCGCACAATTCCCGGCGATCGCTCCGCCGACCATCACCGTCAGCGCCTTTTACACCGGCGCGAGCGCTGAGGCCGTCGAGGCATCGGTCACGACGCCGCTGGAACAAGCGATCAACGGTGTCCAGGGTCTGCGTTACATGAGTTCGCAGTCCGGCAACGACGGCACCTCGACGATCACCGTGGTGTTCAACCTCGGCCGCGATGTCGACCAAGCCGCAAACGACGTCCAGAATGCCGTGAATCTTGCGACCGGCCGCCTGCCCAATGAGGTGAAGCTGACCGGGATCACGGTCAACAAAAATTCCGGCTCGTTCATCATGGCACTCGGCATGGTGACGGACGGCAGAATCAGCGACATCGAACTTTCGAACTACGTCGACCTCAACGTCAAAGACGAACTCAAACGGATCGCCGGTGTTGGGAACGTCATCATCTTCGGCGAGCGTAAATACGCGATGCGGTTGTGGGTCGATCCCAAGCGTCTGGCCGACAACGGCCTCACCGCGGGCGACGTGGTGACGGCATTGCAAGATCAAAACGTCCAGGTCGCTGCGGGCTCGATCGGCGCTCCGCCGACGAACGGCCATCAGCCCTATCAGTATTCCGTTCACGCGACCGGTCGTCTGCGCTCGCCGAAAGACTTCGAAAACATCATTCTGAAAACGACGCCTGACGGCGGCGTCGTCCGCTTCTCGAGCATCGGCCGAGTTGAAATCGGGGCGGAAAACTACGCCACGAACCTGCGTTTCGACCGGCATCCCTCGGTCGGCGTCGGCATCCAGCAGCTTCCGGGCGGAAACGCGCTCGACATCAGCTCCAAAGTGCGCGCGGCGATGGACCGCCTACAGCAGAAATTCCCAGCGGGCGTCCGTTACAAGATTGCATTCGACTCGACGGAATTCGTGCGTGAATCGATTCGCGAGGTCATCATCACGCTCGGCGTCGCGATTCTGCTCGTCATCGCGGTCATCTATCTCTTCTTGCAAGACTGGCGCACGACGCTCATCCCCGCGATCACGATCCCGATCTCGCTGATCGGTACGTTCGGGTTGATGAAAGTGCTCGGCTTCTCGATCAATACGCTCACGCTTTTCGGTTTGACGCTCGCGACGGGCCTCGTCGTCGACGACGCGATCGTCGTCATCGAGAATATTGCGCGCTTCATTCAAGATAAGAAGATGCCGCCGATGAAAGCGGCTAGCGAAGCCATGCGCGAAATTACGGGCGCCGTCGTCGCGACGTCGCTCGTATTGCTGGCGGTGTTCATCCCGGTTGCGTTTTTCCCGGGGACGACGGGCCTGCTCTACAAACAGTTCGCGCTCACCATCGCGTGTTCGATCGCGATCTCGCTCTTCAACGCGCTCACGCTCACACCGGTGCTTTCGGGGCTTTTGCTCGGTCGCGTCGAGCGGCCACGCAACGCGTTCTTCCGCGCGGTCAATCGCGGGATCGACGGCTTGCGATTTCGCTACGATAAAGTCTTGCCCGGCGTTATCAAACGTTGGCCGATCGTTATCGTCTTTTTCGCTGTTGCGCTCTTTGCTACGGCGTTTTTGTTCGTCTCCACCCCGACCGGATTCGTTCCCGACGAAGATCAAAGTTTTTTGATCGTCGCATCGCAGGCGCCCGAGGGTACCTCGGCCGATGGGATGCTCGCGGCGCGGAAAAAAGTCGAGAATGTGCTCTTCGCTCAGAAAGAAATCTCGGATGTCTTCGACGTCGGCGGCTTCGGCTTCACCGGCAATGGCGTCAATCACGCAACCATGTTCGTGCGATTGACCGATCTCAAAGAGCGTGGAGGCGGTCCGCACGGCGCCGGCGCAATCGTCGGACGGCTTTTCGGATTGCTCGCGAACATACCGGAGACATCATCGTTCCCACTCGTACCTCCCGCGATTCAGGGGCTTGGATTCCAAGGCGGATTTTTCTTCGAGCTGCAGGATCGCGGAAATTTGGGACTGGTTTCGCTTGCAAACTCGGCGCATTCGCTGATGTATATGGCCTTTCAAGACCCCTTGCTCAGCCGAGTTTACACGACGTTTTCCATTTCGAATCCTCAGCTCAATGCCGTGATCGATCGCGAAAAAGCGAAAAGCCTCGGCATTCCGCTCGCGAACATCTTTGCATCGTTGCAAGTGTACTTGGGATCGGTTTACGTCAACGATTTCGACTTCCTCAATCGCTCGTATCGGGTGTACGTGCAGGCCGACGCGCCCTACCGTTCGAGCGTGAGCGATCTCGATAAAATCTACGTGCGTAGCCTCAGTGGCGGCACAGTCCCGCTCTCTTCGCTCATGACGACGACCCTTGCGAAGACGGCTCCGGTCATATCGCACTTCGATCTCTTCCGCTCGGTCGAACTCAACGGCAGCCCGGGTCCGGGTCATGGCTCGGGTGAGGCTATTGCAGAAATGCAAAAGCTCGCCGCTCAGCTTGGCCCCGGCGTGGGCTATGAGTGGAGCGGCGTCACGCGCGAGCAGATCGAAGGCGGGTCGCAAGCGGCGTTCATCTTCATCCTCGGCATCGTGTTCACGTTTTTGGTGCTCTCGGCGCAGTACGAAAGTTTCATCGACCCGCTGATCATTCTGCTCGCCGTTCCACTCGCGCTGCTCGGCGCGCTCTCGGCGATCGCTATCCGCAATTTCTTGCTCGCCGGCCTGACGCACACACTTGAGGTCTCCGACGTGTACGCGCAGGTCGGGTACGTCATGCTGATCGGCCTTGCATCGAAGAACGCGATTCTCATCGTCGAGTTTGCCAATCAGCTTCGCGCCGAGGGCATGTCGATCACCGATGCCGTCGTACGCGCGGCTGAGACGCGCCTGCGTCCGATCCTCATGACCTCGATCGCCTTCATCTTAGGTATCTTCCCGCTGGTGATTGCGACCGGAAACGGCGCGGCGTCTCGTAACTCGCTTGGTAACGTGGTTTTCGGCGGAATGATCGTCTCGACGTTCCTCAACCTGTTCCTCGTGCCGGTGCTCTACGTGCTGATCGTCAACATCGAGTCGCGGCTGAGCGGACGCGGTCACGGCGATGGCGACGGACATGCCGCGCGCGGCGTAGTCGGCTCGTCGGAGGGCGTAACCGCCCCGGTCTAAGGCTTTCCGGCGCGACCGATAGGAGTTCGCGCTACCTGCGGCAATCTAGGGGTGAAATTCATTTTCACCCTTGGGGAGTTCGCGTGAAACGATCCTTCGATATTGCGCGTAAAGCGCTCGCCTCGGTCTGCGCCGCAGCCTGCGTCGCGGCGACGGCCGCCCCCTCGCGGGCGGCCGATCCCATCAAAATCACCGTCATCACCGATATGAGCGGTGGCTATGCGTCGCTCGCCGGCGCGGGTGCGGTCATGGCGACCAAAATGGCCGTCGAAGACTTCGGCGGGTCGGTTCTCGGTCGCAAAATCGAAGTGGTCGCCGTCGACCATCGCAACAACGCAACAGAGGCCGCGGCAAAAGCCCGCGAGGCATTCGACGGCGGTTCGGACCTCGCACTCGATATGACGAACTCAGGCGTCGCCCTTGCGGTCGCCGCCGTCGCCAAAGAAAAGAAGCGCCTCGCGATCGTCACGGGTGGCGCGACGTCTGCCGTCACGGGTGCGAATTGCAACAAGTACACGTACCACTACGCGTACGACACGTATGCGCTCGCAAACTCGACCGGCACGAACATCACCCGTCAGGCCAACGCGAAGACGTGGTACGCAATCGTTCCGAACTACGCGTTCGGCCAGCAGATGATCACCGACTTCACCGCTGCCGTCAGCAAAAATGGCGGCAAGATAACGAAATCCGATCTCTACCCGTTCGGTACGACGACCGATTTCTCGTCGTATCTCCTGGCCGCCAAGAACTCCGGCGATCAGGTCCTGGGCATTTTCAATGCGGGCGCAGACACCGTCAACACGATGAAGCAAGTCAAGCAATTCGGCATCGATAAGACGATGAAGATCGCGATCGGTTTGCTGTTCCTCTCCGATGTCGACGCGTTGCCTGACGTGTTCGCTGGGAACCGCATCACGACGTCGTGGTACTGGAATCAGGATAAACTCGCGCGCGCGTGGGCGGACAAATACGCCAAGCGCATGAACGGCCTGCGCCCGACCGATATCCAAGCCTCGGACTATTCGGCGGCGACACAGTGGCTCGAAGCCGTCAAGGCAACGGGTACGACGGATGCCGATAAGATCGTCGGCTATCTCGACGGCCGCGAGTTCAACGACTTCTACGCCCGCGGCGGCCAGTGGCGCGCCCGCGATCATCGCGTGATCCATCAAATGTACGTGGTGGACATTCTGCCGAAAGAACAAATAAAAGAACCGCACGCGTGGTTCAAAATCGTTCAAACGATCCCGCCGGGCATCGCGTTCCGTCCCGAAAAAGACTCGATATGTAAAAAGGACTGGTAGGTTCTGGAGTACTTCCTCACCCAGACATTCAACGGGCTCGTCAACGGGGCGTTTTACGCCCTGTTGGCGCTCGGTCTGAGCATCATCTTCGGGATGTTGCGTGTGGTCAATTTCGCGCACGGCGCCATGTATATGCTTGGCGCCTTTGTCGCGTATTACGGCGCGCAGTTTTTTCATTTACCGTTCTTTGCCGCACTGATCGTCGCCCCGATCGTGGTCGGCGGCTTCGGTATGTTTTTGGAAGTCGTTTTTTTGCGGCGGCTCTACAAGCTCGATCCGCTCTATAATTTACTCTTTACCTTTGCGCTCGTGCTGATCATCGAAGACGCGATGCGCCTCGCCGCGGGGGCGCTTGGCTCGCCGTATCCGGCACCCGACATTCTCTCCGGCGCGACCGATCTCGGCTTCACCCTGTATCCGACGTACCGCCTCTTTATCGTCGTCGTCGCGAGCGTCGTGTGCGCGGCAACCTGGTTTCTCATCGAGCGCACGACGCTCGGTTCACGCATTCGCGCGGCAACGGAAAACCCGACGATCGTGCGCGCCCTGGGCATCGATACGCAACGCCTCGTGACGGTTGTCTTCGCGTGTGGCGTAGGCCTGGCGGCGATCGCGGGCGTCCTCAATGCGCCGAATACGAACGTGCAGCCGTCGATGGGCGATGCGATCATTATCAATACGTTCGCGATCGTCGTGATCGGCGGGATGGGCTCGATCTTGGGATCCGTGATCACCGGTTTTGCGCTCGGCGTGCTCGCGACGATCGGTGCCGTCTATTATCCGCCGATCGCCAACACGCTGATCTTCATCGTGATGGTCGTGGTGCTGCTTTTCAAACCCAGCGGTCTCTTTGGGAATCCGGCGGAAGCGCGATGACCGCAAGTTTGATTGGAACCCGTCGCGGCGCAATCGTCGCGGCGATTCTTGCCCTTGTCGGTATCGCGTTGCCGTTCCTCATCTATCCGATCGAAGCGATCGACATCATCTGCTTCGCACTCTTTGCCGTCGCTTTCGATCTGTTGCTCGGCTTCACGGGCTTGCTCTCGTTCGGTCACGCACTTTTTTGGGGCGGTTCGGCCTACGTGGCCTCGCTCCTGATGGTGAAAGTCGGTCTGCCGTTTCCGCTAGCGATGCTGCTCGCTGTCCTGTACGCGCTCGTGCTCGCCCTGGTCGTCGGACTCATCGCGATTAAACGCACGGGTATCTACTTTGCGATGATCACGCTTGCGATCGCGCAGATCCAATTTTTCTTCGCGTTTCAGCTCAGCGATTGGACGGGGGGCGAGAACGGCTTGCAACTCGGTGCGCGCGGTTCTTTCTTCGGTCTCCCGCTCGATAACGATCGGGTTTATTACTATCTCGCACTTGCCTTCGTGATGGCGGCGGTCTATTTCGTGGTCCGCGTGGTGCGTTCGCCTTTCGGAGCCGTGCTCGCGGCGACGCGGGAAAACGAACAACGCGCGATCGGCCTCGGGTACCGCGTCGACCGCTACAAGCTCGCGACGTTCGTGCTTTCGGGTTCGATCGCGGGGCTCGCCGGCGCGCTCTACGCGGTGGGCAACCACCTCGCGGGTCTGGACGGCGTCGACTGGCACACCTCGGGCAAAGTCGTGATGATGTCGATCCTCGGCGGCATCGGGACCGTGTTCGGCCCGGTCGTCGGCGCGGGGATCTTCGAGACGCTCGAATATTACGTGAGCAAGACGCCAATCGGCGACAAGACCAATATCGTGCTCGGCACGATCTTCGCGGTCGTCATTCTGATCGCGCGACGGGGGATCGTCGGCGAGATTCTCGCGCGTCGCCGCGCGCGCATCGAAGAAGCTTAAGGCTGCCTGTGGAATGGGACACTATGCACGATGATGAGAACGCGCAACCACCGTTGATCCCGTATATCCCGATGGAGGAGGCCTCGCTGCGCGCGAGCCGTGCCGATATCGTCAACGACGGCGGCTCGTTTTTGCTCTTTCTCATCGAGCGCCGCGCGATGGCCGGCCGCGATGACGGTCTCTTCGTGGAAGCCGATTACGAGACCGGACGGTACTCGATCACGCCGATCGCGCTTGCGAACCTGCGGGATCAGATCGATCAGGCGCTGGGCGCCTACAAAGCGATCTATAAACAAGACGCGCCGAATCCCAAGAACGTCCCGGTCGACCGCATGGATATCGCCAAGCGTATCTTCGTCGACGGCATCACGACCGCGCCCGACGAGACGGAAGAGCGCGAGCGCTAAATCGCCCTAGACGCCGAGCATTTCGAGGAGTTCGTTCTCGCGCGCGATCACTTCGCTATTGTCGAGGAGTTGCGCGACGTGACCGTGATCGATCACATAGTGACGATCGGTCACGCGCGTGGCGAAGCGCAAGTTCTGCTCGACCATGAGCACGGTGATCCCGGCGCGTTTGATTTCGAGGATCAGTTCGCCGATGGCATCGACGATAACCGGCGCGAGCCCTTCGGTCGGTTCGTCGAGGAGAATCAGGCGCGCACCGCTGCGCAGCACGCGCGCGATGGCGAGCATCTGCTGCTCCCCGCCGGAGAGCGTCGTGCCGCCGGCCTTGCCGCGCTCTTTAAGAATCGGGAAGAGACCGTAGATGCGTTCGAGCGGCCAAGCCTCGTCACTCACCACGGGTGGCAGCGTCAGGTTTTCCGTTACGCTGAGGGTGGAGAGAATGCCGCGCTCTTCGGGGACGAAGCCGATGCCGGCGCGGGCGATGCGGTCGGATGCAAGTGAGGCGATTTCGCGACCTTCGAAGGTGATTGAACCGCGACGCGCGCGCACGATGCCCATGATCGTTTTGAGCGTCGTCGTTTTTCCGACACCGTTGCGTCCGACGAGCGTGACGACCTCGCCTTTGCTCACATCGAGGTTCATGCCGTGCAGAATGTGGCTTTCGTCGTAATACGCGTGGACGTCGCGCAGCACGAGCATCAGTGGCCTCCGCCTAAGTACGCATCCACCACGCGTTTGTCGGTTCGCACCTCATCGTAGGTGCCTTCGATCAGAATTTGTCCGCGCTGCATGACGGTAATCTTCGTGCAGAGATCGGCGACGACGCGCAAGTTGTGTTCGACCAGCACGATCGTGCGGCCGACGGCGACCTCGCGCACGAGTTCGACCACGCGCTCGACGTCGTCGATCGTCATGCCGGCGGTGGGTTCGTCGAGCAGCAACACTTTTGGGTCTTGGGCGAGCGCGATCGCAAGTTCGAGCGCACGTTTGCGGCCGTAGGAGAGTTCGACTGCGGGCTGCGCGGCGTAAGATTCGAGACCGAGGCGCGCGAGAATCTGGAGCGCCGGATCGTCGAGCACCGCGGTCGCTTTCGCCGGTGCGACGAGTTGGCGCGAGAGCGAGGTCTTCGCCTGCAGCGAGATCTTCACGTTGTCGAGCACCGTGAGATGCGGAAAGATGCTGTTGATCTGAAAACTGCGCACCATTCCACGCCGGGCAATCGCCGCTGGTCCGATGTGCGTGACGTCCGATCCGTCAAAGTGGACGGTGCCACTCGACGGCGCGATGAACCCGGAGAGTAAGTTGAAGAGGGTCGTCTTGCCCGCACCGTTGGGGCCGATGATCGCGTGGATCGCGCCTTTGTCGACGCGAAACGAGACGTCGGAGACCGCGCGAAATCCCGCGAATCGTTTGGTAAGTGCGTGCGTCTCGATCACAAAACGGGGCTTCGCGCAGGGGAGCGAATTGCCCCACATGGCCTGCCAACACTACGAGATTCACGACGGCGGAGAGCGCGTATTCGAAGTCGAGGCGCCGCGCATCAAGTACGGGCGTGGGGCGCTCGAAGAAGCGGGCGCCGAGGCGAGAGCCCTCGGTATGACGCGCGTCGCGATCTTTAGTGACCCGCAGGTGGCGAAACTCGCGCCGTTTGCGACGGTGCGGCTGGCTCTGCATGCCGCGGGAATCGATACCGTTGCTTACACGGAGGCCTCCGTCGAACCAACCGATACGTCGTTCAAAGCGGCGGCCGCCTTTGCAACGGATGGAAAATTCGACGGCTACATCTCGGTTGGCGGCGGCTCCTCGATCGACACGGCCAAGGCGGCTAACCTCTACGCGACCTATCCGACCGGTGACTTTCTCGATTACGTCAACGCGCCGATCGGCGGCGCGAAGCCGATCCCAGGTCCCCTGCGCCCCCACATCGCGTGTCCGACGACTGCGGGTACCGGCAGCGAATGCACCGGCGTTACGATCTTCGATCTGCTGGCGCGCGAAGTGAAGACCGGGATCGCCTCGCGGTATCTGCGTCCGTCGCTTGGGATCGTCGATCCCGATTGCACGCGCACGCTGCCCGCAAGCGTCGTCGCGTGTGCGGGATTCGACGTTCTCGCGCACGCGCTCGAATCGTTCACCGCCCGGCCGTACACCGCGCGCGAGCGCACGCCGATCGGTACGTCACGCCCGCTCTCGCAGGGTGCGAATCCGTATAGCGACATCGCGTGTTTGGAAGCGCTGCGTATCCTCGGCTCCTATCTGGAACGTGCTGTCGCCGATGCAACGGACGACGAAGCGCGCGAACGGATGATGTTTGCGGCGACGCTCGCCGGAATTGGATTTGGCAACTCCGGCGTTCACGCTCCGCATGGAATGGCTTACGCGGTTGCCGGTCTCGTTCACGATTATCACGCGCCGTCGTATCCCGGCACCGCGCCGATCGTCCCGCACGGCATGTCCGTTATCGTCTCGGCCCCCGCCGTTTTCCGTTTCATGGCTCAAGCATCGCCGGAACGGCATATCGATGGCGCTCGCGCACTCGGCGGGCTCCCGACATCGGTCGGATACGATGAAGCAGGCGAATACCTTGCCGCCCGCATTATCGAATTAATGCGAGCGACCGATATGCCAAACGGGCTCGCCGGCGTCGGGTACGGAACGACCGATCTCGACGGACTCACCGAGGGCGCCTACGCGCAGCAGCGGCTTTTGATGAACGCTCCGCGCCACATCGATCGCTCGGCGCTGCACGGACTGTTCGAAAACGCGCTTTCGTACTGGTAGTATTCCCCAGCAAATGCACCGAGCGCATTGCAAAGTCGCTTGTCGGATTTTTCGGGTGTCGAAACGCGATCCGCGCGTTGCCGTCTTGAATAGCAAGCGTGACGGAAATGCGAAGCACCACCGTTTGATTGGAATTAGTGGGGAAATCGACGGAAAAATTTGCGTGCGCGGGCCGATCGACACGATCGACTCGCAACGCCCCCCACATGTTCGCTTGCGTCCACTGTCCGCTTTTTACAGCGACGGCAATGGAACCAAGGGGACCGGTCGCGAGGCGATGGTCAAAATAGATACCGGCAGTCATACGCTGCAAATGATCGCGGTAGACCATCGATGCGGTGATCCGAACGTTGTCGAGCTTTACGGTTGCCATCGTCGCACAAACGGGGGTGGCGCTCAATGCCATGAAACCAGAAACGATGAGCGTCGGCGGTGACGGCGCGCTCCGGTTTTCGTATGCGTACGACGACGGCAACGGCAAAATCGTGCGCGAACAAACGACGGTTCGCATCGATCCGACGGCGGCTACATACGTCGTCACGAACGAAGACAAGTCAACCGACGCGTCTCGCTGGGGGCGCGTATCGCTTGCGACATCGCTACAGGTTCTCGCGCCTGCAATAAGGCACGCGGTCAAGAGTTTTCGGTTCTGACTACGAGGTATAGTCGGCGAGCCAACGTCGCGTAACGAAGAGGCGGCCTGCGCGCACGGTGTGCCGAAGGCGCCCGCGCTGTGCGGCTTTATAAAAACGGGCGACGTGGTTTCGCGGGACGATTGAGGCGAGGGGCACGAGTTCGTCCGCGGGATCTTCAGAAGCGCGGCTTGCGAGGAGTTCCTCGATGGTGTACGCGAGTGCGCGCCCGACGATCCGTTCGAGTCGCTTCGGGTCTCCCGCATGCGCTCGATCGATCGCTGGCTGGTAGGCCTCGCGTTCGCGCGCCCGGAGAACGAGCGGCGGAAGTCCGCGTCGCGCCAGGAGTGCGTTTGCGATAAGCCGCGCGATGCGGCCGTTGGCATTGGCAAACGGTAAGATGCGCGTGAACCGCCCGATCGCGCGCGCGATCCACGGGACCGTCTCCGCATCCGGCGGCGCGTGGGCGAAGCGCTCCAAAAATCCGTCGACTTCGCGCGGCACAAGCCACGGTGGTGGGGTCACGACTCCGTCGATAAGAGAGACTGTGGCACTGCGCCACGCGCCAGGCGGACCCGGTTGGCTCTTTGCGGCGAGCGCGTGAAATTGGCGGATGTCGGTTAGGGCGAGGAGCGGCCGCGGATCGCCGGTGGCAAACGGTAGTCGCGAGGCGGCAAAGTCCGCCGCTTGCGCGTAGTCGTGTACGAGGAGATAGTCGGCCAGATGATAGCCGCCGCTTGCGATCCCTCGATCCAGGAGGGCGTTGATCGCTTCCCGATCCAACGCTGACCCGGCAAGAACCGTCGATTGCGTGATTTCGTCGCGACGCAGGTCGCGCCAAGCACGGGCCATCGTTGCCTGGGGCGGCGCGACCCGAACGGCGGAGATTAGTTTCTCAAGATACTCGGCCACAATGTCCGCAGTATAGCAAAAATTGGTCTTGTGGACAAAATCGCACGACGTTTGGCCGAGTGGCGCCGTTGATAAGAGTGATGGAAGCACGATCGGCCTACCTCGACGCTCTCGCCAAACGCGTTCTCGTCTTCGACGGGGCCATGGGCACCCAGCTCATGGACCTGGAGCTGACCGATGAAGACTTTGGCGGCACCAAATATCACGGCTGCAACGAGGCGATCGTCTTGAGCCGACCGGACCTCATCGAGAAGATCCACGACGATTACTTCGCCGCGGGCGCCGACGTCGTTGAGACGGACACGTTCACCGCCTCTCGTCTCAAGCTCGACGAGTACGGCCTCGGCCACGAAACGGCCGCGATCAACACAAATGCCGCGCGAATCGCGCGTCGCTCCGCCGACAAGTATTCCACCCCCGAGAAACCGCGTTTCGTCGCGGGCGCGATGGGGCCGACGGGGATGCTCATCTCCTCGTCCGACCCGACGCTTTCGAAGATCACCTTCGATGAACTCGCCGATCTCTACGGCGAACAGGCGCGCTATCTCGTTGAAGGCGGCGTCGATCTGCTGCTCCTCGAGACGAGCCAAGATCTGCTCGAGATGAAAGCTGCAATCGCCGGCATCGTGCGCCAGTTCGACCGCGGTCTCGCGCGCGTGCCGATTCAGGCCCAAGCAACGCTCGACGTCACCGGCCGCATGTTGCTTGGGACCGACATCCGCGCCGTGACCGCGACGCTCGATGCGCTTCCGATCGACGTCATCGGACTCAACTGTTCGACCGGACCCACGCACATGCGCGATGCGGTGCGCTTCCTCGTCGATAACTCGCGCTGTTTTGTCAGCGTGATTCCGAACGCCGGCTTGCCGATCATGGGACCCAAAGGCGAGACGATCTATCCCGAAAGGCCGGCGGAAATGGCGCGCGAACTGGGCGCCTTCGTGACCGATTTTGGCGTGAACGCCATCGGCGGCTGTTGCGGCACGACGCCCGCGCATATCTCTGCCTTCGTCGCTGAGGTTGCCGGGAAAGTCGGGCGATTACCCGAGCCAAAGCCGCTTCAATTCGCGGCCTCCGCGATGACCGCCGTCGCACTCAAGCAAGACGGCAGCGTGACGATCGTCGGCGAGCGGCTCAACAGCCAAGGATCGCGTAAGATCAAGCGCCTTTTACTCACCGATGACTACGATGAGATGATGCTCGTCGCGCGCGAGCAAGTCGAAGGCGGCGCGCATCTGCTCGACGTGTGCGTTGCGCTCACGGAACGCGTCGACGAAGACGTGCAGATGCATACGCTGGTCAAGAAGCTCGCACAGTCGACCGAAGCGCCGCTGATGATCGACTCCACTGAAGCAAACGTCATCGAAGCCGCGCTCAAAATGTACGCCGGTCGCGCGATCGTCAACTCGATCAACCTTGAGAACGGCCGCAAAAAAATCGACGAAGTGATGCCGCTCGTACGCGAAGCGGGCGCGGCCGTTGTCGCGCTGACCATCGACGAGAGCGGTATGGCGAAAACGCGCGAGCAAAAACTCGACGTCGCACGGCGCATCTACGACATCGTTTGCGGCGAATTCCAAGTTCCGCCGGGCGCGCTAATTTTCGATGACCTCACCTTTACGCTCGCTACCGGCGAAGCGGAATTCCTCGACTCGGCGGTCGAGACGATCGAAGGCATCCGGCTCATCAAGCAAGAGCTGCCCGGTGTGCTGACGTCGCTCGGTCTCTCGAACGTCTCGTTCGGCCTCAAGCCGCACGCGCGCGCCGCGCTCAACTCGGTGATGCTGCATCACTGTGTGGAAGCCGGGCTCGATATGGCGCTCGCGAACCCCAAAGAAATCACGCCGTACGCCGAGCTGCCAAACGAAGAGCGCGAACTTTGCGATGACCTCGTGTTCAACCGGCGTCCCGATGCGCTTCAGCGCGTGATCGAACATTGGGAAACCAAGAAGAGCGATGGGTCGAGCGCGAGCGGCTCGATGGACGACGACCTCGATCTGCCGATGGAAGCGCGCATTCACAACTCGATTCTGCGTCGCCGCAAAGACGGGATCGAAGTGAAGATCGATGAGGTGCTCGAACGCCGCGATCCGGTCGACGTGCTCAATAACGTGTTGCTTCCGGCGATGAAAGAAGTCGGCGATAAGTTCGGCGCGGGCGAGTTGATCTTGCCCTTCGTCCTGCAGTCGGCCGAAGTGATGAAGAAGGCTGTCGCACATCTCGAACAATTCCTTGAGAAAACTGAAGGCCTCACCAAAGGTAAAGTCGTGCTCGCAACGGTGTTCGGTGACGTGCACGACATCGGCAAGAATCTCGTCTTCACGATCCTCTCCAACAACGGCTACACCGTGTACGACCTCGGCAAACAGGTGCCGATGAATACGATCCTCGAGAAAGCCGTCGAAGTGAACGCGGATGCGATCGGACTCTCGGCGCTCCTCGTCTCGACCTCAAAACAAATGCCGATCTGCGTGAAAGAACAGGATGCACGCGGGCTCGCCTATCCCATCATCGTCGGTGGCGCTGCGATCAACCGCGACTTCGGCCGCCGCATCTCGTTCCTCGATGACGGCAATCGCTATTTCGAGGCCGGTCTCTACTACGCAAAGGACGCCTTCGAAGGCCTGGATATTATGGATCAGCTCACCGGCGATCCCGATCGCCGTGCGCGCTTCATCGAGACGAAGAAGAAAGAAGCGGAAAAAGCGCGCGATGCGAGTCGCGTCGCCGTCGCGAAACCGACCGGTGACGGTCGAAACGCCCGCGAACATCTCACGATCGTCGAACCGCCGCTGCCGCCATTTTACGGTCCGCGCACGGTTACCGATATCGACGTGCGCGAACTCTGGCCGCACTTCGACCTTAAGAGTTTGTACCGTCTCTCGTGGGGCGGCGCGAACCAAAAGGGCGCCGATTGGGAGAAACTCGTCGCCGAGGAATTCGATCCGCGCCTTGCGCGCTACAAATCGCAGGCAGAGAAATCACCGCTACTCGATCCGCGCGTCGTCTACGGCTATTATCCCGCCGCGGGCTCCGGTGATGACATCATCGTTTACGATCCGGCCGACCGTACGCGCGAGCTCGCGCGTTTCCCGTTCACCCGTCAAATCGGCGGCGAGCATCTGTGTCTTGCCGACTACTTACGCGAACCAGTCGACGGCGGAGCAAGCGACGTCATCGCGCTGCAAGTCGTGACGATGGGCCGCGATGTCTCGCGCAAGATCGACGAGCTGCAAGCCAAGAGCGATTACAGCGAATCCTACTTCTTACACGGTTTCTCGGTACAATCTGCGGAAGCGCTCGCCGAATACACGCACGCTCGCGTGCGCCGTGAACTCGGTATCGACGACGTGCGCGGTAAGCGCTATTCGTGGGGCTACGGCGCATGCCCCGATCTCTCGCAGCACACCATCGTGTGGAATTTACTCGATGCGGAAAACGCGATCGGCACCGAACTCACCGAAGCGTTCCAAATCGTGCCGGAACAATCGACCGCCGCGATCGTCATCCACCACCCGCAGGCCAGCTACTTCAACGCCGCTGCCGTGCGCGAACTCGTGGGCGCGTAGGCCTAGGGTTTTGGCGGCCTCGGGCGCGTCGGAGCCGTGAGCGCGGTTCCGTCCGGAAAGAGCCCGTCGTAGACCGTCGGGAGCGGCTTGTAGTCGGATTTGGTGATCCGCGCGAGACCCGCGCGAATAAGGTTCGTAAGGAGTCACAGCATACACTCATGAGACGTCGAACAGACCGATGATGTCCACCTACGTAGTTCTCGCCGGGCACGGCAGCCGGAATGCCGAGGCCAATGCCTCGCTCAAGACCCTTGCGGGTGAACTCGAGCGCAAGCTCGGCGAACGCACGTACCCGGCGTTTCTCGAAATGGCCGAGCCCTCGATCGAGACGACGCTCAAAGGCTGCGTGATCTCCGGTGCGGAGCGCGTCGTGCTCGTGCCGTACTTCTTACATCCGGGGATGCACGTGCGGCGGGACTTGGTCGAAATCATCGACGCCGCCCGCCTGGCATATCCGGCCGTGCGTTTTGAGATCAGCGACTTTTTCGGCTCGCACCCGGGCGTTCCCGACCTGCTGGCCGATCTCGCGCAGCGCGCGGTCCAGGGTTAAGAAGCGAGGGGGAAACCCGCGCACCCGGCGTATCCAAAGCCGAATTGTTCCGCCCTATCATTGGAGGCCCTACCATGCGTTCTGCGGCTCTGCGGTCGCTCGGATCGCTCGCGCTCGTCGCGATGCTTTCTGCCTGCGGCACCTCGACATCGACCACCACGTCGTCGAGTGGCACCACCTCCGCCAGTTCCGCACCCGCGGGCGGCCCCACGACCGTGGCGATCGGTGTCGACATGCCGCTCTCGGGCGATGATGCCTCGATCGGCGTCCCGACCAAGAACGGCGTGCTCCTCGCAATCGAAGAGGCCAACAAGGCAAAGGCGCTCCCCGACGGCTTCACTCTCGTCGATAAGACGCTCGATGACGCCGTTCAAGGGAAGCACGATCCCGCGGCCGGCGCGCAAAACGTAAAAACGTTCATCGCCGATTCGAGCGTGCTCGCCATGGTCGGGCCGTTCAATTCGAACGTCGCCCAGTCGGAGATCCCGCTTACAAACGACGCGGGCCTCGTGCAGATCAGCGCCTCGAACACCAACGACGGCCTCACAACGGGTGATAACGCGGCGAAACTGCGCACCTCGCACCCCGATGTCAACACCTACTTCCGCGATTGCACGCGCGACAGCCGCCAGGGCGCGGCACTTGCGGCGTTCGCGAAAAAACTCGGCTGGAAGAAAATCTACATCGTCGACGACAACGAGACGTACGGCAAGGGTCTGGCCGACATCTTCGATGCGCAGTTCAAAGCCGGCGGCGGCACCGTGCTCGGTCACGATCACCTCACGCAAGGCCAGCAAGATTTCAAAGCGCTGCTTACCAAAGCTCGCGCCTCCTCACCCGACGCCGTGTTCTACGGTGGCAACACCTCGACCGGCGGCGGTTTGCTCCGTTTGCAGATGGCGGACGTCGGCATGAAAGCGACCCCGTTCATCGGCGGCGACGGCATCAGCGACCAGCAGTTCATCACGACGGCCGGAGCGATGTCCAACGGCACGTACTACAGCTTCGCTGCGCCCGAACCATCGAAGCTCGCGACGGCGCAAGCGTTCATCGCCGCGTATAAAGCGAAGTTCAACGAAGACGTCGGCCCGTACAGCGCCAATTCGTACGCCGCCGCGAAGATCATCATCGCCGCGATCGCCAAAGGCATCAAAGACAACGGCGGCAAGCTGCCGACGCGCGCCGACGTACTCAAGAACGTCGCTGCGACGTCGAACTTCGATTCGCCGATCGGCAAGATCGGCTTCGATAAGAACGGCGACACGACGGCACCGATCTTGACGATCAGGAAGATTCAGGACAAAAAAGCCATCTTCGTCGATCAGATCATTCTCAAGAGCTAGATCTTGGACGTCTTCCTCCAACAGCTCGTAAACGGGATCTCGCTCGGCGGAATCTACGCGCTCATTGCGCTTGGCTATACGATGGTGTACGGCATCATCGAGCTGATCAATTTCGCCCACGGCGACGTGTACGCGCTCGGCAGTTTCGTTTCGCTCGCGGTGCTCGCACTGCTCGGCGTGCAAGACGAAGTGCACGGTGCGGCGCTCATCGGTGTCATCGTGCTCACGCTTGCGGGCTCGATGCTCGCGTGCGGCCTCGTCGGCGTGCTCATCGAACGTTTGGCGTATCGCCGTCTGCGCAACGCGCCGCGTCTCGCGCCGTTGATCACGGCGATCGGCATGTCGTTCATCCTGCAGAACGTGATGCAGCTTTGGAAGGGTCCCTCGCCCGTTCCCGTGCCGCAGTTCATTCCGAACCCAACGCTGTTCCATTCGGGCGCCGTCGAAATCCAGCTCAAACAAGTGCTCGTCGTCGCACTCGCCGTAGTCATGATGATCGCGCTGCAGACGTTCGTGACGAAAACACGCATGGGGAAAGCGATGCGCGCGACGGCACAGGACCGCGATGCCGCCCAACTCATGGGCATCAACATCAACACGACGATCGCCCTGACGTTCCTCATCGGCAGCGCCCTTGCGGGGACGGCCGGCTTTGTGTCGGGTGTGTATTACGGAACGGCCGTGTTCAACGCGGGCTTCGCGGCGGGCCTCAAAGCCTTTACCGCAGCCGTGCTCGGCGGCATCGGCAACATCGCGGGCGCGATGCTCGGCGGTTTCCTCATCGGCTTGATCGAGGCGCTTACCACGCAATTCATCAGCGACCAGTGGGCCAACGTCGTCGTGTTCTCCGTGCTCGTCGCGGTGCTGATCTTCCGCCCCTCCGGACTCCTCGGCGAGTCGCTGCCGAATAAAGTTTGATGGGTCGCTTTAACCTGAAGGGTCCGCGGGCCGGCGTGCTCGTGATGGCCGCGTGTCTCGTGATTCCGTTCATCGATCGCAACGGCTCGCACATCAACTTCCTCGTCGATGCGGGTGCCTTCGTGCTGCTCGCGCTCGGCTTGAACATCGTCGTCGGCTTTGCGGGCTTGCTCGATCTCGGCTACGCGGCGTTCTTCGCGATCGGATCGTATGCGTTCGCGATGCTTTCCTCTCCGCAATTCGGGATTCACGTCCCGATTTGGGTGATGTTTTTTCTCGCCTCGGGGATCGCCGGAATTTTCGGCATTTTGCTCGGCGCACCGACGCTCCGGCTGCGCGGCGACTACCTTGCGATCGTGACGCTCGGCTTCGGCGAAATCGTGCCGCAGACGTTCCTCAATCTCTCCCAATACACCAACGGCCCCAACGGCATCAGTTCGCTCGATCAGCCGGTGTTCTTCGGATTTCGCTTCGGCTTCAATCCGGTGCCGTACTACTACCTCATGCTGGTTCTGATCGTGCTCGCGATTCTGGTTGCGCGTAACCTGCGCGATAGCCGCCTCGGACGCGCGTGGATGGCGATTCGCGAAGACGAACTCGCCGCCGCCCACATGGGCATCAACACGACGGCTGCCAAGCTCTCGGCCTTCGCACTCGGCGCATCGTTTAGCGGACTTGCGGGCGTCGCATACGCCTCAAAACTGGGCCTCGTCTCGCCGGATCAATTCAAATTCAATGTCAGTGTGTTCATCTTATCGATGCTCGTGCTCGGCGGTATGGGCAACATCACGGGCGTCGTCGTCGGCAGCCTCGTGCTCAGTTCGCTCGATCGCTTCATCTTGCCGCAGTTGACGTCGTTCTCGCACGACGTGCTCCACCTCAACATCGACTTTACGAATTCGCGCTTCCTCATTTACGGCGTGATCATCGTGCTCGTCATGCTGTTCCGTCCCGAAGGCCTGATCCCAAGCCGCCAGCGCAAAGCAGAACTTCACGCGGGCGATACGGACGCCGCAGCGCTTGCCGCCGAGCAACAGCTCTACAATAAGGCGGGCGTTTAGTGGCATTTTTAGAGATGCGCGGCGTCACGCAGCGCTTCGGCGGTCTGGTTGCCGTAAACAACCTCTCTTTTGCCATCGAAAAAGGCGCGATCGTCGCGATGATCGGGCCCAATGGCGCCGGCAAGTCGACGATCTTCAACCTTACGACCGGTATCTACAAACCGACCGAAGGCCAGATTTTTTTCAACAGTCAGCAAATTAACGGACTCGCGACCGACGCGATTACCAAACGCGGGATCGCGCGGACCTTCCAAAACATTCGCCTCTTCGCGTTCATGTCGTCCGTCGATAACGTGATGACGGGCGAGCACACGCGCATGAAAGCATCGATGCTCGACTCGCTGCTCCACACACCGCGTCAGCGCAAAGAAGAGAAGCGCGTTAAAGAGCGGGCGATGGAACTCTTGCGCTTCTGCAACCTCGAACGCGAAGCAGAAAACTACGCACGCAACCTCTCGTACGGTTCGCAGCGCCGCCTCGAAATCGCCCGGGCGCTGGCCAGCGACCCCCAGCTGCTCTTACTCGACGAACCGGCTGCCGGCATGAACCCCAAAGAAAAGGAAGATCTCATCGTGCTCATCCGCTCGATCCGGGATAAGGGGATCACGGTCTTTTTGATCGAGCACGACATGCATCTGGTCATGCAGATCAGCGAACGCATCACGGTACTCGATCATGGCGAAAAAATCGCCGAAGGTCTGCCCGCCGACGTTCGCAATAATCCGCAAGTCATCGAAGCTTACCTCGGAGCCCCGACCGCATAGTGGCCTTCCTCGAAGTTGAGAATATCGACGCGCGCTACGGCCGCATCAACGCGCTCACCGGCGTGAGTCTGCACGTCGATGAGGGCGAGATCGTGACGCTCATCGGTGCAAACGGCGCGGGCAAAACGACGACGCTACGGTCGATCAGTGGCCTGGTGAAGATCGTCGGCGGTTCGATCCGCTTTCAAGGCAAAGACCTTGCAAAAAATACACCCGATCAGATCGTGCGCCTGGGCGTCGGTCATTCGCCCGAAGGCCGTCGCGTATTCCCGCGCATGACCGTGCGCGAGAATCTGGAACTTGGCGCATACACGCGCACGTCGAAAAAAGAAATTGCGGACGACATCGAGCAAGTGCTCACCACGTTTCCGCGCCTCAAAGAACGCTATGAGCAAAAAGCCGGGACGATGTCGGGCGGCGAGCAACAGATGCTCGCCATGGGCCGGGCGCTTATGTCGCGCCCCAAAGTGCTTTTGCTCGATGAACCCTCGCTCGGACTCTCACCGCTGCTCGTGCAGACGATCTTCGGCGTCATCAAAGACATCAACAAACGCGGCACGACCGTGCTCCTCATCGAGCAAAACGCCCGCCAGGCACTCGCAATCGCGTCGCGCGGCTACGTGCTCGAAGTCGGCAAGATCGCCTTCGAGGGCCCTAGTGCCGAACTGATGTCGAGCGAAGCGGTGCAAGCCGCGTATCTCGGCGGAGCCGCGTAGCCAGCTCGACGATGTCGCTTGCATGCTGCCCGCGCGATGCCGATCGCGGCGCATGCTTTAGCGTCAACCGAAAATATCGCTACGCTCTGTGGCGTCGCTGGCAGACGAGCGGCCCGTGGGTAACGTTCCTAATGCTCAATCCGAGCCTCGCCGATATCGAGCACTCCGATCCGACGGTGAAACGCTGCGAAGTGTTTTCGCAAACGTGGGGATTTGCGGGCATCGAAGTCGTCAACGTCTTCGGCTTGATCAGTCCCTATCCAGAAGACTTGCGCGGTCGTCCCAATCCGATCGAGCACGCCAAGGGCATCAACGACGAGCACATCCGCCACGCCGCCGAGCGCTCGCAGTACGTAGTCGCGGCCTGGGGTACGAATGTCGAGCACCCAAAATTGCGCAAGCGAATGGAACGCATTCATCTGCTACTCGCAGACTTCGACGTGAGAGCTCTTCGGGTTACGAAAAACGGTCACCCGAGTCATCCGCTCTACCTCCCCTCAATCCTCACCGCGGAGTCTTACCAAGTCAGCCTTGAAATCTAACCGTCTCATTCTCGCGTACCCAAACGATCGCGAGCGACAACGTCGTCATGCTTGCGGGCAGAAATAGCAGAAATTTCAGAGCCAAGGAAGCACGCTTGTGTGGGAGACGACGCATCGTTAAGAAATAATTCGATCGAACGGACGCCGAGATCGATGAGGCATCGCGGAACGATCGCCGATCGATATCGCAATGAACCGGTTGCGATGGAGTACGTACGCGATTCATTGGCGGAATGCAGGCGATTATCGATGCGTACGCGCTTCGTGCGTACGCCGCTGGTCTGCCGGCCACCATTGTGAAACCGACGCTCGTACTGCAAGCGACCCCGCAGATTGCATCCTATCACCCCGACACGAACACCGTCGTATTGGCCGATTACGCGGGCTTGCCGCCCGAAGCAAAAATGCTCTTCGGGCGATGGGCCGCCGATGCGAATAACGGCTGGAACGGCGAACGGTTCGTGGAAGAGTCGTTCCACTGGTTCTTTGTCGCGCACGAGTTGACGCATTGGGTGCAGTTCAAGACGCCGATCGAGGTGGCGGGAGACCGGTACCAGTCTGAATTTCAAGCGAATCAAGGAGCGGTCGGATTTTGGCGCAGCACACCGGCCGGAAGCGCGCGACTCGATGCATTCGTCAAGGCGCTCGTCGCGATCCGCGCGACCCTGCCCGATCCGGTCCCTCCCGGTGAGGATCCGCGTCGGTTTTTTAACGAGCACTACGGCGCGCTTGGCACGCAACCGCTGGCGTATGGCTGGTATCAAACCAGCATGGTGATCGAAGCGGCCAAAGTGGCAGCGACGTTTGAAGACGTGCTGCGGCCGATGCTACCCGCAAAGGCCGGCTGAAGAGTAAGCTTTACGCGCGCTTCGCCGCGCGATTCCAGGCGAGAGCACCTGGTAGTCGTCGCGCTACACCGAAATGTCGGCGCGTTTGCCCGGTGCGACGCGAGCCAGGCACTCGCAATCGCTGGAAGAAGTGTGGCCCGCGGGTGACGTTCCTGATGCTCGATCCGAGTCTTACCGATATGGAGCACTCGGATCCGACCCTCGAATCTCACCGTGGAGTCGTACCAAGTCGGCCTGACTTTTAACGCTTGTGAAGTTGGGTACCAATAAGGCATGACATGGGCACTAGGACCGGTCGGTCACTTCGGGCTTGCGGTTCATGACCCGCGAACCAGCGCGGATTGGTGGATCGAAAAAATTCATCTCGAGGAACTCTTCACGTTCGAGGACGGGGTTGCCGTCGGAAACGATTCCGTCACGATTGCACTGCATCGCGGCCGCCCCGCGCCATCGGCACTCGGTCATATGTCGTTTCACCTACAATCGCTCGCGCAATTGCGGGACGCTCTCGCCGATTTGCGTGAATCGGGCGTGAAGCTCGAAGATCCAGGCGATGAGATTGGTCCCGAAGCCCCGGGTTCGCCGCATCTGGCGTTGTGGTTTCATGATCCCGACGGCTACCGCTGGGAACTTTCCGCGCAGAACGCGTCGAAAGAGAAACGCTAGGCGCGCGAGGCCGTACGCTTCCACGCGAGATGCGCCGACCCGTACACCGGCGTCCCACCGATGATCGTCGCCAGAACCTGATAATCATCGCTCCACACCGAAATGTCGGCGCGTTTGCCCGGAGCGATGGTTCCGAGGTCGCGGTCGAGGCCCAGTAAGATTGCGGGTGACTTCGATGCGTTCACGACGGCACGTTCGAACGGAATCGACGCGTACGACATGAGGTTACGAACGGCCTGATCGATGTGCAGCGCGCTGCCGGCGATCGTGCCGTCTTCGCTGCGTACGACGCCACCTTCGACGCGATAGCCGCTGCCCACGGGCGGCATGTTGTCGGTCGTGAGCACGAGGCGATCGCCGAGCGTGCGATAGAGTAAATCGACCATTGGCGGTGAGACGTGGTAGCCGTCGCAAATGAGTTGCGTCGTCGTGCGCCCTTCTTGCATGAACGCAACGAGAATCGAGGGGTCGCGGTGATCGAGCGGCGGCATCGCGTTGAAAGCGTGCGTGAGCGTGCGGAAGCCGAGCCCGATCGCAAGCATACCTTCGCGATAGTGCGCGGCGGTGTGCCCGGCCGAACTCACGATCCCCTGATCGAAGAACATGCGCGCGATATCTTCGACGCCCGGTGCTTCGGGCGCCATCGTCACCATGACGAGCGCCCCGGCGCAGGCCTCGATCATCTCTTGCGCCCTCTCCATCGTTGCGGGAATGATCCACTCGCCCCGATGCACGCGTTTAAATTTCGGATTGAGGAACGGGCCTTCGAAATGAATACCGAGGCACCGCGAGCCGATGCGGTCGCCCGATTCTTCAAGACGGTGCGCGGCCTCGGCAACTTCGCTTGCCGCGTGTAACATCGACTCCCACGGTGCGGTCATGATACTGGCGACAAAGCCTGCGGCGCCCATGCGTGCGTACGCGCGCGACGCGACTTCAACGGCGTTCCCTTGATCTCGGTTGAAGAGACACTCATCCGCGCCGTTGGTGTGAACGTCGATGAGTCCGGGGCTGACGATCGCCCCATCGGGGAGTGTGACGTCGCTCGGACCCTCCTCGGGGAGAATCGCTGCGATTTTGCCGCGCTCGATCGCTAGTCGCCCGTAAGCGATGCTGCCATCGCCGAATGCGATGCGTGCGGGGCCGAGGATATAGGTGTCAGACACGCTTATTCGTTTTCGCGGGCGCGCTCACGGCACCCTCGACCAAATTCGTATGGAATTTCTTGCCGTCCGACGAGAATTAGTTCCCGCACCGGGGAAACATAAAACGCGGTCCCCCGTGGAGCGGCATCGGTTCGATCGGTTTTGGGCCGGAAACGATGCCGGTCATTGTCGAGATCAACCGCATTCCCAGCTCAGAATCCGTTTCACATGCGGCTGGAAACGGCGGTTTAAGTAACTGGAGTTGACCCGATCTTGTGGAGAGTTGCGAATTGGACATCAGGCGGCTTGACTCATCCGCCGCTCGAAGTTGTTGGGTGAGAGATAGCCGAGGGCTGAGTGGCGACGACGCGGGTTGTACCAACCTTCGATGAAGTCGAAGATCGCGATCGATGCCTCGCGCTGATTCTTGAATCGTCGCTTGACGAGTAGCTCGCATTCGAGCGTTGCGTTCCAGAATTCCGGCCTCGCGGCATCGCGATCCAAACGAGATCGACGTGTACTGCGTGCCCTGGTCGGAGTGATGGATGACATTCTTTGGATTCCGCCGGAAGATCGCCATATCGAGCGCGTCAAGAACGAGCTCCGTCCGCAGATGGTTTGCCATCGCCCAACCGACGATGCGACGGCTGTACACGTCGAGCACGACTGCCAAATATAGAAATCCACTCCACGTCGGAACGTACGTTATATCGGCAACCCAAAGCTGATCCGGTGCATCGGCTTGAAATCCACGATCGACCAAATCCGGTGCCGGCCGAGCAGTTCGATCTCGAACCGTCGTGACGGTAAAACGCCGACGCGTCGCGCCCTGAATGTTGCGCTCGCGCATCAATCGCGCAACGCGTTTCCCCGAAATCGCGATCCCATGCTCACGCAAATCCGCATGAAGCCTGGGCCGGCCATAGTTTCCGTCCGACTCTTGGTGGAAAGCTTCGAGTCGATCTCCGATCATTATATCGCTGAGTCGCCGACGCGATGGCGGTCGCTTGAGCCAAGCGTAAAAACCACTTGACGAGACGCCGAGGATCTGGCACAGATTCCGCACCGGATATTGAGCCTGGTACGCTTTCACGAGTCCGAAGATTTGTTCGGAACGACATTCGTTTCCCGAGCGAATCAGGCTGCGGCTTTTTTTAAGATGCCGCGCTCCATCTCAAGCTCGCGAACGCGCTTGCGGAGCTTCGTCATCTCGATCCTGCTTTTGCCAATTCATGATCGTTTGCCGCGCGACTTCGAACTCGCCGGCGACCGCGCTTACGCTGCGGCCCGATCGGACCAGGTCGAGGATCCTACGCCGGAACTGCGGCGGATACGTGGGGCGCTTTCCCATTCTGGACTCTTTCTCCGTAAGAACGAAAGTGTCCACGCAACCGGGTCAACTCCACGGCTGCCAAGTCGGCAAATCTGCTTCTGGAGCTGATG
>JANLVI010000003.1:0-3827 GCA_031363915.1 Vulcanimicrobiota bacterium
GTTGCATCGTATCGCACGGATTCAACCCGGCGAATTGGTGCTCGTCCATCAAGCGGCGGGAGGCGTGGGGATCGCAGCGCTTCAGTTGTGTCGCACGATACCCGACATCACGACGTTCGGAACCGCATCCCGCGCCAAACACGATGCGCTGAAAGCGCAAGGATGTCGGTACCCGATCGACTACCATTCGACGAATTATGCAAAGGAGATTCGGCGCCTGACCGGAGGCGCCGGCGTCGACGTCGTGCTGGATGCACTCGGAGGCAGTGATTGGCGCAAGGGGTACGAACTGCTCAAGCCAGGCGGGCGACTCATCTGTTTTGGCTTCGCGAACCTCTCGGTCGGCCCGAGGCGCAACCTGCTGCGCGTCCTCGGACAGTTGTGGCGCGTACCGAAATTCAGCCCGTTGAAATTGATGTCCGACAATCGTATGGTTGCGGGTGTCAACGTCGGACATCTCGACGCGGATCAGGCGGTGCTCCACCAGGCACTGAACGCAATCATCGAATTGTACGAATCCGGCGCCGTGAAACCGGTCATTGACGCAGTCGTTCCATTTTCGCAGGCTGCTTCCGGGTTAGAACGTTTGCGTGACGGAAAAAACGTTGGCAAAGTTGTGCTCGTCCCGAACTAAAAAACCAGTTGCCCGGTTCAGCGCCCCGACCGTCCGGGCCTCAACGAACGATCTGCGGCCAGACGGCGCTCGCGTCCCTTCCGCCGCGTAGCACCGTGACCGTAGCCGCGCGATAGTCGATCGTAGAGCGGAAGCGCGCTCGAGGCGATCAGCACCATGAGCTGATGCCCCGGCGGCACGACCTTATTCACGTCGGGTAGTGCAAAGCGATACTGTTGCAGCGTATTCGCTAAGCGCGTATGACGGGAAGTCGTTTTAAGACGCCATCGGCGCGTAGCGTTTGTGACCCTTCACGTCGAATCGATCGAGCATCATCACCTTGTCCCATGCCGTGATGAAATCTCTCACGAAGCGTTCGTGGCCATCGCTGCCAGCATACGCATCGACGATGGAACGCAGCTGCGCGTTTGACCCGAAGAGCAAATCGTTGCGTGTGGCTGTGAACATCGTCTTTCCGGTGTCGCGCTCGTTGAGTACGAAGTTCATCCCTTCGTTGTCGGCCTTCTCCCAAACCAAATTAGTGTCCGTCAGATTGACGAAGAAATCGTTCGTCAAGACGCCGACTTTGTCGGTGAAGATGCCACGTTTGGATCCGTCATAGTTGACGTTGAGCGCGCGCAGACCGCCGGTTAACACGGTCCACTCCGGCGCGGTAAGGGTCATCAAGTTGGCTTTATCGAGAAAGAATTCTTCGGGCGCAACGCTTGGTGCAACGTCGTGTAAATTGTCAACAACGTAATTGCGGAAACCGTCGACCAAGGGCTTCAACCACTCGGACATTTCAACGTCCGTCAGCTCTTGCGTTGTATCAACACGACCCGGTGTGAACGGAACGTTCGCCTCGACTCCGGCATCGTGCGCCGCTTTCTCGACGGCGGCGCACCCAGCGAGCACGATCAGATCGGCAAGTGAGATTTTTTTGCCGCTCGACTCGGCGTTAAATTTGGACATGACGCCGCGTAATTTTTCAACCACGTGTGCGGCCCGGCGATTAACGACCCAGTCCTTCTGAGGCGCAAGCGCAAGGCGACCACCGTTCGCCCCGCCGCGTTTGTCGCTGTCGCGATACGTCGCCGCCGCAGAGAAGGCGGTAAAGGCTAAATCGGAGACGGAAAGGCCGGTCGCCATGACGGCCTTTTTGATCTCGGCAACTTCGGCATCGCCGACCAGCGCGTAGTTCCGCTCGGGAAGCGGGTCTTGCCAGAGCAGATCGTTTTCGATCGTTACTTCGGGCCCTAAGTAGCGAAATTTCGGTCCCATGTCGCGGTGGGTGAGTTTGTACCAAGCTTTCGAAAAGGCTTGGGTGAACGCGTCGAAGTCTGCCAGAAATTTTTCGCAAACCTTCCGATATTCCGGATCTACTTTCAGCGCGAGGTCGCTGGTCATCATCATCAGATTATTCATCTGACCCGCGATGTGTGCGTCGGGCGTCTTGGGCGCATTGGGATCGGTCGGCGTCCATTGCAGCGCGCCCGCCGGGCTTTTGATCTGCTGCCATTCGAATTTGAACAAATTCTCGAGATAGCTGTTATCCCACTGCGTAGGATTCGGCGTCCAACTGCCCTCAATGCCGTTGGTCATCGTGTCTTCCGCGGAGCCAGTACCCTTTGGATTGTGCCAGCCCAGGCCCATCGCTTCGAGTGGAGCAATTTCCGGCGGGGCCCCGATTTCTTTTGCCGACACCATGCCGTGGCTCTTGCCGAATGCGTGGCCGCCCGCGATCAACGCGACGGTTTCCTCGTCGTTCATCGCCATGCGCGTAAACGTGGTCCGAATATCGCGTGCAGACCCGAGCGGATCGCCGTTTGCATACGGACCTTCCGGGTTCACGTAGATCAGCGCCTGGTGCGAAGCGGCAAGCGGATTCTCAAGGTCGTAATCGGCATCGCCGTTCTTGCCGCGCCACCGCTTGTCGCGCATCACCATGCTGTCGAAGCTGGCGACTTCTTTCGGGTTCCAGATCTCCGGGCCCCAATAGGTCGCGTTGTCCGCTTCCCACGCATCGAGCCGTCCGCCACCGTAGCCGTACGTCGGAAAGCCCATAATCTCGAGGGCGCAATTTCCCGTCAGAACCATTAAATCGCCCCAGGAAAGACCGTTCCCGTACTTGTGCTTGATCGGTTGCAAAAGGCGTCGCGACTTATCGGTATTGCCATTGTCCCACCAACTGCTGATCGGGGCGAAGCGCTGCATCGCCGTCCCGGCACCGCCTCGTCCGTCAGCGATGCGATAGGTGCCCGCTGCGTGCCACGCCATACGGATCATTTGTGGACCGTAGTTGTGATAGTCCGACGGCCACCACGCGACCGACGTCGTCAAGAACGCTTTGATGTCTCGCTTGAGCGCATCGAAATCCAGCTTCGCAAACGCAGCTGCATAATCGAAGTTGGCGCCGAGCGGATCTGCGGCCAGGCCATTCTGATGGAGAAGTTCGACCCGCAGGCGATCGGGATACCAGTTTTCCAGTGTGGGCGGGGTGCCGAATGCACCGCCGACTCGATCGCCGCCAAACGGACATGTCCCCGTCATGTCGTGTGTCTCGGTAAAGGTCTTATCCACCGCAAATTTGCTCATCGAACGTCCTTAAACTGGTTGCATTGCCAACTGGCTTGCTCACTATGCCAGAAGTTTCGTTTACCGCAAAAAGCACGTGCTACACCAAGGATTTTTTGACGACGGCGCCGTCTCGCTTGGAGCTTTTAGCGAGCTGCGGCTGGTTCGTGAAACTCTTCCGGTTGGAAGAGCACATTCATGCTCAGCGAACGATCGGGAGCAAGCCGGCACTTGCGACGCTGCCGCCGTGTAAGACGGTGACGGTGGCAGCGCGATAGTCGGATGCCTTCGCATCGAAGATATTCGCTACGAACGTCTGCGGATTGCGATCGTAGAGCGGAAACGCACGCGACGCGATCAGCACCATGAGCCGGTGTCCCGGTAACACGACTTGATTTACATCGGGCAGTGCAAAACGGTCGTGTTGCGGCGTATTGGCCGGTATCGCTGCGGAAGTTGTCAACGTGTTTGAGGCCAGTGTTGCTTGAAATTTCGTGTGTCGACATTTCAGGCGGCTTCCTTGTCGAGTGGCCGGTTGATGTACGAGGCTGCTGGAAGTTGGAGCGGCTTCGGTCGTCCGCGTACGAAGCGTTCAGGGTGAGCTGCATGCGCAGCATCGAGGGTGACTTGGCGAGCGTGC
>JANLVI010000009.1:0-99487 GCA_031363915.1 Vulcanimicrobiota bacterium
GCGGCGGAAGCGGCGGCGGAGGGGAAGAGCACAAGTTCCCGCCCGTCGAAGTCAAGCTCACGACGGACGCGGCTCGGCGACGCGCGCCCAAGAAAGGCACGAAGGCGCTCGCCGCGCTTGTCGCCGCGGAAGAACGCAAGCTCGCACGGCTACGCGCCACCCTGAGCCTCGCAACGGCCCTTGCCAAGGATCCGGCGACGCTCGATGCCCCGGAGAGCGCCGCTGCCTGGGACGACGGCATGACGCTGCTCTTGAACGAGATGCCATATCCCGACGACGGCGGCGGGACCGATGCTTCGGACGCGATAGCGCGCCACGTCGCCGATGCACGGCCGCTGGGACTCGTCAACGGCCAGCTAATCATCGTCGCCGGCGGCGGGCTGAGCGACGAGAACGAGTTCGACGAGCGCGAACGGGAAGACGTCGCACGAGCGGCTTGGGAGCACGGGCCCCGCGGCGTCATTGCCGAAGCGCTTTGCTCGTGGTGGGAACATCACCAGAACAGGAAAGGGTGAAATTTTGAAGACCAATTTTGAGACGTGGGCTCTTGAGGCCACAGACGCGATCAAAGAACAGCTTGGGGCCGGACGCGTCGAATCGGAGGTGCTTCCGAACCGGGCTACGTGGACGTACGCTGGCAATCGCGGCGTGGCGTCCCCCGACGAGGCGGGGATACTCGCAAATTTCGTGTTGAATGGCGGGCAGCCGCCGTACGAGTATTTTCTATACGAAGCTGGAGCATCCGCGGGGGCTCAAATCGCCGGGAAGCTCATCGGGCCTTAAAGCGCCATGGCCACAGAATGGCCACAAAAAGAGTCGGAAAAGCGAAATCCCCACGGTTTTACGAGGGGATTTCTTCGAATAGTGGTGCGCCCTCCGGGACTCGAACCCGGGACCAACGGATTAAAAGTCCGATGCTCTACCAACTGAGCTCAAAGCGCGCGCAACCGTCTGAGTTTACCCAAATTGAGCCCACCTGACAACCCACTTGGGTCGCAATCGGGCTCAAGTCGAATAGATTCGCGTCGGAACGGTTCGGTTCCGCGAGGTCCTTACGGTCGGAGCTCGCGAGACGATAGCCGTTCGCGACCTTCCACGAGATCGTCTGAGCATCGATCGAAATGCCGTCGAGCAAATATGTTTTCTTTTGCGTATCGACTTCGCCAGGCTTGGTGATGACGACAAGATGCATCGCCGGGGTCTCGACACGCGACATGCCCTTGAAGTCGGCAAAGTGTTTGAGCGATTTCATCGGCAGCGTACATGTCGGCTGGGCGCCGTCTTTGGGCGCGTTCAGCGCCTCGGCATCGCGCGCGAAGTCGTTCGGCGTCGAACGATACCGCCCCAACGCAAAGATATCGACCTGATCGAACGCGACGGCCGACGGGCCCGGGGGACATCACCCGAGTTTCTGCGGCCGAGGCAAGCGATGAGAGCGCGACTCGCGGGGCAGCCGCAAGAATCGAACCAAGAATGCCACGAGTGGGGTGAATGACGGGTCTCGAACCCGCGACCTCCGGAATCACAACCCGGCGCTCTAACCGACTGAGCTACACTCACCACGCGGCTGTGGCGACCGACACGCATTCGCGCCGGGGTGCCCTTGGCCCCTTCGGTTCGCACAACTTGCACGCGTGTGTTCTAATAGTGGTTGGCCCTCGTCCGTCACGGCGAGGGGAGTCGGGATGTAGCTCAGCCTGGTAGAGCGCGCCGTTTGGGGCGGTGAGGTCGCACGTTCAAGTCGTGTCATCCCGAAAGTTCTCGTCACCGCGTGCCCGTGGTCTAACCGGATAAGGCATCCGCCTTCTAAGCGGAACGATGGGGGTTCGAATCCCTCCGGGCGCACGTGCGTCGTCGGCAGCTATGCGGGACGCGTTGCCATCTTGAGTTGGCCGAGCAACATGCGCGCTGCCTGCGCCCGATGGCTGATCGTATTTTTCTGCGCCGCATCGAGTTCGGCGAATGTCTTCTGCAGCGCCGGGTAGACGAAGACCGGATCGAATGAAAACCCGGCAGCGCCGCGCTCTTCTTCGGCGATCGTGCCTTCGACCGTTCCGAAGGCGGTATAGTCGATAGCGTCCGGGCCGATGAAATGCAGTGCGCTTACGAATCGCGCTCGCCGATCCGTTTCTCCGCGCAACTCCTTGAGCAACAGTGCGCGGCGCTGCGCCCACGTCGCATCTTCGCCGCCATAATATGCCGTTACGACACCGGGGCGCCCGTCGAGCGCCGCGACTTCGAGACCCGAATCATCGGCGACGACGCTTGCATCGATGCCTTCGCGGCGCAGTTGATCGTAGAGAGCGTTTGCTTTGAGCATCGCGTTTTCGGTGTAGGATGACTCGCCTTCGACCGGATCGTGATAGTCAGCGAACGTCGCGAGTTCGAGCGGGCCGCCCGCGAAGATCGCCTGCATCTCCGCGAGTTTGCCGGCGTTCTTCGTCGCGACGTAAACGCGCACGGAGCTAATCTTCGTCCAAACGGAGGACGGCCATGAACGCTTCTTGCGGCAGATCGACGCGGCCGACGCGCTTCATCCGCGCTTTGCCGACCTTCTGCTTCTCGAGCAGTTTGCGTTTTCGCGTGATATCGCCGCCGTAGCATTTGGCCAGGACGTTCTTGCGCATCGCACCGACCGTTTCGCGCGCCACGATCTTGCCGCCGATGGCGGCCTGAATCGGCACGTCGAACATCTGACGCGGGATGAGTTCCTTGAGCTTCTCGGTGAGAATCTTGCCGCGCGCCGCGGCTTTTTCGCGCGCGACGATGAACGAGAGCGCATCGACGGTCTCGGCGTTGAGCATGATATCGAGCTTCACGAGATCGCCGACGCGATATCCGATCAACTCGTAATCCAGCGACGCGTAGCCTTTGGTGCTCGATTTGAGGCGGTCGAAGTAATCGATGATCACTTCGATGAGTGGCATGTCGTACGTCAGAATGACGCGGCCGTCGATCAAGTACTCCATGTTCTTGAGCGTGCCGCGGCGATTCTGCGTGAGCTCCATGATTGCGCCGACGTAGTCGGGCGGAGTGATGACGGTCGCCTTGACGTAAGGCTCCTCCATAGTCTCGATGCGGTCGCTCGCGGGGAGCTTGGCGGGGTTATCGATCATCTCGACGGACCCATCGCTGAGCGTCACGCGGAAGACGACCGAGGGCGACGTCGCAATCAGATCGAGGTTGTAGTTGCGTTCGAGCCGCTCTTGCACGATCTCCATGTGCAAGAGACCGAGGAAGCCGCAACGGAAACCGAAGCCGAGCGCGATCGAACTCTCGGGCTCGAAGTGCAATGCCGAATCGTTGAGCGCAAGCTTTTCGAGTGCGTCGCGGAGTTCCGACACCTCGACCCCTTCGTTTGGATAGAGACCGCAGTACACCATCGGTACGATTTCTTTATAACCGGGCAGCGCTTCGGTCGCGGGGTTGCCGGCTTCGGTAATCGTGTCGCCGACATCCATTTCGCCGAGCGACTTGATGTTGGCGATCACGTAGCCCACGCTGCCGACGGCGAGTTCGCCCGTCTTGCGCATCTCCGGCTTGAACACGCCGACTTCGGTTGCTTCATACACGCGCTCGTGCGCCATCGACATGAACTTCATGCCCGCTTTGAGCACGCCGTCGACGACGCGCACATACGCGACGACGCCGCGATAGGGATCGAACTGGGCGTCAAACACGAGTGCGCGCAGCTTGTCGGTCTTGCCGGTCGGCGCGGGGATCCGATCGACGATCGCCTCGAGAATCTCCGGAATGCCGATGCCTTCTTTGGCGCTGGCGAGAATCGCGTCGCTGCCTTCGATGACGAGCAGTTCTTCGATCTCTTTCTTCACGCGCTCGGGATCGGCAGCGGGCAGATCGATCTTGTTGATGACCGGGATAATCGTGAGGTTGTGACCGAGTGCGAGGTGGTAGTTCGCAAGCGTCTGCGCTTCGATCCCTTGCGCCGCGTCGATGACGAGCAGAGCGCCTTCGCACGCCGCAAGCGACCGCGAGACTTCCGAGGAGAAGTCGACGTGTCCGGGCGTGTCGATGAAGTTAAGTTCGTACGTCTCGCCGTCTTTGGCTTTATACGAAAGCGTGACGGGGTGCATCTTGATCGTGATCCCGCGCTCGCGCTCGAGGTCCATTGCATCGAGGAGTTGGGCCGACATGTCGCGGGTCTCGACCGTGCGCGTGATTTCGAGCAGGCGATCCGAGAGCGTGGTCTTGCCGTGATCGATGTGCGCGATGATGCAAAAATTGCGGACGCGCGTCGTCTTCTCGAGTTCGTCAGCCGTACGGGGTTCGAGCACGCTACTTTGACGCCGTAACTATCGCAGGGCGCACGCAGCAAAGGTCTGCGGTCCGACGATTTGCGAGCTGACCAAATTGAGCACGAGCATCAGAACGAGGAACGAGAGGTCGAGGCCGCCGATCGGCGGGATAATGCGCCGCAGGGGCACGAGCACCGGATCCACGAGCATCGCAAGGTAGCGCGTCCAGTTGCCCTGGAGACTCGGAATCCACGACACGACCGCGTACGCCAGAAGCACGAAAAAATACACGCGTAAGAGTTGACCGACGATTTCGTAGGCGATGCACATCGCTAGTTATGACCCTCGCCCGACTCGGGCAGTGTTGCCATGACGCTAGCCGGAACGCCCGTCAGGAACGGCTCGGGATTGATCGGCTGACCCAAATACATGACTTGATAGTGCAGGTGCGGACCGGTCGATTCGCCGGTCGAACCGACGTTCGCAATGGGCTCGCCTTTGACGACGCGGTCGCCTGCGCGCACGTGGACCTGCGACAGATGGGCGTACCATGTATGGTACCCATTCCCGTGGTCGATATCGATCTTGTTGCCGAAGCCGCCGGCATCCCAACCCGCCGAGACGACCATCCCAACGGCCGTGGCGCGCACGACGTCGCCGTAGTTCGCCGCAAGATCGACGCCCTTATGAAATTCGCGGAAGGGCGTACTGCGGTAGCCGTAGCCGGAGGCAATATCGGCGTTAGCCGGATTGATCGAAGGGATGGCGGCGATCAGCTGTGCGCGCGCGATCCGTGCGAGCTGGCGCAGGTTGAGTACGCGCATCGCGATCTTCTGCAAGCTGCGCGAATCGGTCAGCTGCGAGAGCGAGGCACTTTTGAGTGCAGCAATTGTCCGCGCGACGCCGGCAAACGACGGACGGCCCGCTTCGTGCGGAGCGATCGAGGCATGTTTGACCGGCTGTGCGTTTTTGTCGATGCCGATCGCGCGACGGATCTCCTGATTTTCCCGCTGTAAGGTCTTGAGCTGGTTCGAGAGCGCCCCGGCCTCGCGATCGATCGTCGAGAGTTTGTCGCGCTGCGTTTGCGCGAGCGCTTCCATCTCGTGCAAGCGCACTTCGGCTTGGTGCAGCTGGAACGAATGGACGCCGGCTGCCCCCAGCAGCGCGGCGACCAGCACGATCGCGACGATCGCAAGGTGTTGGCGCGTGAAGTGAACGCGATAGACGCTCGTCCCGCCCGGCGGGATGATTTTGATCAGAAACGCGCGTTTGAAAGCGTCGTTCATGAAGCCCGTGCCCGGCCGATGGCGTCGCGCTCTTCTTTTGAGAGGTCGACGGTCGCGGCGAATTTTGCGATCGCTTTCCCGTACGTTCGGGTCTCTTCACGCGACCAGACGCTCGAGACGACCACGCCATCGCCGTCGCGATTGAGCAGCGCGAGGGTGTAGCTCAGGTCGGAGCCGGTATCGTCGAAGGCGTTATAGCGAATGAAACCGATGCGCGGGACCTCGACGCGGGCGATCCGTTCGAGTTCGTCAAGCCGCGAGCCGTCGAGGGTACGGGCTAGGCCAAGGGCGGCGAGTTCGCGTTCGATCGTCGAGATGCGATCGGTGGCCTTGGCCGAGCCGCCGCCGAGCAATTCGTCGTGCGAGGTCACGGCAGTGCCCAGGCGCCGCAGATGCGGGCCGACGACCAACACATGATAGCCTCCGAGCAGTACGAGAACGCCGCCGATCAAGGCCAGCGCGACGCTGAAGAGTTGCTGCAAAGATTTCCTAAATGTGCGCTTGGGTGTAGAGCACGGGCATGAAAAAACCAAGACGAGGGCCAGGTGATCCGCGGCACACGAAAGGGCCCGCTTACCGTTGCTCCCTTCCGGTCCTGGCGGGATTCACGGGTTTGCGTTGCGCGGAGCCCAACCCTCGTCGAGGCTTCCGGTATGATACCACGCCGGGCCCGGGGCCCCTAGCCGCCGCTGCGAAATCCGGCCGGAACGGCGAAGAGGGATTACGCGCGCGAATCGAGGGTTTGCACGTTCTCCCGCTCGATCAAGAAGCCGATCGGCGCCGGTCGAACCGTTCATCACGATACGGTCGATCGCGGCAAACCCCTGCGTCTTCATCCCGGCGATGGACTGGCCGCCGACGGGCACGGCGATGCGGTATCGTTCGCGTTCGATGTCGAGGAAGATCACCTGATTCACATCGCATTTATAGATGGTCGCCGTCCGCGCCGCCGGATCGTCGACGCGTTCCCATCCATTGAAGATGGCGTGACGCTCGAGCCGGCCGGCCGCGAACGGCGCGAGGACCGCGGCGAGCCACCCGAGTCCGCCCTCGCGAGCCGCGCTTGCGGGCTCCTCGCGAGACCCAAAAAGGCCGGGGTACGGGCGTCGGCGTGGCGGGGCCTGCCTTGCGCGGCAAGATCGAGCGCGAACCCATCGGGCGGCGGCGGCGTCGCATCGCTTGAGACGACACGTGCGATTTCATCGTACACAAGACCGGGCGCGCTTTGCGCCTGCGGAACGCCGGGCACGAGCAACAAAATAAGCGCGAAGAACGCGATCGTGTGAAACAACGAACGGAGCATCTCGTAGACATTTTTCTATGGTAGTCGGCGTCCTTCGCAACCTGCGTGCCCGAGCTGGGCGATCGATCCTCACGATCGCCGGCATCGCGATCGGCATCCTTGCGCTCGTGGTCGTCGGGTCGCTCGCCGAGCGCCTGGGGACGATCGTGACACGTTCGACCGGCCTCAACAATGGGGCGATCTTTGCGATGGCGACGCGCGGCGACATCATGGCAAACGATCAAACCGACCGCGTGAAGGCGGCGATAGCGAAGATCCGTACCTTTCGCGGCGTCCGCGCGATCGTACCCGAAGTGATCTTGCCCTACAGCCTTGCGAGTAGCCGCGAGAGTTCGCGCTTCGGTCCGCCTTCGCTCATCTTCGGATTTCCGCCCGAGGCGCGGCAGTTTTCCAACGGCGCGATCGCCGTCCGCTACGGCCGCGACCTGCAGGGCGGCGACGTGCGCGCGGCCATGATCGGCGCCGACTTCGCCGCAAGCGCCCACGCGACACTAGGGACAACGATCTCGCTCTACGGCAATAGCTTCCACGTCGTCGGCGTGATCGACAAATCATTCACCATCTTCGATGCGGCAATCGTGGTGCCGTTCGCGCAGGCGCAAGCGCTCATGCTCCAGATCGTGCAGCCGATGGCGACCACCTTACCGAAGGCAAGTGCATCGGCGCTGATGGTCGTCGTCGAACCGCATGCCGATACGGCGCTCATCGCCAAACGCATAAGCTTTATCGCAGGACTCCAAGCGCGCGATCCCGCGGAAGTCGCGGGCAGCATCCGCTCGACGACGCAAATCTTCGATGCGATCATTTTCGGCGCGGCACTGATCGCGCTGCTTGTCGGTGCGTTCTCGATCGTCAACACGATGACGATTGCGGTTACCGAACGCACGCGCGAGATCGGCATCCGCAAAGCCATCGGCGCGCGCGACGACGATATTCTCCGCGAATTCCTCATCGAAGCGGGCGCGATCGGGTTGCTCGGCGGACTCGTCGGTCTTGCCGCCGCGGCCGGTGTTGTGGGGTACGTTGACGCCCATAACGCGTCGAGCGGAAATCTCGAACTCTTCGCCATCACCGTGCGCCTTGCGCTCGGCTCCGTTGCGTTCGCCGTCGTGCTTTCGGTCATCGCCGGTCTGATCCCGGCGATCCGCGCGGCGCGCCTCGATCCGACCGAAGCACTGCGTCGAAACGCATGAGACATCGTCCACGTTTTGAATCCACCACCATCCGGGAGAATTCCGTGCATCCACGTGCCCTCACCGCCTCGCTCATCGCCGCTATCGTCGCACTCACGGCCGCTGCGCCGTCCCCGACGCCGCAAGTAACCGACAACGCGATCCTCGCGATCGATTGGACCCTCACGCCCACGCAGATCAAGGTGTCGTGCGCGCAAGCGATCGCTACGGCAAATACCGCGATCGGCCGCATCGTCTCCGTCCCGGTCCGCGGGCGCACGTTCGCCACGGTCGTTGCGCCGCTCGAAGCGGCGTTCGCGGATTTGAACGATCGCACGGCCGCGCAGCAGTTCCTCTACAACGTATCGACCTCAGCGCCAGTTCGTGATGCCTCGAACGCGTGCAGCACGCAAATCGGCAACTTTGCAAGCGAAGCGACCGCACGACCCGATCTCTATCTCGCCCTTGCCGCCGCGCAGTCGAGTAAGACAGCCTCCGGCGACGCGCAGATGAAAATCACCGACCTTTGGGCGATCGCCGCGCGCCGCGCCGGTGCGGGACTATCCGATCAGAAACGCCGCCAATTCGTCGCGCTCAACAAACGGCTCACCGTCTTGCAGAACGCCTTCGCGGCGAACCTCGGCAACGATCAGACGACGATCGTTTTGCCGTCCGCGCTCGTCGCGGGTCTGCCCAATGACTTCACAGCCGGTTTGAAAACAAACCCGGCCGGTTCGTCGATCGTGCCGGTGAACGAGAGCACGTATCCGACGTTCATGCAAAACGCGTCGGTCTCGTCTGCACGCAAACAGATGTATTTTGCGTACGAGAATCGTGCAGCAACGAAGAACGTTGCCCTGCTCGAGCAGGCTATCGGTGTGCGCGATTCGCTCGCCCATCTCTTTGGATATCCGACGTGGGCGGCATACGTGCTCGCCGACCGCATGGCACAAACCCCTACGCGCGTGAACGATTTTCTGAAGCAGATCGACACGGCGATCTTACCGAAGGCACGTAGTGAGTTCGCGACGCTTGCGGCGCTCAATGGCGGAACGCTGCAGCCTTGGGACGAGCGCTTCGTCGAGAACAACCTGCGCAAATCGAAATACGCCGTCGACACAAACGCCATCCGCCAGTATTTTCCACTCCAGCACACGATCGATAGCGTGCTTACGATCTACTCCAAGTTGCTGGGCGTGCAGTTTACGCGCGTCGCACAGCCGAACGACTGGAACGGCGAAGTCCTCAATTACACCGTCGCCGACACGGCGACCGGCAAACTCATCGGGACATTCTATCTCGATCTCTATCCGCGTCCGGGCAAGTACGATCACTTCGCAAACTTTCCGCTCGTAACGCGCCGCGTGTTGCCGGACGGCAACGTACGCGCGCCGATCGCCGCGATCGTCGGCAACTGGCCGCGTCCGGCAGCCGGGAAACCGGCGTTACTCTCGCACGACGACGTCGAGACGTTTTTCCACGAGTTTGGCCACAATATGGCCGCCATGCTCGCAAACGAACCGTATGAGACGCTTACCAACGGCTTCCGTCAAGACTTCGTCGAGGCGCCCTCGCAGATGCTCGAAAACTGGGTCTGGGATCCGGCGATCCTCAAAGAGCTCAGCTCGAATCTCACCACCGGCGCGCCATTGCCGGACGACCTCATCGCAAAGATGATCGCCGCGCGCTACTTCGACTACTCGCTCTCGACCACGCAGCAGATTCTCTACGCGTCGGTCGACATGGCGTATCACACGGCTGGCCGCCGCGTCGATACGACCGCGACCTGGAAGCGCATCCAAGAAGCGGTCACGCCGAATCAATTCGTCGCGGGCACGCACCCGCAAGCGAGCTTCGGCCACTTGATGGGCGGTTACGATGCAGGTTACTACGGTTATCAGTGGTCGAAAGTCTACGCACAGGACATGTTCACCGCATTCCAATCCGCAGGACTCGAAAATGCGGCGATCGGTATGAAATATCGGACGGATGTCCTCGCACCCGCGCGCACGTACGAACCCGATGCGGAAGTGGCAAAACTGCTCGGGCGGCCGATGAGCCCGAACGCGTTCTATCAAGAACTCGGGATCGTGCCCCCCGCCCCGTGAGTGTGCTCGTGAGCGTACGGGATCTCACGAAGATCCACGCCGCCGGCAAGCCGACCGAAGTCAGCGCTCTCGACGGCATCTCGTTTGACGTGCCGCGCGGGGCGTTCTATGCGATCGTGGGCGAAAGTGGCAGCGGCAAAACCACGCTGATGCACGTCCTCGGCGGTCTCGACCGCGCGACCAGCGGCAACGTCATCGTCGACGGCGTCGATCTTGCTGGATCGCGCGCCTCGCTTGCGTCGCTGCGCGCAAACAAAATAGGCTTCATCTTCCAAGGCTTCAACCTGATCTCATCTCTCGACGCACTCGAGAACGTCGTCCTGGCGGGACACTATGCGCGCGTCGCACCCGCCGTTGCGCGCTCCCGTGCGCGTTCGCTGCTCGCGGATGTGGGACTCGCCGAACGCATGCATCATCTTCCCGCGCAACTCAGCGGCGGGCAACAGCAGCGTGTGGCAATCGCACGCGCGCTCATCAACGAACCCGCGCTGATCCTTGCCGACGAGCCGACCGGCGAGCTCGATACCAAAACGGCTGATGCCGTCCTCGCCTTGCTTGAAAAACTCAACCGCGAGCGCGGCCAGACGATCGTCGTCGTCACGCATAGTCCGACCGTCTGGCATCGCGCGCAGCGCGTCATTCGCCTCGCGGACGGGCGCATCGAATCGATCGAGGACGCCGTCGTTGCGTAGCATCATCATCTTCGCACTCGCATTGATCGCAGGATGCGCCCGTACGGCCCCTCCGCACGCCGCCGCACGGTCGACGCCGGCCGGCAGACCCGTCGCGATCAGCGTGCTTGGCGATAGCCTTGCGTTCGGCACAGGTGCCTCCGAACCGACCGGGGGCTTCGCCTTTCGTCTCTACGAGTCGATCGAGCGCGAACGACCCGGCAGCGAGATCACAAACGACGCGATCGGCGGCACGACCATTGCTGACGTGCTGCGTTTGGAAGGCGCGCGGCTGCACGGTACGCATCCCGACCTCGTGATTCTTTGCGTCGGCGGGAACGATGTAGTGCGCCGCACCGATCCGCGTGCGTTTGCCCGCTCGTACACGCAACTCGTCGACGCGATTCGCCGCGAAGTCCCGCAAGCCAAACTCGTGCTCTTCGGCGTCCCCAACGTCGCGATCAGTCCGCTCTTTGCCGACTTCGACGCACGGGCGATCGCTCTGTTTTCGCTTCAAGACGATGCCGCAGTTCGTGCGAACGCCGCGCGTACCGGAGCTGGATTCGTCGATCTCTTCGCCCTCTCGCAAAGCGCCAAAGACCGCCCCGGCTTTTTCTCGAGCGATCAGTTTCACCCATCGGATGACGGGCACGAGCGTATCGCGACACGCGCGCTTCCAACCATCGAGCGCGCGCTCTCCACCGTAACGCGGGTTCGGCCTCCGGTGTAGAGAACGAGCCCGCATGCTGCAAAATTTGAGCCAGCCGAGCGGCCTCTTGAGTATCATCTCGGCGATGATTACGCCGGCGATCCTCATTCTCGCGACGGGTTCGCTCGTCGCATCGACGCTGACGCGTCTCGGTCGTATCGTCGACCGCGCGCGCGCCTTGCTGCACGATATCCGCGAGTTTCGCGGGACCGGCGATACGATCAATACGGTCCTCAGTGAAAATTGGCTCAAGAGCTACGATCGCCGCGCGGCCTTTGCAGAACGCGCGCTTACGATCTACTACGTTGCGATTTTCTTGTTCGTCGCGGCGAGCCTTGCAATCGCCATCGACGACATTACGCGCGGCTACGTGCCCTGGCTGGCGCTCGTGCTTACCGTCAGCGGTGCGTTTTGTCTTTTCGCCGGCACCGCAGCGCTGGTGCTCGAGACCAACATCGCGACCGGACAAATTCGCTTGGAGATCGACGCCACGATGAGCGCCGACCTCCAAGCGACGAGCGCCCCGCCTCGGCGCTGAGATCCGCCCACCGGCACGCTTGATTTCTCCGCAGCGTGAAACGTGCTATCGATAACGAGCGCCTTTGCTGAAAAGGGCGTGCGCGAGCGCGGCGAAGGATCACGTGTGAACACGCTTATCGACCCCGCACTGCAAAACCTTGCCTTCGATCATCTCGAATTCTACGTCGGCAATGCCAAGCAGGCCGCGCATTATTATTGTACGGCTTTTGGTTTCGAACTGATTGCCTACCGTGGACCCGAGACGGGTATTTACGACCGCGTCTCGTATGCGATCCGACAAAACGATCTCTTGATCGTGCTCACCGGTTCGCTCGGCACGCGAGACGCTATCGCCGAACACGTCGCCCGCCACGGTGATGGCGTGCGCGATGTTGCGATCACGGTCGACGATGCTCGTGCCGCGTTCGGCGCAGCGGTCGGCGGCGGCGCGAAGCCGATCGCCGATCCGTGGACGACCGAAGACGCGCACGGCCGCGTCGTCTGCGCGTCAATCGGCACGTATGGCGATACGATCCACACCTTCGTCCAGCGCCGAGGCTACACGGGTCCGTTCATGCCGGGATTCGTGCCGGTGACCGGCGCGCATACGCCTGCCGTCGGTCTCTCACATATCGATCATTGCGTCGGCAACGTCGGCTGGAACGAGATGGATCGCTGGGTGCAGTACTACGAACGGGCACTGGGTTTCACGCAACTCGTGTCGTTCGACGACAAAGACATCTCCACCGAATACACGGCGCTCAAATCGAAAGTCGTCACCGATGCAAAGCACCGCGTGAAGCTCCCGATCAACGAGCCCGCGGTCGGCAAGAAGCAATCGCAGATCGAAGAATATCTCAACTCGTACGGCGGACCCGGTGTCCAGCACATCGCGATTGCTACGAACGACATCATCGCGACCGTGCGGGCGTTGCGCGCGAACGGCGTCGAGTTCCTTGAATCGCCCGACTCATATTATGCGGAGTTTGGCACGCGCATCGGCGCAATCGATGAGGATATTGCCGTCCTGCGCGAACTCAGCATCCTCGTCGATCGTGACGACCTGGGCTACATGCTGCAGATTTTCACCAAGCCGCTGCAAGACCGGCCGACGATGTTCTTCGAGATCATCCAGCGACACGGCAGTCTCTCGTTTGGCAAAGGGAACTTCAAGGCGCTCTTCGTGTCGATCGAAGCCGAGCAAGCCAAGCGAGGCGCTCTCTAAGACCTGACGAGGGCGAGAAACCGGACCGCCGCAGCGATCGTCGGGGAGTGCGAGATGGGCCGGATCCGGTCCTGCTCGAAAAACGAGAGCGCAGAGTTACGGTCGTCGATGACGACAACGAAATGTTGGCCCGGGTGGAGCGTTCCGACGATTTGATCGCACACCGCGATTGCGACGCAATCGATCCGCCGGCACTGGGCGAGCGAGAGGACGATGCTCTCGTGCGTCGCCAGAGGTTCGGCGACGGTGGCGACCAGCGCCTCGGCTCCCGCGGCATCGAAATCACCCGCGGCGATAATCAGCGTCGTGTGCGCGGTCAACCGATGGACATCAAAAGTAGCCGTCACGTCCTGTCAAGCGTAGGGGTTCACGGCCGGTCCCACCGTGCCGGAAATCACGCGACCGTAAACTTTCCCGGTGCCGCGCCGAAAGCAAACGTATGAAGGACCGTTCGTTTGCCGATTTCTTGATCGGGGCGTTAGCCTGCATTTCTCTTGCCGCCGTTTATACGCTCGTCAACACCGCGCAGGCCGAGTCTTCCCGCGCGTCCGCGCCCGTCGGCGAGCTCCGCCGCCACGCTGATGGCCGGTTCGAACTCCCCAAGCGCCGCCGCCGCAAACGGACGATCGAAGACGCTTGCCGTCACTGTGGGGGCTCGGGCAGCTGCACGCAGTGCGGTCCGGAACCGTGCCGAGTCTGCCGCGGCAACGGCGCCCAACCACGTGACCCCGCGCTCATCGCGCGTCTGGACGCGCTCTGGGGATAACCGCCGGGGGGATGCACCGGACTGTCTCGACGAAGCGCTTACGACCGATGGCACTTCTCTCACCGACAACCGATGCCGTGATGCTCGAAGCGCGGGCGGCATCGTTTGCAAAGCGGTCGATCAAAGCCGATTCCAAACGGCTTGCGATCGATCTTGCGATTCGCTGTATCGACCTTACGACGCTCGAAGGGCGAGATTCGCCCGGCCGCGTGCGCACGCTCTGTGCCAAAGCGCTAGCACCCGGCGAAGGTGCGCCGCCCGTTGCGGCGGTCTGCGTCTACCCCAGTCTTGTCGCCGTCGCAAAGGCCGCGCTTGGCGGGTCGACGCTTGCGGTCGCGTCGGTGGCGACGTCGTTCCCGAGCGGACTCTCAGCGCTTGCGGTGCGTCTGGACGATGCGCGCGCGGCGCTGGAAGCCGGTGCGGATGAGATCGATATGGTGATCGACCGCGGCGCGTTTTTAGCCGGCGATGAGACGCGCGTCGCGCACGAGATCGCCGCCGTCAAAGACGTCTGCGGCGCGGTGCATCTCAAAGTCATCCTCGAAACGGGCGAACTCGGTTCGTACGATGCGATCCGGCGCGCGAGCGACATCGCGCTCGAGAATGGCGCCGACTTCATCAAAACATCGACCGGCAAAATCGGTACCTCCGCGACGCTTCCAACAGCGCTCGTCATGTGCGAGGCGATCCGCGACTTCGAGCGTCGGACGGGCGAGCGGCGCGGCCTAAAAATTGCCGGCGGTGTGCGCAATACGAAGTCGGCGATCGCCTATCTCGTGCTCGTCGCCGAGACGCTCGGCGATGCTTGGCTCGATCCGGCACTCTTCCGCATCGGCGCATCGGCCCTGCTCGACGACCTGCTCATGCAGCGTCAATCCGGTCGCACCGGCCGCTACGCCTCCGTCGACTACTTCCCGAAGGACTAACCGATGTCGCTGCTGACCTACGCACCCGCACTCGAATCGACAGCGCCGGCAAAAATCGCCGAATGCTACGATCACTTCATCGGCGGGAAATGGACGCCCTCAGCGAGCGGAACGAGGTTCTTTACGACCAACCCCGCGACCGAAGCGCCGATCGCACAAGTGGCGACGGGCGATCCGCGCGACGTCGACCGCGCCGTTGCCGCCGCACGCACCGCGTACGAAAAATACTGGAAACCGATGCGTCCGGCCGAGCGGGCGAAATATATCTATCGCATCGCACGTGCGATCACGGAACGCTCGCGGGAACTTGCAATCATCGAGACGATCGACGGCGGGAAGCCGATCAAAGAGTCGCGCGACTTCGACATCCCGCAGGCCGCCGCGCATTTTTTCTATTATGCGGGTTGGGCGGATAAACTTACTTGGGCGATGCGTGCGGGCCGTGTGCCGGAATCGCTCGGCGTTGTGGGCGCGATCGTGCCTTGGAATTTTCCGCTCTTGATGGCGGCGTGGAAGATCGCTCCAGCGATCGCCTGCGGCAACACGATCGTACTCAAACCGGCCGAAACGACGCCGCTTACGGCGCTCGTGCTCGCGCAGATCGTCGAAGATGCAGATCTCCCGCCGGGCGTCGTCAACGTCGTGACCGGCGACGGCACAACCGGCGCGTCGCTCGTCGCCCACGGGAATGTCGATAAGATCGCATTCACGGGCTCGACCGAGGTCGGCAAGATCATCCAGCGCACTCTCGCCGGCATGCAGAAATCGGTCACCCTCGAACTCGGCGGCAAAGCGGCGAACATCGTTTTCGCCGATGCGCCGCTCGATCAAGCTGTCGAAGGCGTCGTCAACGGGATCTACTTCAACCAGGGGCACGTGTGCTGCGCGGGCTCGCGTCTGCTCGTGCAAGAGAACGTGCACGACGCGGTTGTCGAGCGGCTGCGCGAGCGCATCGGCACGCTGCGCCTGGGCAATCCGCTCGACAAGAATACGGATATCGGCGCGATCAATTCGCGCGCACAGCACACGAAAATCCTCGAACTCATCGCCAGCGGTGTTGCCGAGGGCGCAACGCTCGTCCAGGCCCCAGCCGACCTGCCCGAAGCGGGGTTCTGGATTCCGCCGACCTTCTTCACCGGCGTGAGTCCCTCGCTCCGTATCGCCCAAGAAGAAATCTTCGGCCCGGTGCTTTCGATCATGACGTTCCGCACCGCCGACGAAGCGATCGAAAAAGCCAATAACACGCCGTACGGACTCTCAGCCGGCGTTTGGACCGACAAAGGCGCGAAGAGTATGTACGTCGCGCAACGCCTCCGCGCGGGCGTCGTGTGGTGCAACACGTTCAATCAATTCGACCCGAGCGCGCCCTTTGGAGGCTACCGTGAGTCAGGGTACGGCCGCGAAGGCGGCGTTGCCGGCCTCGAGGCCTATCTCCGGTAGGAACATGGAACCTATCGGCACCCTACGACTCTGCCGATAGCAAAGCTAGGTGCTTGCTTTCTCCCAATTTGACCGTTGGCACGAAGCGCTGATCGTCGTGACACGTTCTGGTGTTATTTCGCGCGTCAATTCGGGTGCACTCCTCGCGCTTAACCGCGGTGAAGATCGGCTCGTCGGGCAGCCCTTCACCGCAATTGCCCCGGAGCTGGGCTTGGCCCTCGAGCGGATGTTGCATGCATCAGATTTGCGCGGCATTCGCACCTCAGTCGAGATCGACGGTCGTCCCTTCGAGGTGATCGGCTATCCGGGAGCCGACGGCAGCGACGAACTTCTGCTCGCGCTGATTCAGCAAAGCGACAACGCGACCACCCGGCTCACCGATGCGCATCGGCTCTTAGCGTACCATACCGAACACAGTCCGCTCGCCGTCATCGAATGGGACGCGCAGTTCCGAGTCGTCAATTGGTCGCCGCGCGCCGAGTTGATGTTCGGCTGGTCGTTTGCGGACGTCTTCGGTAAGAAGCTCGATGCGTTTCCGCTCGTCCATCGGGACGATCTGGCTACGGTACTTGCGACAGTAAGCGAACTGATTTCCGGCACCGTCTCGGGCAACAGTCTGACCAATCGAAACAATACCAAAGACGGCGACATCATCTGGTGCAACTGGTTCAATTCATACGTCCCCCGCGCAGGCTCGTTTTCGATCCTCTCGCTTGTCGAAGATGTCAGCGCATCGGTCGAAGCGCGATCGGAGGCCGAAGAAAGCGAACAGCGTTTCCGCTCGCTCTTCGAGATGAGCCCGGATCCAATGTTCAGCGTGAAGCTCGACGGCACGATCCTGCACGCCAACCTCGCCGCGAGCACCGTCCACGGCTTCACACAAAGTGAATTGATCGGGCTCACGGTCAGTGAGATGCTCGCGGCCGACGCTGCGGATTCGATCCGCGATGCTCACCGAGCCGTAACCGAGCGCAAGACGTTCTCCACCGAAGTTCTTGCGCGCCGTAAGCGCGGCGGCGAATTCCCCGTGCTCGTGACAGTCATTCCGATGGTGCAACACGGCGAGGTTGTCGGCGCGCACATCGTCGCGCGCGATCTCACCACAGCACGCAGCGCCGAACGCGCGATCGCTTCGCAAGCCGAACGCATCCGCGAACTCTATCTGGTCGCCGTCAACGCCAATGCTACGGCCGAGCGCCAAATTTCCGCTACGCTTGAGGCGGGTTGCCGCCTTATCGACGCGACGGCCGCCGCGATCTATGATGCAACCGACGATCGCACCATTGCATCGGTCGGCCCAGCGGTGTCGCGGCGACTTTGCCGTCTCCCGATCGCAACGCAGGGTGCGCTTGCGATTGAAGACTTGCATGGAATTCCCTGGATCGGTGAAAGCGATGGCGGAGCGGCGGGGGCGTATATCGGAACTCCGATCGACGTGCTGGAGACGCGCTTCGGTTCGCTCAGTTTTATTACACGCGATGCACGCAGCGAGTGGTCGACGATCGACCGCGACCTCATCCAACTCATGGGGGCTCTAATCGGCTCCGCCATCGAACGAAGCCGCGCGCGCGCCCAACTGCGCGTGCTTGCGTATCACGACCCGCTCACCGGACTCCCGAACCGCGCGTCGTTTATCGAGCGCCTCAAAACGGCGATCGAAGACGCCTCGCTGAGCGGCCGGACCGTCGGCGTTCTCTTCCTCGATCTGGACAACTTCAAAGACATCAACGATTCGCGCGGACACGCCGTGGGCGATCGTCTGCTGCAGACGATCGGGGAGCGCCTTTCCGCATGCGTGGGGACCAAAGGCTTGATCGCACGCATGGGCGGTGACGAGTTCATCGCGCTCATCCCCGACGCCGATACCGTCTCACTCACGGACCTCGCCGCAGCAATGCTCGCCACCGTCGACGATCCGCTCGTTATCGATGGCTTCGAACAAGACATAACGACGAGCATCGGCGTTGCGACCTATCCGCACGACGGCCACGACGTCGAGACGCTCGTCAAGCACGCCGACGTTGCGATGTATCGCGCCAAAGAAAAAGGTCGCAATGGCGCGCAATTCTTTACGCCCGCGCTCAACGCCGCGCTCAACACACGCCTCTCGCAAGAAAAGAGTCTGCGCAAGGCACTCGAGCGCAACGAATTCGTGGTGTACTATCAGCCGCAGGTCGACATCGCGACGCGGCAGATTGTCGCCGTCGAAGCGCTCGTGCGTTGGAACCATCCGCGTCTCGGACTCGTCCTGCCTGATCAATTCATTCCCAGTGCCGAACTTTCCGGACTCATCGTCGCTCTCGGCGACTGGGTAACGGAAACCGCCTGCCGCGACGTGGCGGGTTGGTGCAAGCGAACCGGAGAGACACTCAAAGTCGCGGTCAACCTCTCGGCGCGGCAATTTCACCAATCCCATCTCGCGCACAAGATCGGCGACATCATCGCGCGCACGGGTCTTCCGCACGACGCGCTGGAAATCGAAATTACCGAGAGCGTCGCAATGAACGACGCCGAACAGACACGCACGATCATGGCCGACCTGCAGCGCGCCGGTGTCGGCATCGCCGTGGACGATTTCGGAACGGGCTACAGCTCGCTTGGCTACCTGCGCCGGTTCCCGCTCGATGCAATCAAGATCGACAAATCGTTCGTCCGTGACCTCATGACGGAGCCGGACGATGCCACGATCGTCCGGACCGTGATTGCGATGGCGCACAGCCTGGGCCTCGAGGTCGTCGCCGAAGGCGTGGAAACCGAGGACCAACTCGCGTTCCTCGCCGAGCAAGGCTGTGACCGCGCGCAAGGCTATCTCTTCTCTAAGGCCGTCCCGGCCCAGACGCTCTTCGGCGTCGCATGCGCACTGCGGCTCGGCGGGACGATCTCGGCCGGTTCGGCCGCAACGCTTGAAGGCAAAACGGGGTAAAAGAGGGCGTGACCATGTTGACGAGAGCCGGGATCGACCGGGCCGCACTCACCGAGCAGTACCGTAAAAATCGCGAGCGTACCGCGCAGATCTTCCGTTCGTTCATCGCGCCGCAGGCGTATGAAATGCGGCCGATCGTCTTACGCCACCCTTTCGTGTTTTACGATGGACACATTCCGGCGTTCACGTATCGCAAGCTCCTCGGAGAAGCGCTCGGAAAGCCGCTGCTCAACGCGGAATTCGACGTGCTCTTCGAGCGCGGTATCGATCCCGGCAGCGTCGATGAGGCAAAAAGGCTCTCAAAGAGCTCGTGGCCCGATCGCGCGCAGATCGAAGCTTACGGCCGCGCCGTGGAAGTGGCCGTCTACGATGCGCTCGCGAATTCAACGCTCGACGATCCCGCGAATCCGTTGCTCGACCGCGCGCAAGCCGTCTTCAATATAATCGAACACGAACAGATGCACCACGAAACGTTGCTGTACATCGTCAACCAACTCGACGAGGAATACAAAGTTGCACCCGCCGGGATCGTTCATCGCGATATCGGAATGCCGGAACATAGCGAGCCGATCGACATCGCCGCCGGGCGCGCGACGCTCGGCGCGCGCCGCGATTCGATTCCATTCGGTTGGGACAACGAATTCGACGAACACGTCGTCGACGTCGGACGCTTTGCGATTGACCGCGATAACGTCACCAATGGGGATTACTTGCGTTTTGTCGCCGAAGGCGGGGCCGTCCCCGCGTTTTGGTTCGAACGCGGCGGCGAGTGGATGCTGCGCACCGTGTTCGAGTCGATCCCACTGCCGCTCTCATGGCCGGTCTACGTCTCGAACGATAACGCTAATGCGTTCGCGCGGTGGAGCAATGCGCGTCTGATGACGGAGCCTGAATATCACCGCGCAGCGTTTGGGACACCGAGCGGCGACGAACGCGCGTACCCCTGGGGCGACGCTACGCCGACGAGCGTGCACGGCAACTTCGGTTTCAGACGCTACGATCCCGAACCCGTCGGCGCATCGCCCGCCGGTGCGAGCGCGTGGGGTATACTCGATCTCATCGGCAATGGCTGGGAGTGGACGTCGACGCCGTTCGCACCGTTTGCGGGCTTCGAACCGATGGCCACCTACCAGCCGTACTCGCGCGATTTCTTCGACGACGAACATTTCGTCATGAAGGGTGCTGCGCCCGTGACGCACGCCAGCCTCGTGCGCCGCAGCCTACGCAACTGGTTCTATCACGATTACCCTTACACGTTCGCCACGTTCCGCCGAGCGTACGACAGCTGAGTCTCTCGCGCTAGAGGATCTTCGGTCCATACCCCGCACGCTCGGGGATCTTCTGCCCGTCGATCACCGCCGTCGCTGCGGCAGGGTCCGCAGAAAGTGTGGTTCGAAAACGCCTTGCCCGGCGCATCGGCTTTGGTCGCGCCCGCCGCCTGCATCCGGTCGATCAGCTGCATCGAGCATAAGTAACCCAAATGGTGACGCGATGAAACTCCCTCGCTGCCGCTATATTTCGCGAGCGTCCGCACGTGTATTTACGCGCTATCGGAGACCGTCGGAGTCCAGTGGATCGCGAAGGTGGCGCCGACTAGCTCGTCCTGCGGGATACTCTTCGCGGAGTAATCTTCAAGATTGAGACCGCCGAGGTGCATCTTCTTGCGCAGACCGAAATCGACGAATTGCTTGGCGGTTTTCGCACCATCGAAGCCGCTCGGCAGAGCACCAGCACATCCACTTCGGTGTTGCCCCCGCCTTCAACGAGCACCCATGTCGGATTCAGTCGTCCCGCGGCACGTGATCCCCTCGAACGGCAGCGACTTCGTCGCTCTTTCGCATCGGCACGTGGTTCAACGGGTTGCGCGGCGTCGTGCCCGCACTCAAGACATTCGTCCGGATGCCGCAAATGCTGATCGAGCAGCAATCCGACGACGAAGTCGGCATGCTTTGGTCATCGAGGCGCTCTCTTGGCCCGTCATTTCAATCACGCAATTTTGGCGCTCGTTCGAGGATCTCGAACGGTCCCCGCACGCCGATACGCATCCGGGCTCGTGGAAATGGTTCAATAAGCTCGGCCGCAACAACGAAGGCACGGGCATCTGGCACGAGACGTATCGAATTAGCGCAGGCACGTAGTCGTAGCGGCCATTGAACTTTATGCCATCACCCGATGCCTGCGACGAAACCAGCGATTGCCGACGTCACGGCTTCCGGCGCATCGCGCTGCGGGCTATGCCCGGCACCCGGTACGATCAGACTCGACGTTTGCACGATGGCCGCGCGAATCGTGTCGAGTTGCGCGAGGGTCCCGTACACATCGGCATCGCCTTGAATGATTAGGATGGGCGCACGAATCCCGGCGAGCAACTCCTCGATATTCCAGCCTCGGAAGCGCGCGTCGAGCCAGATGTCGTTCCAACCGTAAAATGTCGCATCGGCGTCGCGATGACGACGTCCCAAACGTTCGCGCAGATCTGTCGTTTCATACGTCGTGCGCGTCGCTGCGATGCTCTGGACGGAAAGCGGCTCGACGAAAACGTGCGGCGCGATGACGACGAGCGACGCGACGTTGTGTGCGCTCGCGTAAATCAGCCCGATCGACGCGCCGTCGCTATGACCCACGATGACAGGTTTCACGATTTCAAAGTAAGCGAGGAGTTCGGGAAGTACCACGCGCGCTTCGTGGTGCATATAATCGGGCTCGCGCGGTTCGGTCAGCGGATCGGAATTCCCATAACCATAGCGCGAATAAACAAGGACGGCGCGACCGGTTCGGGACGCCAGCACTTGCGGCAAATCACGCCAGAGATCGAGCGAACCGAGGCCTTCGTGCAACAGGACGATGGTCGGTTCTGCACCCGCGAGATGCAGCGTCTCGAGCAGGTGCCCGTCGACACGAACGTCCCGGCGCACTACGTCCCCGTCAGATGCTGTACCGCAAGCGAACTGAGCGCAACGGCAACCCAGAGCACGAATCCGAGCGCGAGCGGACGCGCGCCGGAACCGACGAGCCGCGCGAGCTGCGTTTGCAAGCCGATCCCGGCGAGCGCCATGCTAATGAGGAAGGTCGAGAGCAGCGCGATGCCCGCGTGCCACGTCGCCGGCACGACACCCAGCGTATTGACGAGCGCCGCGAGCAAAAACCACAGGATAAACCACGGCACGATCTTTTTCCACGGCACGTGCACGCCGGCGCTCTGCTGCTCGCGCGCGCGCAGGAAGGCAAAAACTGCGACGATCGGGAGAATCAACGTCGCCCGCGCGAGCTTGACGATCGTCGCATGTTCGCCCGCTTGCGTGCCGTAAACATAGCCCGCCGCTACGACCGACGAGGTATCGTTGATCGCCGTCCCCGCCCACGTGCCGAACGCAGACTGCGAGAGCGCGAGGAGATGGCCGATCGGCGGGAACACCAAGACCGCGACGATGTTGTAGAAAAAGACGGTGGCGATCGCAAGTGCGATCTCGTCTTCGCCGGGTTCGATCACCGTCGAGAGCGCCGCGATCGCCGATGCGCCGCAAATCGCCGTCCCGACCCCGACGAGTTGTTGGAGCACGGGTTTGAGATTCAGCAACCGTCCGACGAGCGGAGCCAGAATAAGCGCGACGGCGATCGTAACGAACGTAACGGGAAGCGTGGAAACGCCCGTCTGCGCGATGACCGCAAGCGAAAGTCCGAAACCCGACACGATGATCGCGCCTTGCAGCACTTTCTTTGCACTGTACGTTACGCCGGGTCGGAGAGCGATCGGCAATTCCGTGAAGCTGCGCGCGAACACGCCGAAAACGATCGCGAGTACCGGAGCGCCGACGAGCGGAACGAAACGCGCCGCCGCCGTTGCAAAGGCCGCGAGCGCGAACGTCGCGATGAGACCGTAGAGCGGGGACGTCTCCAGCGGCTTCGCACTCGTCACAATTCGCCGTCGAAGTAGTCGAGTTCCGGGTGACTGCGCACAAGGACGTGGTTCGCGGCGACTACGTGTTTGCTCGAATCCGGATAGAAACAACTATCGCCCGCGTCGTCCGAATTCGCGATGATGAGGACGACCGCGGGCGCGTTGCCACGCTGATTGTCGATGCGATGCGCACCGAGTGCGCCGGTAGGAAATGCCACGCAATCGCCGGGGCGCAGCGACTGCGTTCCTTGCGGCGTCCGCAGCGTCGGCTCGCCGCGCCACACGATGAGAAACTCTTCTTCGGTCGTGTGCCAATGATAAGGACAGATCGCTTCGCCCGGCTCGATCGTAAAGGCCGCGATGCCGAGTTTGCTCGACCCGATGCGTTCGCCGATCTCGGCGAACGCCGCAGTAAACGGCACCGGCCCCGGGCCTTTTTCGTCGCGTTCGAACCGCAGCGCATCGATGTTGACGATGCGTGGTGCGCACACGCCGTCGAGCAATGCGTGCAGTAACTCGCGCGCGGAGTTGAAGAGTGGCGTTCCACGCGCGACGAGGAGATGCTGCGGGGCGAGCGCCGCAAGATCGCGCAAACGCTCCGCACTCGCAGCGCCCGAGAGTGTCAGCGCACCAGCCGGACTGCCGTCGATCGACACACCCGTAATGCAGCATTTGAGCGATGGATTCCAGAAAGCCCGTTCGCTTGCGCCGACGGGGATGGTCTCCCACGCATGGTCGTGCGGTTCGCCCGAGAGCGGCACGTCGAGCCGCGCAGAAAACGCCGTCGTTTGTGCTTCGTGCACGCCGTCCGTGCACACCGCGGTATGCACGCCGACGGCGCGGCACGCAGCGAGCAATTCTTCGGATGGAAACGGATTGACGACGAAACTGCCGGCGATGACGTACGCATTGTGCGGCAGACCGTGGTCCGCCGACGCGGACCACCAGTCGACACCCTCGATGAGCGTTTTCACCTACGCGGGCACGGCTTCCATTCGCGTCTTGAGCTCGACGTCGATCGCAGCCAAGAACGCCTGCGTGTTCAAGTACGGATGATCCGCGCTGATCAGGATCGCCAAGTCCTTGGTCATCTTGCCGCTCTCGACGACATCGATGCACGTGCGTTCGAGCGTTTCGGCAAAACGCACGACTTCGGGCGTCTCGTCGAACCGTCCGCGGTAGATCAATCCCCGCGTCCAGGCAAAAATCGATGCGATCGGATTGGTCGAGGTTTCTTTGCCCTGCTGGTGGATGCGGTAGTGGCGCGTTACGGTGCCGTGCGCGGCTTCCGCCTCGATCGTCTTACCGTCGGGCGACATGAGCACCGAGGTCATCAGGCCGAGCGATCCAAAACCTTGCGCGACCGTATCGGACTGCACGTCGCCGTCGTAGTTCTTACACGCCCAGACGTATTTGCCCGACCACTTCATCGCCGCGGCCACCATGTCGTCGATCAAACGGTGTTCGTAGGTGAGGCCAGCTGCCGTAAAGCGCGAAATGAATTCTTCATCGAAGACCTGCTGAAAAATGTCTTTGAAGCGGCCGTCGTAGACTTTGAGGATGGTGTTCTTCGTCGAGAGATAGACCGGCCAACCGCGCATCAGGCCGTAATTCATGCACGCACGCGCGAAGCCGCGAATCGATTCATCCACGTTATACATCGACATCGCAACGCCGGGTGATTTGAACGTGAACACGTCGCGCTCGATGGGCGCGCTGCCGTCGGCGGGCGTGAAGGTCATGGTGAGTTTGCCGGCACCCGGCACGAGGATGTCGGTCGCGTTATATTGGTCGCCGAATGCGTGGCGGCCGATGACGATCGGATCGGTCCATCCCGGCACCAGGCGCGGGACGTTTTTGCAGACGATCGGCTCGCGAAAGACCGTGCCGTCGAGTTCGTTGAGGATCGTGCCGTTCGGTGAACGCCACATCTTCTAGAGTTTGTACTCCGTGACTCGCGCTTCATCGGGCGTGATCGTGGCGCACTTGACCCCGACGCCGAATTTCTGGATTGCGTGGGCCGCATCGAGCGTCACCTTGTCGTCCGTCGCATCGCGATGCTCCATGCCCAAATCGTAATAGCGCAGGTCCACTTCCAGATACGGCAGGATCAATTTTTCACGGATCAGATGCCAGATGATCCGCGTCATCTCGTCGCCGTCGATTTCGACCAGCGGTGTTTTGACCTTAATTTTTTGCAAGGTTTCGCCCCGATTACTGACAAGAAGGAACGCATCCGGACCGACCCGCGGGGGGACGCACTTGCTCTGCATACGCTCTCCGAACGCGAAATCTTCGCAGGAACGGCTTACCTGCCACCAATCGGGGTACACCACCGCATGCGGCTCGCCATTCTTCTTCTGGCCCCCTTTCTGCTCGCAACGGCACCCGACGAACCGGGTTCGAGCCGTGCGCGTGCCGTCGCGGTCCGCTACGCCGAGCAGTCGCACGGCGTCGTCCTCTTTCACGTCGCGACGCAAACCGAAATCCACGGCGGCCCGATCCATCGCACCGAGCAGTCCGAAGCGGTGTACCTCGCGCTCGACGGTGGTTTCGTACGGAAACGCTACCTGCACTTCCGCCAGAACGGGCGCGACCTAGACGCCCAGAATTTGAGCGAAAAAAGCGAGGAGACGGAGACGCCCCTGAGCCGGTTTGGTCTGCGTCTGCCGTATCTGCGCGCCACGCTGGGCGACTACCGGTTCGACGCGCCGATCGATCGTGGCGAGACGATCGAAGTCCCGTTTCACGCTCTGGTCCGCGATCAATCGCACGGCGACGGCCGCATGCTCCTGAGTCGCGCAAGCGACCGTATCGAACGCATCGACGAAACTCCGGCGGTGATGCCACCGCGCGCGACCAGCGGCAGCGTAAGCATAATCTTCGGCCCGACGGTCGGCGACCGCTGGGATATCATCGAGATCGACCACGACTTCGCCGGGCACTTGGGTCCGCTCCGGGGCTCGTTGCACTCGATGACGCACTACGATCGTTACGTCCCGTACGCTGACGCCGCCCACGCATTAAGCGCACTGGCCGCCCCCGAAGGCTAGGCCGGATTCGCTCTTCTCGATGCGAAGAGGGCAGCATGAGTGGAATCGTCAGCCTCTTGCCGAGCGCAACAGAAATTCTCTTCGCCATCGGTGCGGGCGAACGTGTCGTCGGAGTAACGCACGAGTGCGACTATCCGGAAGCAGCGCGCACGCGACCCGCGCTGACGCGCTCGGCGCTGCCGGATGAATTGCAGACGCATCTGGGAGCCGAGCGCAGCGGCATTCCGATCGCGCAGCGCTCGGCGCTGATCAACCGCCACGTCACCGCGAGCGTCCATGCGGGTTCGAGTCTCTATTTTCTGGACGACGCGTTGCTCGCATCGCTCGCTCCCGATTTGATCGTCACGCAAGAACTCTGCGCGGTCTGCGCGGTCTCCTACGACATCGTTGCGACGGCCGCGCGGCGTCTGTCTGGCGACCCGCGCGTCGTCTCGCTCGAACCATCGAGCCTCGAGGACGTCTTCTCCACGATCCTCACCTTGGGCGACCTCGCCGGGGCGCGCGCGGGCGCAGACGCGCTGGTTCGCGGCTTACGCGAACGGATGATTCGCTTGCGCGAACGCGTACAGGCGCGCACGAGACGGCCGCGTACGTTGGTCCTCGAATGGACCGATCCGCCGATGAGCGGCGGACACTGGACGCCCGGACTCATCGAGGCAGCAGGCGGCACACCCGTCCTCGCGCATCCCGGCGCGAATTCACAGGCGATCTCTTGGGAAGCAATCGCCGCAGCCGATCCGGACGTCGCGATCGTCGCGCCGTGCGGTTACGACCTGGCGCACGCGCGCGAAGCGATCGCCGAACTCGACACGGTTCCGCAGTGGCGCGCGTTACGCGCGCGATCCACCGGGCGCGCGTACGCAATCGACGGCAACGCATACGTAAATCGCCCCGGACCGCGTCTGGTCGATACGGCCGAACTCTTTGCCGCCGCAATTGCGGGTGACGATTCGTTCGACCGCACGGCGATCGAGCGCATCCCCGCGGCTAGTGCGAGCCGTTGAGCGAAGGTAAGGACTGACCGCTCTCGGTGAAACGCGCGGCCGATTCGGAGATGATCTTGCGCGCCGACGAGGCGTCTTCCCAACCGTGTGTGCTCGTTTTCTTGCCTTCAAGGGTCTTGTACGTATCGAAGAAGTGTTCGATCTTGCGCAGGGTATGACCGAAGATTTGCGTGTAATTGTGAATGTCCGCGTAGTCGGGCTCACCAACAGGAACCGCTAAGATCTTATCGTCGACATCCCCGCCATCCATCATCTTGAGGACGCCGATCGCACGGGCGGCGACGAGGCAGCCGGAAAACGTCGCTTCAGAGACGAGGATGAGCACGTCGAGCGGATCGCCGTCGAGCGCAAGCGTTTGCGGCACGAAGCCATAGTCGCCGGGATAGAAAATCGACGAGTGCAATGCGCGGTCGAGACGAAAAATATCGAGCTGCTTATCGTACTCGTACTTATTGCGCGAACCTTGCGGGATCTCGACGACTACGTTGATTTCTTCGGGCGCGTTGTCGCCAATTGGAAGAACGAGACGGTTTTTACGGACATCCAAAGTCATAGCATGCGGCGGTTCTCGCCGTAGTGACGGGCGGCCTTGCTCGCTACCACACGGCGAGGGCGAGTGCGATCCCGGCCTCGCAGCAAACGATGATGAAACCGTACACGTCACCGACGAGTCCGCCGCCGAGGCGGCGTTTGAGGCGCTCGCCAAGCAGCAGCGCGACGAGCGTCGCGGCAAGTAAGATGAGCGGTGCGTGCCAGCCGATGATCGCCCCAAGGCCCACGCAGAGCACGATCGCAAGCGCCACGACGGCACGCGAGGGGGTCGTCTCGAAGACGCGAGTCAGCGCACCCGCGCGCGCATACGGGACGCGATACGCGTTGAGGACCGCTCCGAATCGAGCGCTTGCGGCCGCAAAAGCGCAATCGACCGGCAGCATCGCGGTTGGCAGCGACCACAGCGCCGCAAGCCAAAGGGCCGCGAGCACCAGCACGTTTGCAATCGCGAAAGTACCGTGTCGCGGATCTTTCAAAATCTCCAGACGCCGCTCGACGGAAACCGAGGCGAAGAGCGCGTCGGACGAATCGAGAAACCCGTCGAGATGAATCGCACCCGTGAGCAGCACGAGGAGCGCGAAGGCGACCGCGACGACGATGGCGTGCGGCGCAACGAACGAAAGGCCGTACGCCGCGCAGCCTGCGAGCGCACCGATCAGTGCACCGACAAACGGCAGATAGGCGAGCGCGTCGGCGTCGGGCGCGGGGCCAGCGGCGAAGCGACCGACGGGAAGAATCGAAAAATACGAAACCGCCGTTATGAGTGCGCGCAGCGGCACTAGACGGTTTGCGGCGCCGCCGGCTCTTTGCCCGCGACTCCCGCTTCTTCGAACGTCTGCATCTCCGCAACCATGCGCGCTGCGGCCTCGACGATGGGAAAGGCAAGCGCGGCGCCGCTCGCCTCACCCAGGCGCAGATCGAGATCGAAGAGCGGATCGAGGCCGAGCGCGGCAAGTGCGAGTGCGTGGCCGGGTTCTTGCGAGCGGTGCGCCGCGATACAGTAGTCGATCGACGCGGGTGCGATACGCGCGGCGATGAGCGCCGCGGCGCTGACGATAAAGCCATCGAGCAGCACCGGAATTCGAGCACGTGCCGCGCACAGCAACACGCCCGCAAGACCGACGATTTCGTAGCCGCCGACTTCGCTTGCAATCTCATCCCAGGTGAAATCGTGACAGCGCGCGAGGCCGCGTTCGATCGATGCGATCTTGATTGCAAGACGCGCGTCGTCGATTCCAGTACCACGTCCGACGACCTCACGAACGGGTTTACCGGTGAACGCTGCGACGATTGCTGCGGCGCTCGTCGTGTTGCCGATCCCCATCTCGCCCAGGGCGATGATGTCGAAGGGTTTGCGTTCCATCACCTCATCGAACGCCGCGATTCCCGCGGCGATCGTATAGTCGAGATCATCGCGTTTGATCGCGGGCGTGCGCGCGAGATTAAACGTGCCGTAGCCGACGTTCACATCGAGCAGCGCGGGATGCGGAGCGAGAGCTTCGCGCACGCCGAAGTTGGCAACGTAGACGTCCGCATCGACGGCGCGCGCGAACGTATTGATCGCAGCAAAACCCGCCAGAAATCCGCCGACCATTTGCGCGGTGACCTCGGGCGGGTACGCGCTCACACCCTCGGCGGCGACACCGTGATCGCCCGCGCCGATCAGGATCGCTCGCCGCTGGAAAAACTGCGTCGGCGTCCCCCCCGTTATCGAACAAAGTCGTACTGCCAGGGCTTCGATTTTCCCAAGACTTCCTATGGGTTTCGTGAGCGAATCGAGGCGCTCGCGCGCTGCCGCGGCAACGGCCGGGTCGACGGGGACGATTTGAGCGCGAAAATCGAGCGGATTCATGGCCCAAGTCTACGGCATCGGGGGCGGCGACGCCCGTCGAACTTAGTCGGCGGCGGCGGCCTCGATAGCGCTTGCATTGAGCGAGACCAGGCACCAGGTCGATCCGTCACCGACGAACCGCGTGACGCTCGCCGGATTGAAACGCACGTTCAGCGCAGCATCACCCGGTTCGCGTAAGAGCACGCGGACGAGTGCGTGCATGACCCCGGCGTGCGCGACGACGAGGACGCGCTCGGGCGTGTCGGCCGCGATCCGTCCGATGAACGATCCGACGCGCGCGACGACCTCGTCGAACGATTCGCCGCCCTCGGGCGTGAGATAGCGGGGTTTCGTCTCGTGTGCGTCATCGAGTTCGGGGTGCTTGGCGACGATCTCATCCCACGTGAGACCTTCCCACGTTCCGAACGCCATCTCGATGAGATCGGGATCGGTCTGCAACGGCGGGCCGCTTCGAGCGGCGAGGACCGCGCGCGCTGTTTCCTGCGCGCGCGAAAGCGGGCTTGCGTAGGCGCGATCGAAATCGTCGCCCGCAAGAAAAACCGCGAGGGCCTGCGCTTGCGCACGGCCCTCGTCATCGAGCGGGATGTCGGATCGTCCCTGAAAACGTCGCACGCTATTCCAAGCAGTGCGGCCGTGGCGAACGCAGACGAGTTCCATCGCCGGCCTTCATCACTTCGGCAGGTTCGGTTTCCCTTCGTGTGCGACGAGTAAGTCGTGCATGTCGCTCGCGTGCTCTTCCTCGACGCTGAGGATCCCTTCGAGCATGACGCGCGTGGTAGGATCTTTGTCGCCGAAGAATCGGATCAGTTCGCGATAGTGGTCGACGGCGATTCGCTCGGCGACGTAATTCTCACGAATCATGTCGACCAGATTATCGCCTTCGACAAATTGCGAGGCCGACCGCTTGGTAAGCGTGTCGGGGTTGAAATCCGGCGTACCACCGAGCTGATTGATGCGCTCGGCGACCGCCATCATGTGTTCTTGTTCTTCTTTTGCATGCTGGGCGAATTCGGCTTTGACACCTTCGCTCGAGAGGCCGGTCGCCGCGACGGAGTGCATCGTGTAGCGCAAGACGCACACGATCTCCGTTGCGAGGACGGATTGCAATATCTCGATGGTTTGCTTGGCATCCATCCCGTACGTCTCGGTAAGGTTGCCCGTGGTCAGATGCTTGCGTGCGCGATCGCGCAACATCTTCACATCGCTCAGAAACGGCTCTTTTGCCGTCGTATTGTTGGTGGTCGTGCTGGCAGCCAAAAACATACTCCCGTCGGTTGCGTACGAGCCTTCTACCCGCTCCTTTGCTCGGTAAACACGGCCCGATCCGGAACCACGATATAGCCCTCGGCGAGGTTGCCGAAGATCCGAGCGTGCGGCGGCGCGCTTCCCCAACACCATACAAACGAGGCGATATAGGCGCAGCTGAGCGCGTCGAGCGTATCGTCCCAGCGTTTGTAACCGCGCATCCCAACCCTCGCGGGGATACGTTCGTCAAGCACGAGAGGCGGATCGGCTCGAGCGAGCGTCGCAAGAGCCCCGCGGTAGCGCTCCCACTCAGCGAGGACATCAGGCCAGGGCCGTGCCTTCTTCTTGTACTTGAAAATGCCAGGCAAATCGAAGAGCCGCACGTGGGCCGGGTGCGGGAAGACTTCGATCGCTACCGTGCGCGGATCGCGCGGCACAATCTGCGGCGTCTCGACCACGCCGTCCGCGGCCAGTTCGGCGATGAACCGCGCCGCGCGGCCACCGTCGGGGAAGCGTGCGAGGTTCGCGGGATGCGGCCCCGCCCCGTAGCGCCCGAAGACCGACCGCAACTCGTTTTCCGCGCGCCGGGCACCGCCGGGGTTGCGGACGATCGTCGGCATGTCTATCCCGATCACGCCGCACGAACCGCGCCACATTCGGATCCAGCTGAGCACGTCGTCATCAGAACGCAGATCCGCGCGTGCATCGAGAATCGTTCCGGCCTCGTCGATCGCCGCCAGGCCCGATGGATTACGATCGGACCAGGCCAGGTCCAGTCCCAGAAAGCGTGCGGTCACGAACTGCTCGTTCGCCGTGGGGACAAGCAAACCGTTAGCGAACGCTTGCCGCCGATGGGTTTGTTACCCGCGACCGGCCTACCGACCGATTCCGCACGATTGCGGATCATTTACGCCATCCAGCGGATGCTCTCAGCAGCCGATGACGAGGCGGCGCTCGTTCGTGACGCCTGCCAAGTCCTCGCCAGTTCGGGCCTCTATCTGATGGTCGGCATCGGTGTCGCCGAACCCGACGGCTCGGTCCGCATGATGGCATCGTCGAGCAGTACGCACGATCTCTTCGCCGCCGAGAGCCCGCACGCACGCTGGGATGCAACGCCGCTCGGCAACGGCGTGATCGGCCAAGCGATTCGCACCGGGCTACCCACGACGATGCCGACGAGCGATAGCGCGTGGGACCCTTGGCGCATGACTGCCGGTCATCTCGTGCGATCGGTCGCCGCGTTTCCCTTCGGTCTGGACGATACGGTCGGCGCCGTAATCATTCAGAGCTCGGCCGGAAAATTCGTCAGCGAAGAGATCGAATTGATCTCGGGCCTCGCACACGACATCGGCCGCACGCTCGAAAATCTCCGGATGCGTCTATTGATCGCATCCGAACGCGATCGTGCCCGGCGCAGCGAAGAGCGGCTTGCAGCGCTGTGGAAGCTCACGATCACGCGAGACTTCGATCTCGATTCGCAAGCGCAAGCGATCATCTCGGAGGGCGTCGCGACGCTGGGCTTCGACTGGGGCACGATCGGCCGCGTCGAAGGCGCGACACTCTTCCTCGATTTCGTCGTCAGCGAACTCGACCGTCCGCGAGCGGGCGAGGCGATTCCGCTTTCGACCGCACTCAGCGGTGATGCGATCGCCGCGGGGCGCACCGTCATCTGGGACGACTTACTGAGCGACTCCCGCCATCGCGATTCGATACCCGTAATCGAACACGGTCTGCGTGCGTTTACCGCAACACCGTTCTACGTCAGCGGCCGGCTGTACGTCCTCAATTTTGGTGCGAACGAGCGCGTTCGCCGCCCGCTCATCGACGATGACCGATCGTACATCGACCTACTCGTCGCATTTTTCTCACGCGCGCTGCAGCGGCGTGACGACGAAGCCCAGATTCGCTACCTCCGCAATCACGATCCCCTCACCGGCCTACCCAATCGCGAGCGATTTCTCGAACGTCTCGACGCCCACATCGAACGTGCCCAGCGCTCGCACACGCGCTTCGTGCTCTTCAACCTCGACGTCGATCGCTTTCGCACCACCATCGAAGATTACGGCGCACAGTTTGCCGATGAGGTCATCGCCGAACTCAGCCGACGACTCTCGACCCTGATGCGCGAGGGGCAAGAACTTTTCCGCAACAGCGGCGATTCGTTTACGATTCTGTTCCCGGAACTTACTGCACCCGAACAAGCCGATGCGCTCGCGCGCGCAGCGGTCGAGGCGGTCGCGATTCCACTGCACGCGGGCGAACACGAAATCACGATCTCCGCGAGCGTCGGGATGGCGCTGTATCCCGATGACGGAACGAGTTCGCACACTCTGACGATGGCGGCTACGACCGCGCTCACGCGCGCGAAGCGCGACGTCTCACGCGAATACCGCTTCTTCTCGCGCGATCTCGACGATCGTTTGAGTCGGCGCCGCCGACTCATCGACGAATTGCACGGTGCGGGCGCGCGCGGCGAGTTCGTACTGCATTACCAGCCGTGGATCGATCTGTCGGATTACGGTGTCGGCGGCTGCGAGGCGCTCGTGCGCTGGGAACACCCGCGGCTGGGTCTGGTCGAACCGGATGACTTCATCACCATCGCCGAGGAAACCGATCTCATTCATGAAGTCGGACGCTGGGTTTTCGCGCAAGCGGCCCGCACGGCAGCCGCCGCATCGCAGAGCGGATCGCCGCTCGTCATCGCGATCAATCTTTCGGCGCGTCAATTCACGAACCCCGAGCTCATCGGCGAACTCAAAGACGCGATCAACGCGTCGGGCGCCGATCCGCACACACTCGAAATCGAAGTGACCGAGAGTTTCACCATGCGTGACCCGATGCGCGCAGCCGCCGTGCTCACGAACCTGCGCGAAATGGGCCTGCGCATCGCGCTCGATGATTTCGGGATCGGGCACTCGTCGCTCGGGTACCTCAAGCACTTACCGGTCGACATCATCAAGATCGACCGCAGTTTCGTCAGCGGAATCCCCCGCGAGGCTGCCGACGCTGCGATCGCGCGCGCCGTCATCGCACTCGCGCAATCGATCCGCTGTGAGGCCCGCGCTGAAGGCGTCGAGAATCACGATCAGGCGATATGGCTTGCAGCCGCCGGCTGCCGCACCGCGCAGGGCTTTTGGATATCGCGACCGCTTCCGCAAGCAGAGTTACACGACTGGCTTCGCGAACGCAAGACACGCGCATGACACGCCTTTCCGTACGGAAAATGTACAAGCTCTTCATCAACGGCGCGTTCGTGCGCAGCGAATCCGCGCGTAGCGAACCCAAAGGCGGCGCGAACGTCGCGCGCGCCTCGCGTAAGGACGCGCGCGAAGCCGTCGTCGCGGCGCGCAGTGCGACGACGAAGTGGTCGGATGCAACCCCGGCGCTGCGCGGTCTTGTGCTCTACCGGCTGGCCGAGATGATGGAAGGGCGGCGCGCCGAACTCGCGGCCGAACTCGTGCAGGGCGGAACGGTCGACGCCAAAGATGCCGAGCGTGAAGTCACCGCCGCAATCGATCGCGTGTTATGGTACGCGGGTTGGTGCGATAAGTACCTCGCACTCGCATCCACGCGCAACCCGGTCGGCGGGCCGCATTTCAGTTTCTCGACGCCCGAACCGACCGGCATCGTCGCGCTGTTGGCCCCCGACGAGCCGGCACTTTTAGGGCTGGTCTCGCTCGCACTGCCGGCACTCGTGAGCGGAAACGCGGTCGTCGTCGTCGCATCCGAAATCGACCCGTGCACGCCCGTAGTTTTTGCGGAGTGCGTTGCGACGAGCGATCTGCCGCCGGGTGCGTTCAATCTGCTCACCGGTTCGCGTGCGGAACTCGCACCGCATCTCGCAGGACATATGGACGTCAATGCTTTTGCCGCAACCGATCTCGATATCGTGCTCGAAACGGCACTCGGAATGGCGGCGGCGGAGAACGTGAAACGGACGTTCTTCGAGCGCGTCGGGAAACGCAAAGTGTGGTTTAGCGAACGGTTCGAGGATCTCGACCGCATTCTCGCATTTACCGAACTCAAAACGATTTGGCATCCCGCCAAAATCTAGCGTGAAACGCAAGGCCGCAAGCAAAGCGATCGTCGCATGCGCGCAGGAGCTCTGGGACCTGCGCCTAGTTACCGGCTCGAGCGGCAATATTTCGGCAAAACTCGACGACGGTTCGCTTCTGATCACACCGACCGGCCGCGCATTTCGCAAGCTTCGCGCAGACGAACTCGTCCGCATCGATTCACGAACCGGCGCTGCGCTCGATGCGGACAAACGACCGTCTTCGGAATATCCGCTGCACGTCGCGGCGTACGATGCGCGGCCCGATATCACCCTCGTCGTCCACACGCATCCGACGTATTGCGTCGTCTGGTCGGGCAGCGGCCGACTCTATCCGCGCGAGACCGTCGCATCGATGGAGTCGCTGGCCGCGATGGTATGGGTGGACTTCTTTCCTGCGGGTAGCGCGCAACTCGCTGAGGCAACGAGTGCGGCGCTCGCGGGCGGTGCGCCGCTGGCCCTCCTCGGAAATCACGGTCTCATTGCGGTCGGGACGGACTTCGATGTGGCGCTCGTTCAAACGGATCTGGCGGAGGAGTGCGCGCGCGTCGCCTACCTCGCGCGCTCGATGGGATAACGGTACCCAAGCGCGGAATAGTCGGCGGGACCCTCACCGTGGAGAGGTGGCAGAGTGGTCGAATGCACTCGCTTGGAAAGCGAGCAGACTGTAAAAGGTCTCGGGAGTTCGAATCTCCCCCTCTCCGAATCGCCCGGCTGCGCCGGGCTTTTCTTTTTTTCGGACCGAACGCAGCCTCGATGTCAATCAAGCGCATCCGCGAAGCCGCCGCAAACGATCTGCCCGAAATCGCGCGCATTTGGAATGAAGGCATCGTCGACCGCATCGCAACCCTCGACGAAAATGGCAAAGACGCCGACGACTGCGCCGCGTGGTTCGCCGAGCGACGTGCGCGCGGTCGAGGTGTCGGCACGGCACTTCTGCGGGCGCTCGAACGACACGCCGTGCGAAACGCATTTCACAAGATCGTCGTCTTCGCGCTCGCTCACAACACCGCGGGCGCCGCGCGACCAAGGCCGCCTCGACGGCAGCCCCACCGACGTTCTCGCCATGGAGAAACTTTTGAAACCGTTCGTGCTCTTCGTTTGCCGACACAACACCGGCCGTTCGCAAATGGCCGAAGCGTACTTGCGACATTTCGCCGGCGACGCAGTCGAGGTCGCGTCGGCGGGAACCATCGCCGCGGACGTTCCCGATCCCGGTGTCGTCGCCGCGATGGCTGAAGACGGCATCGACATCAGCGGCGCGCGTCCGAAACTTATCGACCCGGCCGTCGCGGCGCATGCAGATCGCATCATTACGATGGGCTGCGATGTCGAGGGCGTTCCGAACATCGATGCGGACTGGGATGTAGACGATCCCAAAGGTGCGCCGCCCGAAACATTGCGAGCGATTCGCGATCAGGTTAAATCCAAAGCGCGCGAGCTCGCCGAGTCGCTTCGCGTCTAGCGTTCTCGTTACGGTGTAGTTCCCAGCAGCGGCTTCACCAGCGCATACGGCAGCGCGTAAAACGTCAGGCCGTTCGCGCCCGTCGTTGTTACCGCGCTGAAGAGCGCATCGTCGATCGCCGACTCGACGGCATCGGCCGTCGCCGCATAGAGCGCATCGATCCGGCCTTCGTCTTCTTCAAGCGGCTTCTGCGCGAGGTTCCCCTCGCGCGGATAGACATGGGTCGTACTGAATGCCAAGAAGAGATCGCCGCTGGAAACATGCGAGGTGGCACCGGACCGCGCGAGTCCGAGGGTCGCACGCTTGGCGATGTCGCGCAAGCGAAGTCCATCGAGCGGCGCGTCGGTCGCGATCACGATAATGATACTGCCGTCGCTTGCGCGACCGCGCGTCGGTACGACGTACGCGGCGCGTTTGGGCAACGTCGGTTGCAGACGATCGCCGAGCGCACGACCGACATGGACGCCGCCGATTGTCAGCTCCGAACGCGATCCGGTGTTCGCATTGACGAGTGCACCGACCGTATAGCCGCCGAGTGTGGCGGGAAGCACCCGTGAGGACGAGCCGATTCCGGCTTTGAAACCGAACGCGCGCATCCCGGTTCCGGCTCCGACGGCGCCGCGCGGGAAATCGCCCGCATGGGCGCCGTCGAGCAACGCCACGACGTCGTCCGGGCTGACGTGCCGGCCTTGGATATCGTTCAATCCTTGATCGTCGCATTCGGCGACCGCGGGCAACGGCACATCGTCCGTCACGCCGATCGCGGGCCAGCGCTTGATCATCCACGAGACGACACCGTCGTCGACCCGCCCGACGTCAAGGGTATCGGTCAACACGACGGGAGTTTCGAGAAAGCCCGCTTGATCGATCCAATGCGAACCGGTGAATTCTCCGTTCCCGTTGAGATCGAATGTCGCCGCCGCTGGACGCTTATTCCAGACGTCGCCATTCGGGATGATCGCGGTCGCGCCCGTGCGCACCGGACCGACACCGGGGACGAGCGCGCCATCGCCGGATCGTTTGGTCACGTGGTTGACCAACACTCCGGGGACGTCGGTAATTCCGTCTAGCGGCCCGACCGCGAAGGCGCCGACCGGAATTGGCGAGCGCGCGTCGAGTGGTGTGACGCACACCAGCGCGGCGACGAGGACGATTGCGATACGCTTCATTCCAGCGCCTGTTCGCTCCGCAAAAGCACGAAGCCCGCGCCGGAACGTCACCATCATGTAAGGCCAAGTAAGCGTGCGCAAACGCTACCGTCGCGGCTGCTCGGCGCGTCGCGTCTCGTAGATCGCTTGTAGTGAGGCAAGCGCGCCGCGCGTCATCGTCGTGCCCGCAAGCGTACCGTCGGCGATCGATTCCTCCGTAATTCGCGGTGGAAGGATGTCGTCGTCTTCACGCCAGCCTAAACGTACGTTGATCGCGCGCTTCTTCTGCCAGATGAGGGCTGCGGTCGCTTCGAGCGCGCCTCCGTCAAGGACGTTGCCCGTCACCGCCGTCCAAAGCGCCGCTGCTTCGCTATAGAAATCGTCGAAACAATCGCGCACGAACTTGCACAGCACGAGCGAATCCCAAACGATCGCGTAATTTTCGGCGGCAATCGCCGCATCGGCGCGAGCGGAATCACTCGTATCGGCTCCCGGATGCCGCAAATCGAAGTCGTACGTTGCCGCGCGATTGTGGCACGCACCGCGCGTACAGGTTGCAAGTCCCAGTGCATACGTTGGAAGCGCACGCGGCTCGTAACCGGGAAGTTCGAGGCCTTTGGCATGCATGGCGAACGACTCCGATCCTTCACCGACGATCCTCGCAGCAGCGCGTACGCCAAGCGCCAGTGTCGACCCGAAGCCCGTACCGTTCACGATCGCTTCGATGGCTGGGACGAGAACGTCCGCGTTGCCGAAACGAAGCGGCGTCCCAAAGACGCTTTCGTCGACCAATCCGCGTACGACGCACTCCATGCCGAAGGCGATCGACCCGCCGGTCGAAATCGTATCGAGCCCTTCGCGATCGCACAGCGCGATTGCATCGAGTACCGCATCGAGCGAATCGACGCCGCAATTCGGACCGAAGGCCCACACCGACTCGTATTCGCTTGCGCCGGCATTGCGGCGGTCACGATCTTTGCGCACGTACATGTGCTCGCACTGCACGGGGCAACCGGCGCATCCCGCGCGCAACTCGAGATAGTCACCCCGATGCTCGCGCGCGCGCTCGGGCGTCACGCGCTCGACACCGGCGAAGGTCGCGCCCGTAAAATTGCGCGTCGGCAGTTGACCCATACGCTCGAGAACGCGCATGTTCGCGCCCGTCCCAAGGATCCGATATTTCGCCGTCGCCGGTCCGACGGCGCGCTCGCGAAGCACGTCGGCAAGTCGCGCCGTCGCCTGCCGATCGGCAAGGGCGACGTCGCCGCGACCGCGCAGCGCGATCGCCTTGAGCTTTTTCGAACCGAACACCGCTCCCGTACCGCCGCGACCGGCTTGACGGCCGTCGTTCTCAACGGCAGCATAGCGAACGCCGCGTTCGCCCGCTCGTCCGATCGCGCAGACGCGCGCCGTGCGGTCGACAAGTCGGTCGCGGACGAGTTTGGTGACCTCGCGCGCGGAGATTCCGAGCAAATCGCCCGCCGGTTCGAAACGCACGCGGTCGCCTTCAACCACGAGCAGCGTCCAATCGTCGGCTTTGCCGGTCACGACCAGCGCGGCGAGTCCACAGCGTCGGAGCACGGCCGACCAGTGCGATGAGGACAGACCTTCATTCAAAAGCCCCGTCAGGGGGGAGATCGTCGCGAGAGCATGCTTGTTTGCCGCGGGGACGGGTGTCGAGGCAAACGGCCCCGCTGCGAAGACCAGCGGATTTTCAGGGCCGAGCGGATCGATTCGGTACAGGTCGTTTTCGATGAGGTAATCGAGGATGAGCTCGACGGCAAGACCTACGCCGCCGAGCACGCGCGCGAACGTCGCGTCGTCGAGGTCGAATCGTCGCGATGTTTTCGTCGTCAGATCGACCGCAAGCACCGTGCGCGGCCCAACGTAGCTCAACCGCCGCTCGCGAGAAAGAGCACGCACGGTTTATCGCGTGCACCGAACGTCTCACCCGGGCCGAGCGCGCGGCGTCCATCGAGCAGCAACAAATTGGGTTCGATGAAACGTTCGCCGTCGATCACCGTTCCGCGCAGCACCGGAAAGGCACCCGCGAGCGCGCGCAAAAATGCCGCAAGATCGGTCGGTTCGTCGACGGCGAGGTCGACCGTTGCGTGCCCCACGAGTGCGCGCGCGAGCCCGAAAAGTTCGACGTTCACGGTGTGGGCACGCGCGGCGCGACGATGCGCACGCGCCCGGCATGCTTGGTGTCATAGCCGCCGAGGCGTTCGATCTGGGCGCGCAACTGCGGTGCCGCGATCGTTTCGATCAAGCGCGCGATGCGCGGATCGTTCAGATCCCGCTCGCGCACGGCAAGATCGTACGGTTCGAACGCGAGCGACACAAAATCGCAGCCGAGTGCGAGCGCTGCAGCCCGGATACCGAGGCCGCAATCGGCCGATCCGTCGGCAACGAGCGCGGCGACGGCGAGGTGCGAAAACTCGATGCGCTCGTACCCGAGGATGGCAGCGATCGCGATCCCCGCCCGCGCGAGTAAATCATCGAGCAAGAGTCGCGTCCCGGCGTCACGCTGACGGTTGACGTAACGCGCGCGGCGTTCGACGACGTCCGCAAAGGAGGCAAGGCCAAGCGGATTGCCAGGCGCGACGATCAAGCCCTGTTCGCGTTCGGCAAAACGCACGAGCGCGACGGGTTCGTGCGGCCCGTAGCGCGCGATCGCGCGCTCGTTGTACGTCCCGCTCGCCGCATCGAGGACGTGCGTCCCCGCAAGGTGGGCGGCGCCCGATGCGAGCGCCACGAGCCCCGCGATGCTGCCGACGTTCGCCGAGACGAGTTCGATGTCGCGTGCGGCGAGTTCGCCCGCTAGCAGATCGATCGCCACGTCGTGACTTCCCACTGCAAGCAGCGTCCGTTCGATTGCGGCGAGCGGCCGCAACGCACGTATTTGCACGCGCGTTCCCTCGGCGATGCCCTCGGTCAAACGCGGGACCGCGAGCATTGCATTCGCTCGCGCAAGCGAGGTAATGACCCCCGCACCGCGCCGCAGCGGCGTTACGACGAGTTCGCCGTTAACACGGGCTGCAACCGCACGCACGTATTCGTCCTCACCGAGCGGCGAGAAGACTTTCCGCGTCAAGCGTGCGTCGAGTTCGAGCGTGTCGGGTGCATCGCGTCCGCCCAGCCGTTCCACGAGCGGTCGCAAGAACAGGTCGGCACAGATCGCCGCACTCACGGCATAGCCGGGGATACCGAGTAGCGGGATCGCGCGCTCGCCGGCAGCGACGCCAAGCACGACCGGGTGGCCCGGGCGAATCGCTACGCCATGCACGACGACGCGTCCGAGCGACTGAAAAACGCGCGCGGTGTAGTCATCACTGCCGGCACTGCTGCCCGCGTTCACGACAACCACATCGCAGGTCGCGAGCGCTTCGCGAACCACCGCCGTCAGTTCGTCGACGTCATCCGGCACGCGCGCGAACGCGACCGGTTCGCCTCCGTATTGCCGCACGCAAGCGGCTAGGAGAACGCCGTTGGAATCGACGATCGCACCGCGCACCGGATGCTCGGTACTCGGATCGATCAGCTCGTCGCCGGTGGTAACGATCGCGACGCGCGGGCGTGCGCGAACCTCGACGCGCGTGCGTCCAGCGCTTGCTAGCGCGGCAAGATCCGCCGGAGCCAAGCGACGGCCGCGCGCGACGACCGCTTCGCTTGCGATGATATCCTCGCCGATCGGGCGGACGTGTTCGAACGGTGCGACGCTCGCGCGAATCGCGACGCGGTCGCCGCGATCGTCGACATGCTCCACCATGATAACCGCATCCATGCCGGCCGGAAGCGGATCGCCCGTATCGACCCAGACGGCGTCCGTGCCCACGGCCAGTTCGCGCGGCGCCGTTTCGCGCGCTCCGAGCGTTTGCGCCGAAGCGACGGCGATACCGTCCATCGCGCATGCATGGTAATGCGGTGAGGAAAGACGCGCGAAGTGCGCGCACGCCGTCACCCGGTCGAGAGCATCGTCGAGGGCGAGTTCTTCGCGTCGATCGTTGTGCGCGCCGATCGTTACGCGATCGAATGCAGCACGCGCATCCTCGAGCGGAATATCGTGCAGGAAGACCGCGCGTTCAGTCAAGGGCGATCACGCTCACGTGTTCGCCGCTTGCAAGTCCGCTGCGGTCGATCGGAACGAAAAGCAACGCGTCCGCGCGCACCAGGGTGAAAATCAAATTCGATGCGCCGAAGATCGGCGCGGCGTGCAGCGCGCCGTCGAGCTCGTGCAGATGCACGGGGACGTAGTCTTCTCTTCCCGGACGCGACGCAACGCTCGTATCGAGGATCGCTTCACGCATGTCGCTTGCGGCGCGCAACGACTCGCCGCCCAAATGGCGGACGAGCGGGGCGAGCATCCGCCACGCCACGACGAGCGCACTTGCGGGGTTACCGGGCAAGCCGATCACCGGTTTGCCGTCGCAGGCCGCAAGCACCGTCGGCTTTCCCGGTTTGATGGCGATGCCGTGCGCGAGGATGCCAGGCGAGCCGAGTCGTTCGACAACACCCGCCGTATAGTCGCGCGCGGAGACCGACGAACCTGCGGAAAGCACGAGTGCATCGGCACCGGCAAGCGCCGCGCGGGCGCGCGTTTCGAGTTCGCGTTCGTCATCGCGCACGATTCCGCACGCGATCGGATCGCCTCCGGCACGTCGCACGATCGCGGAGATCGTGTGGCTATTGACGTCACGAACCTGCGCGAGTGCGGGTTGCGCCTCGACCGGCACGACTTCATCACCGGTTGAGAGAATCGCGATGCGCGGTCGACGATAGACCGCAACGTGGGTCTCGCCAAGTGCGGCAAGCGCGCCAAGATCCGCTGCGCGCAGACGCCGCCCGCGTGCGACGGCTTCTGCGCCGGCCACGATATCCTCGCCGATTGCGAGAACATCTTCACCGCCCGCGACCGACGTCAAAACTTCGATCTGGTTGCCGCGCGCGTTCGTTTCTTCGACCATGACGACGGCATCGGCGCCGCTTGGCAGCATCGCGCCCGTATGAATGCGCGCGGCCGTGCCCGGCGCGACGATCAGAGTCGGCACCGTGCCCATGAGCACTTCACCGATCACTTCGAGGTATGCGGGGGCGGATTCCGATGCGCCGTATGTGTCAGCCGCGCGTACGGCAAAGCCGTCCATCGTCGCGCGCGCGAATGCGGGCAAGGTCTGATCCGAGCGAACGCTCCGTGCAAGAACGCGCTCTAAGGCATCCGCGAGCGCCACCGTTTCAATGTTCGCAGGGACCGGGGCGGCAGCGCACATCGCCGCAAGTGCATCGCTCGGCGGGAGCACGGTGAAAAGCTTGTTCACGACAGGCATGACCTCCACCAAGGGCCAACTCCCATCCTCTTGCCCCAGTGAATCGAGGAGTCGGCCTATTCTGACCGTACCCGGACCATCCGAACGCCTTTTGGGCGACCTGGCCGCGCTTGGCCTCGGCGGCGTCTCGAGCGTGCATCGCAATCTGACCGTTGCCGATTTGTACGAACACGCGCTGAGAAAGCGCGAAGGGGTCCTCGGAGCCGACGGTCAGCTCGTCGTCGAGACGGGCAAACACACCGGCCGTTCGCCCAACGACAAGTTTTTCGTCCGCGAACCCTCGAGCGAACGACACATCGATTGGGGCACATCGAACAAAGCGATCGACGCGGAGAAATTCGATGCGTTGCTCGGCCGCGTCGGGGCGTATCTCGACGGCAAAGAGCTCTACTCGCTCGATTGCTACAGCGGTGCGGACCCGCGCTATCGGCTTCCGGTGCGCATTCTCACGACGTATGCGTGGCAGAATCTTTTTGCACGCGACCTCTTCATCGGCCGCGCGCACGAAGATCCCGATTTCAAGCCCGAATTCACCCTGCTCGATGCCGCGCTCTTCGATGCCGAACCGGCTCGCGACGGCACCGCGTCATCGACGTTCGTGCTGGTGAATTTCGCGCGCAAAATCGTGCTCATCGGCGGCACGCGCTATGCCGGTGAAATCAAGAAGTCCGTCTTCACGATCATGAACTATCTCATGCCGCTGCGCTCGGTCCTTTCGATGCACTGCTCCGCAAACATGGGCCCCGACGGCGACGTAGCCATCTTCTTCGGCCTCTCGGGTACGGGCAAGACGACGCTTTCGGCCGATAGCTCGCGCCCGCTCATCGGCGATGACGAGCACGGCTGGTCCAACGACGGCGTGTTCAATTTCGAGGGCGGCTGCTACGCGAAAGCGATCAAACTCTCGCAGGATGCCGAGCCCGAAATTTGGGCGGCATCGCACCGTTTTGGGACCGTCCTCGAAAACGTCGTCATCGATCCGACGACGCGCGAACTGGATCTTGACTCGCAAGTACTCACCGAGAACACACGCTCGGCCTATCCGATCGATTTCATCCCCAACATCGTCAAAGGCTCGCAGGGCGGCCATCCGCGCACGATCGTCATGCTGACCGCCGATGCGTTCGGGGTGCTGCCGCCGATCGCGCGCATGACCGACGCCCAGGCGATGTATCACTTTCTCTCCGGGTACACCGCAAAAGTCGCCGGCACCGAACGCGGCGTGACGGAGCCGACCGCGACGTTTTCGACCTGCTTTGGTGCTCCGTTCATGGTGCACCACCCAACGGTGTACGCGCAGCTGCTCGGCGAGCGCATCGCCAAACACGAAGTGTCGTGCTGGCTTGTAAACACGGGCTGGAACGGCGGACCGTACGGCGTCGGTAAACGCATGAAAATCGGCTATACGCGCGCGATGGTCAACGCGGCGATCGCGGGACGACTGCACGATGTCGACTTCGTCAAAGAACCGTTCTTCGGCCTCGAAATTCCGGCCAACGTTCCCGAGGTGCCGAGCGACGTGCTCGATCCGCGCGCGTCGTGGTCCGACACAGCCGCGTACGACGCGCAGGCGAAGAAACTCGCCGGCCTCTTCGCGGCGAATTTCGAACGATTCTCAGCGCACGCCTCGCCTGAGATCCTCGCTGTCGCCATCAAACCCTAGGGCTACGTAAACGACTGCCGTTCCGTAAGAGGGACGGCGACGGTGATCCGGAATCGTGCCGAAACTTTCTTCACGTTCCGGGAGGCGTCGATGATCTTCTTTCGCCCCGAGCGGTTAGCATTGCTAGCCGTTCTTCCGTTTCTCGCAGCCTGCGCAGGAGGCGGCGGAAGCTCGCCCGCTCCCGCGCTTCCGAAGCCGCCGAGCGGCCCATCCGCGACGGCGCCGAGCGCATCGCTCCTATCGACGCCCGCGCGCGGCGCGCTCGTGACGGTCTCGTTTCCGCTTCGAGATGAAGCCGGTCTCAATACTCTTATCAGCGCGCAGACGGACAAATCGTCTCCGCTCTACCACCATTTCATCACGCCGCAGCAATTCCGCGATTCGTACGGCCCCGATCCGACGTCCGTCGATTCGGTCGATGCGTATCTTCGTGCGCAAGGGTTTACAACGCAGCGTACGTCGCTGGGTCTCATCGCCGACGCCCCGCAAGGCGTCGTCGAGAGCACGTTCCATATTCGCGTGCGCGCGGTCCAGACGAAAGGCCGCGAAGCACAGGGCATCTCGCTAGCACCGACCTTGCCCACGGCCCTCGCGAAAGCCGGCGCTTCGGTGTCCGTCGGTTCGTTCCTCAAACACGTCCATTCCAAAAAAATCGGCGGCGCGACGACGGACAATCGCTACTCGACCGCAGGCCCATATTGGTTCACGGATCTCAAACAAGCCTACGGCTATCCCGCGAACGGTGTCGCCAACGGCGCAGGCCGATCGATTGCCATCGTGATGAGTTCCGACGTGCTCGATTCCGATACGGCGGCGTACTTCGGCCACGAAAAATTCGCCCCGGTGCCGTTCGTCGAACGACATCCCGTTCTCGGTGGCCCACCTTCCTTCGATCCGGCGAGCGGCGGCTCCGACGAAGCGAGTCTCGACGTGCAACAGTCGCTGGGCAGCGCGCCGGGCGCGAAAGTGCTGCTTTACGACATCCCCGATCTGAGCGATACCTCAACGATTGCGGCCTACACGAAGATCGTCGAAGACAATAAGGCCGACATCGTCTCCTCGTCGTTCGGACTTTGCGAACTCTATTACACCGCCGACTACAATGGCGGGACCGACTTCACGACGCTGCTCAAGCACCAGCACAACGTCTTCCGTCAAGGCAACGCGCAGGGCATCACCTTCGTTGCCAGCTCCGGCGACAACGGCGCGTACGAGTGTTACGATCCGACCGGATCGACGAAGATCCGCACCGGCGTTTCATCACCCGCAAACGACACATCGGTCGTTGCGGTCGGCGGAACGAATCTCGTCACGGCATCGACGGTGGGAACGCGTGATTCGTCCTACATTCGCGAGAGCGCGTTCGCCGATGTGTACGATGCCTCGGCCGGAGTAACGGCCCCCAACGACCGTTGGGGATCGGGCGGCGGTGTGAGCACGTTCTTCAAAAAACCTTGGTATCAAAATCTGGTCAACACGCGTTCCTCCATGCGAACGATCCCCGATATTTCCATGCAGATGGGCGGGTGCCCGTACGGCCCGCCCGTCCTACCCACGTGCAGTACCGATGACAGCTCGACGGTCGCCGTCATCGGCGGAGGTTTCGGCCTGCTCATCGGCACCAGCGCATCAGCGCCGGAATTCGCCGGACTCCTAGCCGTTACGGAGAGCACGCTTGGCACGCGCCTAGGCAATGCGAACGGCTACATCTACGTCGTCGCGGCCATCGAGGGTTCGAGCGCGTTCCACAACGCGATTCCGGGCGATAACGGTTATCCTGCGACACCGGGTTACAACTACGTTGTGGGCAACGGAACGCCCAAAGCGGCGCCGTTCTCGTTCAACTTCGGCGCACCGCTCGCGGGCGTTCCGCAAACACCCACGAACCCTTAGCCCGCCTTTCGTTCCCGCGCACGCACGGTGCGCGGGAACGAAATGATCGCAAGCGAAACAGCCGCCATGAGCCCGACCGCTCCCGTTGCCGAATTCGTCGGCCGCGATCGTGTCTGCGATGAGATTCACGCTCGTATGAGCGCGGGTCGCATCGTCACGCTCGTCGGTCCGGGCGGCGTGGGAAAAACGCGCGTCGCGCGGCAAATGATCGCGGAATACGGGGGCGTCTTCGTCGACCTAGCCGCCCTGAGCGATCCGGAACTCGTGCTCGCATTTATCGCGGAGCGAGTCGGAACTCCGGAAACCAGCTCCGGACTGTTCGAGAGTCTTAGCCGCCACCTCGCGCGCGACGCACGCTTGATCGTCCTCGATAACTGCGAGCACATGCAAGAAGCGATCGCGGGCATCGCGCAACGCTTGGTCGACGACGCGCCATCAACGCGACTGCTGGCGACGAGCCGCGTGCCGCTTGGCACGCGCTCCGAGTTCGTCTTTCCCATCGGCCCGCTCGCAGCGGCGGACGCGCACGAACTCTTTTGCGCCAGAGCGCGCGAAGCAAATCCTACGTACGTCCATGATGCCGCTGCCGTCGCGCGCATTTGCAAACGCGTCGACTATCTTCCGCTCGCAATTGCCCTGGCGGCGGTGCGTACGAAAGTCTTGCCCGTCGATGCCTTAGCCACGCGGCTCGAGGGACGCATGCAGTTGCTTGGCGATGTGAGGCTTAGCGGTCGTCAAGAAACGATTCGCATGCTCGTGTCGTGGAGCGATGAGTTGCTCGACACCGACCTGCGCGCGTGGTTCCGCGCCGTCAGCATCTTTACCGGAGGCTGGACGGACGACGCCGCTGCCGCGATCACGCAGCGGTCACGCGAAGACGCAGCGGAAGCCGGCCGTGCGCTCATCGAACGTTCGCTTGCGCTGGACGCGGGCGACGGGCGGACGCGCTTGTTCGAACCGATGCGCGATTTTGCGTTCGAACGCCTCAACGACGATCCGGAGCGCGCGGCGATCGCCGAACGCCACGCGCGGTACTATGCATCGCTCGTCGATCGCGGCCTTCCGTTCGCGAATATGTACGATCGCGCGTGGGTGATCCAAATCGAACGCGAGATGGACAACGTGCGCTCGGCCCTGACGTGGGCGGTCCGGCGCGGCGAACCCGGCTTCGCACTGCGTTTTGCAACCGCCCTCGGACCATTTTGGAGCAATCACGGGCGCTTTAGCGAAGGCAATCGCTGGCTCGTGCGGGCGCTCGAGACCGCCTCGACGGAATCCGCGCGGATACGCGCTCGCACGCTGCTCGAACTGCGCCGACTCAATACCGGCCGCAACGCCCACGACGAAGCAGCCGGCTATGGAGAACGCGCCCTCGTAGCCGCGCGCGAAGCAGGCGACCGGGCCCAGATTGCCGAGGCCCTCTTCGGTCTTGCCGTCAACGCATTCGATCCCGGACGCTACGATGCCGCGCAGCGATCGCTCGATGCATTCGCGGAACTCGGCGCGGACGGCATCCCCGGCTCCATCCTCGCAAGCGCAATCAACTTACAAGGTCTGCTCCACCTCGTACGCGGGGATCATGCCGGCGCGCGTCTGTGCTACCTTGACGCGCTCGATCTCGCGCGCCGAGTCGAGGACCAAATGTGTGCCGCACGCGCGCTCTCGAATTTAGGCAACCTCGAAATGTACGCCGACAGACTCGTTGAGGCCGTACCCTTTTACGAAGAGTCGCTCGAGATAGCACGCGCGTTCAACAACGTCCGGCTGACGTGCGTCTTACATGCGAACCTCGCCGAACTCGGTATTCGCAAAAACGACTCGGCTTTCGCGCGCGAACACGCCGGAGCCGAGTATGCGCTGGCGCGGAAAACCGGCCGCGCGATTCACTTGGCTTCTTCGCTCGAAACGCTCGGCGAGGCCGAGGTGCTGGAAGAACGCTTCGCATCGGCCGCCGCAATTTTCTCGCACGCAAAACGCCTGCGCCGCGACATCGGCACCGAAATCGACCCCGTCAACGGCGAAGTCTACGAATCGTTCGTCGCCCGCACGCGCGCGGCACTTGGCGATGACGCCTTCTCCGATGCGTGGCAGCGCGGATTCGAACTCGATGCAGCGGAGCTTGGAATCGATGCCCTCTTTGCGACCTAAGGTCAAAATTGCCACTTCTGCTTCGAGTGCGCCGTCGCTCGAACGCATCAACGCCTCGGGCACGCTCGAGGTCGAACTGGAGCACGTCGTGCTCGACGAAACCGGGTGCGCCGCCAACGGAACCGGCTCCGGCGTCGAAATGCTCTGGCGTCACATCCATCTCTTTCCGCGCGCGTGGTCGAGTGCGGCCCTTACATCGCTGCCGGACTTACGTTGGTTTCATACCGATCACGTCGGCGTCGACTCGATCCCGCTCCACGAACTCGCCGCGCGCAAGATCGTACTGACCAACGGCGTCGGATTACACTCGCGACCGATCGCGGAGTGGCTCGTGATGACCTTGCTCGGTGCGGTCAAGCAGTACGCGCACTGGGTGCGCAGCTCCGATGCCGGGATCTGGAATCGCGACGTCGCCCTCGACGAGCTGCGCGGGAAACGGGCGCTGGTGATCGGTTTTGGCGGCATCGGTTCGGAATTCGCAGCGCTCGTTCGACCTTTTGGCGTCGAGATCGTCGCGGCGGTCCGGTACCCGCGCGCGCACGTTCCATCGAATGTCGATCGGCTCGTCGTCGGCGATGCGTGGCAGGCCGAACTCGCGCAGGCGGACTTCGTCATCTTGACGTTGCCTGGGACCGACGATAACGTGCGCATGATCGATTCTGCGGCGTTTGCGGCGATGAAACCCGGCGCGTGGTTACTCAACGTCTCGCGCGGATCGCTCGTCGATGTCCCCGCGCTTCTCCAGGCGCTTGAGAATGGATCGCTCGGCGGCGCAGCGCTCGATGCATTCGATCACGAACCGCTTCCGCCGGATTCACCGCTGTGGGGCCGCCCAAACGTGCTCGTCACGCCGCACTACACCTGGAACTCTTCGCAAACGGTCGCCCGCGTCTACGGATTACTGAGCGACAACGTGCGCACGTATCTTGCCGGGAAGCCGCTGCTCAACGTCGTCGACTACGCGCGCGGCTACTAGCTCCATGCCCGGCCCGTTTCGCGATTACGACGCCTTTGCGGAGGCATATGCCGAGCGGACGCAGAGCAATGCGTACAACGCACACTACGAGCGGCCGGCGATCCGGGCGCTGCTCGGTCCGCTTGCGGGACTACGCGTGCTCGATGCGGGCTGTGCGGCAGGCGAGCACGCCCTGTGGCTTTTCGAGCAAGGTGCAATCGTCACGGCGATCGACATCAGCGAACCGATGTTGCATCTTGCGCGAACGCGTCTCGATCCCGGTGCCGTCGTCCTTGCAGCGGACATCGGTCAGCCGCTACCGTTCGCCGATGCGAGTTTCGATCTGATCTTCAGTTCGCTCACGCTGCACTATGTTGCCGACTGGGAGCCGATGTTCTCCGAGTTCGCACGCGTCCTCACGCCGGGCGGAACGGTCGTCTTCTCAACCCACCATCCGGGCATGGATCTCGGCCTTACGGACTACTTTACCGTGCGCGAAATCGACGACCGTTGGGGCGGTTTCGGCGCAGATGAGGTCCACGTCCGCTTCTACCACCGCCCACTGCACGCCATCATGAGCCCGCTCTTGAACGCCGGATTCCGCATCGAGACCATCTCCGAACCGGAGCCGGATGCAGAACTTGCGACGCGCGACCCGGACGCCGATCGCGTGCTACGGACGAAGCCATTCTTTCTGTTCGTACGCGCGACGAAGACCACGGACCGGGACGAATAAAAACCGAGGCGTTCGTACCGACCGATGCCGGTCGGTGACTTTGGCCTCGGCAAGCTCGAAGGTCGTCGCGTACGGTTTGAACGTGACGTGATTGTTCACAGTCGTCAGCGACTGCGGAGAGCAGAGAAACAATCCGAGGGCTTGATCGTGTGTAAAACGATCCATCGTCTCGGCTTTTTTCATCATCGCCGGCCCATTCGTCGTCAATCTCCACTCGGCTCCGGCAGCGAGACTGGCCGCGGTCTGCACTTCATCAGTCGCGTGAAGGCCGACCGGCCGGATATTCGCATCGTCTCTCTCAAGCGAGACGTCGAAGGGCCGATGTTGCGCGCTGCCCTCGACGCCGGAGCCGACGCCTGCTGTCTTGCGACGATCTCACAGGGTCATCTCCTGCAGGCGATCAAGGCCGTGGCCGAAGGCGCGACGTGGCTCGACTCCGAGATTTCCCGGGCGGTCTTCGCGCCGAATGAAACCGGCCTGCGGCCGCATCTCTCACCGCGCGAGCGTTCGATCCTCGCACTGATCGTCCAAGGCTACTCGAACGTCGAGATCGCCGCGACGCTGGCCCGCGCCCTTAGAACCGTGCACACGTACGTCGCGTGTGAGTGCGGCCCTCAGTGCGCTACGGCTCAATCTCGTTTCACCCGTGCCGTCAACGTAAACGAAGCCTGACGGACGTCGAAGCCCGCACGGAGACACGGGGTGTAAATTCCGTCTGCGCGCGAACGTTGCCGCCGGACGTCCGTAGTTCGATCGTCGATTCACGCGCGCACGCGGACGCTCCGACGGGAAGCGCGGCGGAGGAATGCGACTGCAGCGATGCTCATGCGTTCACCGGCTTTGCGATCCAACTGCGATAGTAAGCTTCATCTTCTGCCGGTGCAGCAGTTTCTGCAAGCCGGAGTGGGTTGAACGCATCGATCGCGAATGCCAATTCGTCCGTTGCCGTTTTTCCAAGGGAACCTTCGACGGCACCGGGCTGCGGACCGTGCGGCGCACCCGCCGCATGTAAGGTGATCGAGCGTTCTTCGATGCCGCGCCGACTCATGAAATTTCCGCTCGCGTAATAGATGATCTCATCGCAGTCGACACTCGAGTGATTGTAGGGTGCGGGGATCGCGAGCGGATGGTAATCGAACATCCGCGGCGCGAAGAGCAGCAGCGCCGCACCCGGCGCATCGAAGAGCTGATGCGAGCTCGGCGGTTGGTGAATTTTGCCCGTTATCGGCATATAGTCATCAGCATTGAATGCCGAGGGATAGCAGTAGCCGTCCCAACCGACCACATCGAAGGGATGATTTTCCACGGTGTAAATGGCACTGCGCCCTTTGGCCGTAATGCGCACTTCATATTCGCCGGGCGCGTCGATCGGGTCGGACAATTCCGGCGCGCGGAAGTCGCGCTCGTAGTACGGCGCATGCTCGTGCAGTTGGCCGAATGCGTTGCGAAATTTGCTCGGGATCGTAATCGAACCCGACGACTCGAGGATGACGAGGTCGCTCAGCGTCTGCGGCTGGAGTTGGTAGGTCGTGCCGGTCGGCACGTGCAGAAAATCGTGCGCACGGTAGGCGATGGTGCCGAACGGCGTGGCGAGCGTCCCCGATCCTGCCTGAACGAAGATCAATTCATCACCGCTGGAGTTGCGGAAAAAATAGTCCATCGGCCGATCCACGCGCGCGACGGAGACGATCGCATCGTCGTTCCCCACGATCGGCGTGCGAGCACTCACGGCGTCGCCGCCTGCGGGCAAGCGTCCCGTAAACCAGTGCCGATTCTTGAGCGGGTCGTTCGGCAAAAAGCGCACCAGCGGCCGTTCCCACGCTTTAACATCGAGCGTCGCGGTCGGCGGCCGCAGATGATACGCAAGCGAATACACGCTCTCGAAGCCTTTGGTCGAGATGAGCTCTTCGGCATACAGACCACCGTCGGGCCGCCGGAACTGCGTATGACGCTTACCCGGAAGCGTCCCTTGCCGCACGTAAAATGCCATACTCGTCGCTTCGCGCAGCGGACCAAAATCGCCCCGCTCGGCGCCTAGGCCGCGGCTTCGCGTCGCGGCACGCGAATGGCGAAGCGCGCCCCGCCTAGCGGCGACCCCGTAACCTCCACGCTCCCGCCAACCCGTTCGAGCATGAGCCGCACCAGCGCAAGTCCGATTCCGGAGCCGTGCGCCGTCGTCGAACCACGCTCGCCGAGCGCGAAGATCGCTGCGCGTTCCGCAGGTGCGACGCCTCGCCCATCATCGTCGATCGTAACGTGCGCCAATCGCCCATCGGAGAGATCGACGCTTACGCGGACCGTGCCGCCAAGACGGCCGTGTTTGATCGCGTTATCGATGAGATTGATCAAGACCAGCGTCAGACGGTCCCCGTCGATCGCAACCGAGATCGGCGCGATGCGCTGGATGACCAGTGTGACATTGCGTGCGGCAGCGGCGGCGCTCACCGCGTCGTTTGCCGCGGCGAGCGCGAGATCGAGTGAGGCGATCGACCGGTTCGGAAAGGTCGCGTGCAAATCGAGCAGCGAGATTTCGAACATGCCGTCGATGAGACGGCTCATGCGTAGCGACTCGTTGTACGCGACGGTAAGGAAGCGGCGGCGCGTCGCGGGATCGATCGACTCATCGAGCAGCGTTTCGAGGTAACCACGAATCGAGGCCAGCGGCGTGCGTAGTTCGTGACCGAGCGCGGAGAAGAACGCATACCGTTCGCGTTCGCGCGCCCCGCGTTCGAGGGCATCCTCGATCGATGCATCGATCGGGGCTCCGCCCGGCACGAATGTGGTCCAGCCGGTAAGCACGTCGAGCCGCGTGGTGTGTTCGAGCGTCGCGGCGATGCGCGCGAGCGCCGAGCGTGCGTCGAGCGCAGCAGGCAGATCGTTGCCCGCACGCGTCAGAGCGACGAGCGCGGCGACGAAGATATCCGAGCCCGGATCGTGCGCGATGCGATCCTCGCCGCGCAAAACGCGTCGTGCCGCAATGCCGAACGCCAGCATCGCGCGGCGTTCGAGCGCGCGCGCAGACCGCAAACCGCGGCGCCATGCGGTTCGTTCGAGGTCGGGGATACGCACGACCAACAGCGGGACGCTGCCGGTACATCCCGCGAGCAGCGCGTCGAGGCCGGCGAGCGATCCGACCTCAGCCGCGCGCAAATTTATATCCGAACCCGTGGATAGTATGCAATAGCGGGGCAAGCTGCGGCCGCTCCTCGATCTTGGCGCGCAATCGGCGCACGTGCACGTCCACGGTGCGCTCGTCACCATCAAAGTCGAAGCCCCAGACGTTCTGCAAAAGTTGGGAGCGCGAGAGCGCGACGCCCGCGTTCGTTGCAAGCTCCAAGAGCAGCGCGAACTCGCGCGGCTTGAGCCCAATATCGATTCCATCGATGCGCGCCTCGCGCGCGGCCTCATCGATTTCGAGCCGGTCGAACGTCAACACGGCAGGAAGGGGCGCGTGCGCCACACCCGCACGTCGGCCGATGGCGCGAACGCGCGCCACAACTTCGCGCGGCGAGAAGGGCTTCGCGACGTAATCGTCCGCGCCGATCTCAAAACCGATGATGCGGTCGACTTCGTCGGCACGCGCAGTGAGCATCAGGATCGGCAGCGTGCGACCTTCGCGGCGCAGCGTCCGCACGATTTCGAAGCCATCGAGCACGGGCAAGCCGACGTCGAGGATCAGCAGATCCGCACCCGCCCGGGCCGCACGCAGCGTCGTCGGACCATCGACGGTCGGCAGACACCGGAATCCCTCACGTTCGAGATGATGGACGAGCAGATCGCGGATCGGGTCTTCGTCTTCTGCAACGACGATGCGCATAGGAATCATAACCGACGCAGTGCCCGGTCGTGGCAGAACCTATGACGGCAAGTCTTTTTGTTCGAGCGCCTCGCCGTCGACGACGAGTTCGCCGCGCTGGTTGGTGACGGTGGTTCGACAGCGCAGCCGACGCCGCTCGGGCAGAATCTCGATCACCTCGGTGACCGCTTCGAGCGTGTCCCCGGCATACACGGGTTTGAGAAACCGCAGGGTTTGTGCAAGCGATATCCCGCCCGGCCGCTGGAGCAACAGGCCGTTCGTGGTGGAGAGGAGGCTTGCGCTCAGCATCCCGTGCGCGACGCGTTTTCCAAACCGCGTGGTCTTGGCGTATTCTTCATCGACGTGCAGCGGGTATTGGTCGCCCGAGACGGCGGCGAAGAGCAGGATATCCGCCTCCGTGATCGTCTTGGAGAACGTGGCGCGATCGCCAAGGGCAAATTCCTCGAACGACTTCGTGCCGTAGCTCACGCGGTGCGCAGCGCCGCAAGCCCGGCTTCGGCGACGACGAGGTCTTCGGGGACGGTCCCCGAGCTTACCCCGATGCCGCCGATCGTCTGACCCTCGACGATCACGGGCAAACCGCCGCCGATCTGCACGATCGTCGAGGCCAGGGCTAACTTGATGCCGAGCAGTGGCTCGCCGCCACCCTCATCGGCGGTCGCACGTTTGCGCGTGGCAGCCGAAATCGCTTTCTTGAGCGCGATCTCGATCGACCCGATGCGCGCGCCGTCCATACGGGCGAACGCAAGCAGTAGACCGCCGGGGTCGACGATCGCGATGCACTCGGGGATACCGATGGAAGCGGCGTGGTCAACAGCGGCGGCGAGCATCGTTTGCGCGCCGTGGAGCGTAAGCGCGATCTGGTCGCGGGCGATCATGTCGGTCATGCCCTGCCGTTCGGTGGAAGAAAGCTGGAGTACCTTGCCGGCGCAGACGCGAAATGCGGTAGGGTGCTACCTCCGGATCAAGCATTTCGGCTCTGTGCGAACGCCGCTGCGGCCGCCTACGCCCAGCGTCCCGCGTACGTCGCCTATCACTCGCGCGCAACGATCGACGTGCCGACGCTCAAACGTCACCTCGTCGTCGAACGCTCCGTCGAGTCGCGCACATCGGACGACTATGCGGCAAACCAAGATCTCCCGCGCGGCGCGCGGTCGTACGGTCACGCCTGGCCGCTCAACCCGCTCTTCGATGCCATCGCGTACTTTCGGATTCAGAACGATGCAAAGTCGCTGCGCGACCCGCTCGAATCCTACGTGTACGACGTCCAGCCGATCACCTTCGGCGAGCCCAAAGCCTCGAGTGCGAACGTCAACGTCGTCGTCACGACGCTCCGCAATTATTACGCAACGTACGCGCCGGATTCGACAGCGGCCCTCGCGCATTTACTGCTCGCACCGCTCCCAGCGCTGACCGTCGGCAACAACTCCGACTTCTATCTCCACGACGTCTTCATCGACACGGCCACGAACCTGCCACGCCGGGTCACGTTCACCGGCAACGACGACTATTTACTTATTGTTAACTACGTTACCGCCAGCGGGCGGTGGATTGTCGATCATGTAACGTACGAGAAGACCCTCTTCGTACCGCTCAGGGTGGCCCGATTCCACGCAAAAATCGACGTTAACTTCGATTCATTCACGTTTTCTGACCAGCCGGCCGATAGTAAACTCATCCCCACTCTAGCCAAATGAAATTGTCACGCCGTTGTCAGATATTCACCAGAATTTAGGAAACCGCGTATGAACGACCACGAGTTATGCGAAGTGTGTGAATCATTGCCGGATCTCGCATTCGACGGCGGCGAGGTGCACGTGCATCTGCCGCAACTGCACGCGCTTGGTAAACTCAAAGCGGCGCTCAACAAAGACGGCTGGGACTATCGCGTCGACGGCAAGACCGTGTCGATTGCGCTTGAGGGGGGCCGCAGCAGCGCGCTCGCCCGTAAGCTGCACGAAACGTTCTCGAGTGTCGAACGCGCGGCGACACGTGCGCTCTACGTTGCGACCGGCAAGACGCTTGCGTTCAACGATTATTTCGGGATCGACAAGCTCGCTACTCTGCTGGCGCGCATGCAGGCCGGGTCGCTCGTCACGATGGTCGAGGCCGGTCAGTTGACCTCCCACTTCCAGCCGATCGTCTACGCGAGCGACCCCGGCCGAATCTACGCCTACGAAGCGCTCCTGCGCGGGACCGCGGGCGGCGACCTCGATTCGCCGGACGACATCTTCCGCGTCGCACACGACGCCGATCTGCTCGCGCGAGTCGATCTTGCTGCGCGCCGAACCGCGATTCAAGAATACGCGAAGCACGGCGTCTCCGAACGCCTCTTCATCAATTTCACGCCGTCCTCGATCTACGACCCGGCGACCTGTCTGCGCACGACGGTGCAGTTGCTGGACGATCTGGGCATCAGCCACGACCGCGTTGTGTTCGAAGTCGTCGAGAGCGAAGACGTCGACGATATCGATCATCTGCGCGGCATCCTCAACTATTATCGCAGCGGGGGATTTCGCGTCGCACTCGACGATCTCGGGGCCGGTTTTTCGTCGCTCACACGCCTCGCGCAGTTGCGCCCCGACTACGTCAAACTCGACATCGAGCTCGTCCGCAACGTCGACGTCGATCGGTTCAAGGGTGAGATTGCCAAAAAGCTGATCGAGGCGGCGCGGACGCTCGACCTCTTCGTCATCGCAGAAGGCGTGGAGACCGAAGGCGAATTAGACTGGGTCATCGCCAACGGCGTGAGTTTCGTGCAGGGCTTTTATATCTGCAAACCCGCGACGCCGCCGCCAAAACTCGCGCTCGTCAGCTAGAATACAAGGAGAGAGGGAGATTCGAACTCCCGGGACCGGATTAGGGTCCGCCGCATTTCGAGTGCGGTACTTTAAACCACTCAGCCATCTCTCCGCAGGGTTTCTTCCATGAGCACGGGTCTGCAACCCTACCGCCGGCGCTCCGCAAAAAAATTGCGCAGTTGCTGCGCGGTCTCTTCGCGCAGCATACCCTCCACGATTTCGACGTGATGATTCACCGCGGCCGATCTAAGAATGTCGATAACGGAGCCCACAGCCCCTCCCTTGGGATCGCGGCAACCGAAAACTAGACGTTCGATCCGCGCCGCCGCGATCGCCCCGGCGCACATCGGGCAGGGCTCTTTTGTGACGTAGAGCGTTCCCCCGATACGCCAGCGTCCCAAGGCCGTGGATGCCGCGCGAATTGCGAGAATTTCGGCATGTGCCGTCGGATCTGCGTCGCGCTCTTTCTCGTTATGCGCCTCAAACGTGCCGCCGTCCGTGACGAGCACAGCCCCAATCGGAACGTCGCCCGCCTCCGCGGCCTGGGCGGCAAGCGCGATCGCGCGCCGCAGCAGGGCCTCGTCGTCATCGTTCATATAAAATGGTGCGCCCGGAGGGATTCGAACCCCCGGTCTCAGCCTTCGGAGGGCCGCGCGTTATCCAGCTACGCTACGGGCGCAAGGGATCAGCTCTTGGGTTCGTCCCCGGGGACGGGAGCTGAGGTAGGGATGTGTTTGAAGAGGTCGAGTTTATGGTCGACGAGCCCACGATAGAACTTGCGAACGCAGTCGGGGTGTCCGAAAAAATACGTGCGCGCGTAGGCGAGATCGTCCCCCGAACTATCCGGAACGTAATGTGAGATTTCGATTTCTTCCATTTGCCCCCGGTCGACCGGGTGCGGGCAGAAATCGCAGGGGATTGTCGACATCGTGGAACCTCGAGAATTTTCTGACTCGGGTAGGATTTGAACCTACGACCTAGGGCTTATGAGTCCCCCGCTCTACCACTGAGCTACCGAGCCGCAAACGGAAAACCGGTGTCGAAACACACGTCGATTAGCTAGAACCACGGCGAGCCCTTCCAGGTTGCCGGGCCTTGCTTCGCCCGTCACCCATTCGACGAAGGATGGGAAGCGCTCTGCCGCAACTGGTACGAGCATGATCAAGCGTTTGACTTGGTCGGCGCTCGCGTTTGGTGTGACGCTGACCTTTTTTCCCGTTCTTGCGGGCGCGGCAACGCCCACCGAGTTGCTCGCAAAACACAAAGCATTCATGGGCTGGGTCGCAGGCGACCCAAGCGTGCCCGGGGTGCGCTTGACGATCGAGCCCGGTGCCGTCGCAGCCACGATAGACAAGCCGCTCACCGCTGAAGAGAACGCACAGCGAGCCCTTCGGATCCGCCAAGTGTTCCGCGGTCTTCTCATGCGCAACACCGAGGACTACGGAAAAATTACCGTGTCGAGCGGATTTACTGGCCGCATTTTTTGGCGTAGCAACGTCAATGCCAACACGGTTACGCTCTTCGACGACGACGCGCGCGAAGCGCTATCGGACGACATCATCGAATCGAACGCCGTAACGCAACTCGGTGGGACCTCCCGCGGGAGTGCCCGCGTCCGCGAACGCGCCGTCGAGATCGTGCGCGTCGACCCGCAGAACGCTTTTCCAATCGATTGTTACATCGATCCGGCATCCGGCGAGCTACTGCGCTACGTGATCCGACCGGACGATCGATACGATCGCATTGAAGTCCAGGTCGAAGGCTATAAAGAAATCGCGCCCGGCAAACGCGTCATCGGTATCACGCGGCGCGGCAAATCGCGTCGTACGCTCGAAGTGACGTCCGCCGCAATCGCAACCGACATCAAAGATACGGACTTCGTTCCGCCCGAACCCACCTCGTCGTGGACGTTCGGTACGGGCGCGCCGTTCCCGATCACCGAAGCCGTTCGCTATGGTCTCATCGGCAGCGGCCGGTCGATTCAATTCCGCGCCAGATTCAACGGCGTCGAAGGAAACTTCTTACTCGACTCCGGCGCAAGCGGCATCGTCCTCTATAAATCGATCGCCGATCGGCTCAATCTCACTTCGCTCGCAGCGACGGGGTACACCGGTGTCAACGGCGGATTCGTCGCGGCGCGCGAGGTCAAAATCGACTCGCTCATGATTGGCGATAACGTCTTGCACGACGTCATCGTGCAAACGTCGGGCCAACCGCTGACCGATCTCGACGGCATCATCGGCTACGACTTCTTCGCGCAAGCGATCGTCGACGTCGATCTGGTAAAAAAGACGATGGCGGTCTACGATCCGGCTAAAACCGACGTTCACGTCGAGAAAGGCGCGGTCGCCTTTCCGGTCAACTTGAGTTCGCGAACGCCGCAAATGCCGGTTAGATTTTCGGGTGGCGCGACCGCGCATCCCATCTTTGATTCGGGCGACGACTTCTTCGTCTTGCTCTCCGATGACATGCGCAACTCCGGCAAGATCGTCGCACTCGCGCAAAAACTAATCGGAGATATCGATTTACGGATTGTCTTTGGCGGCGTTGATGGTTCGGCGGAAGGATCCGCGCCCTGCGTGCGCCTCAACCGCGTCGATGTCGGACCGTATGGATACGAAAACGTCCCCGTCTGTTTTGGCAATCCGGCCGTCTTCGGTAAAGATGGCGGACTCGTCGGATTTGATTTCTTACGTCACTTCAATTGGACGTTCGATTACCCCGAAGGCAAGCTCGTTCTCACGCCAAACGGCCGCTGACCGCAAAGCGAACGTCTTAGACGGTCGTCTCGTGCGCCGGTTTTTCGATCGTGCTGCCGAGGTACGCGCGCCGCATTTCTTCGCTCTTGAGTAAGTCCTGGGCGGGGCCGCTCAGGGCCACGCGGCCGTTTTCTAGGACGTAGGCCCGGCTCGCGATTTGCAGGGCCAGGAACGCGTTTTGCTCGACGAGCAAAACGGTCGTCCCCTGGCGCGCGATGCGCGCAATCGTGTTCATCACATCGGCAACGATAAGCGGTGCGAGTCCGAGCGAGGGCTCATCGAGCAGCAGCAATTTGGGTTTCGCCATGAGTCCGCGAGCGATCGCGAGCATCTGCTGTTCCCCGCCCGAGAGCATCCAACCGAGTTTTCCCGTGAGTGGGCGCAGCATCGGAAAGATCGTCAGCGCTTCTTCCACGCCGCGTTCGATCTCGGCGCGGGTGGTTTTGCGCGGCGTCGCGCCGATGCGAATGTTGTCGATCACCGTGAGTCCAGGAAAGATCTTGCGGCCTTCGGGAACGTGCGCGATACCGAGCGTAACGATATCCTCTGGCTCGAGATGCGCGAGATCCTGACCGGCAAACGCGATCGCGCCGACGCGCGGTTTGATAAGGTGCGAGATCGTCTTGAGCGTCGTGCTCTTGCCCGCGCCGTTCGCGCCGAGTAGCGCAACGATCTCCCCCTCGCCGACATCGATCGAGATGCCGTGCAAGGCGCGGATCTCGCCGTAATACGATTCGACGTCGCGAATTTCAAGCAGCATCGGCAGAGCCACCCAGATACGCGGCGATCACGTCTTTGTTATGGCGCACTTCGGCGGGTGCACCTTCAGCGATATGCGTCCCGAAATTCAGCACGGTGATACGATCGCTCACCGTCATGACGAGGTTCATGTCGTGTTCGATCAAGAGCAGGGTGATGCCGCGTTTGCGGATGCGGTCGAGTAGGCCGATCAGCGCGTCGGTTTCCTCGGGGTTCATCCCGGCCGCGGGTTCGTCCAAGAGCAGCAGGCGCGGGTCGGTAGCGAGAGCCCGTGCGATCTCCACGCGTCGCTGGTCACCGTAGGGGAGACTCTTGGCCTGCAGCGGGCCCACGCCGGACAAGCCGACGAATTCCAGTAACTCGGCAGAGCGCTCGCGCGTATCACGTTCTTCGGACTTAGTTTTCCCCGCCGGAACGAGCGCCGTCAACAGGTTCGTCCTCGTGCGGGCGTGACGGCCGATCATGACGTTTTCCAGCACGCTGAGGCCGCCGAAGAGACGAATGTTTTGAAACGTACGCGCGACGCCGGCACGCGCGATCGTGTGCGGCGCCATGCCGAGCAGTTCGCGCGCACCGAAAGCGATCGACCCGGCGTCTGCGCGATAGAGTCCCGAGATGACGTTGAGCGTGGTCGTCTTACCCGATCCGTTCGGCCCGATCAGGGCATGAATCTGGCCTTCGCGCACGGTCATATCGAGCGAACTCACGGCCGAGACCCCGCCGAACTTCTTCACGAGTCCACGCACCTCGAGCACACCGCGTTCGGCCTGCGCGATCTCTGCCGGTGTCAGCATCAGACGCGCTCCGGCCGTCGGAAGCGATTGGTGAGCGCCTCGATGAGACCGACGAGGCCCTGGGGCATGAAGATGATCATCGCGACGACCGCCGCACCGTAGACCATGATGTACGAATTCTTGAGCGGACGCAGCACTTCGGGCAGCAAGGTCAAGAGCGCGGCACCCAAGATGGCGCCGCCGATCGACGAGGATCCGCCAAGAATGAGCATCACCAAGAAGACGACCGACTGATCGAACGAGTACGAGTCGGGACTGATGAATTTGATACTGTGCGCGAGCAAACTCCCCGCAAGGCCCGCGTACGAACCGGCGAGCACGAAGGCGAGAATCTTATAGCGTGTCGTGTTGATCCCCATGGCGCTTGCGGCGAGTTCGTTCTCGCGAATCGCTTCCATCGCACGTCCCACGCGCGTTGCTTTGATACGCGCGGCGATGTACGCGCACAGCACGACGAAGCCGAGAACGATATAGAAGTACGTGCCGTACGATTCGAACGAAATAGACCCGATCGGCGGCGGCGCGGGAATCCCGGTGATGCCGTCGGACCCGTTGGTCACGGCCTTCCAATTGATCAGCACGAGTTGCGTGATGATGCCGAATCCGATCGTCGCAAGCGCCAGATAATGGCCGGAGAGGCGCAAGCACGGATAGCCGACACCCACGCCCACAAGCGCCGACATGAGAATCGAGAGCGGCAATGCCTGCCAAAAATTCAGACCGACATGTGTCGTGAAGTAGGCGGACGTGTAGGCGCCGATACCGAGGAACGCCGCTTGTGCGAGCGACATCTGCCCGGCCCAGCCGAGCAGAATTCCGAGCCCCATCACGACGATCGAATAGACGCCCGCAACGACGCAGAGATTGAGCAGATAATCGTTCCCGCGAAAGATCACCGGCAGCAGCAACGCGACGACGACCGCCACGAGCGCGAACACCCAACCGCGCGGTATCATGCTTTCTCCGCGATGCGTTCGCCGAAGAGCCCCTGCGGGCGCAAGAGCAGCACGCCGATCAAGATGATGAAGGCGATCGCATCGGTATACGACGATGAGATGTAGAACCCGCCGAACGTCTCGATCACACCGATGGCCAGGCCACCGACGATCGCGCCGGGAATATTTCCGAAGCCGCCGACAATGCTCGCCGCAAAAGCTTTAAGTGCGATCAGGCTGCCCATTTCTTTTGTAACGCTGAAGATCGGCGAGACGAGCAGTCCCGAGATCGTTCCGAGCAGTACGCTGTAGATGAACGTGATCGAGACGATCCGGCCGACCCGAATGCCGAGGAGACGCGCGGTCGTGCGATCCTGGGCTGTCGCCTGCATCTGCTTCCCAAGCGGCGTCTTCTCGAAGAGAACGTACTGGAATGCGATGAGAACGGCCGTGACCGCGATAATCAGGAGATCTTGCGGCCGCACGTGCAGGCCCGCAAAGTCGAGCGTGTCGACTGCAAAAGGGCTGGGGAACGAGAGCGGCTGACTGCCCCATGTAATCTGCGCGAAGTTGCGCAAGAAGATCGACACGCCGATCGTCGAGATAACGACGGGCATCCAGCCGCGTTCGCGCAGTGGCGCATACGCGATCCGCGTAAAGAGCAGTGCGAAGCCGATCATCAGCACGAGCACGATGAGGTAAACCCCAATCGCCGGAAGCTGCCAATGCATCGCAAAACCGAACACCGTGATGGTCGGCACGAGAAACGAAATGGCGACGTACGAGGGCAACATCACAAAGTCGCCTTGGGCGAAATTAACGACGCCGACTGCATTGTAAATGAGGACGAAGCCGAGCGCCACGAGAGCGTAGATGGACCCGATCGCAAGTCCGTTGATCAAGAGTTGGAGATTGACGATCGGGTCGTGCATCTTAGCCGCTCACTTTTTTTACGAGCTTGATCTTGCCGCCCTCGACCTCGCCGATGGAGAGTTGGTGGATCATGTTGCCCTCGCCATCGCAGTTGAGCGCGCCCATCACACCCTCGTAACCCTTGGTGAGTTTGAGCGTTGCGATCGTGGTCTTCGGATCCGTTCCCTTCTGCTTACGGTAGGCATCGGCGAGCAGAAACACGCCGTCGAAAATCCAGCCCGAACCGGTGCCTACGTCCGGATTGTGACCGAAGCGTTTGTAGTACGAAGTCAGGAATTTCGTCGCAACGTTGCTGTTGAAGCCGATAATGAAATCTTGCGCGGAGTAGGCGCCATTGGCGCTTGCTTTCGCCACTTCGAGTACCGTCGTGTTCGCAAGCGAGGGCGAGCCAATGATCGGCACTTTGAGGCCGAGCGACCGGATCTGCTGCAGGATGATCGCGGTATCGCTCGGGTTCTGGACGTAGATCAGCAGCGCATCGCAATTCGCGGTCTTGCACTTCAGAATTTCTGCCGTGAAGTCTTTGGTATCTTTCGGATACTGTTCGTTTGCGACCGGTTCCATATTGAATTTCTTCAAATTCAATATGATCTGGTCGGCGCCGCCGGTTCCGAACGCATCCGAGGCATGCATGATCGCGACGCGTTTGGCTTTTTTTTCGTGCACGGCGAACGCCGTCATCGCCGCGGCGGTTAGGCCGTCCGAGGCGCGCAGGCGGAACATGCCCGGCACGCCGAGCGTCGTGTTCTTGACGGCCGTGCCGCCCGTCATCCATGGAATTTCATGGCTCTTCATGATCGGCGCCATCGCTTGGATCTGAGTTGAGAGTACGGGTGCCAGAAGCGCCTCGATGTTCTCACCGAGAATCTTGTTAAGCGCGGAGACGGCAGCCTGATTGTCGTTGGTTGCATCTTCCGTGACGACCTCAAAGGGGCGGTCGTCGTAGACTTTTCCGGGACGTGCATTGATCTGCTCGACGGCGAGCTTCACGCCTTCTTGTTCCTGTTGCCCGAGCAACGCGTTGGAACCGGTGATACACGGGATCACCCCGATCCGAATCGGTTCGCCTTTGCCGAGAGCGATGTTGGGAAAGCCGATTGCAGCAACGCTCGCCGCAGCTCCGGCGCTTGCAAGAAATTTCTTCCGACTTTGAGTCATGGTCACGTCCTCCGATGGGCGGCGATCAGGTAATTAGAACGACGGTCCGATGCGGTTGATGGCAAAGTCGCGGAATTCGAATTCTTCCGCGACCGGTTTGCGGCCGTTTGCCGCGTCGAGCACCCACGAAAAGATCTCGGCGCCGACGTCTTCGATCGTCTTTGTTCCGTCGACGATCGTGCCCGCGTTGATGTCCATGTTCTCGCGCATTCGCTCGAACATCGCGGTGTTGGTGGCGACTTTGATGACCGGCGCGATCGGCGAACCCGTCGGCGTGCCGCGGCCGGTGGTGAACACAGTGATCTGCGCGCCGCCGGCGGTCATGCCGGTCAACTGCTCGATATCTTGCCCCGGTGTGTCCATCACGATCAGGCCCCGTTCGTGCGGTCGCTGCGCGTATTCGACGACCTCACGCAATTCGGTCGAGCCGCCCTTGTACGCGGCGCCGAGCGACTTTTCTTCAATCGTCGTAAGTCCGCCGGCGATGTTTCCCTGAGTCGGATTGCCGCCGCGCATATCGACGTGCATCATGCGGGCACGCGCTTCGACGCGCTCGATGAGTTCGAAGAGTTTCTTTGCGACATCCGGCTTCGCGCGCTGCGCGAGCAGATGCTCGGCCCCAACGAGTTCCGGCAACTCGGCGAGAATCACCGTTCCGCCGACGTGCACGAGTCGATCGGCCATGTTGCCGACCGCGGGGTTTGCCGTGATGCCGCTGAACGAATCGCTCCCGCCGCACTCCGTTCCGACAATCAATTCGGCGACGTCCGCTTGCGTTCGTACGTAGCGCGCGGCGTCGCGCAGCAGGTCCTCGACGATCGTTATACAACGCGCGATCGTATTCGACGTCCCCTCGCACTCTTGGATCCCGATCACCTCGACGCGTTGGCCGCGGTCCCGAATCTCTTGCGCGAGAGCCTTGGATTCGTTCGTCTCGCAACCCAAGCCAACGACGAGCACGGACGCGACGTTCGGGTTGCAGGCAAAGCCCGCCATCGTGCGTTTGGTCTGCTCGAAATCTGCCCCGACCTGCGAACAACCTGTCGGATGCCCGATCGTAATCGCAGCGGGGCATTTGCGGCCGATACGGTCGACGACGTGGTTCGCACACATGACCGAGGGCAGCACGAGTACGTGGTTGCGCACGCCGACCGTACCGTTCGGACGGCGGTAGCCTGAGAAAATCATGGGGTCTCCGCCAGATCGCCGCGACCGCGAATGCTCTCGACATTGTGCACGTGGACGTGCTCGCCGGTCCGAATCGGGATGCTGGCCTTTCCAATCGATTGACCGTATTTCAAGACGAGCTCGCCGACGCCGATCGATCGCAGCGCGATCTTGTGACCCAGTGGAATATCGGCCGCCGCATGCACGTGCAGATCATCGAAGACCAGTTCGCTTGCAGCCGCCACGTCGTGCAGACACACCGCGACATTGTCGTCGTTTTTGAGTCGCAGAGCGGCACCATTCGTTGAGAGTGGCATCTCGTTGGCGCTAGGGATTGTCAAGTCATCATACAACTCCTTTGCCTCATGCCCGTGACTGTGCCGCGCTCCGTTCGTCTGCATGCCCAGATCGTCGACGATTTAGTCGCGCGAATCGTCTCGGGCGAGCTGCCGCCGGGGTCGACCCTCGCCGCGGAACCCGAGATGAGCACGCGATATGGCGTTTCTCGCACCGTGATTCGCGAAGCACTGCGAGTCCTGGGCGGCAAGGGACTCATCGATGTGCGGCACGGGAGCGGCACGCGGGTCACCCCGCCCGACCAGTGGGATCCGCTCGATACGGCGATCCTCGCCGTCAGGCGCGAACGGGGCCAACTCGGCGCCGTGCTCTCGGACCTTATCGAAGCGCGCCGCATCATCGAGTGCGAGGTTGCAGCGCTCGCCGCGCAGCGTCACGACGCCAGTCAGCGCGCGATCGTTGAAGCGCAACTCGTCGTGATGCGCGCGGCGCTTGATGACCCCAAGCGCTATATGCTCGCCGACGCCTCGTTTCACGACACGCTCGTCACCGCCAGCGGCAACCGCGTACTTATCCGCGTGATGGAGCCGATTCACGAACTGGTGCATTTCGGCCAGATGATTACCGATGCCATCCCCGGCGCGCTCTTGCGCGCGCTTCACGATCACGAAGCGATCGCTGCGGCCGTTTTCTCCCGCGATCCAAGCGCTGCGCGCGCCGCTATGCGCGCGCATCTCGATCGCACCGAACGCGCTATCACCGCGCTCGTCCAGACTCGGGAGAGAACATGAACGTCTTAGTAACCGGCGGGTACGGCTTCATCGGTGCCTGGACGACGCGCGCCCTGCTCGCATTCGGGCACGACGTTCGCATCTTCGAGAATCACAACGACCGCCGCTTCTTCGATCGAATTCTCGGCGACCAAACTGATGGTTCGCGGATCACGTTTGCAAGCGGAGACATCGCTACGGCGGGCGACGTGGACCGCGCCGTCGAGGGGTGTTCCGCGATCGTCCATCTCGCGGGCGTTCTCGTCCCCACGTGCCGCGTCGATCCGATTCGAGGCGCAACGATCAACGTACTCGGAACGCTCAATGTTTTCGAGAGCGCAAAGAAACATGGCGTGCGCGGCATCGCGTACGCATCGAGCGTCGCGGTGTTCGGACCCGACGACGGCAAGACGCCGCATCCGACGACCCATTACGGCACGTATAAACTTGCAAACGAAGGCAACGCCCGCGCGTACTTCCTCGAGCACCACATCTCGAGTGTCGGTTTACGTCCGTTCACCGTCTATGGGCCCGGCCGCGAAACGGGTATTACCGCCGGCCCGACGATCGCGATGCGACACGCCGCCCAAGGCGAGGCGTACACCATCCCGTTCACGGGCGCGACGGGTATGGACTACGTCGAAGATACGGCGACGGTCTTCGCCCGCGCCGCAACGCAGACACCGCTCGGCGCGCACGTTTTCAGCCTGCAGGGGACGATCGCATCGACAGACGCCATCGTGCGCGCGATTCAAGCGATCGTCTCGGGCGCTGCAATCGATGCGAGTGGCGCGGCACTTCCGTTCGCACCCGAACTCGACGAAGGCGATCTTCGCGTCGTCTTTCCCGATTTGCCGAAGACCTCGCTTGCCGTCGGCACGGAAAAGACGATCGCGTTCTACCGCGCGAGCGCGCTCGAACGCACGTGAGAACGAAGAAAAAAACGCAGCGTGTGCCGCGTTTTTTGTTCTTCATGCGGTCGGAGGGACTCGAACCCCCAACCTACAAGTTCGTAGCCTGTTGCTCTATCCAATTGAGCTACGACCGCACGCGTCGCCGCGATGGCGACCAATTTGAATACCGCACGCACACTCCATTTCCTCCACCGTGCACAAAAAAACGGCCCGCGATGTGCGGGCCGTTTTCTATCCATTGGAGAGGGAGAGATTCGAACTCTCGGTACGGTATTATCCGTACGGTCATTTAGCAAACGACTGCCTTCAGCCACTCGGCCACCTCTCCACGGGGACCTCAGAGTTTTAGTCGTCGAGCACGGGTGTCCTACCGGAGCACGAGTTCGCGCTCGCCGGCGATCATGTTCTGGATGCGATCGCCGATGGTCGATGCCGAGAGCGGCCGCCGCAGGTGCGACATTTTATCGCGCAGTTGGAGAGCGCTGACGTCATCTCCGACGACGCGCGCCGTCAGACGTGCGAGTTCGCCCGCGTCGTGCGCGCGCAGCGCCGCACCGCGCGTGGTGAGATACGTTGCATTGCGCTCTTCTTGACCCGGTAACGGCCGCACGATGATCATCGGAAGTTCGGCCGCGAGGGCCTCGGAGGTCGTGAGGCCGCCGGGTTTGGTGATGATGACATCGCTTGCGTGCATGTAGTCGTAGACGTTGTCCACAAAGCCGAGCACGCGAGTTTCGTACGGATAGTTTGCCGTCCGTTCGGCGACCCGGCGTTCGAGATGCGCGTTGCGACCGACGATCACGACTGCATCGGGTGCATCCGCTCCGAGCGTTCCGAGTGCTTCGGTCGCTTGTTCGATCGGCCCCATTCCCAAGCCCCCGCCCATGAGCAACGCGATCGGGCGATCGACTGCAAGGCCGAGCCGCTCGCGTAATTCGGTACGCGTTTCGTTCATGAATCCGAAGCGTCCGTCGACCGGGATCCCGTCGACTCGCACGCGGTCCGGATCGATCCCGCGCTCGATCATCGTCGCGCGCATCTCGGGCGTACCGACCGCATAAGCATCGATGTTCGGATAGATCCAAAACGGGTGCACGACGAAATCCGTCACGATGCCCATGACGGGTATCGACGAATTATACATTCGCTTATAGGCGGACATCACGCCGCACGGAAATGCGTGCGTGCAGACGACGGCGCTCGGCCGCATCTTGACGATCAATCGATGCAGACGTCGTGCCGTGTACTCCGCGGCCCACACGCGAAAGCCGCTTGCGACCGGCACGCGTTCGGCCCGGTCGTAAATCAGTTTATATAGTTCCGGCACGGTTTTGACCATGCCAATATAGCCGTCAGCAACGACTTTGCTAAAAAACGCAGCAGCGTACCGGTACGAGTCGACGACGTCGCCGCGGATGCCGCGCGAGCGCAGTTCGACTCGTACCGCATCGGCTGCGGCCGTATGTCCTACTCCAACACGTGCGGAGAGGAAAAGAACCGGGCCTACGCGCCGCTCTCCGGCGACGATTCTTCAGCGAGGACAAAGAAGTCATCGAGAATTTCTTGAGCCAGCTCATCGTTATCGAGCAGCGTGCCTTTGGCGTCGGTCACGACGAACTCGTCGGCCTTTTCGCTGTAGCACACCGCAAACGTATTATTTTCGTCGTCTTCGACGAGGCCTACGACTTCAAACTCAAGCTGCGCGCCTTCGCTCGTTTCGATGACGAGCAGATCGCGAAGTTCGAGGGGGCCTTGATCGCCTGAGGATTCGATGGTCTGGGCTCCTATTTGAGATAACGGGACACGTTCGCATTGTGCTCTTGGAGCGTTTTTGCGAAAGCCGAGTGCCCGTCCCCTTTGTAGACATAGTACAGATAGTCGGACGCACGGGGCGCGAAAGCCGCATCCAGCGACGCCTTACCGGGATTGGCGATGGGCGTCGGGGGGAGCCCGGGGTAGCGGTAGGTGTTATACGGCGAATCGATCTGAAGGTCTTTGCGGGTGATGACCTCGTGGTGGGTCGGGAACACGTACTCGATCGTTGCGTCAACTTCCAAAGGCATCCCGAGCCGGAGCCGGTTGTAGTAGACTCCGGCCATGAGCGGGCGCTCCTCGTCGGCCTTGGCCTCACGCTCGACGAGCGAGGCGACCGTCACAATCTGCGGGACACTTAGGCCGAGGCGGCGGGCTCGCCCGCTTGCATCGGCCGGCAGCTCCTTACGGAACTGATCCACCAGAATCTTCGCCGCCGCACGCGGCGTGACGTCGACCGGCATCAGGTAGGTGCTCGGGAAAAGAAATCCTTCGAGCCCCCGCGTACGCGTGCCGGCAAGGTCGATCGATTCGGCGAGGAAGGCCCGCTCGAACGCGTCCTGTGAGCCGAACTTCTTTTCCGCAAGCGACGCCGCGATCTCGCGCGCGGTATAGCCTTCGGGGAAGGTCACCCAGCGCGCGACCTGACCTGTTCCGGCGGTAATCATGCGCAAGATCTCGTCGCTCGACTGGTGCGGCTCGACCGTGTACTCTCCCGCTTTGATATTTGCTTCTTCTCCTCGCAGTCGCGCGAGGATGCGAAAGGCGATCGGCTGCGCGATGACACGGCTCTCCGCGAGTTGCGTGGTAACGGCGCCGAAGGAACTGCCGCGCGCGACGATCACGGTCATCCGCGCGGCCGGCAGAGAGCGGTCGGTGTAGATGGAATTCTGGAACCATAGCCCCGCTGCAGCGACGATCACGCCGACGGAGACGATGATCGCAACGAACGCGTTGACGAGCGAGCGGCCCAAACGACTCACGAGTTTCGCTTTCGGGCGAGGTACGTTTCGAGGATCATCGCCGCTGCCAGTTTGTCGACGACGCCGCGCCGTGCCTTGCGCGAAACGTCCGCACCGATGAGCGATTTCTGCACCGCGGCCGTCGTGAGGCGCTCGTCGATACGTGCGATCTCGCCGTCGAACACGCGCGCGAGCGCGACGACGAAGGCGTCCATCTTCTCGGCGGCGGGTCCGCGCGTTCCGGCCATCGTGAGCGGGTCGCCGACGACGATCGTGCGCGAACCCCGTTCCGCTGCGATCGCGACGATCGCCGCGAGGTCGGCTTTAATGTTCGTGCGCTCGATCGTACCGTAGGGCAGCGCGAAACTGCCGAACGGATCGCTCACGGCGATGCCGATGCGGCGTTCGCCGACATCGAGTGCGACGATTTGGTTTTCCATCAGAGCGAGTAGCGCTCCAGATGAACGCTGGCGCGCGGCCGCTTACCCAAATGAACGGTTAGCAAGTCGTCGATCGCACGTGCGGTGCGCGGTGTGGCGCGCGTCGCGGCGCCGGGTTCGCCGCGCGGCAGTCCGAGCGCACGAAAATTCGCCAAGTCCGCCGCATCGAGCGCGATCGTACTGCCGCGCGCGCCGAGGCACGCGTGACAGGCAAGACCATGTGCCTCCGCGTCGATCCACGCTTCGTCGGAAAGCCCCCGTCCGCACCGCACGCAGCTATCGTCCGGCGGCGCAAGACCGAGCGCGTGCAAGAGGCGCAGTTCGAATCGCGGGACGAACTTCGCCGGATCTCCACTGCCGTCGATCGCAGCGATCGCACTTGCGAGGAGATCGTAGATTTCCGGCATCGCGAGGTCCGGTTCGCAAAACGACGAGACCAGCTCCGCGAGCAAGTGTCCCGTCGCAAAGGCGCTCGGCTCCACGACCCCATTCCAGTGCGTCGTTCGCGTCTGCGCGCTCGTAATCACATCGAGATTCCGGCCGCGATGCAACGTGAGCGTTGCCTCGGTCAGAAATTCCAATCGCCCGCCGACGTGACTCTTCGTGCGCCGGATGCCTTTCCCGACCGCATCGACTTTGCCGCGCAACTTGGTGAAGAGCGTGAATATCTTATCGGCCTCACCGAGGTTGCGCGCGCGCAGCACGATCGCATCGGTGGTATACGTCCGCTCGATCAGCGCGCGTTCTCGAGCGTTTGCGGTGAGAACGCATCGGGCAGCAAGTCGCCGATCGTGCGCGTCTGCGCACCATCGCCGGATACCGTGATGACCCGTAACCCCATGCCGAATTCGACGAGCACTTGGCGGCAAGCACCGCACGGCGTCGTTGCGGTGCCCTCCGGTCCGACGACCGCGATTGCCTCGAAGGCACGCGCGCCCGCACTTACCGCAGCGAAAAACGCAACGCGTTCCGCGCACATCGAAAGTCCATACGATGCGTTCTCGATGTTCGCACCCGCGAATACGCGACCGTCCTCTGCTTGAAGCGCTGCGCCGACGGTGAAGTTCGAGTACGGAGCGTACGCGCCGCCACGGGCCGCGCGGGCGGCTTCGAGCAGGCTAGAGGGGTCGTGTGCCATCGGGTTCCAGCTCGTCGCCCGTACCGGCGTGCGCCTTGCCGTTAGTCAACACGCGAACGGTGAGAATACGTCGGCCGCGGGTACGATCGACGCGCAATTTCACGCCCGGTGCCGCTTCGATCTCTTCGCCTTCGTGCGGCAGACGACCGAAGAGTCCGACCGTGAAGCCGCCGATCGTCTCGAACTCTTCGTGCGGGAGTTCCAAATCGAGTTCGGCGTTGAGATCTTCGATATTCACACCCGCCTCGACGATCGTCTCGTCGGGCTCGATGCGGCGGATCGATTCTTCTTCACCTTCGTCGTGTTCGTCGCGAATTTCGCCGACGATTTCTTCGAGCAAATCTTCCATCGTCACGAGTCCCGCGGTACCGCCGTATTCGTCGAGCACGATAGCGAGCGAATATTTTCCGCGCTGCATATCGCGTAAGAGTTCCGAGATGCGTTTATTTTCCGGCACATGCGTGACCGGGCGCATGATCGAGCGCAGCGAGGCTGCCGCGATCGCGCCCTCCGAGAGACTGATGAGCAGTTCGCGATCGTGCACGACGCCGATGACGTTATCGATCGTCTCTTCGTAGACAGGCAGCTTCGAGTAGCCCTCGGCGATCACCAAGTCGAGCGCACGACGCGGCGTTGCGGTGAGGGCGACGGCGACCATCCGCGTGCGGGGCGTCATCACTTCACGCACGATCGTATCGCCGAATTCGATGATCGAATGAATGAGTTCGCGTTCGTCCTCTTCGATCACGTTCTGTTCCACGCCGACGTTGACAATCGTCTTGATGTCGTCTTCGGTAACGTACGGACCGTTCGCGACGGGCCGTCCGCCGAAGAACTTGACGAGAGCGTTCGAGAGCGCGAGAAAGAGCCACGTAAACGGCGTGAGCATCCAGATGACACTACGCAGCGGCGGCGCGATGCGGATCGACCAGCGTTCGCTGTCGGAGACGGCGACGGTTTTGGGGAGAATCTCACCGAAGAGTAAGATCGCAACGGTCATAACGAGCGTCGACCAGATCGCGGCATGCGGGATACCCGCGGCGATAAAAAGGTACGTTGCGACCGAATCGGCAGCGAGCAACACGAAGGTGTTGCCGATCAGCACCGTGGTCAGAACGCGGTTGCGGTCTTCCAACAGCTTCTCGAGCGCCACGGCGCCCGGGATTTTTCGCTGGGACATCGCGCGCGCTTTGAGTCGCGAGAGCGAGACGATCGAGGCCTCGGATGCAGCGAAAAAGGCCGCCGCACCCGTGAGGATGACCAGCGCGAGAATCTCAGGCCAGTACGGGGTCATCGGTTTTGCGTCCGGACGTTTTCACGTCGGCCGCGCGTCACGAACGGGCGGGGATCGGCGGCCGCAGGTAGGGGGTCGTCGGTATTCACAGGAGTCTCTATCATACCACAGTGCGTCCATGAACCATCAAAAAGAGGACGTAGCTGACGCCCGCGCCGAGTACGCTTCCCAGAACGACTTCGCGGGCAGAGTGGATCCCCGCTTCGACGCGGACCTGAACGACCAGAAAGGCAAGGAAGAGAGCTAGCGCCGCGATCAGGGCACTTCCGCTCAGCAGCGAGACGAACGTGGCCGCCGCAAAGGCGAGCGCCGCATGTCCGCTCACGGCACCGCCTTGCAGCACCGAGCCACGCCCGACCCAGGCTTTCGCGACCACCGTTGCGAGCGAGACGACGACCATCGAGATGAACACGGCGTTGGCCGGGAGATTTAGCGCGGCACGGTACACCTGGTCACCCCCCGCGAGAATTCCCTCGTAGAACGTCAGGTAGCCGACTATCACCGCCGCGCACGCTACGACGAGGACGGCGCCGGCCGCTGTATCTTTGGCGATTTTGGCGAGCGGATGGTGGGCGACGGTCATCAAGTCGACGACCGACTCGATCGCGGTGTTGATCAATTCGAAGGCGAGCACGACGGCGACCGTGATGACGATCCCGATCACGTACGGGCGCTGCAATCGTAGGACCATCGTAAGCACGAGAACGATCGCGGCGGCGAGCAAGTGCAGGCGCATGTTGCGCTGCGATTTTGCCGCGTAGATGATGCCCGCAAACGCGTAGTGAAATGGTGCCCAGAACGTGCTCTCGTGGACGAGTTTGACTCCGGGCGCGGGTTTGGGATGCGGTTGTTTCATCGGCGGTCCGGACAAATTTTCCGGTAGCGCGGACGGCCGCCTGCTGGAGCTAATATGGCCAGGGCATGCCGATGGCGCTTGCGAGGCGGCGCTCTTCGCGCTCCATCGCTGCGCGCTCGTCCGGCTCTTCGTGATCGTGGCCGAGTAGATGCAAGATGCCGTGGATGAGCAGCCGCTGCACTTCGCGATCGAGCGTCGCATCGTATTCCGCGGCTTGGCGCAGCGCCGTATCGAGGCTGATGACAATATCGCCCAGCAAACGCTCCGTCTCACCGTCGCCCTGGTCTCCCGCTTCGTAGAGTGGGAAGCTCAAGACGTCGGTGGGTTTGTCTTTGCCGCGATATGCAAGATTGAGTTCGCGAATCTTCGGATCGCGCACGAACGAAACCGACAGACTCGCGTCGTGTTCGCCGACGGCCGCAAGCAGATCCGCAATGAGCGGCTCGAGGGCGCTTGTATCCAGACCGCTCTTACGCGTCGCGTTGGTCAGATAGACGGGCATAGGCCGTGATGATTTTTCCGACGAGCGGATGACGAACGACGTCGCTTGCATCGAGCGTGACGATTCCGATGTCATCGATGTCAGAAAAGAGACGCGGCACGTCGACGAGACCGCTTACCGATCCACGCGGCAGATCGATCTGCGTTGAATCGCCGTTGACGATCATCTTGGCGTTTGCGCCAAGACGCGTGAGGAACATTTTGAGTTGTGCGCGCGTTGCGTTCTGCGCTTCATCGAGGATCACGAACGCGTCGCTGAGCGTGCGGCCGCGCATATACGCAAGCGGAGCGACTTCGATCACGCCGCGTTCGAGATACTTTGCAACCGTTTGATCGTCGAGCATTTCCGCGAGTGCATCGTAGAGTGGACGCAGATACGGGTCGACTTTTTCTTTGAAATCGCCCGGCAGAAACCCGAGTTTCTCGCCGGCTTCGACCGCCGGACGCGAGAGGATTATCTTTGAGATCGCACGCGCCTTGAGCGCACGAACCGCCATCACGATAGCAAGAAACGTTTTGCCCGTGCCGGCCGGACCGATCCCAAAGGTGAGCGTATTCTGCTCGATGCTCGCGACGAACGCGCGCTGACCCGCGGTCTTCGGGCGAATCTCTTTGCCGCGCGCGGTTTGGATCAGCGTCGGCGGGATCGCGGCGGTAAGCGTCTGCGCGGCGAGCGCCACATCATCGGGCGTCACTTGCGCGCCGCGCTGAGCGGCAGCTAGCATCGCCTGGAGCACGTGATGCGCGCGCTGCACCGCGGCACGTTCGCCGCTGACCAGCAAATGCTCGCCGTTCATTCGAACGACGACGGGAATCAACGCCTCGAGGGCGGAGAGATTTTGGTCATACTGGCCGCAAAAGCGGAGCGGGTCGGAGAGGCCGGCGAGTTCGAACGCCTGCTCGGTCTTTACGCTTGCCAGCGGGTTACCTCGAGGATACGCACGTCCTTTAGAACGCCGCAGCGGGCGCGGGAGTTCTAGCGCAGCGATTTTGGCGGTCCGAGGACCTCACCTGCGATGATTGCCCCCAGGAGACCCTGCGGGCTGCGGAACTGCTGCGCCCAAGGCGCGATCGGCGGCGCAACCTCTCCGGGCTGATACGACTCACCGATCGGGCGTCTTGAAATCGCGGGCCGACGCACGTCGATCGGCGGTTCGGGCATCGGCGGCGCGGCCTGGACCGGCGAAGGCACCTCAGAACGTACCGCCGAGGGCGGCGCGTAGCTGCGTTTTGCGGCACGAGGCATGAGAGAGGCGAAGAGTTGCCCGAGCAGTTCGTCCATCGTTTATTTCTGGGGCGGCTGCGGAATGTCGGTCGGATTCACGCCTTGCCCGATGGCGCCGCGCATATCCGTGTCGGCTTTGATGTTGTTGAGTTTGTAGTAGTCCATCACGCCGAGATTGCCGCTACGAAAAGCCTCGGCGATTGCTTGCGGAATCTGCGCTTCGGCCTCGACGACTTTGGCGCGCATCGCTTGCGTGTGCGCTTTTTGTTCTTGTTCTGCGGCTTGCGCGGCGTATTGCCGTTCGGCAGCCTTGGCCTGCGCGATTCGACGGTCGGCTTCGGCCTGCGTCGTCTGCAATTCCGCGCCGATGTTCTTGCCGACATCGACGTCGGCGATGTCGATCGAGACGATTTCGAACGCCGTACCCGCATCCAAGCCTTTGGCGAGTACGGCTTTCGAGATACGGTCCGGATATTCGAGTACTTCTTTGTGATCGACGGCGGCACCGACGGCGGAGACCACGCCTTCACCGACGCGCGCGACGATCGTCGATTCACCTGCGCCGCCGACGTAGCGGTCGAGGTTGGAACGCACGGTGATACGCGCTTTAACGTTGAGCTGGATGCCGTTCTGCGCGACACCTTGGAAGATTGGCGTCTCGATCACGCGTGGCGTGACCGACATTTGCAGCGCTTCGAGCACGTTGCGTCCGGCAAGGTCGATTGCAGCAGCGCGCTGCCACGCAAGCGGAATTTGCGCGCGCTGCGCCGCGATCATCGCAAGCGTCACGTTTTCAACGTTACCGCCTGCGAGAATGTGCGACTGCATTTGATCGACGGTGAGATCGAGGCCAGCTTTGCGCGAGCGAACGAGATTCGAGACGATGACGGAGGCGGGGACGCCGATAATGCGCATCCGAATGAGCGCGCCCATCGAAAGCGGGACGCCCGCCGCAATCGTGCGGATCCAAAGACCGAGCGGAAAGTAGTAGAGAAACAAAATCACGCCGACGATCAAAGCGACGACGACCACACCGAACCAACCTAAGACGGCCATTAAACTTCCTTTGCGCTAAAGAGCGTCGATCGGTTGAACGAAAATCCTCGCACCCTCGACGCGCGTCACGCGAACGGTCGAGCCGGCCGAGACGAATTCACCCTCGGTGAGCACGTCCACCCGCGAACCACCGATACTGGCAACGCCCGCCGGCCGCAGGAACGACTGCGCGTAGCCCGTCTGTCCGACGAGGTCCTGGTAACTTGCGCTGGCGACGTACTCCGGGCCTTGCACGCCGGCGAACACCAAGCGGCGCATGAACGCGCTCTCCGGATGGATGCGCGTCGCGATCGTGAAGAGAATCGCGGTCAAGACGATCGCAACGGCTAGCGACTGAATCGCAACGAAAAAGAACGGCAACCCAAAGGCGAGGACCACGGCGCTCAACAGCGCGACAACACCGAGGCCGCCGGCAAGGCCGTGACCGGGCAGCACGTGCAGTTCGAAGAGAATGCCGACCAATCCCAGGATCGCAAGCCCGATCACCAGGCCGTTGGAAAATCCGGCATACACGTGCGTGCCGAAGAACAGCGCGAGCGAGGCGACGCCGATCGTGCCCGCGATGCCGTGCAACGTCTGCATCTCAACGAGCAGTCCCAAAAATCCGAGCGTGAGCAGAATGCCGCTGATCTGCGAGTCCGTCGCGAAGCGCGCGACCTTCTCGGCAAACGAATACTCGCCATTCACGATGCGTGCGCTGCGCAGGCCCCAGCCGTCGAACGCGGCATCGCGTGTGGGAGCGATTGCATCCACGAAGTGCGCGCTGCGCGCATCATCGGCGGTGAGCGAAAGTATCGCGCCGGAACTCTTGTAGGGCGGAACGTCGAGCGTCGCATCGACCATGCCGCCGGCGATCTGCGTGTTGCGATGAAAGCGACTCGCGGTCGATTCAAATTCCGCGCGCAATGCGGAGACCGTCTTGATCGTCTTCGGAATCGGCTCGGCGGCACCGATACTCGATCCCGGCGCCATCACGATCTTCTGTGCGGCAAGAGTCACCAAGGCACCGGCTGACCACGCGCGCTGCGAAACATAGGCATACACCGGCACGTGCGATTCGAGCAGGGCGTCGCGAATCTCGGTGCCCGCGCTAACGAGGCCCCCAAACGTATTCACATCGAGCACGATCGCGCGCGCGTGCTGTGCCTGCGCCTCAGCGACCGAACGCTCGACCAGATGCGCCATACCCTCGTCGATTTGGCCGTGAATCGGGACCACAAAGACCGCATCGTCGGACGCGCGCTGCGCGAAGGCCGGAAGCGCAATTCCGACCACACCAAGCGCGAGTAGAATGAAAGATAAAAGGCGGCCCACGTTGCCTGCTACCCTGCTACGGAGGAAAGGTTACGCGGAGGCGAGTTCTTCGGTGACGATGGTGCGTACGAGGTTGCCGTCGACGCCTTTGACCTGCGGCATGACGATCTTCATGATCGCACCCTGGTTACGCGCGTCGGCGGCGAGGCTGCCGATGGCGGTCTTCACGATCGAACGAACTTCCTCGGGGGTCTTGGTCGCGGGCAAGAATTCGGCGAGGATGTCGCGCTCGACTTGCTCTTTGTCGGCGAGTTCCTGACGGCCGGCCTTCACGTATTCGGTGATCGAGTCGTTGCGCTGTTTAACTTGCTTGCGGATCGCATCGAGCATCTCCTCATCGCTGAGGTCGTGCCCGGCCTCGACGCGCTTGTAGGTGAACGCCGAGAGCGCCGAACGCAGCGTGTCGAGTTTGACCTGATTGCGGGCCTTCATCGCCTCTTTGAGGGCGGTGGAGATATCGTCTTTGACGCTCATATCGTGCCTTACAAAACGGCCCCCGGGTTTCCCCGAGGGCTCGTCGATTGATTTTCAGGGAGAGTCCTAAGCGCGACGCTTGCGGGCGGCGGCAGACTTCTTCTTGCGACGGACGCTGGGCTTTTCGTAGTGCTCGTGCTTGCGCGCCTCTGCGAGGACGCCAGCCTTTTGCGTGGCTTTCTTAAAACGGCGCAGTGCGGACTCGATGGTCTCGCCTGGTGCAACGCGTACTTCCACTATTCAACCCTCCCTTCGCAAGGCGTGCTTCCCGCACGCCGACGGTACCCTCGCGTTCGCAGGGGCCCAAACGAGAACATTACCACAAGAGCCCCTTGCCGTCAAAGCGCGGGTTAGTCGTTATGGATCCCAAGTTGAAATGTCCGGTTGGCCGACATCAGGCTCTATGGACCACATCGCGATAAGCCAGGCCAAACTGAGCCGCCTGGACGCGCTCATGGTTGCGCTCCAGGCTTAATGTTTTTCGGCCAGCCGCGATAGGTCTGCATTCACGCCGTCACCTGGGAGCCAAGGACCGGGCTAGCCGTAGTCGCCCACGAGTGAATCTTTGCGGTACGCGTCGACGATCGCCGTGCCGTCCCAACGCAGGCCAAGGTAACCCGACGTGTGGGCATCGCGGATCAGACGCGGCTGGAAAACCGCAACGCACTCGCCACCCGGCCGTCGGACGCTCCGGTAGACGATACCCGCCGCGCCATCCGAGCGTTCATTTGCGGCAAAAGCCTGGGGGGCGCCGTAACGCTCGGGGTCCGGGTCGTAGAGCGGATCGTCGGGCGGCAGACCGCGGATGTCCGAGAAACGACCAGCGATCCGCGCTTCGACGATCCGTTCGTCAAAATCCATCGGCGGCGTTGGCGTGCGAGCGGCAAAGCGGGCGCGATGAAACGACACCTCCGCAACGGACGTCGCAAGACTTTCGCCCGCGTAGTACGCTCCGGCATGCTTATCCGAGAAACGGGCGGCTCTCGGATAGGCAAACGCGGCCATCACGAATGAGGCGCCCGGCCCGGAAAGGCGATCTTCCAAAGCCAACGCCGCGAGCGGGCCGGCGACCGCACGCAGACGCGGATTGGTTATCGCCTCGAGTTCCAAGATGCCGGGCAGGTCACCGGGAGCCGTGACAAGCTCGAAGATAGCCAAACGCGGCAGCCGCGCGGCGATAAGGCGAAAAGCCGGCGACCAATCGAGGTTGGCCGCAATCACCCGCGGACGCTATCGAGATACCGGCGGACATCGACAAGCTGCGTGAATCCCGCGGTCATTCGTTCGCGGGCCGTTGCTCCGGCAAAAGCGGCGTTCGGATCGTTGATCCAACGGTCGGCGTACGGGGCACTGGTGAACACTATATGAAGTGCTTTGTAAATCCCGATGATGTGCGAAATGCGCTCCAAGGCATCTTGCGAGAGCATCGCGCCTTCCGGGTTTCGGCGCCAACGGTCGTACGTGGAGGAGGGCACGTTCCCGAGCAATGCACGCCGATCGGACCCGCGTAGATTCCAGGCATCGGCAATGCTTTCGAAAGTACGTAGGGCGGGAGCGGAAAGCCGCTCGGTGGCGACGGCTGGCATATCGCCATGATACCCCATATGGGCAATTAAATCAATGTACTGCCCATATGGGGTATCATGGCGACTTCTAATGCACGATCGCCGTCTTTTTCTCGAATTGCGCTTCTTCGGTCGAACCGTTGAGGGCCGTGGTCGACGATTTACCGCCGCCGACGACCTTGGCGATCTCATCGAAGTAGCCGGTCCCAACTTCGCGCTGGTGGCGTGTCGCCGTGTAGCCGAGCGACTCGCTTGCAAATTCGCCTTCCTGGAAATCCGCATACGCGCTCATGCCGCGCGCCGCGAAATCGTGCGCGAGCGTGAACATGCTGTGATTGAGCGTGTGAAATCCGGCGAGCGTGATGAACTGGAAGCGGTAACCCATTGCAAAGAGCTCGCTACGAAATCGCGCGATCGTCTCTTCGTCGAGTTTTGCTTTCCAGTTGAACGAGGGCGAGCAGTTGTAGGCCAGCATCTTGTTCGGATACTGCGCGTGAATGCCGTCGGCGAACCGCTTCGCTTCGGCAAGGTCGGGGTGCGATGTCTCGCACCAGATCAAATCGCAGTACGGCGCGTACGAGAGCCCGCGCGAGATCGCTTGTTCGATCCCGGCGTTGACGCAGAAGAATCCCTCGGGCGTGCGTTCGCCGGTGCAGAATGGACGATCGACCGGATCGATATCGCTTGTGAGTAGCGCTGCGGCATCGGCATCGGTGCGCGCGATCAGAACGGTCGGAACGTCGAGCACGTCGGCTGCAAGGCGCGCGGCGATGAGATTCTTGATCGCTTGTTGCGTCGGAATGAGGACTTTACCGCCGAGATGACCGCATTTTTTCTCGGATGCGAGTTGATCCTCCAAATGGACGCCGGCAGCACCGGCCTCGATCATCGCTTTGGTTAACTCGAACACATTGAGCGAACCGCCGAATCCCGCTTCCATGTCCGCGACGATCGGCGCAAACCAGTCCGTCTCCGACTTGCCTTCGAGGTGATCGATTTGATCGGCCCGCGTAAGGGCATTATTGATGCGACGTACGACATCCGGAACGCTGTTCGCCGGATACAAACTTTGATCGGGATACATTTGACCCGCGACGTTCGCATCGGCGGCCACTTGCCAACCGCTGAGGTAAATTGCTTTGAGTCCGGCTTTCACGGCCTGCACCGCTTGATTCCCCGTCAAACATCCCAGAGCCGCGACGGGCCCGTTTTCCTCCAGCAACGCGCGCAGACGCTGCGCTCCGCGACGCGCGAGCGTATGCTCGACGAGCACGCTCCCGCGCAGACGCTCGACATCAGATTGCGTGTAAGGCCGGTCTCGGAGCAACTTCGACAACGTACGACTCTCCTAGCAAACGCGGGTGATTACCCACATCTTACGCTAGGTGGAAATCGCACGTATGCGCGAAACGCGCAGAATGCTGAAAATCGCGCGCGAGCGGCGGCTTTTCTAACCTGGCGGCCACGCCATCTGCCGTCCGCCGAGGACGTGCAAGTGCAAATGGTTCACGGTTTGGCCGCCGTCCTTGCCGGTATTGGCCACGACACGGTAACCGCCGGGGCCGAAGCCTTTGCCGATTTCGGCTGCGGCTTGCAGTAGGCGCGCGGCTTGCACGCCACCGGCTTTTGCGGCAAATTCGGTGAGGTGTTCCGCGTGTTCGGTCGGGATCACGAGCACGTGATACGGAGCCTGCGGGTTGAGGTCGTGGAACGCCACGACGTGGTCGTCGCGCAGCACTTCGTTTGCCGATATTTCCTTGCGGACGATCTTACAAAACAGACAATCGGTCATGCTTTTGGTTTCATCGATTCCCAGTGATATTGCGTATCGGGACTCGGCACGAAGCCGCCGATCGAGGATTTGATCAGCACGGGTACGGCGCGATGGATGATCGGAATCGCAGGGACTTGGTCGTGCACGAGTTTGACGGCTTGCGAATAGATGACGGCGCGTTTGGTTTGGTCGGGCTCGGCTTGTCCGGCGAGCATCAATTTGTGAAATCTCGGGTCGCGCCAGAACGAGTAGTTCTGCGCGCTGCCTATGTGCGCTGAGTCTTCGTCGAGCAGGGTGTACATGAAGTTGTCCGGATCGCCGTTATCGCCCGTCCAGCCAATGAGGCACATTTGATGTTCGCCGTTGCGCACTTTTTCGAGGAACACGCCGAACTCGAACGGCTGCAACGTGGCATCGATACCGATCGCTTTAAGATCGAACTGCAGCGTCTCTGCGAGCCGCTGGGGTTCGGGCATGTACGGGCGCGGCGTGGTCGGATAGTAGAGATTGGTCGCAAAGCCTTTCGGGAATCCCGCTTGCGCGAGGAGCGCCTTGGCCTTGGCAACATCGTACGCGTACGCTTTGACCGACGGATTGTCGCCGATCATACCTTTCGGCAACCACGTATTGGCGACCACCGTACCCGAGCCGTAGAGCTTATCGGCGATCGGCTGCAGATCGAGCGCATACGCGACGGCCTGGCGGACGAGCAGATTGTCGAATGGCTTCTTCTCGACGTTCATCGCAAGATACGAGAGATTATTTGCCGGCTGCTCCGCAACACTGATCGTCTTGTCGGTCTCCGCCGTTCGCGCGTCGTCGGGACGCGGATCGGTGAGCATATCGATATCGCCCTTTTGCAGCGAGAGCACGCTCGTCGCCTGGTCGGGGATCGCGCGGACGATCACCGTCTTGTACGCAGGCTGCGGCTGATAGTTGGGGTTGGCCGCAAGCGTCATGTGATCGTCTTTGACCCAATCGACGACGGTGTACGGTCCGCTCCCGACCGGCTTTTGCTCGAAGGCTTTGGGGTCGGTCTTGATCGCCGTCGGCGAACCGATCGTAAACGACGGCATCGCAAGATCGCGTAAGAACGGCCCGAGCGACCGCGCGAGCGTCAGGCGAACCGAGGTCGGCGAGAGCACGGTGACATCCTTGATGATGCCCGGGAACCCACCGTAGACGTCGCTGTAGTACGTGTACGAAAAATTGCCGTGCGCCGGATTTTCTTTGAGGCGCCAGCGGTCGAAATTGAACTTCACCGCAGCGGCGTCTGCGGGCGTCCCGTCGCTGAATTTCACACCCGGTTTCAATACGAAGGTATACGATTTACCATCGGGGCTCACCGTCCATGATTTTGCGAGTCCGCCTTGGACGTCAAACGAGCCGGGTTTGAATTGCACGAGCCCTTGCATCACCTCAGCGGCTACGTTGAGGGAGTTGCCTTCGACGGCGTGCGAGGGATCGAGATTCTCCGAGTCTTTCACCCGCGCCATCACGAGCGTATCTTTGGACGGCGAACCGCCGCCGCCGCACGCCGAAAGCGTCAGCAACAAACCAATGGCGCACACGCACCGGCGCAAGGGATCGGTCACGCGGATGGTCCTCCTCGATTGATGTTGATGCTTAATGCGTGCGGACCGTAAACGTCCACGACCGCGTCGCAACGTTACCGGCGAAGTCGCCGACTTTGACGGTCACAGAAACCGTCCCGTCGGCAAGTGATGAGGCCGGGCTGTACGTGATGAACGTCGGCGTCACGGTCGCACTCGATGTGACGTCGGCGCCATTGACGATGAGACGCACGGTTGCCGTGTCGATCCCGACTTCGGCCGGCGAACTGTACGTCGCGAAGACCGACGGCTTGGGATTATTCACCGTCTGACCGCCGGGCGGAGCGATCTCGGTAATTTGCGGCGCCGACGTGGCGGCGCTGACGAGTTGCTTTGCCTGCGCGCGCGGCGCCTCGACGCGCATGAGCGAGAGATGACCGTAGATCGGCGTCGCCGGAAAGTTGACGCCGTTCGGAACGGTGAACCGACCCGAATACGTGCCTGGCTGCGCCTCGCGCATGTCGAGGTTCGGCAAATACGATCCGATGTCGAAGGTCGCGTGTCCGCCGGGCGTGCCGACGAGCGTCACGTCGAACGATTCTCCGGCGCGAAGCGGACGCGTTGCAGAGATCGTAAATTGCGCGATCGAGACGCCCGGTAGTACCGCGGCTTGCGGCGCTGCACCCGGCGACGCAGCCGGCGTCGGTGAAGCTTCTGCAACGGCGCGCGAGGCGATAATCTCGCGCCGCTCGCCCGTCTCGGGATTGACGCGCACGACGACACTATCGCCGACTTGGAGGTTCGCAAGGGCGGCGGGCTGACCGTTGAGGGTGATCGTCGACGATTTATCCGCGGTGACGACCGTGCCGTCGCCGAGGACGACGGCTCCGGCCGAGACGGCCGCGAGCGTTCCGGCATGCGAGGTGTAGCGCACGATGAGCTGATCGACCGAACCGTCGCGATTGAGCGAGATAGAAACGGCGTCGCCCGGATGCACGGAGTTGAGCGTTCCATCAACCGTCGTGCGCGTTTTGAAGTCTTGCACGACGATCTTGGCATTCGAGGTAATCGAGACGGTGCGCGAGCGTCCGCTCTGCACGACGGTTACGGATTCCGGCGACGAATACAGATCGACGGCGCTAACCGTGCCGCTGACTTGCGTCAAGCCGTTCGATCCGACGACCGAGACGTTGCGCGTCCGCCCGACGAGGACTGAGACGATCTCGACGCGCTGACCTTTGGCATCGTACGAAACGTTTGCGCCAAGCGAATCCGCAACGAAGCGTAGCGGCACGTAGGTCGCGCCGTCAATGCTCACCGCCGGCCCTTGCATGCGCACGACGTTGCCGTCGACGGTCGCATTCGCACTGCCCTCGGAGATCACGATGCGTTTGCCGGGACCCGAGGCGACGATCTGATCGCCACTACGGTCGACCGCGATTCCAAGCGAACTGTAGATCCGCACGACCGGCACGAGCAAGCGCGATCCGACGACGCGCGGCGCGGGGTCGCGTTCGAGTTCAACACCGTTGACGACGATCGCGATCGCGCGCGTCGGTGCTTCATCGCGCGGCGGCTTCGGCGGAGCGGCAGACGCCGCGCGTGAAAACGTCGCACCGAGCAACAGCGCGAGCGCGACGATCCGCAGGAAAGAATTACGCATCCAGAACCTCGTGGTAGACCGCCGCAGTCGCGGCCGCGAATCGGTCCCAAGTATACGCGCGAACGGCTAATGCGCCCTCGGAGGCGCGTGCGCTCGCGGTCGCGGGATCGCGGGCCGACGCCCGAAGAACGTCGCCGAGAGCCCCGGCGTTGCGCGCGGGAAACGTCTGCGCGTAAGGCCGCACGACCGTCGGCACGGCTTCCTCCGATGCGATCACGGGCGTTCCCACGGCCAGCGCCTCGAGCATCGGGATGCCGAATCCCTCGGAGAGCGAGGGCTGCACGTACGCCAGCGCCCCACGATAGTGCGACCACAGCGTGGTCTGCGAAACATCGCCAAGATACCGGATCGCCGCCTCCGGCCGCGCGAACTGCGCGCGCACTGCCGGTTCGTCGACGCCCGTCAGCACGAGATCGACGGACTCGGCCAGCGCGTGCCAGGCGCGATAGAGCGTGTCGAGATTCTTGTGCGGCCGGTGATTGCCGGCGTAGAAAAAATAGGGACGCTCGCCCTCTGCGATGGCGGTCGCTGTTAGCAAGGCCGGATCGAATCCGAGCGGCACGACGCGACAGCGCTCGCGCGGGACGCGAAAATATCGTTCGCAGTCATCGACGGTGCGCTCGTCGCCCATGCAGAGCAGGCGCGCGCCGCGAGCGATCGTCCCACCGAGCGTCGCATAAAACGCGGCAGTCGCGCGGCCGAAAAATTCGGGATGCCGCAAATGGATGAGGTCGTGCACCGTCGCCACGTACGGCTGCGCGCGCACGAGCGGCGCGAAGAGCGTCGGATAGTGAACGAGGCGCGGATCGAGCGCAGCCAGCCGCAGCGGTAAGCCAACGTTTTCTGCAAACCCGAAATTCTCGCCGTCACCGACGGTAGCGACGCGCAGTTCCGGTGCGACGTGCGGCAGACCGCGCAACAATTCATCCAGATAGGCGAGCGTGCCGACGGACATGCGCCGCGTGCGTCGCGCATCGATTGCAACATCGGGTCTCACAGGAGCTCGCGGTAGACGTCGATCGTGCCCTGCGCGCAGCGATCCCACGTTAACTCGCGTGTCGCTTCCCGTGCGATGTGGGCGCGTTCGCGGGCGACGTCCGGACGCTGGTAAGCGCCGTTGAGTTCGCGCCGCAGCGCGTCGGCATCGCCGGCGCCAAAACTGACGACGTACGGACGCAACACGCCCGGGATTGCCGTTTCCGCCGCAATCACCGGTGCACCGCTGCGCGTTGCCTCGAGTAGCGGTAAACCAAAGCCTTCGCGCAGCGCCGGATGCACGTAGGCGATCGCCCCCGCGTAGACCGCGCGTAATTCCGCGTCCGTGCGCTCGCCCAGGAAGACGATCTCGCCGCCGTCGTCGCGCCGCTCGCGCAGGTGCAACTCGGAATCTTCATCGCCGCTGAGCAATAAATCGATCGGGCGCGGCGTGTGCATCGCGCGCCACGCGGCGTAGAGCGTGCGAAGATCTTTGTGCGGGCGCCGGTTTCCAACGTAGAGTAGATACGGTCGCGGATGCGTAAAGCGCGGCGCGTCGGGCAGATCGTCGATGCCCAGCGGCACGACGCGCACGCGCTTGGGATCGACGCCCAAGTACCGCTGGCAATCCTCGATCGTCGTTTCGTCATCGACGATAATGCGCGCGGCGCCGCGTGCGACGGGCGCGACGACGTTGCGGTAGTACGGCCCGACCTTCTTCTTCCCAAACTGCGGATAGTGCAGATCGATCAGATCGTGGATCGTCACGATATACGGCGCGGGGATGATGCGCGGCGCATAGACGGAGAGAAAGTGGACGATCTGCGGACGCGTGCGAAGGATCCACAGCGGCATTTTCACTTGCTCGTCAACATCGAAATTGTCGCCGCTGCCGAAGGTCTCAAAGGCAAGATCAGGGGCAAGGACCGGGACGCGCGCGGCGATCGCCCGCGCATAGCTGAGCATGCCGACCGACATGTGCGATGTGGCGCGGGTGTCGAGCGCGATCATCGACGTCGTACGATCATCGGCGCGTCAACGAGAGCCAGTGTACGAGTACGTTGTAGCGCGCGGCGTGAAAGGCGACGTACAAACCGCGCCATCCGTCGCGCCAGCCTTCATAGCGCCCGAGCGACCAGACGAAGCGCGGGCCTGCGATCGCAAGGGCGATGGCGAGCAGCAGCGGCGAACTCGTGCGCCCGCGCGCCTCGATCGCCGTATAGCGATAAAATTTCTCTTGATACGACGAGAGCGTCGGATACGAATCGTGCAGCAAAGCACCGGGCAAATCGGCGACGCCGGCTTGCGGGATCCACTCTTCGTGGAGTTCGGCATTGCCGCCGGCCGCGGGATTCGCGCGCAGCGCGGTCCCGCTCGTGCGGAAGAGCCGCACGATACGCTCTTCCGACCACCCGCACGTGCGGATCGGCTCGCCGCAGAGCGAGGTCACGCGGCGCAAGCGATACGCACTGACGCTGCCGTCGGCAGCGAGGATCCCGCGCGCGAGCTCGGGCTCCAGCACTTCATCGGCATCGAGCATCAGCGTCCATGCCGTGGCGACGCGTGCCAGCGCAAAGCGGCGCGCGTCGACAAATCCGTTCCACGCGCGTTCGATGACCGTCGCGCCGAAATCGCGTGCGATCGTCGCGGTCGTATCGCTCGACTCGGCATCGAGCACGATCACGGGCATGCCGACGGGGAGGCTCGCGAGCGCCCGCGGCAAACGAGTCGCCTCATTTTTCGTGAGGACGACGGCGGTGATGCTGGCCGGATTCAGCGCCGCACGAGTGTCGCAGCGTCGTCGGGCGCGGCGCTCCGTCGTGTTAAGGTCGCGCCGACGAAGTCGCGATAGAGCGGCGACGGCCGCGTCGGGCGGGAGAGAAATTCGGGATGGGCCTGCGTCCCGACGAACCACGGATGCAGCGTCTGCGGCAACTCGATCACCTCGACGAGCGACGTGCGCCCGGCGACGTGATGTCCCGTGAAGCGCATGCGATGCTCTTCGAAGAGTGCTTTGTATTTATTGTTGAATTCGTAGCGGTGGCGGTGGCGCTCGCTGATCTTCAATGTGCCGTAGGCTTTTGCGGCGAGCGAATCGGGCTCGAGGTCGCAGTCGTAGGCACCCAGGCGCATCGTGCCGCCTTTGAGGTCGACGTTGCGCTGCTCGGGGATGAAGTCGATCACGGGATCGGTCGTCGTCTCGGTGACTTCGGTCGTCATCGCATCCGCTAGACCGCATACGTTACGCGCGAATTCGACGCACGCAAGCTGCATGCCGTAGCAGATACCGAGGAACGGAATCTTGTTTTCGCGTGCCCACTGGATCGCGCGCAGTTTGCCTTTGACGCCGCGTTCGCCGAAGCCGGGCGCGACGAGGATGCCGTCGACTTCGCCGAAGCTGATCGAGACGTCGTCTTCGAGTTTTTCCGAATCGAAGCGCACAATGTCGACGAGCGTATCGTGGAAGATGCCGGCGTGGCCGAGGGATTCGGTAATGGAGATGTAGGCGTCTTTAAGTTCGACGTACTTGCCGACGAGCGCGATGCGCACGCGATGCTTGGGCTGCTCGATGCGCTCGACGATCTTCGCCCAGTCTTCGAGATCGGGCTTTTGCGTCGAGAGTTTGAGTTTGCGCACGGCGATCTCGGCGAGCCCTTCGGCTTCGAGATTGAGCGGCACGCGGTAGATCGTTTTGGCATCTCCGTTTTGCACCACGGCTTGCGGCGGAACGTCGCAAAAGAGGCCGATCTTCTCTTTGAGTTCGACCGGGATCGGATTCGAGCTGCCGGTGCGCACGACGATCGCGTCGGGCGAGATACCGATCGCCCGCAGCTCGCGCACGCTGTGCTGGGTGGGCTTCGTCTTCAGTTCGTCTGCCGCGCCCAAATGCGGCAGCAGCGTGAGGTGAACGAACATCACGTTCTCATCGCCGACGTAGTGGCGCACTTGCCGGATCGCCTCCAAAAACGGGAGCGACTCGATATCGCCGACCGTGCCGCCGACCTCGACGATGCAGACGTCGGCGCCGCTGCGCTCGGCAACGCGCGTGATGTGTGACTTGATCTCGTTTGTGATGTGCGGGATCACCTGGACCGTCGCGCCGAGATAATCTCCGCGGCGCTCTTTCTCGATAACGGATTTATAGATCTGACCCGTCGTGACGTTGTTGTCGCGGGTCAGGGATTCGTCGATGAAACGCTCGTAGTGGCCGAGATCGAGATCCGTCTCCGCGCCGTCCTCGGTCACGAAGACCTCGCCGTGCTGATACGGGTTCATCGTCCCCGCGTCGACGTTGATGTACGGATCGAGTTTTTGGATCGACACCGAGATCCCACGCGCTTTGAGCAAGCGACCTAGGGAAGCCGCTGCAATCCCCTTTCCAAGCGAACTCACAACGCCGCCGGTAAAGAAGATAAATTTCGCCATATATGGGATAGCTACGCTTCTCGGAACAAGACGCTGCGGCCTCTTGTAAATCGGCCGCCGGCACCCCGGAACACCGATTTACCCGGGCGCGATCACGCTCACGAAGCGCGGCAGCGAGCTATAGTCCGCCTTCACTTCGACGGTGGCGCTGGGCCAGCGTTCGCGCACGAGGAGCGCGAGGTCGAGCACGTTGAGGGGCGCGGCTTCGAGAAACGCCGCCCCGCCCGGGGCAAGCAGTTCTTCGAGGGCCGGGACGAGACGTTCGTAGAGGTCGAGGCCCACCCCGCCGCCGTCGAGCGCAAGGCGCGGCTCGTGGGAGACCGGATCGGGCGCCGCGGCAATTTCGTCCGTCGGGACGTAAGGCAGGTTCGCGACGATCGCGTCGTAGCGGCCAAAGCGACGGAGCGGCTCGCCGAGGTCGCCGTGGACGAAGCTGATATGTTGGAAGACGTTGTTGCGTGCGGCGTTTCTGCGCGCGACCGCGAGCGCTTCGCGCGAAATATCGGTCGCGAACACGTTGAGCGAGGGCAATTCGCAGGCAAGCGAGACCGCAATGACCCCGGAGCCCGTGCCGATGTCGGCAGCAAAACCAAGTAGGCGGTCCGAGCGGCGAAGATGAGCGATCGCGGCTTCGACCAGTAATTCGGTCTCGGGGCGCGGGACGAGCACGCGGCCGTCAACCTCGAACGTGCGTCCATAAAAGCCGGCGGTACCGATGATGTAGGGGATGGGGCGGCCGCGTTCACGCTCGAGCAGCGCATCGAGAAAACGCTGGCGGATCGACTCTTCCAGCGGCTCATCGCCGTGGACGATAAAGTAGACGCGGTCGCAGTTGACGATGTGCGCGAGCATCAACTCGGCATCCATCGCCGCGGAATCGGAAACGGCGGCGAGTCGCGTCGTGGCTTCGCGAAGGACGGCGCTGATCGTCATGCGGCAGGCTCTTCTCCGGCGAGGAGACGGGCCTTCTCATCGCGCTGAAGATCGGCGACGAGCCGGGCCATATCGCCTTCGAGAATCGTCTTGATATTCTGGTAGTTTTGGTTGATGCGGTGATCGGTGATGCGGTCTTGCGGAAAGTTATACGTACGGATCTTCTCGCTGCGATCGCCGGTGCCGACCTGGCTCTTGCGCAGCGAACCGACGGCCTCTTCGGCCTCCCGGCGCTGGCGGTCGGCGAGTTGCGCGCGTAGCATACCCATCGCGCGTTCGCGATTCTGTATCTGCGAGCGTTCCTCGCTGCACGACACGATGATGCCGGACGGAACGTGCGTGATGCGAATCGCGGATTCGGTTTTATTGACGTGCTGGCCGCCGGCGCCGGAGGCTTTGAAGGTATCGACTTGCAGGTCTTTTGCATTGATCTGCACCTCGCCCGTATCTTCCACTTCCGGCAAGACGGCGACCGTCGCCGTACTCGTGTGTACGCGGCCTTGCGTCTCGGTGAGCGGCACGCGTTGCACCCGGTGGACGCCGGATTCGTATTTAAAGAAGCGGTACGGTTCGCCGCCGCGCACCGAGAGCACGAGTTCTTTCGAACCGCCGGCGTCCGATTCGCTCTGCGAGAGAACTTCGATCTTCATCTTCTTCGATTCGGCAAAACGGCCGTACATGCGGCCGAGTTCTGCCGCAAAGAGACTGGCCTCATCGCCGCCCGCGCCCGCGCGAATTTCGATAAAGATGTCTTTTGAATCGTTGGGGTCGCGCGGGAGCATCAGTTCCTGAAGCTCTTCTTCGATTATCTTCTTGCGCGCGCGATGTTCTTTTGCTTCGTCTTCAGCCATCGCGTGCATCTCGGCGTCGCTGCGGTCTTCGAGCAACGCGTCGTTGGCCGTCATGTCGGCGAGCAATTTTTTATAGCTGCGGAAGGCGAGCACCGTCGGCTCGATCGCCGAACGTTCTTTGACGATCGACGTAAAGCGTTCTTGATCGAATGCACCGCTCGGGTTCGCAAGAGCTGCGTCGAGTTCGTCAAATTTTTTCGAGAGATTTTCAAGACGATCGGTCAGTAACATGGTGGTCTTCTTCGGAGATAGCGGCGATTGCGATGGAAGGTAACGAAAAAGCGAGCCGCTCTCGCGACTCGCTTCCGGAACACGACTCGACCGCTACAGTGCGGCGGCGGCTGCCTCTTCTTTTTTGATCTTCCGTGCGTCTGCTTCGGCTTTCTTCTTCTCGGCGAGGGCGACGCGCTGGTTGAACTTGTCAACGCGGCCGGCGGTGTCGAGGAACTTCTGCTGACCCGTGTAGAGCGGGTGGCATTGCGAGCAAACTTCGACGGTGATCTTGGGCAGCGTCGAGCCGGTCGTAAAGGTAGCACCGCAGCCGCATGCGACTGAGGCTTCGGGGTACCATTTGGGGTGGATCTTGTCTTTCACAGCGGTCCTATCATATCACCCGTGGCAAGGGCCCCCGGGGCGGGCGCTGTAACGTATGCGGCTCCGCAATAGTTATAACAGCGTACCCCCCACCTTGGAGTTGCTTTCTTGAAATTCGCCCGGCTCGGTTTCGGCCTCGTTTTCGCGCTTTCGCTGGTTACCGGCATGCGCACCCTCGCCTTCCCGCAGGCGAACCCGACTCCGCCGCCTCCGCCGCGCCCAAACCCCGGCGCGACTGCGGGAACGACGACCGGCACGCCGACACCGGCCACGACGCCCGCGGGCGCATTGCCGTCGACCCAGCCGACCCTGCAGCCCACTCCGACCGGCAAGGGCGGCAAAAAGGCCAAGCCCAGCCCCGAACCGAGCCCCTCGGACACGCCCGAACCACCGCAGTTTGCCTCACTCGACGGCGTGTGGGAAGTACAACTCCAGCCGCTCGATGGCACGCGGACCGTCTACCAGCACCTCACGGTCAAGCAGGACGGCGCGAATCTGCGCGGCACGTGGGATCGTTCGAGTCAGGACAAAGTGCCCTACACCGGCACCTTCGACGGCCGAATCTTCAAGCTGACCGTGGCCACCAAACCCAAGGAGACGATTTTCACCGGATACGCCGAGAACTTCGGCGACATGGTCGGGCTCATTAATGACGGCGGCCAAGTCGGTACTCCGTTTACCGCCTCGCATCGGAAGAAAGAAAAGATCGGACAGTAATGAGGGAAGACCGCCGCTTCGGTTTCCGCACGCGCGCCCTGCACGCGGGAACGCCCCCGGATCCGGAAACGGGCGCCCGCGCGCAGCCGATCTACCTAACCTCGAGCTTCGTGTTCGACTCGACCGAACACGCCGCCGAACTCTTCGCACTGCGCACGTACGGGAATATTTACTCGCGCATCGGCAACCCAACGGTCTCGGCCTTTGAAGAAAAAATGGCGAGCCTCGAAGGCGGAATCGGCGGACTCGCAACGGCCAGCGGCCTAGCCGCACAGCTCACCGCGATCCTTGCAATCGCGCAGAGCGGCGATCACCTCGTCGCAAGCGCCAACCTCTACGGCGGCACGATCACACAGTTCGGCGTGACGCTCAAGCGAATGGGAATCGAGACGACGTTCGTCCCCGGCGGCGAACCGGCGGCGCTCGCAGCCGCGATCGAACCCAACACGCGGGCGATCTACACCGAGACGATCGGCAATCCGACCGGCAACGTCGCGGACCTCGCCGCGATCGCCGCGATCGCGCACGAGCACGGCCTGCCGCTCATCGTCGATAACACGTTCGCATCTCCCGCGCTCTGCCGGCCGATCGAGCACGGTGCGGATATCGTCATCCAGTCGGCGACGAAATTCGTCAGCGGCCACGGAACCGCGATCGGCGGCATCATCGTTGAGTCGGGGACGTTTCCATGGGGCGCGGGCAAACATCCGCTGCTCTCGACGCCGAGTCCCGGCTATCACGACATGAATTTCGCGGAGACGTTCGGCGAATATGCGTTCTTGATGCGCGCGCGCGTCGAGGTGATGCGCGATGTCGGCGCGTGCCTCTCGCCGATGAACGCCTTCATGTTTATTCAAGGCCTCGAAACGCTCGCTCTGCGGATGAAGGCACACGTCGAGAATGCCCGCGCCGTCGCACGTTTCTTAAAATCGCGCGAAGAAGTCGCCTGGGTTTCGTACGCGGAACTCGAGGATTCTCCGTATCACGCGCTCGCGAGCACATACTTACGCGACGGTGCCGGTTCGATCTTCTCATTCGGCCTACGCGGCGGACGTGAAGCGGGGCGTACGTTCATCGAATCGCTCGAACTCTGGAGTCATCTCGCGAACGTCGGCGACTCGAAGAGTTTGGTCATCCATCCCGCATCGACGACGCACCAGCAGCTCAGCGATGCAGATATGACGGCCTCGGGCGTGACGCCCGATCTCATTCGCCTCTCGGTCGGGACCGAAGATGTCGACGATCTGATTTGGGATCTCGACCGCGCGCTCGTCGCATCGGCCAAACACACCCTTGCGGGATCGCACGGAGACTAGACGATGATTCTCGATACCGTTGCCGACCGCCGCGACCTGCTCGAACGCTCGAAAACGGTCGCTCTCGTCGGCGCGTCGCCGAACCCCACCCGGCCGAGTTACTTCGTTTTCTCGTATCTGCGCACCAAAGGTAAACTCACCGTCGCGCCGATCAATCCGATGGTCTCAGAGATCGATGGCATCACATCGTATCCGACACTCGCCGCGTACGCGGCCGACAACGGCGCGCCCGATATCGTCGATGTGTTTCGCAAACCCGCCGATGCACTCTCAGTGGTCCGCGAAGCGATCGCGGTCGGCGCGAAAGCCGTCTGGTTTCAGTACGGGGTGATCAACGAAGAGGCGATTCGCCTGGCCGATGAGGCCGGGATGGACGTCGTCGTCGATCGCTGTCTCAAAGTCGAATCCGCGCGTTTTGACGGCGGCCTTGCCGTCGCGGGGCTCAACAGCGGCCTCATCACCGCACGGCGGCGCGGTCGCTGAGGCGATCCGCCATGGTCGATCCACGGATGGGCGAACCGGAGGAAGCTGCAGCGCTCGACGCTCGTATTCTTGCTGCGATCGAAACGTCTGCAGGGGTCGATTTCGATGCGCTCGCGCGCGATATTTTCGCCTACCAGATTCGCTACAGCGAACCGTACGCCGCATACGCGCGAAGTAAAGGCTACGACGCCGGACATCTGCCCGCATGTGCGGCCGATATTCCGGCGGTCCCGGCGGCGGCATTCAAAGAAGCGGCACTCGCAACGTTCGATCCCGCGCTCGCGGCGGCCGTCTTCGAGACCAGCGGCACCACGGTCGGCGCGAGCGGACGTCACTATCTTGCGACGACCGCGCTCTACACGGCCTCGCTGCTGGCGGGTTTCGATCGCGCGATGCTCGCCGACGGCGCGACGCTGCGCTACCTGCTGCTCGTCCCCGACCCGCGCGAGCGCCCGCACTCATCGCTCGGCTTTATGATGGCCCGGGTGAGCGAATTGCGCGGCGACGGCAATACCGGCTGGTATCTGCACGGCGACGCACTCGATCTCGATGGATTCATGCGCGATCTTGCACGTGCGTGCGCGGCGGGCATCGCCGTCTGTATCGCCGCGACCGCGTTTGCATTCGTGGCCCTACTCGACGGGCTTGCCGAACGCGACCGCCGCTTCGCGCTTCCGACCGGTTCGCGCATCATGGAGACGGGCGGATTCAAAGGCCGCTCGCGCGTCGTCGAACGCGCCGATCTCTATTCCACCCTGTCCGAGCGGCTCGGGCTTCCCGAATCCTCGATCGTCGCCGAATACGGGATGACCGAACTTTGCAGTCAGTATTACGATTCGGCCGCGAGCCGGACAGCAGCGCGACGCGTGAAGTTCGCGCCGCCATGGCTGCGACCGATCGTCATCGGTCTCGACGGCAAGGAATGCCCGCCCGGGATCGTCGGGGCGATTCGCCACATCGACTGCGTCAACCGCAGTTCCGTCGTCGCAATCGATACCGAAGACCTCGGCTATGCGAGCGGCGGCGGCATCGTCCTGCTCGGCCGCGACGCCGGTGCTGAACTGCGCGGCTGTTCGCTCGATGCTGAAGACCTTGCCCGCCGCTAACACGCTGCGCGATCGCAGCGCGCGCGCGATCGTCGGTGCGATCGCGGATGCAGCCGAGCGGTGGCACGATGCCGATTTTCCGCCGCGCGTCCGCGCCCAGGCGGCCATCGAGGCACGCACGGGCTATTCGATCCCAGTGATCGAGTACGCACTCGACCGGCTCTTCGGTTCGCTTACCGCACGCGCGCTCAGCGCCGCAATCGAAGCGGAAGTCGGATCGCTCGATGCGCTCGACGCGCCGGTTGCCCAGCGCGACGGTCGTTTCGCTTACGCACGCGGTGTCGAACGCGCGGTGATCGTCGGCAGCGATACGACGATCGGCGTCGCGCTGGTCCCAGCGCTCTACGCGCTCATTGCCAAGGCTCGCGTCGTCGTTAAAGACCGCGACGATCGCCTCATCGGTGCATTTTTCGAGACGCTCGTCCAAGAGGATATGGCATTCGCCGAGCATGCCGTCGCCGAGGTGTGGCACGGCGGCAACGACCCGCGCGAAGCACGGCTCTTCGCAGGCGCCCAGACGATCGTCGTTTTCGGCGACGATGCAACGATCGAGGCCGTGCGTCTGGGTGCGAGTACCGCGACGCGCGTCATCGCATTCGGTCATCGCGCGAGCGCCGGATACGTGCGGCGCGACGACCTCGCGGTGCCCGACCTGATGGACCGCATCGCGCGCGACGCGCTGTTGTACGATGGATCCGGTTGCATGTCGCTGCATTTGCTCTTTGTCGAGTCGGGCGGCGATGTTTCGGTGAGCGATTTCGCGCAGCTGCTCGGTGCGGCGCTCGAACGCGTCGCCATTGAATTTCCGCCCGGCATGCTTGCCGCCGGGCGCGCCGCCTCGTACGCGGCGGCGCGCGATCTTGCCGCATTCCGCGCCGCATCCGGACACGGAACCGTCGTGACCGCACCGGCCGCGCGAGCAACGCTGATCGTCGATCCGCCGCGCACTGCGCCGCCGCCGCTCGCGGCACGGATCGTGCCGGTCTTTCCGGTCGCAACGCCGGCCGAGGCTGCGGAGTACCTGCGCGCGCAACATCTGCCGCTCGAGGCGCTGGCAATCGCCGATGCCGGTCACTATTCGTCGCTGAGCGAGGTCGCGCTCGCGGGCGGTGCAGCGCGAATCACGCGCTTCGGTGAAATGCAAGCGCCACCGGCCGGCGCGCATCATGGCGGCGAGCCGTGCATCATGCACTTCATCCGTTGGATGGATGTCGAACGATGAACGAACACCCGCTCTTCGAGTTGATTCGCGGCCCGGTGCCCGGTCCGCGTTCGCTCGAACTCGCCGCGACGCTGGCGCGCTTCGAGTCGCGCGGCGTGACGTATCTTGCAAAAGACTTTCCCGTTTTTTGGCAGTCGGCGAGCGGCGCGCTCGTCACGGACGTCGATGACAACCGGTACATCGATCTTACGTCTGCATTCGGCGTGGCGAATACCGGCCACACCAATCCGTACGTCGGTGCGGCGATCGCCGACCAAGCAGTTCGGCTCGTGCACGGGATGGGCGACGTCCACCCGACCGAAGTGCGCGTCCAGTTGCTGGAGAAGCTCGCGTCGATCGCGCCCGCAGGACTCCAGAAAACGTTTCTCTGCTCGACGGGTGCTGAAGCCGTCGAATTCGCGCTGAAAACCGCGTATCTCAAAACACACAAGCCGCACGTGCTCGCGTACGAGAATTCCTATCACGGTCTCTCGCTTGGAGCGCTTTCCGTGAGCGGTATCGCGAAGTTCCGCGAGCCTTTCGCGCCGCTCGTAACGACCGGCACGACGTGGCTGCCGTATCCGACCGCCGCGAACGGCACGCCCGCGGCGCTGATCGAAATCAACGAAGCGCTCGCGCGCGATCCGCAGATCGGCGCCATCATTCTCGAACCCATCCAAGGCCGCGGCGGCATCATCGTTCCGCCGCCGGGCTTTCTTGCCGGCGTTCGTACGATCTGCGACAGAGCGCAGATCGTGATGATTCTCGATGAGATTTACACCGGCTTCGGCCGCACGGGTGCGATGTTCGCCTGCGACATCGACGGCGTCGTCCCGGATCTGATGTGCGTCGGCAAGGCGATCGCAAACGGCGTTCCGCTTTCGGCGACGATCGGGCGAGCGGACGTTATGGATGCCTGGGAAACGTCGACGGGCGAGGCGCTTCACACCTCGACCTATCTCGGCAATCCACTCGCATGCGCGGCGGCGCTTGCGAACATCGATGAAATCCAGCGCCTGAACCTCATTACCACCGTTCGTGGGCGTGCGCAGTTCCTTGCCGAACGGCTCTTTCGACTGCGCAAGTACACCGCGTGCATCCGCGACATTCGCGGCCTTGGCTACATGTGGGCGATCGAATGCACCGACCCCGCGATCGCGACGACGATCGTCAAGCAGGCGCTCGGGTGCGGCGTCATTCTGCTGCAGTCGGGGCCGACGGGGTCGTCGATCACGATCGCGCCGCCGCTTACGATCGAACCGAGTCAGATCGAGCGCGCGATCGGGATCGTGGAGAGCATCGTCGAAAACGTGAAACGGTGACGTATCGTGTCGGTGTGATCGGCAGCAGTTTTGGCGGGAACGTCCACGTTCCGGCTTATAAACTTCATCCGAAGTTCGAGGTCGTCGCGATCGCGTCGCCGACGAACGCCGCTGAGGTCGCAAAGCAGCGCGACATCCCGCATGCGTTCACCTCGCTCGAAGCGATGCTCGCAAGCGTCGAGGTCGACGTAGTCTCGATCGCCTCACCGCCATTCGCGCATCATCGACAGACAATCGCGGCGCTCGCCTCCGGGAAACACGTCCTATGCGAGAAGCCTTTCGCACTCACGGTCGCGCAAGCCGAAGAAATGGTCGCCGCCGCAAAAATTGCCGGTACGGCAACGGCCGTCGCACACGAATTCCGCTACAACCCCGTGCGCCGAGCGATCAAAGAACTGATCGTCAACGGCCACCTCGGCACGCTGCGGCAAATCGAAGTGACGGCGTTTGCGACGTGGCTCGGCGCTGAGGTCGAACGGCCGCGCGGGTGGTGGTTCGAACGCGAACGGGGCGGCGGCATCGCGGGCGCCATCGGCTCGCATCTCATCGATAGCGCATCGTGGCTTGCCGGGCGCAAACCGTTGCGCGCCACCGGCGGCATTCGCACGGCGATTCCGGAACGCCACGACGCCGAGGGCCCCTTTACAAGCATGGTCGATGACGGCGCGTTCGCTATCATCGACTACGGTGAAGGTCTGATTGCGCGGGTGAGCGTCGACGGCACCATGCTGATCGACTCCTCGACCGTCGCCGTGCACGGCGATCGGCGCGCGGCGATCGGCAACGGCGAGAGCCTCGTCGAATCGCGCCTCTTCTTGCTCGAACCCGACGAACAGAGCGAGCTCGAGGTCGTCGCGCCGACGTACGCGCGCTACGAACCCGTGCACGGCAACATCCCGATGTTCCTCGAACTGCTCGATGATTTCGCCGCCGAGATCGAGACGAAAACCAGCACGGTCCCGAGCTTCGCAGAGTCGCTCGAGACCATGCGCGTATTGGCGGCGATCGGGTACGCTATGGAAGCGTAAAGTTCGAACCGACGCGCGCGACGTTGATCCGCGGGTTCCCGCACATCGACGTCGTACTGCACGTCGTCTGGACGGAGCCAAACAGGTCGCCTGCATCGATGACGCCGTCGCCGTTGCTATCGTACCAAACGCCGATCTTGAAATTACCGATCGACGGCGGCACGTCGGCGATCCGGAAGCTCCCGTCCGCGATCACCGGCACGCCGTTCGGATAGTCGAGATCGACCACGGCCGGTGAGATGCCGCCGGAATTCGTGTACGCAAAGGCGACGAACTGATTCGCGTTCGGCACGTACGTCGGTGGCTGTGGGTCTCCGGCGGCCGCGGCGATCGCACGATAGGCGTTGATGCGGCCATGACCTTGCTTCGGATCGTTGATATTGTCCGCGGCGGACTGGATGAGCTGCGTGATCTGAGCGACGGTGAGTGACTTGGGTCCGCCGGCTGCGGCGAGCATTAGCGCGATCGTCCCCGAGACGTGCGGCGTGGCCTGCGAGGTCCCCGCGAAAA
>JANLVI010000006.1:0-74469 GCA_031363915.1 Vulcanimicrobiota bacterium
ATCCGCCCGAGCGCTATGCCTACAAACATGAAGCCGTACCGCGGATCTTCCGTGCATTTGGCACCTTGGTGCGCACCCGCGCGGGCAGGTAAGCGGTTCGCTCGAAGCGCAACGCGGGAGCTAGCTCGTCTTGGGGGTGGTTTCGTGAAGCGTTCGTCTCGCGTCCTTTTCGCTGTTGCCGTAAGTGCGATGCTCGGTTCGCAGGTCGCGCCGGCTGGAGCTCAGTCGAAGCCGCTTGCATTTGAGGATCTCAGGCGCGTCGTCGGCGTCGCATCGCCGCAGATTTCGCCCGATGGAAAGCGCGTCGTTTACGTGCGCTCGAAGATCGATTGGAAGAACGACCGGAACGACACCGAACTCGTGCTCGTCGACACCGCGAGCGGCGCTACCCGGACGCTCACGCACGAACGTCCGGGTGCGTTCGCGCCGCATTGGTCGCCGACCGGCGATCGGCTCGCATTCGAGAGCTCGCCCGAACGCGGTAAGCCGGCGCAGGTGTACGTGATGCCGATGAGCGGCGGCGATCCGACCAAAGTGACCGACGCGAAGGCCGGCGTGCAAAGCTTCGCCTGGCGTCCCGACGGTGGCGCAATCGCATATGTGACGAGCGACGAGCCGCTCAATAAAAAGCAGATCGACGAACACAACGATGCCTTCGTCGTCACCGATGAGGACTTTCTCGTGCGCGAGAAAGTGACGCCTTCACACCTCTGGCTCGCTCCCGCCGCCGGCGGTCCGGCAAAACGTATCACGAGCGGAAGCTGGAGTATCCCGAGCGGCTTGTTCCCCGCCGGAATCACGTGGACGCCGGACGGCAGCGGTATTCTCTACGCAAAACAGCCGGACGCCGTCGCCGCGCACTTTATTCGCGCGCAACTCATGCTGCACGACATGGCGACGAACACCGATCGCGCGGTAGCAAGCGGACGCGTCGACGGCGATCCCGTCGTCTCGCACGACGGCAAGTCGATCGCCGTCTCAATGCCGCGTCATGCATCCCAGTATCTTCAAAACGATTTGCACGTGCTCGCGCTTGCCGATGCAAAAGAAGCGGGCAACTCGCTTGCGCTCGATCGCAACGTCCACTGGTCGTCGTTCATGCCCGGCGATAAGACGCTTGCCGTTGCCACCGCCGACGGCGTGCGCAACGTGCTCTGGATGCAGCCGGTCGGCGGTCCGCCGAAAAAAATCGATCTCGGCGACGTCGACTTCGGTCCTGGCGCGAGCCTCGCCGATGACGGAGGTATTGCGTTCGTCGGTCAATCGGCAAAGGCGCCGCCCGAACTCTACTACCTCGCACCCGGCTCGAGCGCGCCGCGCAAATTGACGAGTGAAAACGCCTGGATCGCCGATTTTGCAATCGGCAAGACAGAATCGATCGCCTGGGATGTCAGCGGCGGATTCCAAGCGGACGGCGTGCTGACGTATCCGCCCGGATTTACGACGGGGAAAAAGTACCCGCTGGCGCTGGTCATTCACGGCGGGCCGGTCTCGACTTCCACGCAGAATTTCAGCGGACAAGCGCAGGTCATGGCGGCCCGCGGCATGGTCGTCTTCCAGCCCAACTATCGCGGAAGCGATAATCTTGGCGATGCGTATCTGAATGCCATCGTCGGTCACGTAACCAGCGGTCCGGCAGCGGACAATCTCGCCGGACTTGCGGCCGTGGAAAAACTCGGCTTCGTCGATGAGAAGAATATCGGCGTCTCGGGTTGGTCGGGCGGTGGACTGCAGACGTCGTGGCTCATCGGTCACGCGCACGTATGGAAGGCAGCCGTCTCGGGCGCTGCGGTCAACGATTGGATCGCGCAGTCGACGCTTGCCGACATCAATATGGACTTCGGCGCGGCGTTCATTCCCGGTCCGGGCCCGTACACGGCCGAAGGCCGCAAAGCGTATCTTGCCGAGTCACCGATCACCTTCGCGCGCGATATCAAGACGCCGACGCTCATCCTGAGTGACACCGGCGACCAACGCGTCCCGATCGTGCAATCCTACGCGCTCTATCACGCGCTCAAAGACAATCACGTCCCGGTGCGCTTCATCGCGTTCCCGCGCGCTGGACACTTTCCGGCCGACCCCGTCGGACGCGAGATGGCGTATCGAGCCTGGGCCGACTGGTTCTCGGAGTACTTGAAATGAAGCGGCCCGCACTCGTTCTCCTCGCCTCGTTCGTAGCGCTTCCGCTCGCGGCCCCGGCTGCCGCGCCAAAGCCGTTCGAACTCGAGGACTTCCGCAGTACCGTCTCGCTATCGGCACCGCACATCGCACCCGACGGCAAACATGTCGTGCTCGTCGTGCGGCGCGCGAATTTCAAGAAGGACACCTACGCAAACGAACTCGTGCTCGTCGATACGCGCACGCGTGCCGAGCGCGTGCTCACCCACGGACGCGACGACGTCGGCGATCCGCAGTGGTCGCCGAGCGGCGACCGGCTCGCGTTTACGGCTTCCGATGCCGACCACAAAGCCGCGCAACTCTTCGTCATGCCGATGGACGGCGGCGATGCGCTGCGCCTCACCGATGCCAAAGAAGAAGTTGAGGACTTCAAATGGCGCCCAGACGGCCGCGCCTTTGCTTTCACAAGACACGATCCAGCGAAAAATCAAAAGGCCATCGACGCGCATCAGGACGCCTTCGATGTCGGTGACGATCATTGGGCAACACGCGCGGCTCCGCTGCCCGTCCACATCTGGACGATCGACGCCCAGGGCAAGCACGTCAAACGGATCACCAGCGGCACGTACAGCGTCCACGAACTCGGCGATTTTACGCATGACGGGAAACGACTGATCTACACGCAGCGCGCCGACGCCCACTTCGGTCACGAACAGGAAACGCGGATCGGCGTTCTGGATCTGGCCAGCGGCCGCACGACGCTCGTGACGCCCCTCGCGTCGCACGCGACATCGCCGAACATCTCGCCGGATGGCACGAAGCTCGCCTACGGCATCGAAGATTCAAAGTCGTTTTCGCAGAGGGACCTTGCCGTGGCCAACCTCGACGGCTCCGGCTCGCGGATTGCGAGCGCAAAACTCGATCGCAACATGCAATCGGCCGTGTGGCGTCCCGACGGCCGCGCGGTCTTTATCAGCGCAAACGATCGTACGCGCGCCGCGCTGTTTCTGCAGCCGCTCGCGGGAGCCGTGCAGCGGGTCGATCTTCGCGACGTGAACCTCGACGATGCCGTGTCGATCGCACGCGACGGGACGATGGCCTTCGTCGGCAGCACGCCGACTCGCCCTGGCGAACTCTACCTCAAACGTGCGATCGCCGCTGCACCCGAACGTCTTACCGGATATAACGACGCCTTGGCCAACCACGCAATCGGCGCGACGAAGACGATCGCGTGGACGAGCGCCGACCATTTCTCCCTCGACGGCGTGCTCACGTATCCGATCGGCTTTACACCGGGCAAGAAGTATCCGCTCGTCCTCGAGATTCACGGCGGACCGACGGACACTTCGACGGATGCCTTCAGCGATTTGTCGCAGCTCTTTGCATCGCACGGTTATCTCGTCTTCCAACCAAATTACCGAGGCAGTGATAATCTCGGCGCGAAATTCGCGCAAGCGACGGTCCCGCACATCACGAGCGCCCCCGCGCAAGATTGTATGGACGGTCTTGCCGCCGTCGAGAAACTCGGTATCGTCGATACCAACCGGATCGGCGTCTCCGGCTGGAGCGAAGGCGGTTTGATGACGTCATGGCTCATCGGCCACTGGCACATCTGGAAAGCCGCCGTGTCGGGCGCTGCGGTCAACGACTGGGTCGCGTACTCTGCGCTCACCGATTCAAGCGAATTCACGCCCAACTTCATCGGCGGCTCGCCGTGGACGAGCGCTGCGCAGATGAAACTCTTCGAAGCCGAATCACCGCTCACGTATGCGGGCAACGTGACGACGCCGACACTGATTCTCAGCGACACCGGCGATCAGCGCGTCCCGACGCCGCTGTCCTATGCGTTCTACCACGCGCTCGTCTCCAAAGGTACCGAAGTGCAGTTCGTAGCTTTCCCGGCGGCCGGTCACTTTCCGAGCGATCCCGTCAAACGCGAAGACGTCAGTCGCCGCTGGTTCGCTTGGCTCGACTCACACTTGCGTTAGCGGCGACGTGCGCGCTCGTCCTCGCTCTTGGCGGGGATGAGTTTGGCCCCGCCTCCGCGGGACCAAACTCGAGCGCGCGACCGCGGGGGGCCGTCTCGTCGACCGGCATGGTCGCAACCGACGAGCACTACGCGACGGAGGTCGGTGCGGCAGTGCTCGCGCGTGGCGGAAACGCCGTCGATGCGGCGGTTGCGGTCGGTTACGCGCTTGCGGTTGTCGACCCGTGCTGTGGCAACATCGGCGGCGGCGGCTTCATGCTGCTGCGTCTTGCCGACGGCCGCGAACGGTTTATCGACTTTCGCGAACGGGCACCGCTCGGGGCGACGCGTGATATGTTTCTCGACCCTAGCGGCGACGTAAAAGCGGGAGCGAGTACGCGCGGGTATCTTGCCGTCGGAATTCCTGGGACCGTCAGAGGACTCGAGTACGCGCGCGAGGCGTATGGCACGCGCGCGCGCCGCGAACTCATGCAGCCGGCGATCGATCTTGCGCGCGATGGCTTCACGCTGCGTGCGGGAGACGTCGCGATCTTCAAGAGCGGCGCCCAAGATTTGGCGGCCGATCCCATCGCAGCGAAACTGTTCTTGGTCGACGGTCACGCTCGTGCCGTTAGCGACGTGCTCCGTCAGCCGGAACTTGCAAGCACCCTGGGTCGTATCGCGCGCGACGGTGATGCTGCGTTTTACACCGGGCCGATTGCCTGCGCGATCATCGACGCGAGCGCTGCGAACGGCGGAATCTTGACGATGGCGGACTTTTCCTCTTACACAGCCGAAGAGCGTACGCCGCAGCACTGCCGCTATCGCGGCTACGATCTGCTCGTGGCGCCGCCGCCGAGTTCGGGCGGAACGACGCTCTGCGAGATCGCCGGAATCCTCGATGGTTTCCCGCAGCAATCCGGCGCCTATCGGAGTGCGCGCGGCATCGCACGCATCGTTGAGGCGGAACGACGCGCCTATGCCGATCGCAACACGTATCTCGGCGATCCGGGATTCGTTCGTAACCCGGTTGCACAACTGCTCGCACCGCGCTACCTCGCGCGGCTCCGCGCGCAGATCGGATCGCGCGCAACGCCGTCGCGTACCGTGCATCCGGGCCTGGCCGCGCTGCGCGAACACGATCACACGACGCACTATTCTATCGTCGATCGTGACGGCAATGCGGTTGCCGTGACGTACACGATCAACGATGAGTTCGGTGCCGGTGTCGCGGCGCCCGGGACGGGCTTTCTGCTCAACAACGAGATCGATGATTTCACATCGAAGCCCGGTGTGCCGAATCTCTACGGACTCGTGCAAGGGTCGGCAAACGAAATCGCGCCGGGGAAACGTCCCTTGAGTTCGATGGCGCCGACGATCGTGACCAAAGACGGCAAACTGCGCATCGTCGCGGGGAGCCCGGGCGGTTCGCGCATCATCACGATCACGCTCGGCGTGCTCCAGCACATCATCGACGACGGTGCGACGGTGCAAGCTGCCGTCGATGCGCCGCGCATCCACCATCAGTGGCTGCCGGATACGATCTACGCCGAACGCGGCGCGATGACCGAGGCAACGCGGCTGGAGCTCTTGCGGCTCGGCTACCGCGTGACGGACAACGCATCCCCGTGGGGTGCAGCCGAGGCGATCCTTATCGATCCCGGTGGTATGCTGCACGGAGCGAACGATCGTCGCCATCCCGCAGGTTCGGCGGCCGCGCCGTAGCGGAAGTGGTGAAATAGCCGCGGCTTGGATCGCGTATGCGGCGCCTCACCGTTTGCGGCCGTAGCCTCCGCCGCCCGGAGTTTGCACGATGACTTCATCGCCTGCCTCGAGCGCGATCGTCGTCTTTCCCGGGAGCTTTGTTGCGGTACCGTTTCGAACGAGCGTATGCGATCCGGAGATTCCGTCGGCGCCGCCGCGTAGACCTTGGGGCGCAAGCGTCTGGCGATCGGCGAGCAGTGAGATCGTTCCGGGACCGGAGAGCAACTGAAACGAGCGAACCAGGCCGTTTCCGCCGCGGAATTCGCCCGCGCCGCCGGTTCCCTCCGCGAACTCGTAACGCGTGACGCGAATGGGATAGAGCCGCTCGAGCGTTTCGATCGGCGTGTTGAGCGTGTTGGTCATATGGCATTGAATGCCGTCGAGTCCGTTGGAATTCGGTCGCGCGCCCATGCCGCAACCGTTGGTTTCGTACGACGACCACGCGCTACCGTCCGCTAGGACGCCGCCGATAATGACATTCGACATCGTGCCTCCGCTCGCCGCGGGGACGCGATCGGGTGCGGCATCGGCAAGCGCCCGCAGAATGAGGTCCGCGTTGCGCGTCGAGGTCTCGACGTTTCCGCCGCCGACGGACGCTGGCCGGCGCGGATTGAGCAGCGTCCCCTCGGGAACGTGCACGTCGATCGCGCGAAAACAGCCGTCGTTCATCGGGATCGTCGGATCGGTGAGCGCACGGATCACGTAGTATACGCCCGAGAGCGTGACGCCGTAGACGGCGTTGATGGGAAACGGCACCTGCGCGCACGTTCCGGTGTAGTCGAGTGCGATGCGGCCGCCCGCGATCGTGATCGTCACCTCGAGCGCGATCGACGGCGCACCGCTGCGGTCTTCCATGAAGTCCCGCGCGTGGTACGTGCCGGGGACGAGCTTGGCGATTTCGTGCGCGAGCCGCCGTTCACTCTCATCGAGAATGCGGTCGAGTGCGGCCTCGAACGTCGCAAGACCGTATGTCGCAACGAGTTTCTGCACGCGCCGTTCGCCCGTGATGTTGCCGGCGATCTGCGCTTTGAGATCGCCCGAGCGCGCGTGCGGCGTGCGCGAGTTCGCGCGGATGAGTTCGACGATCTCGACGCAGACCTCATTGTCGCGCATTAACCGCACGGGTGCGATGATGAAGCCCTCGACGCACAGTTCGACGGCATCGGCGGACATCGAACCAGGCACGCTTCCGCCGACGTCGGTGTGATGCGCTTTGTTTGCCGCGTAGCCGATGAGGATCGGTTCGAAGGATGCATCGTAGATTGGCCGGATCACCGTCACGTCGTTGAGGTGCGTCCCACTTATATAGGGATCGTTTACGACCCACATGTCGCCCGGCACCATCGTGAGATCGCGCTGTCCCAGCCAGGCAAGCGTGGTGCGCAGTCCCCAGGGAAGCGAACCTAAATGCACGGGAATGTGCTCGGCTTGCGCGATGAGCCTGCCGCGCGTATCGAAGAGCGCACACGAATGGTCGAGCCTCTCTTTGATGTTCGGCGAGTACGCGGCGTTGCGCACCGCGATGCCCATCTCTTCGCTTGCGTAGACGAGCGAGTTCTTGATGACCTCGGAGGTGATCGGATCGACGGTCATGTGCTCTCGCTACCGGCAGCGGTGGTGCGGGGAATGCGGTCCAGGCGTAGGTTGCCACCGCCGTCGGCGTGCGCGCTCCAGTCCGGTGGCACGAGCGTCGATGAATCGTACTGCTCGATAACGGCGGGTCCGCTGATGCGATCGCCGGGCTGCAGCCGTGCGCGTTCGTAGACCGGTGTCGCGCGCCGCCATGCGGTGAAGAAGACGTCGCGCGTTTCGATCAGCGCCGCGACGGTCGGCTCGCGCTCGCCGATCGCAGCGCGGTTTGGGATCCGCGGTTTGGGAACGCGGCCGATCGCGCGCAAGCGTACGCTCACGACCTCGACGTCATCTTCGCGTGAGGCATAACCATACGCTCGTTCGTGCCGACCGTGAAACGCATCGACCGCCGCGCGGATCGAAGGAGCATCGATGGTCGCGGCCGCCGGCACGGCGAGTTCGTAGCCTTGGCCGACGTAACGTAATTCGAATTCGCGCGCAAACGCCATGTCGCTCGGCGCAACGTTTTGCGCAGCCAGATCGTGCAGACCGCGTGCGTGCAGGCTGGCGAACGCCGCTTCGAGTTCGGCAGGCTCGACGCGTGCGGCATCGACGACGAGCGACTGCACGAAGGTCGCCTGTACGTCCGCTGCGAGCAGGCCGAAAGCGGAGAAGAGGCCCGGGTCCGGCGGCACGATCACGTGCGTGACGTCGAGCGCATCGGCGAGCGCACAGGCGTGTAGTGGTCCGCCGCCGCCAAAGGCCATCATCGTAAACGTGCGCGGATCGTGACCGCGCTCTATCGAAACGATGCGCAAGATTTTTGCCATTTCATCATCGACGAGTTGCACGATTCCCGCAGCCGCGCGATCGCGATCGAAACCGGGCAGAGCGGGCAACAGCGCATCGATTGCCGCACGCGAACGCTCCGCATCGATCGGCATGGCCCCGCCAAGCAGTGCGCGTGGATTCAAGCGACCGAGCACGATGTTGGCATCGGTGACGGTCGGCGCTTCGCCTTTTCCGTATGCCGCCGGCCCCGGATCGGCCCCGGCGGAGAGCGGTCCGACGCGCAGTGCGCCGCCCGTATCGATCCATGCGATGGTGCCGCCGCCCGCGCTTACTTCGGCAAGATCGACGAACGGAAAGCGCACGGGATAGCCGGAGCCTTTCACCGCGCGTCCGCTATGCGTGCGGCCTGCGGCTTCGAACTCACCGACCACCGCCGGTTCACCGCCGAAGACCGTTCCGGCTTTGGCGGTCGTGCCGCCCATATCGAAACTCAAGACGTCGTGCACGCCGAGCGCCTTTCCGAGAAATGCCGCACCGATCACGCCGGCCGCGGGCCCGCTCTCGACGATCGTCGCCGGGCGCAACGCGGCGAGTTCTACCGTTGCCATACCGCCGCTGGACTGCATCACGTAGAGCGGTGCGCGCACACCGAGTTCAGCAATCGCGCGCGCGAGACGCTGCAAATACGTTTTCACCAGCGGAATGAGCGCCGCGTTGACGACGGTGGTACTCGTGCGTTCGTATTCCCGATACTCAGGATCGAGTTCGCTGGATAAAGTCACGTCGAGGGCGGGGAAACGCGCCGCGAGCGCCGCGCCGACGCGCCGTTCGTGATCGCCGTTCGCGTACGCGTGCAAAAACGAAACGGCAACCGAGGCCGCGCCGCTCGCGGCTACCGCATCCAGTGCGCGCGCTACCGAATCATCATCGAGCGCCGTCACGACGGAGCCGTCGGCGGCTAGGCGTTCGAGGATTCCGATGCGATCGCTTCGATGCACGAGCGGCGTCGGACGCTGCACGAACAGATTGTAAACTTCGCTGCGATTTTGCCGCCCGATCTCGAGGACGTCGCGAAAACCCGCCGTCGTGAGTAAGAGCACGCGCGGCAATTCCAAATTCAGCTGACCGAGCAGGGCGTTCGTCGCAATCGTACTCGAATGCGAGAGCAGCGAAATCGTCGCTTCGGGATGCTCGTCAAGAAAGCGTCCGAGCGCCGCGATGACGCCGCCTTCGGGTGCCAGAGGCGTGGTCGGCACTTTGATTTTGGTTAGCGTGCCGGTTGCCTCATCGAGCGCGAGCAAATCGGTAAACGTGCCGCCGACATCGATCCCGATGCGGATGCGAGTTCCATTCATACCTTGCGGCCCTTCCGCGCGCGGGTACGGAACTCGTTTTCAAGGGCTCGTTACGAGAAGCGCGTAGGTAGTCCAAGCGTGGGCGCGTGGCGGAATTGGTAGACGCGCTGGATTTAGGTTCCAGTGGGGCAACCCATCAGAGTTCGAGTCTCTGCGTGCCCATGCTTGACGAGGCTTGTCGGGACCCGTATACTTCCAGGGTTGCCGAGGCGCCCGTCCGATGGCGTCCGTTTCCCGACGTTTTTGCGGAAGTAGCTCAGTGGTAGAGCATCGCCTTGCCAAGGCGAGGGTCGCGAGTTCGAATCTCGTCTTCCGCTCCAGCGTATTTTAAGACGGCGGGCCCTGTGCCCGCCGCTTTCACATCTAGGAGTCCATCCGTGTCCGCGACGACGCTCAAACAGCTCGATCCCACGCAAGTCGAACTCGAGATCGCCATCTCACCGGACGAGCTGCAAAAAGCGCAAAATGCCGCCTTTAGCAAGCTCGCTCGCAACGTGAAAATGCCTGGCTTCCGCCCCGGCAAAGTTCCGCGGAAGATTTTTGAGGCCCAGTATGGCGTAGGCGTGATCACCGAGCGCGCGATGGAAGACCTCGTCCCCGAGAAGTATGCCGAGGCGGTCGAGGAGCACAAGCTCGAGCCGATTGCACGCCCAAAGATGGAACTGCTCCCCGAGGAAGACGGAGCTCCCTTGCGCTTCAAGGCCGTCGTATCGGTCCGTCCGCAGTTCGACCTCAAAGACTATGCCGGCATCGAAGTGACCGAGCAGCCGACCGAAGCCGGCGATGCCGAGCTCGAGACGGCGCTCGAGACGCTCCGCCGCGATGCGGCGACTTTGGTTCCGGCCGACCGCCCCGTCCGACTCGGCGATACCGCGACGCTCGACTACGTGGGCAAGATCGACAGCGTCGCCTTCGACGGCGGCACCGCTACCGGCGAACCGACAGAAATTCTGGAGTCGCGGTTCATTCCGGGCTTTGCCTCGGGCATCGTCGGCATGAAGGCCGGCGAGACCAAAGACATTACCGCGCACTTTCCCGATGACTACTCCAATACGGAGCTGGCTGGGAAGGACGCGATTTTCACGATCACCGTGCACGAAGTCAAAGAGCCCGAAATGCCGGTCCTCGACGACGAATTCGTCAAACGCGTCGCGCGTCTCGACACGGTCGATTTACTCAAGACCGATTTGCGCCGCCGTCTCACCGAGCGCGTCAAAGAAAACGCTCGCCGTGCGCAGTCGCAGCAGATTCTGGATCGCCTGCTCGCAACGCACGAGGTTCCGTTGCCGGCCGTTCTCGTCGAACGCGAGACCGAAGGTCTTATCGATGAGAGTAAACAGTACGTCAGCCGTTTCGGCACGACGTGGGAGCAGTATCTCGAGCAGAGCGGCAAGACCGAAGCCGACGTGCGTGCCGAGTATGCGACCGAAGCCGAAAAGCGCGTGAAGACGACCCTCATCGTCGAAGCGATCGCCAAAGCCGAAGGCGTCCAAGCAACGCAGGGCGATGTGGAAGCCGAGCTTGCTTCACTCTCCGCACAATACCAGCAGCCCCCGCAGCGGATCCTCGAAATGATGGGCCAAAACGTCGGAGCACTCGTCGACGGCGTCGTACGCACCAAAACCATCGATTTATTGATCGATCGGGCCAAGGTCGTCCCTGCGGCAACCAAACCGTCTGAAAAGTAGTCTCTTACCAATACGGGTCGCGGTCGCACGCGAACGGAAATCAAATCGGCGGCTTCGGCCGCAGAGGGAGTAGCATGGGTCACCTGGTTCCGATGGTTGTCGAACAGAGCGCGCGCGGCGAACGCTCGTACGACATTTATTCGCGCTTGCTTAAAGAACGCATCATTTTCGTGCACGGTCCGATCGACGACAGCATCGCAAGCCTCGTCATCGCCCAGTTGCTCTTCCTCGAGCGCGAAGACGCGGACAAAGACATCGATATGTACGTGAATAGCCCGGGCGGCAGCGTGACCGCGGGCCTGGCGATTTACGACACCATGCAGCTCATCAAGCCCGATGTGGCGACGATCTGCGCGGGTATGGCCGCCTCGATGGGCTCGATCCTGCTCACCGGTGGTGCCCAGGGCAAGCGGTACGCCCTCCCCTACGCCAAGATTCTTATTCACCAGCCGTGGGTCCAGCAAGTGGGTGGTCAGGCGACCGATATTGAAATTCACGCTCGCGATCTGATCGCGACCCGTCGCAGCCTGGCTGGTATCTACGAAGAAACCACCAAGAAGCACGTGGACGTTATTCTCAAGGACATCGAGCGCGACTATTACATGACGGCCCAGGAAGCACTAGACTACGGCTTGGTGGACCACATCATCCGTAAAGAGAACCGGACCGTCACACCCAACAGTCCCACGACGTCACTCTAATCCAAAGATACACGAAGTCACTGCGGGGCGCGGATGTTTCGATTCGGCGATGAAAAAGGTCAACTGAAGTGTAGCTTCTGCGGGAAGTCGCAGGAGCAGGTCCGCAAGTTGATTGCCGGCCCCGGCGTGTACATTTGCGATGAGTGCATCGAGCTCTGCAACGAGATCATCGAAGAAGAGCTCTACAAGAACGTCGATGAGAACTTGCGGCTGCGGAATATTCCGAAGCCCAAGGAGATCAATCACATCCTCAACCAGTATGTGATCGGCCAAGAACGCGCGAAAAAAGCGCTTGCGGTTGCGGTCTACAATCATTACAAACGCGTCAACGCCGGCGGCTCGACCGACGACGTCGAACTGCAGAAGTCGAATATCTTGCTCGTCGGTCCGACGGGTTCGGGCAAGACGTATCTCGCGCAAACGCTGGCGAAGATTCTCGACGTTCCGCTCGCGATGGCCGATGCTACCTCGCTCACCGAAGCCGGCTACGTCGGTGAGGACGTCGAGAACATTCTGCTCAAGCTCATTCAGGCCGCCGACTACGATGTCAAGCGCGCCGAAAAGGGCATCGTCTACATCGATGAGATCGACAAGATCGCTCGCAAGAGCGAGAATCCGTCGATCACGCGCGATGTCTCGGGCGAAGGCGTGCAGCAGGCACTGCTCAAGATTCTTGAAGGCACGACGGCCAATGTTCCGCCGCAGGGCGGACGCAAACATCCGCACCAAGAGTTCATCCAGATCGACACGACCAACGTGCTCTTCATCTGCGGCGGTGCCTTCGACGGCCTCGAACGCATCATCGAAGGCCGTGTCGCGAGCAATTCGCTCGGCTTCCGTTCGAACCCCGAATCGAAGAAAGCGGATCGCACGGGTAAGCTGCTCGTCCAACTGATGCCCGAAGATCTGTTGAAGTTCGGTCTGATTCCGGAATTCATCGGCCGTTTGCCGATCGTCGTCACGCTCGACGCGCTCGACGAACTGGCACTGCGGCGCATCCTCGTCGAACCGCGCAACGCGCTCGTCCGCCAGTTCCAAAAGATCATGGCGATGGACGGCGTCGAACTTACGTTCACCAAAGAAGCCCTCGTCGCGATCGCAACGCGCGCCCAGGGTCGCAAGACCGGTGCCCGCGGCCTGCGCTCGATTCTCGAAGAAGTGATGCTCGATGTGATGTACGATCTTCCTAGCCTCACCGGCGTGAAGAAGTGCGTGATCAACAAAGAAGTGATCGAGAAGAAAGAAGAGCCGACGCTCATCTACGCCGACCGCCCGAAAGACCAAAGCGCATAAGAAAATGGCGGCCATACGGCCGCCATTTTTCTATCACACCAAGGGAAGTAAATCCGAGGGCCGCGGTTGTCCTGGAAATAACGGACGTCTTGCCGAGATTCGTTAGCGAGCCGTAGCGGTATACGTCGACTATGGCTACGCATAAAGCAGTCCGACGCGGCGACCGCGTCACCTGGAACTCAGCGCAAGGCACGATCGAGGGGACGGTCGAGAAGAAGCTCATTGCTCCCACGGATATCAAAGGCCATCACGTCGCCGCAAGTCCGGAAAATCCGGAATATCTGGTAACCAGCGCAAACACCGGCGCGAAAGCGGCCCACAAGCCGGGCGCGCTCAAGAAGAAGTCGGAGACGTAACATGCGCATGTCCTATGAGTACCGCTTCCATCGCATGAACGTTCACGGCGGAGATGTTGCGCCGGACGCAACACTCGATCTCCTTGGGTCGCAAGGCTGGCAGATCGTCGGGGTTACGACGATCGCCGACGGGCTCGTTTGCGCTTTACAGCGCGTGCTCGAAGCCGATCAGGCGCTGCCCGATAGCGGAACGCTCGCGGCGGCGCTTGTCGAACCGCTCGCCGTGCCAAATGACCTGGAAGAACCGTCGCGTGCGATGACGCCCAGCGAAGGCTGAGCCGGCTCGAGCGCTTACCTGAGCGCGCACTGTTCGACGGCACGGGTGTACGATCGTCGAGCAAGAAGGCGCACCGCATGACCAGCGCTATGATCGATTTGGTGTGCCCGAAATGCGATGCGCGTTATAACGCCGACGAACGTCGTCAGCTATGCGGTGTGGAGGGCGCGCCCCTCCTCGTCCGGTACGACCTCGCGACTGCCGCGAAAACGATGACGAAGACCTCGCTATTGAGTCGCGAGCCGAGCATGTGGCGCTACACCGAACTCTTGCCCTTACGCGATCCATCGGCGCGGGTGTCGCTCGGAGAGGCGATGACGCCGATCGTCGATCTCCCACGCCTCTCGAAAAAGTACGGGATCGCGCTTTCGCTCAAAGACGAGTCATTGCTTCCGACTGGGAGTTTCAAAGCACGCGGTGCGGCGGTCGGCGTTTCGCGCGCGCGCGAACTCGGCGTGACCGAGCTTGCCATGCCGACGAACGGCAATGCCGGCGGCGCGTGGGGCGCATACGCGGCGCGCGCGGGGATTCGCGCGCACGTCATCATTCCGCAGGGCGCCCCCGCGGTGAATCGGCTCGAAGCCGTCATGACCGGTGCTGATGTTCGGTTGATCGACGGGCTTATCAGCGATGCGGGACGTGTCGTTGCAAAAGAAGTTGCCGAATACGGTTGGTACGATGCCTCAACGCTCAAAGAACCCTATCGCATCGAGGGGAAGAAGACGATCGGCCTGGAGCTTGCCGAGCAGTTCGGGTGGAACGTGCCCGATGCGATCGTCTATCCCACCGGCGGCGGCGTCGGCCTCATTGGGATTGATAAAGCGTTGCGCGAACTACACGCGATGGGCCTCATTGGACCGCGTATGCCGAAGATGATTGCGGTGCAGGCTAGCGGATGCGCGCCGATCGTCAAAGCGTTCAACGAGGGTGCAAAAGAATCGGTGATGTGGCCGAACGCGCACAGCATCGCATTCGGCGTCAACGTTCCCAAAGCGCTCGGTGATTTTCTGGTCCTCGAATCCATCGCGCGCACGGGCGGTGCGGCGGTTGCCGTCGACGATGATGAACTGCTGGATCGCCAGCGCGAAATCTCCGCGACTGAAGGCGTCTTTGTGTGTCCCGAAGGCGGCGCGATTCTTGCCGGAGCGCTCGCGCTCTTGCGTGCGGGCATTATCAAAGCCGGCGAACGTGTACTTCTCATTAATACGGCGACCGGGCTCAAGTATCCGGATATTCCGTATCAGATGCCACCGTTCGTCTAGCTCGATCCCTTACGGCTCAAAGCAGCTCACCGGGGCACCGCGTGGGACGTCGATTCGGGCGGCCTTTACGTGTTCTGCAAAGGCAAAGACGGCTCGCGGCAGCGCGCTGCCGGAAACGGCGATTCGAAAATCGACCTCTGATTTGGGCGAAATGTGTGGGTCGCTCTTGACAGCGACCCACACATCCCGGTAGGCTCTGCGTAATGAACGCGAAGTGGTTTAGCTCCTGGTATCTTACGTCGCTCCAACGGGTCGGCGCCGGTTAGCGTTTTCTCACTTCTTCGATAACGATCTTGAGAACAAAGCTGCCCGCCGATGCGGGCGGCTTTTTTTATTCCCTCCACAGGAGCTTCGACCGATGATCTCCCCTTGTGACCCCTGGACCCCGTCCCTCTTGCCGGCGAGCGCCGAGCAGTGGCCGCTCGTTGCGCGTCGCGGCGAGGAATCCACGCTCGTGCACGTCGGTGATGCAGTTTTTGGGGGCGAGGACTTTGTCGTGATCGGCGGGCCGTGTTCCGTAGAATCACCGGCGCAAATCGATGCAGCCGCGGCGAGCGTCGCGCGTTCGGGCGGCCAGCTGCTGCGCGGCGGGGCGTTCAAGCCGCGCACCAGTCCGTACGCCTTCCAGGGACTGGGTTGGGAGGGTGTCGACTTGCTGGCCGCCGCCGGACGCCGCTACGGGCTGCCGGTCGTGAGCGAAGTGATGTCGATCGACCAAGTCGATCGCATGGCGAAATCCATCGACGTGCTGCAAGTCGGCGCGCGCAACATGCAAAACTTCGATCTGCTGCGCGCCGTCGGCCGTTCGCACCGGCCGGTTCTGCTCAAACGTGGCATGAGTGCGACGCTCGATGAACTGCTGTGCGCTGCGGAATACATCGTGAATGAAGGCAACAAAAATGTCATCCTGTGCGAGCGCGGCATTCGCACGTTTGAAACATCGACACGGAATACGCTGGACCTCGGCGCGATCGTGGTGCTGCGCGAGCGCACGCACTTGCCGATTATCGTCGATCCCTCGCATGCGGTGGGCGTGCGACGTTGGATTCCGCCGCTGTGCCGCGCCGCACGGGCCGTCGGCGCGCACGGCTTGATGATCGAGGTGCATCCCGAGCCGTGCGAGGCGCTCTGCGACGGCGACCAAGCCCTCGACCTCGAGGACTTCGCCGCAGTCATGGCATCGCTTACGCGACGCTGAGTTCGCGCCGGAACGATTCGGTTGCGGCGAATGCTTGCGCGAGGTCCGCAACCAGATCGTCGGCATCTTCGATCCCGACCGAGAGCCGCACGAGATCCGGCGTCACGCCCGCCTCGATTTGTTCGACGACCGTGAGCTGTTGGTGCGTCGTCGTTGCGGGGTGGATCGCGAGGGACTTCGCATCACCGACATTCGCAAGCAACGAGAAAAGCTTGAGCGCATCGATGGACGCTTTCGCTGCGGCAGCGCCCCCTTTGACGCCGAACGTGAGGATCGCACCTTGCCCTTTTGGCAAGTATTTTTTCGCAAGCGGATGTGCGCGGTCGCCTTCGAGCCCCGGATACTGGACCCAGACGACTTCATCTCGGCTCTGCAAGAACTTCGCGACGCGCAGGGCGTTTCTCGAGTGACGCTCGACGCGTAAGCCGAGCGTCTCGAGGCCCTGGAGAAGAAGCCAGCCATTGAAGGGTGAGAGCGACGAACCGAGGTCTCGCAGCAGTTGCACGCGTGCTTTGACGATGAAGGCAAGGTTCCCGAACGAGGCCACGTAGCGCACGCCGTGATACGAGGGATCGGGCTCGGTGAGGTCGGGGAACATCCCCGATGCGGCCCAATCAAAGTTGCCGCCGTCGACGATCACGCCGCCAATGGTCGTCCCGTGCCCGCCGATAAATTTTGTCGCCGAATGGGTGACGATGTTCGCGCCGTACTCGATCGGATTGCATAGATACGGCGTCGCAAGCGTGTTGTCGACGATGAGCGGGATCTGCGCTTCGTGCGCGATTGCGGCGACCGCTTCGATGTCCAGCACGTCGACTCTGGGATTGCCGATGGTCTCGGCAAAAATCGCCTTCGTGTTGGGTTTGATCGCGTTCTTGAAATTCGCGAGTTTGCCGGGGTCGACGAGCGTCACCTCGATGCCGAATTTCGGCAGCGTGTGGACGAATGCGGAGTGTGTCCCGCCGTAGAGCGAGGCCGAGCTAACGATGTGATCGCCCGCGCGAGCGATATTTAGAATCGCAAAGATGTTTGCCGCTTGACCGGAGGCAACCGCAAGCGCCCCGACGCCGCCTTCGAGCACGGCGAGCCGCTGTTCGAGCACGTCGTTCGTCGGGTTCATGATGCGTGTGTAGATGTTGCCGAACTCTTGGAGTCCGAAGAGACGCTCGGCGTGTGCCGTATCGTCGAAGGTGTAGGACGTCGTCTGATAGATCGGAACGGCGCGGGCTTTCGTCGTGGGGTCGCCGCTGTGACCGCTGTGAATCGCTGCGGTATCGAACTTGTAAGCGTGCTCGTCGGACATGATGTTCCTCGCTTGTGAGTGGCGAAAGATTGGTGAGAAAAAGAAACCCCGCAACCGGTGTTCGGTGCGGGGCTTCGTTTGTTCGGTTGCTGCGGTTGCTGCTAGCCGACGAAAACCCGACACCGATCCATAATGGTGGTGCACGTGCAGGTCATCGTTGTCATGCGGGCAGTGGTCATATGTGCCCTAGGGATAACACGGCACGAGCCGCGCTGTCAAGGCGTCGGTGAACGCGCTCGACGAGAGTGACGCTTCTCCCGCGGAGACGAGATCCGCGGTTCTGGCGCCCGCGGCGTACGTGGCGCGGACGGCATCCTCGATGACGCGGGCGCTTTCCTCGTCGCCCAGGCTGAAGCACAAAAGCAGTGCAGCAGAGAGAATCGCCGCCGTCGGGTTGGCGATTCCGCGACCCGCGATATCGGGCGCGGTGCCCGCGAGGTCGAAGTGTTTACGTAAGGTGACGAGTGCCTACTCGGGGCGTTGCTGCGGAGATGCGCCGTCGAAGTTTCGGCGTCGCGTGCCGAAAAACAGAGGTTTTGCGGGGACTCGGTTGCACGCATCTGCAAGGGACAGATCGTTTACCCGATGCCGTTTGGCTCAATCGATAGGAGACCCAATGTTCGTGCTTCCGCTCCTGGCGATTGCATTCGCCTTCCCGGCCCCCGCTGCCGAGAGCGCACTCGGCCAAGTCATTATTTCAACGAAAATGAGCACCATCTCGGGGATCGTGTCGGTCGTCGGTGAGAAATTGTACCTCGTCGGAAAGAAACGCTTGCTGCTCACCGTCACCGATCCAGCGATGAAAGATGCGCTGACCGCGGCCAAAGGCAAGCGGCGATCCGTGACCGGAACGCCAAATCTCGTAAGCGGAACGGGTGCGTTTTTGGTTACGGGAGTGCGGTAACGTTGGTTTAGCAGGCGCTCCGCTTCAACAAATCTGCAACGCGACGGCTTTGCCATTTTCGACGTGCGCGATCTTGCGTTCGAGGGTACCGAGTTCCGGCGGATCGATCCGATCGAGCCGCGCGTCTGTATGCCGCCCATCGATGTGCCCATCATTCAACGCCGATGGTCGACGTGCAGGCCTTCGACGAGAACGGCGTGGATCGACCGTGTCGCGATACCTGCAGTACGGAAAACGTGCGTCAAATCCGGTGTAAGACGAAGCCTGCGTTTCGGACGCGCCCGGTCGCGTCGCGCTACGGCGTTTCCAGCGTGACATCGTGCATGCGCAAATCCGCGAGCGACTCGCTGTCGTAAAAACGGAACGGGTCGACACGACCGGCGCTCGTGCTTAGACGGCTTTGCCTTTGGCGATCCCGCTTGTGAAGCGAAGTGCGACGCCATTCATGCAGTAGCGTAGGCCCGTTGGCGGCGGACCGTCATCGAAGACATGTCCGAGATGTCCGAGGCAGCGCGAACAGTGGACTTCGGTTCGCGGCATACCGAGCGCGACGTCGGTTTTCGTTTGAATCGCATGCGCCAAAGGGGCGTAAAAACTCGGCCAGCCGGTCCCCGAATCGTACTTGGTCTTCGATGCAAAGAGCGCAAGATCGCAACCCGCGCAGAAATAGGTGCCCGACTTCGTCACGTGGTCGAGGTCGCTTGAAAACGGCCGTTCGGTACCCTCGTGGCGGAGGACGTCGTACGCCTCGGGTGAGAGTTTTTTGCGCCACTGTTCGTCGCTCAGGGTGTACCCGGACGCATCGGCCGCTCGGCTCGCCCCGCGACGGAGCGAGAAGAAGAGCGCGCCCGCTCCGGCGATCAGAGCGAGGGAGCCGCGTCGTGAAATCGTTTTCATGTCACTACGATAACGGAAACGGACGGCAAAAAGACGTAAGCGCGCCGACATGCGATTCGAACTTGCCCTCCGCGGCGGGGGCGGCGAACCGGTTTCGTTCGAGCGGACGATCCATTCCCATGGCCTCGTGACGTTGCCGCCAAATCGCCAAGCCGCAAATGAACTCGCCTTGCCTCGGCGTCTTAGTGACGGCTCCCTGACGCTTGCGACCCTGCGCGCGGGACGAGCCGGATTTGCCGACGTCGAGGTCACCGATCGCCGCCGGTCGGGGACGTTTGCAGAAGCCGTGCAAGGGAAATTGCGTGCGGTGCCGCGGGGCGACCTGCGCGCGTTTCCAACTCCGCAGGCGATGGCGGATGCACCTGAATCGTTCTATTGCGAGCGCATGAAGGCCGGGTATCGCGGTGCCTATCTGGGCACGATCGCGGCGGATGTTGCCGCCGGACGGCTCGACCTCGAGGCCTTTCCGGGCCTGCTCCGGGGTCGGTCCGTATGCGGCCGCCCACATGCTGCTCCTGCTCGGCCACACACTCCGCTTACTATTATATTCGTCGACGCGGCCGAAATACTATTGCGGCACTTTCGCCCGTACGGCCGTTTCGCCGGTCTTGCTTTTTGGCTTTTCATCACGCGCGACTCGATCGACGAGACACCAACCTGAGTGCGGAGGTCGGTAGCGGCTCGTCGATAAACGGCGCAACGATGAAGCTGCCGTCGTTTTGGTCGTCGATGCCGTACGTACTCGGACTCGTGTTTTGCGCGACGGGGATCTTGCACTTCGTGCAGACGAGCGCGTTCACGCAGATCGTCCCGCCTGGATTGCCGAATCCGGTTCTGCTCGTTCAGATCAGCGGGGTTGCGGAATTCTGCGGCGGCGTTGGAATGTTCGTTCCCACGCTTCGCCGGGCGGCGGGCATCGGTTTGATCTTGCTGCTACTGGCCGTCTTTCCGGCCAACATCTACATGGCGATCGACTCGGCCCACTTTGCAGCGGTGGGTCCGGCATGGGGCTTCTGGCTGCGTTTGCCGATCCAGTTTGTGTTGATCTGGTTTGTCGTGCGCTCGGCGCTCATGCCGCAGCAACCCCTCCGTTCCCACTAAGCGTACGCAGCGCCCGACGTGCTAGCGCTGCGAGTTCCTCGTCGCGTTCTTCAGCGCACGCAGCGCGTAAGAGCGGTTCGCACCACGCCTCGCCGATTGCGTCGAGTGTCTCGATGAGCGCGCGACGTGCGTCACGGTCGAGTGCGTGCGCGTCCGCATCGACGAGTAGCGGCCACGACGCTGCGCTACCTACCTCGATCTGCGGACTCGTCTGCGCGGATGTGAGAAGCGATGCGCCGACGACGACGGGCGGCAACGTCGGTTCGATCCGTGCGCGCGGAACGAAAAGCGCGATCGCCAACAGCGCCGCGCCGAGCATCACGAGCAGCTGCGGTACGGTAAGGCTCATTTAGGCCGCCTCCTCGCGCACGATTGCGAGTGCCTCGACGATCGCATCGAGTGCGCGATCCAAGTCCGGGACGCGCGGCAGCGCGGCGATTTCCTCCGCGAGCTGGAGCGTCTCGATCAACGTTTCTCGATACGCGCGTAACGCGAGGGTGAGTCGCGGATCGGCGGGGGTCTCGGTACCGATTAGCCGGGCGAGTACGACGAACGCCGCCGTTGCGCCGAGCGGCGCTCTGGTAAGTGCATCGACGTGCCCGCGCAGGACCGTACGATCGACGGTCGTGCTTGCGTCGCTCGCATTGCACTCGCACAGCTCCGGTACGGCATCGAGCGCGGCGATGGCAACGGCGGTTAGCGCCGAGCGTGACGAGAGGTCTTCGAGATCGGTTGGTTCGACGGCGAAGCCGGGGATACGCAGCTTGATCAGCAACCGATCGAGCACGGCCTTGCGCGCCGTGCGTTCGTGCGAGAACGTGTCGAGGACGGCGAGCGACGCGCCTGGAATTTGGTCGGCGACGAGCACACGCAGCGCGAGCACGTGTCGAATAACTCCGGGGACGGCGGCAGCGCGCAGATAGCGCACCATCGTCGCGCGTTCGGTAGGCCCATAGCTGGTTGCAATGACGAGCGTCGGCGCCGCAGACGGCGCCGACTCCAGTGATGCGAAGGTCGAGGGTTCGAGGGCGCCTGGGGATGCGTCGGCGCGCACCGGCACGGGGTCGATTGCAAGACCGACCGCAATGCCGTCAAGTGCGAATCCCAGATCGTCCGGTGCGACCGGGATCGCGGCATTGCCATGGACGATAACCGGTGCGGCCTCGAGCACGCGCTCGTCGTTATCGAGCGCGAGACGCAAGGCTCCAAGAAACGGCGTGCCGTCGCCCAGGCTCGTATCGAGCTGCATCGCAAAGGCAACATCGAGCCGATCGACGGTGACGTTTCGGAGGGTTATTTCGCGGTCGAGCGCGCCCCGTGAACCGGGACCTTCGATCACGCGACGGCCGTTGATCGATGTCGAACCGGAAATGTACCGCGCACCCGTGCGTGCGTCGATTCCCAAGGTGATCCGGTCGACGGGTACGCTACCGCGCAACGTGATCGTCGCCGCATAGGCGATCGTCTCGCCCGCGATCGCCTCGGTCGTCGCGGTTTGCAGATGTGCCGTGTCGATGCGCACGCACGCCGTCCGGTCGAGCACATGGGGATCGAGTCGGCGTACGAGACCGCCGCGTGCGCGAACGATTCCGCCGATGGCCGCGCCGTCGCGCAATACCGGCGTTCGGCGATCGTCGACGTGAACGGCTGCGGTTTTACGATCCCCCGCAGCGATTCGATCGAAGCGGATCGTCGAGGGCGTGATGGTGACGGAGTCGCATGCGAGAATCGTTAGTTCGACGTCGTGGGCATCATCGGATCCGCTATTGTGGAGTGTGACGCAAGAGACTCCCTCCGCGTTCGGTGCAAGCCACGAATCGGCGTCGATCGCTGCGTATCCGTGCATCGCAAAGGCGATCGATTCCAGTGTGAGGGTGGGCGCGTTGTCGGCGTGAATCGCGGCGCCGATCGGCACGCGTGATCCCTCGCCTAGTGCCGGTTCGTTCACGTCGATCTCAAACGACTGCGAATCGCCCGCTTCGAGATCACCGACGAACCGTTCGACGGATCCGACGCCGCCCGCTAATGTCGCATGCCCGCTCACGATCAGACGAACGTTTCGCGCCGCCGCGGTCCCGTCGTTGACGATGGTTGTGAGAATCCGCAGGGTGCCCGTCGCCGGATCGCGAGCGAGTGCGAGGCGCGAACGGTCGCGCGTGAAACGCGGCTGCGAGGAAATCGTCGTCACGTACTCTGCACGCGCAATCACCTCCGCGCCGACGATCACGTCGACGTCGACTCGCGCATCCGTTTGATCGGCACAGCCCGCAAGGGAATCGAGTGGAATGCGGACGTCGAGGTCGCTGCCTCCCCCGAGCGTCCCGATCGGGATGAGCGCATCGCGCTCGTCTCGCCGCGCCGGTGTCGTGCGTGCGCGTCGCGATGCGTGAACGAGCGGTGCATCGAACACGAGCACGCCCCGCCGGTCGATGGCTAGGGCCGGGACGACGCGAACGCGCAGTGCTACGTTGCGTATTTCGCGCGATCCGGCGTTTGTTGCACGAAACGTAAGCTGCGCACGCCGGCCCGAGACGAGCGGTTCGCAGGCGATGCGGCAGTTGGCAAGATCGATCGTTTCGTCGTGCGGACAGGACGCCGGTGCGAGCACGATCGGATCGGTCGCGCTGCACGCGACGCGGACGCCCGCAAGGACGACCGCAGCGCCGTCCATTCGGTCGCTCGGCTCGATGTGGCACGTTACGGTCGAGGACTCCCCGACCGCCAGCCGATCGATGGTTACCGCTCCGGGCTCGATCGTCGTTCCGAGTGGGGCTGGAATCACGACGAGAACATCGCATGCGCCCGCATCGCCGTCGTTTTGAAGTACGACGGTCGCACGATACAGGCCGCCGTCGATTGGCTCGATCGCGGCATGCGAACGGTCCAGCCGCGGGCGGCTGATGACCCGCACGATGACGATGTTCGAACCGACGACGCGCCCTGGTGGTGTCGTAACCTCAGCGACGATTGGGAGGACGGTTCCCGACTCGATCGATGCCGCAAGCCGCGCGCGTAGCCCGATCGTCCGCGTTTCTCCCGGAGCTAGCGGCTCGAGCTCGATTGCCACCATGCCCTCGGCGCACGTCAGCAGTTCCGGCAAGATAAAGCGGACAGACATCCCGCTCGCCAGGGTCCCGCCCCAATTCGGCACGGTTAGGCGCACCTCGAGATCGTCGCCGGGCGCGCGATCGCCCGCGGGCTCGACGGTGAGGGAAAATAGCTCTTCACGTCTCATGCGTGAGGTAGTGGACATCTTTTGGCAATACGAGTTGCCGTAAAGGGCGCCCGCGCTTGTCTCTCCAATCGCTCGCCTGAAGATGGTCGATGCAACCACGCTCCGGCGAGTCCCGCTCTTCTCCGATTTCGAGGACACCGAACTCGAGCAAATCGCGGGAACCGTTGCGAACCGTCGCTTCGGCAAGCACCAGTTTATAGTCCGCGAAGCAGAGCCCGGCGATACGTTCTATATCATCGTCTCCGGGTCGGTCTCGGTGAGCCGGATCGCCCCTGACGGGCGTGAGACGATCCTCTCGATTCTCAAAGAGGGCGATTTTTTTGGCGAGATGTCGATGTTCGACTCATCGCTGCGGTCGGCGTCGATTAAGACGCTCACCGACGTCGAAGTCGGCAAGATCAATCAGGCCGATTTCTTGGGGCTGCTCGATCGTAATCCCAAGATCGGTCGGTTGCTCGTCATCGAGCTCTCCGAGCGGCTTCGTGCTGCAAACGCGCTGATTGCCGCGACGACCTCACAAGATATTCGCGCACGCCTGGCGTCTCTGTTGCTCAACTTAGCCGAAAATTTCGGAGAGACGGCGACCAACGGCATCCGCATCAGTCTGCGCCTGACCAACCAAGAGATGGCGAATATGATCGGCACGACGCGCGAGACGGTCAATCGAACGCTCAACCGCTTCTGGGATGACCAGCTCGTCGATATGCGAACCTCGCACGTCGTCGTCGTCAATCAAGAAAAGTTGCGAGCACTTATCCTGTAGAGATGTAAGCGGAGAAAAGCGTGCGGGTGAACGCGGCGGCCATCCTCGAATTCGCGATCGTATTCGGTGCCCTCGCGTTCGGCGTTACGTGCGCGATCTTCGCGCTACGCACGCGCGCGCAAGCGCTCGGCGACCGGCTTGCGTTGCGCCTGGCTCTCGCCCGCGAAAGTACCCTGCTCGAGTCCGCCCGGCGCCTCGCCGATGCCTCGCGGCTCTCGGTCGATGCCGTGCGCGGAGCGCTCGATAGCGCGATCGGTGCGAGCGCACCCGTGGTCGATTTTCTCCTGATTTTCGAAGAGGAAGACGGCGAAATGCGGTGCGTCTACGCCAGTGGTGCACGGGCGGTCTACTTTGCACGAGCGTCGCTGCCGCTCGAGGATTGGCGATTCGCGAATGCGCTAACGCACGACCACCACCACATCGTGACCGATCCGCCGGCAGGCGCGGCACTGCACCCGGCCGACCGCTCTTTCGGTCTCTTTCCGCTCGCGATGGACGCGGGGCGGCGCGTCGTTCTTTACGCCGCCTCGGCGGGGGCATCGATTGCCGTCTCGGCGGACACGATCGCCGCAATCGTCGAGCAAGCGCGGCCGGCGTATCGTCTCGCGCTCGAACGCGAAGACGACAAACGACGGGCCGAATTCGACGGCCTCACCGGACTTCTGACGCCGCGCGCGTTTCGTACTCGGCTCGCCGATCTTATCGACCGTTCGCGCAGCGATCCACGCGCGCGCATCGCGCTGCTCTTCGTCGATACGGATCATTTTAAGAAGTGGAACGACACGTTCGGGCACGAATCCGGCGATTTGATCTTACGCCAACTTGCGGGGTTGCTCGCGCGCAGCGTGGGCGCTGATGAAGACCTCGTCGCGCGCAACGGGGGTGACGAGTTTTGCGTGGTGCTCACCGGGACGGAAAAGGCGGAGGCCGTCGAACGCGCCGTCGCGCTCGGATCGGCAATCGCGCAAGCCGAGCGAGCGGAATTGCAGCCGTCGGGTATCGCCGGTATGGTCCGGATCACCGCGTCCATCGGCGTTGCAGCACTGCCGACGGATGCCGTTACGGCCGCCCAATTGCTCGAACGCGCTGACGCCGCAATGTATCACGCGAAACGGAACGGCCGGGACGGCGTTTCTTACTACGACACGGGTAACGAACTCCGCCGGGTTGGTTTGGAAAACACTATCCAGAATCCGGGTTGACATGGTGATTTTCGGGTAATGGACACCGGTCGATCCCCGGAGGTTTGATACGGAGAATTCCCACCGGTTCGTTGACGAACTTCCGCACGTCGTCTGGACGCACGACGAACACGGCGTAATCGACTTTGCGAACCGCCACTGGTTTGCGTACACGGGACGCTCGTGGGACGATCGGCCGACGATATCGGATCTTTCACCGCTTATGCCGCTTGCGGAATTCGAACGATTTCTCGTCGATTTCAATTCCGCAATCGGCCTCGGCATGCCGTACGAAGCCGAATTGCGCCTCAAGCGGATGGGAAGCGACGATGCGTCATATCGCTGGCACGTTATCCGCAGCGCTCCACATCGCGACGGCGAGGATCGGATCGTGCGGTGGGTTGGGAGCGCAACGGACGTCCACGACCGCAAACAAGCCGAAGCGGAGCTTCGCGCGCGCGGAGAGCTTATCACGCGCATGTTCGAGAGCACCGACGACTGTATCAAGATCCTCGACCCGCGGGGACGCTTGCTTTCGATGAACGTTCCGGGACAACGTCTTTTGGAAATCGACGATGTGGAACCGCTGATCGGCACGCTGTGGGTGGACTTCTGGACCGGCGCCGACCGTGACGTAGCACAGCGGGCTCTCGACGCTGCGCTTGCGGGAGAGACCGGGCGGTTCCAAGGCTATTTCAAAAGCAGTAAAGGGCGACTGATGTGGTGGAACGTCGTCATTACACCGATCTTCGGCGCCGATGGGACGGTCGAAAAACTGCTGGCGTTTTCGCGCGATATGAGCGATATGCGGACGATGAGCAATGCGCTCTCGCAGAGCGAACGATCGCAGCAAATTCTCGCCGACTCGCTGCCCGCGATCGTGTGGTCCGCGCAGTCCGATGGAGGATTCGACTATTTTAACGAACGCTGGGCGGAGTATACCGGCGCTCTCGTTGAGGAAAGTCTGGGCGGGGCGTGGACGCGCTTCGTGCATCCCGACGACGTCGATGAGAGCCTCATCGCCTGGTCGGCTGCACGTGCGACCGGTGAGACCTACGAACAAGAATTGCGGCTACGCCGCGGACGCGATGCGACGTATCGCTGGCACATGATTCGCGCCGTCCCGGTACGTAACGACGTCGGCGAGATCGTACGCTGGTTCGGCACGACGACCGACATCGAAGAGCGCAAATTCGCCTTCGAGCGCGAACGCGAATGGTCGAACTCGTTTCAACGCGCCTCGCTGCCGCCGTCGTTGCCGATCCTGCCCGGACTTACATTCGATGCGGTGTACGAACCGGGCTTGAGCGAAGCTCAAGTCGGCGGTGACTGGTACGATGCGCTCCGACTCTCCGATGGCCGCGTGCTCGTCTCGATCGGCGACGTCGCGGGAAGCGGCGTACATGCCGCCGTCGTCATGGGCGTCGTTCGGCAGATTTTACGCGGCATCGCGCAGGTTCACGCCGACCCCTCGCTGATGCTCGATGCGGCCGATCGCGCACTCCGTGCAGAGCACCCGGACGTTTTCGTCACCGCGTGGGTCGGCGTTCTCGATCTCGTCACCCGGACGTTATCGTACGCGTCGGCCGGTCACCCCTATCCGCTTTTGATTGCGCCGAACCTCGGTGTGCGCGAACTCGAACACTCCGCACTTCCGCTGGGATTACGCAAGGGGCACGACGGCATTGCGAACATGATCGAGATTCCCGATCGCGCATGGCTCGTGCTCTACACCGACGGACTGACGGAATCGACGCACGATATCGCTGCCGGGAACGCGCGTCTGCTCGAAGCCGCAAGCTCGCTCACCGATGCGAATGCCTCGTTTCTTGCCCACGCGATCGCGCGTGCCGTCATCCCAAACGGCTCGCATGATGACGTGGCAATTCTCGTCGCGCAAACCGACTATGCGCTCATCGAATCGCATATCGAACGCTGGACCTTCGATGCCGGCGACACGTCGACCGCGACGGCGGCGCGACGCGCGTTCTGCGGCTCGCTCCAAAAGCGCGGTATCCCCGCCAACATGCTGCCGAATGCCGAGTTGATCTTCGGCGAGCTCATCGGCAATGCGATCCGTCACGCGCCGGGGTTGGTCGATGTCGTGGTGGACTATAGCACCGACCAGCCCGTACTCCACGTCCTCGACCGCGGCGCGGGGTTCCGCCACATCAGCCGCCTGCCGGCCGATCCGCTCAGCGAGTCCGGCCGCGGGCTTTTTATCATCTCCTCGGTCGCCGAAGATTTCACCGTGACCCTGCGACCCGACGGCGGAAGCCACGCCCGCGTCATCATCGCGGCGGCCTCCGTCGGCGACGCCCGGAACCGGGCCCAGGCCGAATCGTCCTTCGCCTAGTCGCCCTTGGGGAATCTCGTGCCGCTTGCACGAATCAAAAGATCGATGTTTCGCTATTTAACGGCCGGTGAATCTCATGGGCCTGCCCTCGTTGGTATCCTCGATGGAATCCCCGCCCATTTGAGACTCGATGTCGCGCGGATCGATGCTGCGCTGCGTGCCCGCCAGGGCGGCTACGGCCGCGGCAACCGGATGAAGATCGAGACCGACCAGGTTGAGTTTCTCGCTGGTTTGCGCGGCTCGGTGACGCTGGGCTCGCCACTGGCCATCGTCGTGCGGAACAAAGATCACGCCAACGTGCGGGATTTGATGGACCCGCTCACCGGCGGCGGCGAACCGCTGACGAACCCGCGCCCCGGCCATGCTGACTACGCGGGAGCGATCAAATATCGCGAGCGCGACCTGCGCAACATTCTGGAGCGTGCGAGCGCTCGCGAAACCGCGATGCGCGTTGCAATCGGCGCGATTTGCGCGCAGTTTCTCGAGCAGCTCGGGATTCACACCACCTCGCATACCTCGCGCATCGGGCCGGTTGCGGCCCCGTCGCTCGCGAACATCGACTTGGTCTTCGTGAACGAGAGCGACGTTCGGTGCCCCGATCCCGTGGCCTCGCAAGCGATGATCGACGCAATCGATGCGGCGAAGAAAGCCGGCGATACACTCGGCGGTCAGTTTACGATTACGATCACCGGCGTCCCCGCGGGCGTCGGCAGCAACCGTCAACCTGATACGCGACTCGACGGCTTGATCGCCGGTGCCCTCATGGCGATGCAGACCGTGAAAGCAGTGGAAGTCGGGATCGGTTCAGACGTCGGCTCGCTGCCGGGCTCGGAGGCCCACGATACGTTCGCCTACGAAGGCAACGAACTGGTGCGCGGTTCCAATCGTGCGGGCGGTATCGAAGGCGGGATGTCCAACGGACAAACGATCACCCTGCGCGTGAGCGTCAAACCGATTCCCACGTTGATGAAGGCGCTGCCGTCGGTCAATTTGCATGAAGGCGTCGACGCACCGGCATCGATCGTGCGAAGCGACGTCTGCGTGGTGCCGGCGGCGGGGCTCGTCGGCGAGGCGATGGTGCGTATCGCGCTCATGGGTCCGATTCTCGAGAAGTTCGGCGGCGACTCGATGGAGGAGACGCGCGATAATTTCGAACGCGCCGTTGCGGCGAACCCCTTCAAGCCGGCGCATCGGTGAGTCGGCCGATCGCACTCATCGGGTTTATGGCAGCGGGCAAAACGACGATCGGACGACGGCTGGCGAAGTTGCTCGCGCGCGAGTTCGTCGACACCGACGCCGTTATCACGGCAAAATACGGCCCGATTCCGCAGATTTTCGCAACGCAAGGCGAAGCGACGTTCCGCCGCTACGAGTGTGATGTCGTCGCCGAGGTCTTGGTGGGCGAGCGCGTGGTCTCGCTCGGCGGCGGTGCGGTCACGTACGCTCCGACGCGCGCACTCGTCGCCGAACGCGCGTACCGCGTGTTCATCGAGACGACACCTGCTTTCACGCTCGAACGATTGAAAAACGCGCGCGCCGCGCGCCCCATCGCCGGCGATACGCCGACCGTCGAATCGCTCGCGGCGATCTTTGCCGAGCGCTTACCATTCTATCGTGATGCGGATCTGACGATCAACGGCGACGGGCGCACCAGCACTGCCGTCGCGCGCGAACTCGCGGATCTCTTAGCATGACGCGCCTGGAAGAACTCGGCTACCCCGTCATCGTCGGAGGCAACGTCGTAAAAGAAGTCGTGGCGGTCGTTGCGGAGCGCGGCTTCACGCGCGTTGCAATCGTGTGCGATAAAAACGTCGAGGCAATCGCACGGCGTATCGGGCGCGCGATCAAAGGCCAATTAGGCGTCGTCCCCTTTGCGCTCGGCGAGCGTCGTAAGACGCTCGCAACCGTTGGTAAAGTTCTCGACGCGCTAGCGGAGCTCGGTGCCGACCGGCGGACGCTCGTCATCGGGGTCGGCGGCGGGGTCGGCGGCGATCTCTTCGGTTTTGCTGCCTCGATTTACATGCGCGGCGTTCCGTATCTGAACGTCGCGACCTCACTCGTCTCGATGGTCGATGCCTCGGTCGGCGGAAAGACCGGCGTCGATCTTGCTGCCGGAAAAAATCTGGCCGGAACGTTCAAAGACCCGGTCGCCGTCGTCGCCGACATCGACGCACTCGCCACGCTGCCCGAACGCTTCTTGCGCGAAGGGCTCGCCGAACTCGTCAAACACGGGATCATCGAGGGGAACGATGCGTTCGACTCGCTCGAAACGCTCGCGCCGCATCCGCTGCGCAAGTGGCCTTGGGAGACGGTCGTCGCAGAGTCTATCCGCATCAAGGCGATGTACGTCAACGACGATCGCTTCGAGGCCGGCGCGCGCGAAGTCCTCAATCTCGGCCATACGGTCGGTCACGCGATCGAGCGGGCGAGCGATTTCCGGATCACGCACGGTAATGCCGTCTCGATCGGGCTGCGCGCGGCGGGTTTACTCGCGATGCGAACCAAGCGCTTTTCGACGCGCGATCATTTACGCGTGCTCTCGCTGCTCGCACTCCTGCGCTTACCGCTGCACGTCGAGAATATCGATGTTGGTGAGATCGTCGATGCGATGGGCTCAGATAAGAAGAAGCGCGACGGTGCGCTGCGATTCGTCTTACCGCGTAGCATCGGCGATGTCGAGTTCGGCGTGAGCGTCCCCGCAGCGACCATTCGCTCCGTAATCGCGCGCTGTACGCATCTTCCCGGAGATCGCGAATTCCGCTAGTCGTCGACGTCCTCGTTCAACTTAAAACCGCTCGTTTCGATCGTCCGCTCACCTATCTTGTCCCAGCGGGCATGGCCCTCGTCATCGGTGACGTCGTCCGTGTCCCGTTCGGTCCGCGCGAAGCTTATGCATACGTCGTAACGAGCGTGCGCGAGCTTCCCAATCCACCGGCAAATCTGCGCCCGATCGCATCGAGGGCAACGACCCCGCGCGCCTTCGATTCAACGGGACTGGCACTCGCGCAGTGGGTCGCAGAATACTATCTCGGTTCGCTTGGCGAGGCACTCTCGGCCGTCGTCCTGGGCGGCGCGGTCCCGCGCGCGGTCGATCGATTCGTGCCGGTTAGCGAAACCCCACCGAAAACGGCAAACGTACCGGATCGCCTGTTGCGGCTCATCTGGAACGATCTGCGCGAAGGCTTTAGCCTCGAGGGTTTCTTACGCCATTCTGATGCGCGGCGCGCCGGTGACCGGCGTACGCTGCTCGGCTATTTGCAGACGCTCACCCGCAGCGGCGATCTCGTTCGGCGGCGCGTTTTCGGCGGCGCGCGCACGAAGACGACGCTGGTGCGCACGCTCGTGCCCGGCAGCGGGGAGATCGGCGGTAAGAAAGCCGCCGCACTCGTTACGTTCGTGAGCGAGTCGGGGAGGGTGCGCAGGCCCGATGCGCTACTCGCCGGCTTTTCGAATGCCGTCATCGCGCGGGCCATCAAAACGGGTGCCGTGCGAGAAGAGCAGCGGCCGGTGAGCATCGAGCGCGATGCCCGCGTCCGGTTGCCGCCGTTCGCAGCGACCGCCGAACAAGCAGAAGCCATCGATGCGATTGCCGCTGCACTCGATGCGGGCGGCTACGAGCAGTTTTTGCTGCATGGAATTACCGGAAGCGGGAAGACGTTCGTCTATATCAGCGCGATCGCGAAGGTTTTGGCCGCGGGCGGGCGAGCTATCGTGCTCGTGCCGGAGATTTCGCTTACGCCGCAAACCGCACGTCGCTTCGAGAATGCCTTTGGCAATCGTGTCGCCGTCCTGCACTCCGCGCTCTCGGACCGCGAGCGCTTCGATGCGTGGCAGGCTGCAGCGCGCGGCGAGATTGCCGTCGTCGTCGGAGCGCGCAGTGCGATCTTCGCCCCGCTCGCCGACGTGCGCCTCGTCGTCGTCGACGAAGCGCACGAAACGTCGTACAAACAGGACACCGCACCGCGCTATCATGCGGTGAGCGTCGCCCGCGAACGGATGCGGCTGGCCGGTGGCGTCGTCGTGCTCGGAAGCGCGACGCCCTCCGTTGACGACTACGCCCGCGCGCGCGCCGGACGATTTCCGCTCTTACGTTTGCGTAAGCGCGCGACCGCGATGCCGCTGCCGCAAACGCGCGTCGTCGATATGGCCGCGGAACTCGAAGCGGGCAATCGGCGCATATTTTCCAGCGCCCTGGTCGAGGCGATGACGGCGCGCATCGAACGCGGCGAGAAGACCGTGCTCTTCGTCAACCGGCGCGGCAGCGGTGGGTTCATCTTATGTCGCGCGTGCGGCTACGTCCCAAATTGTCTACGCTGTTCGACCTCGCTTGCCGCGCACCGCAGCGAGGGACTGCTGCGCTGTCACTACTGCGATGCCCAAACCGCGATCCCCGAGCTCTGTCCGCAGTGCGGTGCCGGTCCCATCCGCGAATTCGGCGTCGGTACCGAACGCGTGGTGACCGATGTCGAACGCCTCTTCCCGGGCGCGCACGTCCTGCGGATGGATAGCGATACGACGACGCGCGTCGGCGATCACGCGCGTATTCTCGATGCCTTCGAAGCCGAGGGCGACGTTCTCGTCGGTACGCAGATGGTTGCAAAGGGATTGGATTTTGCGGGCGTGACGCTCGTCGGCGTCATTGCCGCCGACATCGGCCTACATATTGCCGACTATCGCGCGGCGGAACGGACGTTCGGGCTCATCACGCAAGTGAGCGGTCGTAGCGGTCGTGCCGTGCTCGGCGAGGCGATCGTTCAGACGTACTCGCCGACGCATCCGGCGATCGTCTTCGCCGCGCAGCACGACTACGACGGTTTTGCGGAGGTGGAATTGCGCGACCGCAAGATCACGGGCTATCCGCCGTATTCGCACCTCGTCTATCTTGGCGTGATCGGTCGCGACCAAGCGCAGACCGAGACGGCGGTTGAGGCGTACGCGTCCCGCTTGCGGGCTGAACCGGCGTGGACGACCCTCGGTCCCGCGCCCTATCCCATCGCAAAACTCAACAACGAGTGGCGATACCGGATCGCGCTGCGCAGCAAGGACCTCGCGCCCGTGCGCGCCTTCCTGCGGGAAAGCATCGTGCCGCTGGCCCGGGCAGACTCCACGACGCGTCTCGTAATAAACGTCGACCCATAGGCGGGGCATGGGGCCCGTCGAATGCACATCGGCATGGCATGGATCAAAATGATCGGTCAAATGGCGATCGGTCTTGCGGCAACAGAGCTGAAGAAGCCCGAGAACCAAGAACGGCTGCGCAAGGCGGCAAACGACATCGCCGGCGCGATCAAAGACCCTGCAACGCAGAAGCAACTCGCCGATACCGCAAAAACCGTTTCAGGCGAGGTCGCACGCACGCTCGGGAAACGCGTCGGCTCGATCAAAGAGGCCATCAACATCCTTCGGGAGTCGAAGAAGCCGGAGTAAGCACGATGAACACGTTCGACCCGTTCAACGTCACCAAAGTCTCGCTCGACATTTGGAAAGCGATGCTCGCGCAACCCGCCTCGCTCTTCGATGGGCAAGCTGGTTTCATGCGACGCTGGATGGAGCTTGTCGATCAATCGTTCTCGCGCGCCTCGGGCCAGCCCGCGCCCGACCTCGTCGCGCCGCCGAAAGGCGATAAACGTTTCGCCGATCCCGCATGGACGGAGAACCCGACGCTCGATGCGATGAAACAAGCATACTTGATCGCGACCGAGACGACGATGGGCATGCTCTCGGGAGTCTCCGGCGTCGATCCGGCGACGGTGCGCCGCGCACAATTCTTCGCAAAACAATTCACGGATGCGATCAGCCCCTCGAATTTCGCCTGGGTCAATCCCGTCGTCGTACAAGAGACGATTCGAACCGGCGGCCAGAATTTGGTCAAAGGCATGCAGAATTTGCTGCAGGACATCAACGAGAACGAAGGCCGCGTCGCGCTCGTCGATACGAGCGCGTTCGAAGTCGGCAAAAATATTGCGACGAGCGAAGGTACCGTCGTCTTCCGCAACGAGCTGATCGAACTGATTCAGTATGCGCCGCTCACGGAGAGCGTGCACGAAACGCCGCTCGTAATCGTACCGCCCTGGATCAATAAATTCTATATCCTCGACTTGCAACCCGAAAACAGCCTCATCAAATACGCGGTCGAACAGGGAATCACGACCTTCGTCGTTTCGTGGCGTAATCCGGATGCATCGCTATCCGACTTCGGTATGGACGACTATCTGGAACTCGGCGCACACACCGCGTGCCGGGTCGCCAAGGCCATCGCCGGCTCCGACCAAGTTAACGTGATCGGCTACTGCATCGGCGGCACGCTCGTCTCGATGCTGCTCTCGTATCTTGCGAAGACCGACGAATCGCTGGTCAACGCGGCGACGTTCTTCGCCTCGCTTACCGACTTCTCGGATCCCGGCGAGATCATCAACTTCCTGGGCGACGGCGCGATCGAGCTCATCGAGCAGAAGATGCAAGAAAAAGGCTATCTCACGGGGCGCGAGATGGGCGATACCTTCAACATGCTGCGCGCGAACGACCTCATTTGGTCGGTCGCCATTAACCGGTATCTGCTCGGCAAAGATGCGCCCGCATTCGATCTGCTCTATTGGAATCAAGACGCGACGCGCATGCCGCTCAAGATGCACTCGTTCTACCTGCGCGAGATGTATCTTGCGAACAAACTGGTCGAGCCCGATGCGATCGTGATGAACGACGTGCCGATCGATCTTGGCGATATTCGTAACGATTGCTACATCGTTGCGACGCAAGAAGACCATATCGCACCTTGGCGTTCGGTCTATCGGCTCACCCAAAACGTCCGTGGCAAAACACGTTTTCGGTTGGGCCATTCGGGACATATCGCGGGTATAATCAATCCGCCGGCCAAGAACAAAGGCTTCTGGTACGGTCGCGAGGGCGACGCGTCAACGATCAACCCGCCCGATCCCGACGTGTGGATCGAGTCGGCGCCCAAGCATGATGGTTCCTGGTGGTCTGATTGGTCGGCGTGGATACAAGAACGCTCCGGCGCTCTCGTTCCGGCTCGCAACACGGGATCGCACTCAACGTATCCGGCGCTTACGTCCGCGCCGGGCACCTACGTTCGCGAATAAGGAAAAATGGCGCGTGGGCGTTCATTGCCCGCGTGCGATCTTGCGGTCACTTCCGCGTTCGATCGCGATGAGACGCCCGCAAAACCGAAATCGGACGCACTATTCGCGATCGCCGCACGACACGAGAACAATCGGCATGATACGTAGAGATCGGATCGACACCCTCAAGCCGTAGCGTCTCAACGAATCGATTGATCGTTGAGCAACGCATCCGGCGTCGGGACGACCTCGGGATGCGCGAGGCGATCAGCTTGCGGCGAAAAGCCGCGTCAGGTCTCGCAGACGCTCGACCGTCGCGATCATTCCGACCGGAACGCCGCGCGTCTCTCACTGGGAATGCAGCGTTGACGCGACTGCGTCGGCTTGGTGATTCGCGTCGCAATCGCGCTGTGTCACTTTCAACTCCCGCATTAGGAGGATTTGGTTTGCACCGGCGATTGTGCTCGCGAAGGGGCGCGGCGTGCAATGGCGTCAATCCCGGACTATATCGAGCAAGTCTCCCAACCGGTATATCGGCGAACCCACGGAATGGCGTATCCGCTTGTCATGAATCGGCCGCCGACCGCATAGTAGATCCGTTACCAGCGGCGATTGAGATCCTCAGCATACTGTTCGATGGCGCGATGGTACATGGTGATCGAGGGGTCGGTGCTACTGCGGGCAAGTTCGCGCAGCAGAGTTGCAATCGCCGCGTGATGCTCGCCGCGATTGTAGTCGTTCATTGCTCGGAACACGCGGAACGCGGCGTTAGACGGATAGAGCAGAACCCCGCCCCCGAGTACTCGTTCGGCGTCATCGAATCGCCCGAGCGCGCGAAGCGAACTCCCAAGTCCCAGCATGGCGTTCTCACGTTCGGGTTCGCCGAGTCCCGCGGATAATGCGAATTCGTAGTGGCCGATGGCCTCGGCTTCGCGGCCGAGTACGTCGAGCGTCCACGCAAGCTGATATTGCGCCATTGCATCGGAGGGATCGCGTACGACGATGGTCTGCGCGATTCGCAGTGCCTTCTCGGCGCTACCCGCATCGCGCAGGGCCATGATCTCGATGAGCTTCTTCGGATTCACGCTGCCTCAATTGAAAAAGCCGCCGGCAATCGCCGACGGCTCACTGTTCATCGTAAGACGCGGATTACTTAGCTTTCGCCTTACTCTTCGTGCCGACTTTTTTGATGCGCTTTTCAGCGGCAACCGGGGCCGGAGTCGCCTTGAAGACGGCGACGGCTTTGGCCAGGCGCGACTTCTTGCGGGAGGCTTTGTTCGGGTGGATGATCCCTTTTTGGGCCGCTTTGTCGAACTGACTCTCGACCGCGCGCACGACCATGTCGTCGCTCGAGGTCTTGGCCTTCTTGAAAACGGTCTTCAGACGTGTCTTCACATCGAGATTGCGCTTGGTGCGTTTCTCGGTCTGGCGAGTCCATTTGATGGCGGCTTTGATATTCGGCAAGGTCGGCTCCGTGCGTGGAAAGATCGCCCCGGTCCTCCGACCGCGGGCACAAAGGCTAGGCTACCACAGAACGTGCGCCCATTCAACCACTACCGGCCTGGACCGCTGACCATTTCCCGATAGCTGCCGTAGCGGCTCTTGGCGATCGCCCCCGATTCCACGGCTTCGCGCACGGCGCAGTCGGGTTCGGCGAGATGGCGGCAATCGCCGAAGCGGCACTCGGCGACAAACGGGGCGAACTCGACGAAGAGCTTCGCAAGCTCCCCGTGTGGCATCGGATCGAGGTCGAATTCGCCGATTCCGGGACTATCGATGAGGAAGCCGCCCCCCAGCTCGTAGAGCCGGGCCGACGTCGTCGTCTGCTTGCCGCGGCCGAACTTCGAGAGGTCGCCGACAACCCCAATGCCCCCCAGGGCTTTGAAAATGGAGCTCTTGCCGACGCCCGAATTGCCCACGAGTAGCGCCCGCAGGCCTTTGATCGCCTCGCGTAAGCTTTCGATGCCCTCGCCCGACGTCGGTCGAAGCATGAGCGTCTGCGTCCCGATCGAGTCATACAGCGCGCGCGTCGCATCGGCTGCTCCCGGCGGCGCAAGATCGGCTTTCGTAAGAAGCAGCATCGAACGCACGCCGTGCTGTGTCGCGAAGGCGACCAACCGGTCGATCATCGCAAGATGAAGCGCCGGCTCGACGATTGCGGCCACGATCGCCACGGTATCGATATTCGCCGCCATCGTTTTGGTGCGGCCGCCCGGGGTATGACGCACGAGTGCGAAACTGCGCGGCTCGGTCGCATCAATCACCGTTCGGTCGTCGTCCATGGCCGATGCGCGCACGCGGTCACCCGGCACGATCATCTCTGCGTGCCGGTCGCCTTTGCGCAGGCTCGCAAGGCGCGGCTCCGATTCACCATCGAAGACGACCCACGCGGCGTTGCGGCCGACGGCGATCACGCGGCCGGTGAATGAACGCTCTGGCACGGCGCTTAATCTACCACGGTGGACGTTTTGCTGCGCGTCGCCCTGCGCATCGATGATGCGGCCGCGCGGGACGCCGTGCGGGTCGCCGTATTTGGCGCGGGCCGACCCCTGGGCGTGGTCGCCTGTGAAATGCTGGAAAACGAACTGATCATCGACGTGAACGATGCTACCACACCGATCGAGTTTGTCCTCACGGTCGCCGATCTCGAACTGCAGCGGTTCCGGTTGCCGCGGCGCGCCCGGTTGATCGGCGATCTGCCTGATGCCGCGGCCGTCCGCATCGCAGCGGCGGGCCTGGGCGAGCCGGACCTTACCATTGCGCGACTGCTGGAGACCTATCTGCCGGAGAACCCAGAATGACGCTGCCGGGCGCGTTTTCGTTTACGTTTCCCGATGCGATCGACATCATCGCAACGAGCGTTCTCGCGTACTATTTACTGCTGCTGATCCGTGGGACGCGCGCGGTGCAGATCATGCTCGGGCTTTTCGTGCTCGTGATCGTACTCGCGCTCTCGAACCTCTTACATCTGCTCGTCCTCGCAACGGTCATGCAGTATCTCTTACTCGGGACGGCCGTCACACTGCCGATCGTCTTTCAGCCCGAACTCCGCCGCGCACTCGAGCAGATAGGCCGCGGCGGCTTTCTCGCCCGGCCGCAGACAACGGAAGAGTCCCTCGCGGTCAGCGAAGCCGTCGCAATCATCTCGCAGGCGGCGTTCGGCCTCTCGCGGGAGCGCATCGGTGCGCTCATCGTGATCGAACAAACGACCGGCTTACGCGAATTCCTCGAGAGCGGAACGCAGCTCGACGCCCGGATCTCGATCCCGCTACTCGCCTCATTGTTCAACCCGCGCTCGCCGTTGCACGACGGAGCGGCGATCGTGCGCGGGGCGACGATCGAGAGCGCGGGCTGCTACTTGCCGCTCTCCGATGCGATCGTGACCGACCGCCACTTCGGGACGCGCCATCGCGCCGCACTCGGTCTCTCCGAGCAGACTGACGCCGTGATCGTAATCGTCTCTGAAGAGACAGGCTTCGTCTCAGTCGCGCGCGACGGTCGGCTCTCCGTTGAGATCGACAATGAGGAGCGCCTGCGCAAGGTCCTCTATGCATGCGTGCGCGAGACGCGCTCGCCCCGCCAGGCCGCCGGCGGCATTCTCGCCAAAATCCGAATCCCACGTGCTAACACTCGTACGGAAAAACTTCGGACTTAAGATTTTGGCGCTCGCTCTTGCCGTCTCGGCCTGGGCGTACTTCCATTATTCGGCAAGTCCCCAGATCACGGCACACTTCGATCAGCAGCTCAGCGTGCCGATCACGGTGACCGGATTACGGGTCGGCAGCGTCGTGCGCTTCAACGAGCGCGAAGCGCTTGTGACGATCGTCGCCCCGCGCAACGGCCCCGCGATCAAACCCGATCAAGTCAAAGCCGTCCTCAACCTCGATGAGAAAGCGACGGGTGTCTACAATATCCCGATCCAGATCATCGCGCCGCCGCTCGATATCCGCTCGTTTTCTCCCGCCTCGGTGACGCTTGAGATCGCGCGGCTCGAAGAGCGCACCGTGCCGGTCGGCATCGATTATACGGGCGATCGAAAAGGCGGAATCGTCGTCGATAGCGTGGCCGTTACGCCGCACACGACAACCTTGCACGGCACGGCAAACGACCTCGCTCGAGTGAACGCCGTGCGCATTGCGATCCCGTTCTTGCATGAGGCGACGACCTACGATGCGATGACCAAACCCATAGCGACCGATCTGCGCGGCGGCGAAGTTGCAAACGTTCAAGTCTTTCCCAGCGCCGTGCGCGTTCGCGTGCGGTTCGTCAAAACTACGACGGAGAATCCGACCCTGTGAGTCGTCTCTTTGGTACCGATGGCGTGCGCGGCGTCGCCAACGCCGACCTGCAGCCCGAACTTGCCTTCGCTCTGGGTCGAGCTGCCGCCGCGGCATTCAATCGCACGGTCGCACCGATACATCCCGTCGTCGTCGGTCGCGATACGCGCCTTTCGGGTTCGATGCTCGAAGCCGCAATCGTCGCGGGTATCACCTCGACCGGACGCAACGTCATCCAAGTCGGTGTCGTTCCAACCCCCGCGGTTGCCGCGATCACGCGCTTGATCGAAGCAGCGGCCGGCGTCATGATCAGTGCCTCGCACAACCCGATCGAAGACAACGGGATCAAATTCTTCGGAGGCGACGGTTTCAAACTCAGCGATGCAGCAGAAGATGCAATCGAGGCGCTACTGCACGACCCGGCCGGCGCGCGCCCAACGCATCACGATGTCGGAATCGCGACGCATGCACGCGGTTTGATCGACCGTTACTTCGCCCAACTCGTCACCGCCGGCGGCGATCTAAGCGGCATGACGATCGTCGTCGATGCCGCCTACGGCGCTGCGTACGACGTGGGTCCGCGCGTTCTACGCAAACTCGGCGCGGAGGTCATCGCGATCAATGCCGCAGACGACGGTGCCCGTATCAACGTGAACTGCGGGGCGACCAACCTTGCGATGCTTCAAGCAACCGTCAAGGCGACGGTTGCAGAACGCAGCGGCCCTGTCGTCGGCGTTGCTTTCGACGGCGACGCCGATCGCGCGCTCTTTGTTGATGAGACCGGCGCGATCCTCAGCGGCGATCACATCATGCTCATCCTCGGACGCGAGCTCAAGAACCGCGGTGAGCTTGCGAGGAACGTCGTGGTCGGCACCGTGATGAGCAACGTCGGCCTCGAACGCGCCCTCGCGCATGAAGACATCCGGCTGTTGCGTGCGCCCGTCGGCGACCGTTACGTTTTAGAAATGATGCGCGAGGGGGGCTACGTCTTCGGGGGCGAGCAGTCGGGCCACATTATCGACCTAGCGGTCAATACCACCGGTGACGGACCGATGAGCGCCGTTTCGCTCTTTTCGATCGTTGCGCGCTCGGGCAAATCGCTCCACGAACTTGCCGCAGCCCTCACCGTTTATCCGCAAATCTTGCTCAACGTGCGCGTGACAAACAAAGCCGTCCTCGGCACGGATCCGCAAATCGCCGCAGCGATTGCGGCTGCCGAAAGCGAACTCGGTAGCGAAGGTCGCATCCTCGTTCGGCCCTCAGGGACCGAGCCGCTCATCCGCGTCATGATCGAGGGCAGCGATTCCCACACGATCCAGCGACTGGCCGAACGGGTCGCCGTAACGATCCGCGAAGCCGCCGGCGCTGCGGCGGTCGGGACCTAAGACCCAGAAAAAGGAGCCGGTTACTTTTTGGTCGCAAACCTCTTGCAAGGGACGCGTCGACCACGCGTACCAACAACTGCCGTGATCACTGAGTCCGAGGATCGCATCTCGGAACGGGGGACTCTCAGGTGGGGTGAATGTGCCGGTCGGCACTAGGGCGATTCTTTCCGTCCGAACCCGTCAACTAACCCCGTAAGTGTAGGAAAGAAGGAGCAGCTTTTGCCTCGTTTATCCCACACCGGGATTTTTGCGTTCGCTTTGATGATCGCTACCGTTGGCGTGTCCGAAGCGAAAACGCACGTTGTGACCCCCGGCGAGACGCTGGCCTCGATCGCCCAGACCGAGCGGCTCTCGCCCGAATCGATCGCCGAGCTCAATCAGCTCGAGGGCACTGTGGACCTCCGTCCGGGCCAGGTGATCGCCCTCGACCGCGAATCGACCGAAGCCCTACCCGTCCCGAAGGCTGCGGTCGAAGCCGCCAAGGCGCGACTTGCCGCTGCAGACGTCGCCGCCCAGCCCCGCGCCGGTGCGGATCTTGCCATGTGGGATGCACAAGCCGCCCCCGTCAAGCCCGCCGCCGTCAAGTCGGCAGCCTTGAGCCCCCTCCGCCGTTTTGCCGCGCACATCGCGGCCCGCACGACGGCGATCGCCTCCAACCTGACCCGCAATGCCTTGCGCTTCATCGGCGTCCCGTACGTCTTCGGTGGTACCTCGACGAACGGGTTTGACTGCTCGGGCTATGTTCAGCACGTCTTCGCGATGCTCGGCCATCGCCTGCCGCGCACCGCGGACGCGCAATATGCCGCAGGCAGACCGGTCGATGGTACGATGATCGCCGGCGACCTGGTGTTCTTCCAAACGTACGAACGCGGACCGTCGCACGTAGGAATTTATCTCGGTGATGGAAAGTTCGTTCATGCAAGTTCCAGCCACGGCGTCACGGTCTCTGCGTTAAGTGAAGGATACTGGCGTTCTCGTTACCTCGGCGCGAAACGAGTCGCAGCCCAGTAACGACGATCACGGTCGCGCGGCGCTTGGCTACCTCGTGTGGCCCGTTGCGCTCCTCGATCTGGTCCGCAGCGAGGGCGAGACATTTTGGTCTCGTCTGCACGCACGACAGGCAGCGATCCTCGGCATGCTCGGGACGTTGTTGTTTCTTGCATCGCTCGCCTTACCGTTGATTCTGATCGTCGCGTGGCCCGGGATCGGGACGCGAGCGACGATTCTGCTCTACAGCGTCGGAATCGCCGTCGATCTGGTCGTCGGCGTCAGTTTGATTCTCGTCTCGATCGCGTACGCTTCACGTGCGAGCAAAGGGGAACTCTTCGCAATTCCCGTCGTCACACGCTTGTGCGACCGGTTTTTTCCGATCGCGCGAACGTAGTCTGTAGGAACGGCGTCATTCGGCGCGAAGCGAAAATGTCGCGCCATTGCGATGGGGTATCGCCAAGTTGGTAAGGCACCAGGTTTTGATCCTGGCATGCGTTGGTTCGAGTCCAGCTACCCCAGATGTACTCCCCGCCTCGATTCGGGTTTGGCGCGATGGTCCTGTGCGAGGAATATGAGTTTCGCCGCAGTGAAGAGACCGGCCGTGAAGGCCGGTCTCTTATTGTTTGAGTTGGTGGTCTTAGATTCTGGCGCCGCGGCCGGTTAGTAGGTTGAATACCAGCAGGATGACGGCGACGACGAGTAAGAGGTGGATGAGTCCGCCGCCGATGTGGATTGCGAAGCCTAGTAGCCACAGGACGAAGAGCACGACAATGATTCCCCAAACGAGTCCGGCCATGATAGTCCTCCAAAAACGCCGTCCGCAGTGGCGGAAGCGGCAATGACGCTCCCTTGCCCAGCGAGCCGGGAACGCAAACCCACGAGCTTCGGCTTTCCATGCGCTATAATTGGCGGACGATGTCCCGGGTAAACCGCTGGTCGCGTTCAAATCGACGAGGTTCTTGTTAAAGGTCGCGTAGTGCCGCTGCGGGATCTCGCTTCGCATGCGCCGACCTTGCTCTTCACCGCACGTCCCGACGGCCAAGTCGACTTCGTCAACGAACGGTGGGCGGCACTCGTCGGCGTTCCGGCCGATGAGTTGCTCGAGCGCGGTTGGGCGAACTACGCCCATCCCGACGACTACGACCTTTTCTCCGCAACGTGGGCCGATCGGCTGCGCACCGGTGAACCGATGCAACTGCAGTGGCGGCTGCGTCGCTATGACGGATCGTACCGCTGGATCGAGACGCGCGCCGAGTGCGAGCGCGACGACGACGGCGCGATCGTGCGCTGGTATGGTGCCGGAACCGACGTCGATACACAGCACCGCGCAATGGACGGCTTAGCCTTCCTCGCACAGAGCGGTTCGGCCCTTACCTCCGCCGACGACGTTGATGTGATGTTGACTCGCCTCGCGCAAGCGGCGCTCGTCGGCCTTGCGGACGTCACATTTTTCGATCTCGAAGAAGCGGGGCAATACCGGCGGCTCGTCGTCACGTCGCCCGAGATCTCGCAAGAAGCCTACGACGCACTTACTGCCTTCACGGCGTCGAGCCGCGGCGATCGTCACCCCATCGCCGAGTCGATGGCACGCCGGCGCGCCTTGTTCGTACCGACGGTCGATGAGGCATTTATCCACGCGCATATCGAAGACGAGCTCCGGGCCGCCGCGTGGCGCGTCGTCGGCGTCCGGTCGATCGTCGCGACACCGCTGCAAACGCCCACGCGCGTCGTCGGCGCGCTCACGATGCTCCGCACGACGAACTACACGCCGTTCGATCAGGCCGACCTGCGCGTCATTGAGGAAATCGGATTGCGCGCTGCACTTGCGATTGAAAACGCGCGCCTCAACGCATCGGCGCTCATCGAAGCGAGCCGCCGCGAACGCCAGTTCCATCTCATCGCCGACTCGATCCCACAACTCATGTGGACGGCGTCGGATACGGGCGCGTGCGATTGGTTCAACGGCAAATGGTTCAGTTACACCGGCCAAGCGCTGACGGACCCGCTCGAAGACGGCTGGCGCCAAGTCCATCACGAGGAAGATATCGGGCCGTATCTTGCCGCATGGCGCGCGAGCCTCCGCTCCGGTGCGGACTTCGAAATGGAATCACGCCTGCGCGGTGCGGATAACGCCTACCGCTGGTTTCTCACGCGCGCGGTGGCGCTGCGCGATGCAGACGGCACGGTGGTGAAGTGGTACGGGACGAGTACCGATATCGACGATTCACGCCGTGCCGCGCGCGATACACGTGTGTACGCGGATGTCGGCAATGCCATCTCCGGTTCGCTCGTCGTGCAGGACGTGCTGGAGAAAGTGCTTGCCTCGGTGTGCCCCGCGTATACCGACTGGGCCATCGTCACGATCGCGGACGAACAGAAGGCGCTGCGCATTGCCGCGACCGTGCATCGCGATCCCGTTATGGGAGCGCGGTTACAGGCGCTGATCGGCTCGATCTATGCTGACGGTTCGCAAAGCATCGGCTCGCCTGCGGCCGTGCGGATCGGCGAACCGCTGCTCTACGAGCGCGCAACCTACGAGGATGCCGCACGCGTGGTGCATCCTGATATTTTTCCGATCGTCTGGGAGATCGGCTTTCAATCCGTCCTTGTGATTCCGTTCGGCGATGATGCGACCGCACGTGGAACGCTCGGCCTGTGCATGTCGCCCGGTGGGCGGCATTTCGATCCACTGGACCTGCCGTTCTATCGCGAGTTCGGACGGCGCGTGGCGCCGTCGATCGCAAGTGCGTATCTGTACGAGCGCGAGCGGCGCGTCGCCGAAAGTTTTCAGCGCGGTGCGTTGCCCGCGCGGCTGCCGGACGTTCCCGGCTTCGAATTCAGCGCGATTTATGAGGCGGGCCGGGCGGAGGCGCTCGTCGGCGGAGATTGGTACGACGCGTTCCAACTCATCGACGGACGCATCGTCGTTTCGATCGGCGACGTTGCGGGTTCGGGGCTTGCCGCCGCAATCACGATGGCCAACGTTCGCCAAGCGATTCGCGGCGTGGCGCAAGTGCACGCGGATCCCGCGCTCATGCTCGAGGCCGCCGATCGAACGCTGCGCTCGGAGGCGCCAAACCGTTTTGTGACGGCGTTCGTCGGCGTCATCGAACCGCTCGGCGGGACGATAACGTATCGTTCTGCCGGGCATCCGCCGCCTATCGTTTTGCACGCGGACCGTTCCATCGAGTTGCTGCAAAATCGCGGCTTGCCGCTCGGCCTCTACGAGCGCGAAGAGCACGACTCACCGTTCGTCACGCTGGAGACGGGCTCGACGCTCGTGCTCTACACCGACGGTTTGATCGAATCGACGCACGAGATCATCGAGGGGCAACGTCGGTTGGACGTAGCGGTGCAAAGCGACGCGATCATGTCGTCGCCCGATCCGGCAAAGGAACTGCACGATTCGGTGCTCGTCGAAGGCTCGCGCGACGACGTCGCGATTCTCGTCGTGCGCGTGGGAGAGCGGCCGAGCGCGCTGACCTGGTCGATCGAGGTAATCGATGCGCAGGTCGCAGAGCAAACGCGTCGGTCGCTCGTCGCGGCGCTCCTCGCCCGCAACTATTCCCCCGCCCATGTCAACGTTGCCGAATTGATCTTCGCTGAGCTCGTGGGCAATCTCGTGCGCTACGCACCTGGCCCCGCAGAGATCGTCCTCGAGTGGGTCGGCAGGCGTCCCGTCTTGCACGTTCGCGACCGCGGGCCCGGGTTTGCATTTGCACCGCGGCTGCCGCCCGACATTTACAGCGAGTCGGGTCGCGGGCTGTTCCTGATCGGCGCGCTCGCCGAGGATTTCAGCGTGACCTTGCGTCCGGGTGGAGGCAGTCATGCCCGGGTGGTCCTGCGAACATGATGCAGGGTCTACAGGCGCGGCTCGATTCGCTCGTGGATGCGTGGCGGCGCGGTGACGCGCTCCACGCATGCGCACATTTTACGATCGATGCGACGTACCGCGAGGCCGGGCGGGACCCCGTCGTCGGGCGCGAAGCGATCCTCGAGCACTTCACCCGATTTTTCCGCGATGGACCACAATGGGAATTTATGGTAGACGAGTACTTGATCGCGGGCAGGAGGGGTGCGGTCGTCTACCGCTTCCGCCTCAAGGGTCGGACTGGTGACTGGCTCGAACGTGCGGGATGCGCCATCGTGTCGTTCGATGAAGACGGCTCCATAGTACAGTGGCGCGAATACGAAGGGTAACGCTGATGATGTCGCATGAAGATCTCTCGATCCACGTCCGCTCCGAAGAGGGGATGAACGTTTTCGAGCTTACCGGGAGCCTCGATATCGCGACGTCACCGACGGTACGCGTTGCGCTCGTCGAGGCAAGCGAACGCGGAAACCACAAACTCGTGGTGGATCTGGCCAAAGTCGAATTCATCGACTCGACGGGGCTCGGTGCCCTGATCGGTGCGCAGCGTCGCGCAAAAGAGTTCGACGGCGACGTGCGGCTCGTGGTTAAGGAAGGTCAGATTCTGCGTTTGCTGCGCATCACCGGCCTGCTCAAAGTGTTCGGCGTTTACGCGGACGTGGCCTCAGCCATCGCCGACAAGGGCCGCGTAACCGACCTATAGTTTGCGTACGAGCGGTCGAGGAGCGTCACGACGTGCGCGACCTCGATCGCTTGACCCGCAGCTCGCAAACCGTTCGTTATCTGTAACGCGCAACCGGGATTCGCCGTTGCGACGATTTGCGGTTTGACCTCGGCGATGCGTTCGATCTTGCGCGTGCGCAGTCGTTCGGACATCTCGGGCTCGGTCACGTTGTACACGCCCGCACTCCCGCAGCAGAGCGAACTCTCTGACATTTCGCGGAGCACGAGGCCGGGAATCTGCGCCAGCAGGCGCCTCGGGGCCGTCGTGATACGCTGCGCGTGGGCAAGATGACAAGGTTCCTGATAGGTGACGACCGCCTCGATGCGGCCGAGATCCGGCGAGATGCCGATCTCATCGAGGAATTCCGTCACATCGCGCACGCGTTCGCTAAAAGCGCGCGCTCGATCGGCCCAAATCGGGTCCGCAGCAAAGAGGTGCCCGTACTCTTTGAGTGAGGAGCCGCAGCCCGCGGCGTTGATGATGTAGTAGTCGGCCGCGCTCTCTTCAAACGCAATGATGTTGACTTTTGCAAGCTCGCGGCCGCGATCCATCTCGCCCGCGTGGATGGTGATCGCGCCGCAACAGCCTTGCGCTGCCGGGGCGACGACGTCGCAACCGGCTTTTTGCAAGACGCGAACGGTCGCCTCATCGACCTCGCCAAACGCGATCTGCATCACGCAACCGGCGTGCATGAAGACCGTCGCTTTACGCGTGCCTTCGGCTTTCCAGCGTTGGCCTTTGGGCACGAAAAAGCGATCGCTCATCGTCGGGGCCATCGCTTCGAGTTTGTCGAGGTTGAGCGCGCGCAAAATGCCGCGCGAGCGCGCGAACGACTGCAGACCCGACTTCTGATAGAAGCGGATCAAGAAGCCCACGATGCGCATGAGCCAAAGGTTGGAAAAGAGCCAGCCGACGGCGACGGCGCGGACGAGCCGCTGACCGACCGGCCGCGACTCGGCGGTCGCGCGCACGATCTGCGTGCGGGCGGGTTCGAGCAGCTGGCCGTAGGCGACGCCAGAGGGACACACGGCCTCGCATGCCCGGCAATCCAAGCACTCCGACATCTGATGCACGAAACCGGGGCTCAAAAGATCGAGATGCCCTTCCGCGACCGATTTTATGAGCGCGATGCGTCCGCGCGGACTCGATGTCTCGACGAGCGTTTCGACGTAGGTCGGACATGTGGGAAGACACAGCCCGCAGCGCACGCACTGATTGAAAACGTCGTCCGGTGGAATGTCGGAGCCCGTGAAGCCGCGCGGGGTATCGATCATATCCGCTTAGACGACGTCCGAGTGCGCGATCATAGCGATCGGCGGAATGTTGCCGTCCCGATCGAAGGCAAACGCATCGATCCGATCCTCAACGGAGTACCGCTCGATATTTTCGAGATCGGCGAGCGCGCGCTCCGATGCCACGAGCGTGTCCATGTGCAAGGTGTTGGCGATGCGCACGATGCGCGCTTCGCGCGGGTCGTCGATCCCCGCTGCCACGAGTGCGTATTCGATCGCTTCGCGATCGCTCGCGCACACGACCGGCAGACGCGCGCAGGCCGGCTGTGCGGCGGTGAGCACGTTGAGATACGTCGTCGGCCAATCGATCGAGTCGGCGAGCGTCTTGGTGCAGAAATCCGCAAGACCGATGCCGTTGGCGTTGCCGTCGGAATGCGGGCTGAGTTTGCGAACGAAGAGTTGATCGATCACCGGCGTCGGCGATTTCTGACTGCGGCCGTCGACGGCCCGTCCGGTGACGTTGGTGTCCATGCCGGTGCCCGAGTAGTTCTTGCCCATCTCATCGATGACGAGCAGGTCGAGGTTGGCGAATGGGAGTCGCGAGAGTAGGTCGCGTGCATGGACGAGCAGACGCTCTTCTTCGCGTACGAACGCCGCGGGAGCGATGCCTTCGAGCGTATTCGTATTGCCGCGATGATCTTCGACGATCGCCAGACCCGCGGCGATCGGCAGCTTCTCCAAGTTGAGCGTCGCAACTTCGCGGATGATCGACTCGTAGTCGTGTTTGGCAAACGCGGCGTGGTAGCGTTTTGCACCGACGGCTTTTCCAAGACCGATTGCGAGCATCTTGAGAAGCCCGCTTTCGATGGTGCCGCTGAAATCCGTATGCGGTTTCACGCGCCCGACGACGAGGATCGCATCGGCGTTCGCCGCGGCTCGATCCGTGCAGACCGCGACGCCGTGCGCGGTCGTGCCGAGTTCGACGACGTCCATCTCCGTTGAGATCGGTGCGCCCACGCTCGCTTCGGTCACACCGAGATGGGCGAGAATTTCGCGCTGACCCTCGGCCGTACCGCCGCCGTGCGAGCCCATCGCCGCAACCACAAACGGATCGCCGCCGGCGCTACGAACCGCGCCCACCGCGCCTGCGAGAATTTCACCGATGTTCGAGATTCCGCGGCTGCCTGCAGTGACCGCGACACGTTTCCCGCGCAGGCTCCCAAGGACTGGTGCGAGAGCGGCACTTGCCGCGCGGCGCGGGTCGCTGATCGCTTCGATCCAGCGCGTGTCCCGTACGATGCGAAAATCGGAAAACATGCTTTGGGGACTTGCATTCCGCGCCGACAATCCCTCGGGTGACTGCCAAGGGCTGGGCCACTAGCGCGCGAAAGGTCGCACATGAGCTACGATCCCAAAGCCCGCAGCGCCGTCATCACCGAGGGCCGCGATCGCGCGGCAGCGCGTGCGATGTATAAAGCCATCGGCTTTAACGATGAGGATTTACGCAAGCCGATCGTCGGGATCGCGAACACCTGGATCGGTACGATGCCGTGCGGATACAATCTGCGCGGCCTCGCTGAATTCGTCAAAGCGGGCATTCGCGAGGCCGGCGGGACGCCGATGGAATTCAATACCATCGCGATCAGCGACGGAATTACCATGGGCACGGAGGGCATGAAGGCCTCGCTCGTGAGCCGCGAAGTGATCGCCGATTCGATCGAACTTGCCGGTCGCGGGTACATGTTCGATGCGATCGTGGCGCTGGTTGCCTGCGATAAAACCGGTCCGGGCGCGGCGATGGCTCTCTTGCGCTTAGACGTGCCCTCGCTGATCCTCTACGGCGGAACGATCATGCCCGGCAAGAATCCCGAGGGCATGGACATCACCGTCGGCGACGTGTTCGAGGCGATCGGCGCGCATGCGGCGGGAAAAATTGACGACGCACGTTTGAAATATATCGAAGACCACGCCTGTCCCGGTGCCGGGGCCTGCGGCGGTCAATTTACCGCGAACACGATGGCGATGGTGATGGAATTCATCGGGCTCTCACCGATCGGAAGTGCCTCACCGGCCGCGACCGATCCGCGCAAAGAAGAACAGGGCGTGCGCGCCGGACACCTGGTGATGGAACTCTTGCGGCGGGGAATCACGCCGCGTCAACTCTGCACGCGCGACGCATTCGAGAATGCGATTGCAGCGGCCGCGGGGACCGGCGGGTCGACCAACAGCGTGCTGCATTTGCTCGCGATGGCGCGCGAAGCCGGCGTTCCGCTCTCGATCGATGACTTCGATGAGATCTCGCGCCGAACGCCGATCATCGCCGATCTCCGTCCGGGCGGCCAGTACACCGCCGTCGATGTCGATCGCGCGGGCGGCATTCAGCTCATTGCAAAACGGATGGCCGAGGCCGGACTCATTCACACCACGACCCTATCCGCATCGGGTCGTACGCTCGGTGAAGAAGTCGCTAGCGCCGTGGAAACACCGGGGCAAGTCGTCGTTAGCACTGCCGACAAGCCGTTCAAGTCGACGGGCGGACTCGTCATTTTGCGCGGTGAGGTTGCACCCGATGGATCGGTCGTCAAAGTTGCCGGACACGAGCGTCCTTACCACCGGGGTCCGGCGCGCGTGTTCGATCGTGAAGAAGATGCGATGGCGGCGATCGACGCGCGCAAGATCGTTGCGGGCGACGTCGTCGTGATTCGTTACGAAGGACCGCGCGGCGGCCCCGGCATGCGCGAGATGCTTGGCGTGACGGGCGCGATCGTCGGCCAGGGGCTCGGTGAATCCGTCGCGCTTATCACCGATGGACGCTTCAGCGGCGCAACGCGCGGTTTGATGATCGGTCATATCGCGCCCGAAGCCGCACTCGGCGGTCCGATCGGTTCGCTGCGCGACGGCGACATCATCACGATCGATATCGAGCGTCGGCGCATCGACGTCGACATCCCGGCGGCGGAGCTAGCGAAACGCCGCGCCGCATGGACCGCGCCGCCGCCGAACTATCGTACCGGCGTTTTTGCGAAGTACGCCGTGCTCGTGTCATCCGCATCCGAAGGTGCGATCACCCGCGCGATCGGCATCGAGTAGGCGCTCGTGGAACTTCGCTGTAGCGAGTGCGCGTGCGCTGCCGATCCGACCCAGATTGCATGCGCGGTCTGCGGCGGTCTGCTGGCATTCGTGCTCGATTCCTCGGTAGACGATGCGACGACGATTCGCGCGCGGTTACGCGAGCGGCGCTCTTCGAACGCCCACATCGATCAGAGCGGCGTTTGGCGCTATCGGGAATTGTTGCCGGAGATTCCGCACGGTGCGATCGTCACGTTGCGCGAAAATATGGCGCCGCTGTATGACGGTCCGGCGGCTGCGTCGTACGCCCACATCGATGCGCTCTCGTACCTTCACTTAGGCATGAATCCGACGGGCTCGTTCAAGGATGCCGGGATGACAATGGCCGTCTCACGCGCGAAGGCGATGGGCGCACGCGCATGTATCTGCGCGAGCACCGGTAATACGGCAGCCGCGATGGCCGCCTACGGTAAGCGCGCGGGTATCGTGCCGGTCGTGCTCGTCCCCGCCAAAGGTATCAGCGAATCCAAGGTCGCGCAGACGCTCGACTACGGCGCAACGGTGATCGCGATCGACGGTGATTTCGATGCCGCACTCGAGATGGTCCGTCGCCTCGATCCCACCCGCATCGCAATCGTCAACAGCATCAATCCGTATCGGATCGAAGGGCAAAAAACCGCAGCGTTTCAGTTGCTCGAAGCGCGAGATTGGCGCGTCCCCGATTGGGTCGTTCTGCCGGGCGGCAACATGGGCAACACGAGCGCGTTCGGCAAAGGCTTCCGCGAGGCGCTCGCGCTCGGCTTGATCGACCGTCTGCCGCGTCTTGCCGTCGTCCAAGCGAGCGGCGCTGCACCGTTCGCGCGCGTCGTGCTCGATGGGGGTGAGATGATCCCGGTCATTGCGAAAACGACGGCGACCGCGATCAAGATCGGTGCGCCGGCATCGTGGAAGAAGGCGCTCGCGGAAGTGCAGATCGCGCGCGGCACCGCCCTCGCCGTGAGCGACGAGCAGATCGCTGATGCCAAGGCGATCGTCGGACGCGACGGCATCGGCTGCGAACCCGCTTCGGCGGCGTCGCTTGCGGGACTGCGCTTGCTGCGCGAACGCGGCACGATCGAGGCGGGCGATGACGTCGTGCTCGTTCTCACCGGCCACGTGCTCAAAGATCCGTCTTACAGCGCGGAGTATCACGGGTCGACCGCGATCTTCGCCAATCGGATCGCGCGCGCGCGCGATGAAGCCGATCTGTTCGACCGTATCGATGCCGTCGCTGTTGCCGCAACACGCGCGTAGACCGTTTCGCATCTCGGTGCCGGCGTCGAGCGCTAATCTCGGCCCTGGTTTCGATACTGCGGGACTCGCGCTCGAACTGCGAATCGTTGCCGACGTTTCGCCGGCAAACCAGACGTCGTGGGAGTTCAGCGGTTCGTACGCACCGACGCACGACGGGCTGCGGGATGAGATCGCGCGCGGCATCGCACGCGTACTCGGCGCGGCAAATGTTCCGTCGCTGCAGCTGCGGATCGCAAACGAAATTCCGCTCGGCAAAGGTCTGGGCGGCAGCGCCGCAGGTGCCGTACTCGGCGTCGCCATTGGCGCGCACCTCGCAGCGAAGCGTCCGAGCGACGATCAGCTCGCGCAGATCATCACCGAAATCGAAGGGCATCCCGACAACGGCCTACCCGCTTTTTTTGGCGGGATCGTCGTCGCGGCGCAAACGATCGGTGCGCCCCCCTCGTACGTGCGGATCGCGCCGCCGCCGCAGATGCGCGCGATCGTCGTGACGCCGCAGATCGAGATGCCGACAGTCAAGGCACGTGCGATTCTCCCGACGTCGTACGCCAAGAGCGATACGGTGTTCAATATCCAGCGCGCCTGCTTACTCGGCGCCGCGCTCGCCGCCGGACGGATCGATCTCTTACGCGTCGCGATGGACGACCGCATCCACCAACCGTATCGTGCATCGTTCGTGCCGGGTCTCGATGCGATGCTCGTGCACCGGGATCCGGTGCTTTTGGGTGTCGCGCTCTCGGGAGCGGGACCGTCGGTGATTGCCTTAGTCGAGGGCGACGGCAGGTCGATCGGCGAGGCATTCGTTGCAATCTTCAAAAAGCACGGCGTAGAAAGCCGCGCGTTCGATCTTGCGATTGCAACCGACGGCGTGCGCATTTCGGAGTTGACGTAATGGACGACCGACACGGCGCAAAACAACCGCATCGTTTCGACCCAGCGCGCGCCGCGGCGCTCGACGACGACGCGCGCGAGGCGTGGCTGCCCGCCCCGGATATCTTCGCGCTGCTCGATGCACCCGAGCGCGCGCGGGTCGTCGATTTCGGCGCGGGGACGGGGCACCTCGCGTTCAAACTCGCCGAGTCACGCAAAGACCTGCACATCTTCGCATTCGACGAACAAGAGCCGATGCTCCAACGTCTGCGCGAACGCAAGGCGCTCCTCAACGCCGCGAACGTTCAGGTGATCGATCCGGCCGGGTTCGCCGAGTTGCAAGACGTCGATGCGATTCTGGCCGTCAACGTGCTGCACGAACTCGGCGATGCGGCGCTCGAGTCGCTGGCCGAGTCTCTCGATGCGCGCGGCACGGTGCTCGTCGCCGATTGGAACGCGATCGAACGTCCCGTGGGACCGCCGCAGGATCACGTCTACAGTGTCGATCAAGCAAAAAAGCGGTTAGCGAACGCGGGTTTGATCGTGCGTTTGGAGCGGCTCTTTCCGTATCACTACGTGCTGCTCGCGAGCCTGTATCGCTAGGGGCGCTCAAAGGCATACTGCTGCGAACCGAGTGAGCGAGAGGGGCGCTGGCCGGGCACGCGAAGGGTGGCTGATATGGTGCATGTGAGTGTCGGGTCCGCGGCTGGCATCTGCACCGTGGCGAATTCTGCGTTTTATCGCTACGTGTTGCGCCTGGGCGAGGCCGATCTGACACTCAGCGCGATCGACCGCGCACAACTCGACGTGCTCGCGGCGGTTCCGCACGCGTATACGGACGAAGATTCAACCTCCGGCGACGGGTGGCGCATCGTCCCCGCCGCATCGATGGAAGACTGGCCGGTTCTCGAGGCATCACCGCAGCGTCTGCGCGCCGCGTTCCAAACCGCGCGACGCGTTTTGTGGGCGAACGCCGCCCCTGTCGGGATTACGGCCGTCGAAATTCAGACGGTCGATGCTGACATCGATAAAGTTCTCGGCATGCTCGGTCGCGCCGAGGCCCTCGGCTATTCCGTCAACGTCAGCTACGTAAGCTAGAGGCTACGCAGCGCGGCGGTTGAGCAATCTGACGAACGCGAAACCGATCACCGGCACGATGCCAAACGCGGCCCATTCGACGTGTTGCGGGACCGATGCCGCAGCGACGACGTTGAGTGAGATTGGGCCGGAATCGATCGAGGCGCCGCCGAGCTGTGTGCTCAGGGCAACCGAGTAGGAGCCCGGCTCGCTGAGCGTGAGGGTGCCGCTAAAGCGGCCGTTGCCGATCGCCGCAAGCGGGACGCGGAGCCTGCTGCCGGAGGGTCCGATCAGGATTGCGGCAACAGCTTTGATGTGGAGTGAGGCATCGGATTTCACGTCCACCGCAACGGAGGCGTTGGCAGCGTAGCGATCCTGGGTCTGCGCCTGCACACCGGCGGTTGTGACCGTGAGGTTCAGCGTCGCAGGACTGGCAGCCAACGCGGCAAGTGAGGTGAAGCCGAGAAAGATCAGGAGTGCGAGCAAGGTTTTCACGTGTGAACCTTACCCGGGCAGATCGACCTCCGAAACGATTTTCATACCGATTTCATGGAATTTCCGCTATTGGCGATTCCCGAAGAGAGATCCGATCACGCCGCCGATGTTGCTCTGACCGCCTGCTTGCTGAGCCCCCTCGGCAGCGGGCTCGTGATAGGTCATCGATTGCAAGCCAACGCGGCCCGGGCCGGTGAAGCGATTCATCATCATCGATGCGCCGCCGACGAATGCGCCAAGCGCGCCCATCAACCCGCCGCCGCCGCCCGATTGCAAGACCGAGACGGTGTCCATACGGACGTTAGCGTCCTTCCAGAGCCACGCGCCGGGCTCGACATCGAGCATTTCGCCGGGTGCGAGCGTCTTTTCGAAAACGTTTCCGTAGCCGTGGAGGAGCAGCACACCCTCTTCGCGCGCGGTGAAGCGGTCGATGAAGAGGCCGGCGCGCGAGAAGAGCACGTTTGCTAAACCCTGCTGCCAATAGAAGTCGTAGTCGACGGAACTCGATGCGAGCAGAAACTGATGCTCGCGAACGTCGATTGCCTCACCGGGGCGCAGACGCATAGCGACGACCTGGCCCGGCGCTTCGCGAGAAAAGGCGATATTGCCCGGGCCTTGCGCGGTTGAAATGAAGATCTGCAGACCGGAGAAGAAGCGTTTTGCCGCGTTCTGTAAGCCGAGAAAGCCGAGGGTTACGTTCGGCTGTTTCCACAGCAGAATGTGATGCTCGAAGTACACCGATTGGCGTGAACCGAGTTCCACATCGACGACCGGTACCAACTCGCCTTTGACGAGGATCGTCATGTCGCCGATCGTGATCGGGGCTTTCGGATTATCAGATTCCGGGATCGGCTCCGTATACGAACCCACCGTTGTTGCATGCGGGACGGGAGCGCCGCAACCCGCGCAAAATTTTGCGCCGGGCAAGAGTGGTGTCTGGCACGATGGGCAATTCACGGTGATCTCCTGGGCAGCATTAGGTGCGCGTTTCAAAGAGGGCAACGAGTTCGGTGATCGCGGCCTCGACGGCGTCCGGGTCGCCGCTTGCGGGTTTCGGGATGTCGGCGAGATTCTTTACCGACTGGCCTTTCCATACGAATTTTCCGGCGCAGTCGAGCAACGTCAGCCGGATGTCCACCCGCGTAATCGCGTCGGTTGCATTTTTATTGATGAGGCGGTTCAGCCCCGCTTTCTTCAGATCGTATTTCATCGTCCCGACGATGACCCCGGCGCTACTCGAATCGCGGCAGAGGGTCGCGGCATCGCGTGAGGCTTCGTCGCGATCTTTCGTCGGGCCGATCGAGATCGAGTAGCGCGATGCGGCGAAGCGACGCGAGAGATCGAGCGTCGACTGATCGAGCAACGGGTCGCGTTTGGTTATCGAATCACCGTCGGGCGATTGCAGCGGAATCAGTGTAAACGCGCGCATATTTGTGAGCGCGGTCGACGCCGAAGTGGCTAGCGGCGCCGGACTAGGGATCGGAGTCGGCACAGGTGTCGGCTCGACCGTTGGCGTCGGTAGCGGTGCGACGACTTTGGGCTTGTCGTTCGGACGCGGCGCCGGCGGACGCGCCTGCGGTGCTCGAGCTGGACCGTGCGGTGAGTTGGTGTTCCGGTTCGGTGATTGTTGGCGTTGCGGCGTTGTCGTCGGACGCGCCGTCGGACGCGCGCTTGGACGTGGTGATGGCGTTGGACGGGGCTTCAGCTTCGCGGTCGCTTTGGGTTGCGGCTTCATGTTCTGGCGCGTGTCGCGCTGTTGCGGCCTAGCGGGTTTGCGTTCGATCTTTTGCTGCGGCTGCGCTTTGGGTTGTGGTGCGCGCGACGCTGTCGGCTCGGGGCTTGCTTCGAGCGACGCCGGCGGCGTTGCAGCCGATTGCATCGCGATCGGGTCGATCGATTGGAGCGGTGCCGGCGTTGACGTGGCGCCGGCCGACTTGCCGAAAAGCGGCGTAAAATCGATCGTAGCGGGCACGTCGAGATCCGTCGCGGACACGACGAGGTTACCCAAAAACTGATTGGTGGTGACGCTGAACGATTCGAGCGAAATCGTGAGGACGTCACCCTTTTTATCGAACTCGCCGACGACGTAGACATCGGCGCCGATTTTTGCAGCGCTTTCCTGTGGTTCTTGGCCTGCATTCAAGCGAACGGCATCATAGCCCGGATACGCTGCAAGCCGGGAGACGATCGAATCCGTGTAGTGCTCGGCGGCGCCCTTCGTGGTGACGCCGGCATCGAGGGGCAGAATCGCAACGATGCGCGCCTTTGCCAAAGCCGGCGTCGAGCTCCCTACGAGCGCAGCAATCGCAAGCGCGGCCCCCGCTCCGGCGATGCGAGAAAAGAAGCGTCCGAAAAGCCTGCCGTGATTCATCAACGACGGAGATTCGCAAGGTGGTAGCAGGCGCCTTGCTTCACGTCACAAGGTGATTAAGATAGGAAGCGGTGGATTTTCTAGGAGCGTTTGCCGACAGACGTAACCAGCCAATCCGTTCGGAGCGACAATAAGAACGCGGAACGTGCCGGGTCGGTCCATTTCCGTGGCCGCATGGACCCATCGACCACCATCGAATCGAACGACGCCTCCGCGGCGCACGTTTTTCATGAGTGCATCATCGAGGAGCCGGCGCTGCGAGCAGAGGTTCGGCGTGAGGCGTTTGGGGTCACGTGCTCCATAGGTCAATTCCTTGACGCGAACGTGGTCCGGGAGGCACGACCCGTCGCTCTCGCACGACACACTTCGATCGTTTCTCCGATTCCCGCCGCGTACTCGGTTATGAGAACGCTGCCATCGGCAAGAAAGATCGATCCGTGTCCGTCTGATCGACGGCGCTACCTATATCGACAAGAAAGTGGCCCTGGGACCGCTCGACTACGGTAGCAACAAAATCTATCGCGACGTGATGATTTCATTCGAACACATCGAGTCGCTCGCACGATCCACGCTTCGCACGCTGCTTCATCAACTTCCGAGCGAGTACGATTTACTCGAACTTCGAAGACTCCCGTCCTTCGACGTCAAAGGCGAAACGCGTGATAAATTGGAGTGTTGTCGGCGCGATTCTTTTGGCACTCGCGGTGTTGATCGGTGCCTTCGGCGCGCACGCCTTACGGGATCGGCTCGATGACTACGCGACCGGTATCTACGAACGCGCTGTCTTTTATCATTTTATCCACGCGCTCGGACTGCTGGCCGTTGGTATCTCCTCAGCTGCGCACGTCGCAAGCGGATCGACGGCGACCCTCGCGGGATGGCTGTTGCTCGCCGGGATGATCGTGTTCTGCGGCAGCCTTTATGCCCTAGCGCTCAGTGGTATTCGCAAACTCGGCGCGATCACGCCGCTCGGCGGCCTCGCGTTCGTCGCCGGATGGATCGTCTTCGCGGTTGCGCTCAACGGGGCGCACGCCTAAGGTCGTTCATCGTCTCGTTCAATCACTTCGGGCGCGTAGATAACATTCGCGACCAAGAGTGCTAGCGGTCTCGTGAAGTGTAGGCACAGCACTTGGCGCGGAAGAAAATCGCCGAGCAGCATCCGGCTGCACTCGGCGATAGGATCAGACGGAGTAGGAATTACCGGTAGGGCGTAGTCGTCGGGCCCGGTCCCGACTGCCGCAGCGAGAGCACCGTTGCGGGTGCGGTCGTCTGCAACTGGACTTTCGACCCTTGTGCGACGGTGATGTTTTGACCGGAATTGGCCGCAATAACGCCGCCGCCGATGGCGCCGACCGCGCCGCCGATATTCGTACCGATGTGCTTGCCGATGTAATTGCCTAGGACCTGACCGATTGCCGCGCCGGCGATCGTCTTCACGGTCTTATTGGCTTTGTTGCCTTGTGCGTCGATCGAGATGGTTTGGCCCTGGAGCGATGCAGTGGTTCCGTTCGCGAGCACGAGCCGGTCGAACGCGAGCGTAACCGCGCCCTTCTTGGTCGTCGTCGCATGTGTGACCGTCGCGACATGGCCATACACGCGGGCATTGGCAAAGCGCTGGTCGTCGGCCGGATACGGCCCCTGGACATCGAGCACGAACGGATCTTGGACGTTCGCCGATTTGCTGTTGAGGGATTGCTCGATTGTCCCGTTGATGACGGTTTGCGAGGGCAGGAGCGTGGTGCCGGCCGATTGCGCGCTTGCCATGGTGGGGAATGTAGCAAGCGCGGCGATGGTAAGTACTTGGAGCGATTTCTTGAACATTTAGATACCTCGTGCAGGGTGTTACCCGGTCAACGCGGGGTCCGGGTCTGAGGTTCCACCGCAGCGGCTATTCGTAGCGGTTTTTGCCTCGTGAAGCGGACGTGAAGAGCCGATCGGCACCCCGTTCACGCGGAGTTCCCACGACCGAGCGATCACGGACGTATGAGCCAAATTCACACGTACACGACGGTCGAGTGCCGCTTCGCGGATACTCCCAAGCGACTGTATGCACACCTTAAGGACGGCGTCGGGACGCTCGCGCTCGGGATCGCTATGGGTGATCCGTATATCGAAACGAACGTTGAGGTTCGCGTACGCGAGAAGTCGACGTTTACCGGCTACCACATGATGGACATCTGATGGAAGCCGTTGACGAGCGGGCCATATCCGGAATTCAACGGGACGCTGAAGATTTCACAGGACCCGATGCCGTTCGGCCTCGGCCGAGGCGACCGGAAACCAACTCTTGGCAAAACTTTCGTCGATGCTCGCCGAATCGCTCGTTTTCGGCTGACTGACGTCGGCGATTAGCCCTCGCCGATCGATACGGCAATTTGCGCGTGACCGCCGAACCGCTTTTGTGACGACACCTGAGCGGAACCGGTTGTAAGCCGCATAGCAAGGCTTGGCGAGAGCAGAATGTAGTCGAGGCGCGTTCCATCCCCGCGATGGTAGAGTTCGTTCCGCGACCACCACGTGTAGAGCGGCCGCGGTTTGTAGTCGAGGCCGATCGCGTCGATCCAACCCGCCTGGAAGGTCTGGGCGAACCAGGTCATCGCGGTCGGGTCGCAACCGTAACCGTTCTTGTTTGAACTCTCGGCGAAATTCCACGCGTCGTGCCCGTCGCGGAACGTATTCATATCGCCGCAAATGACGGCACCGCCCGCTTCCGCTGCCAGCTTCGCGAAGAGTGCGGCCAGCGACGGAAATTGCCGCGGCTGTGCATCCATCGTCACGTACACCGACGCGATGGCAAAACCGCCGAGCGTACATGATATGAACTGGCCGCTACTCGCAAGCGTTTCGGGCCCGTCGACCTCGCGTGCGCTCAGCGGCTGCTTTGCGAAAATTGCCACCCCGCCGCGGTCCCCTTTCTCCGTCTCGTCGTGCGATGCGCGATCGACAGCGAGGGCGTGATACCCGAGTTCCGTACCGACTGCAGCGGCATCTTCGCAGCGCGTCCCCTGCAAACAGAGAACGTCGGCTTCGAGGACATGCGGCATCGTGAAGAAGCCATTGGTTACCGCGCCGTGCAGTCCGTTGACATTGGCGCTCAAAATACGCATGAACCAGAGGTGCGCTACAACTCGCCGAAGGCCTCGATCGACGCACTCCGTTGTCCGGGCCCTAGGCTAAGTTCACAAGGAGTAGCCACCATGAAGACACCCAATCAGACGATCAGCTCATCCGCGGCCGAAGAGATTGACGCCCTCGACCTCGACGAAATCGACGCTAGCGTGGCCGCAAGCCGCAAGCTCTGGTCTGCACTACGGCTGGGGTCCGCGCTTCTAACAACCGATAGCGACGTTGCAGCGCTTCGAGGCGGCCCAAGGGAGCTTGAGGGGCCTACCATTCGTCTTATGCCCGGCTGTGAGCTCCCCGCGGCCACCGTGATAAATTCCCAGGGTAGGCGTCTAAATCTGCGCTATGAACAACACTATCGAACAACTTCGTGCGCACGGCGATCGCAAAGTCTCAGTTGCTACGTCGGCCTGCACCGTGACCGGCTATATCAACCAGCCGCTGCTCGGCGATAAGACGGTCTACGCGCTCATCGGCGACATTCTCGAGACGCCCGCCGAGGAGGCGACCGTCGTTGCGATCGACGACATCACCGCCATCCACCCGGCTTCGTAGGTCGCAAGCGCGAGTTCGACGCGCGGGCCGGCAACGGTGGCGGGTCTGCAACATGGGTGTTGACCGCGCGGCTAATGCACGATTAGCGTCGTTGCTGCGCTGCGGCCGAACTCTTCGGGACGATCTGCTAGGCGCGCTCGCGCGCCCGGCCAAGCGAAGGTTCCGGGCGTAACGGTCCGCACGAGGTAATGCAATTCGTAGATGCCTGGCCCGAGCCGGTCGGCGAATGCCTCGATGCGATCGTGATGGATTTGTTGGTAGCCAATCGTCCAGCTGTCGCCGCGTGCGGCGGCAGTCGGGCTCGTCGTTGCAAACGACGTATCGACCGCTTCCATTCCGGCGGGAAGCGGATCCTCGATCATCACCCGGTCCACCGGGTGATCCGTGATGATCTGCAGACCTATATCGTAGACGTGCGCGGCCGGGAGCGTTGTTGGCGCAGACGGCAACGCGAGGCCCATCGAGGCGAGCACGGGATCGGCATTCGGCGCGCGAACCGCGCGCGTCACGCGCAGGCCGGCGAGGACGCCGCGCTGCGGCCCGACGACGCGATACGTGTACGTGATGGCATAGTGCAACGTTCCACTCCCGGTTCGCGCGAGCGCAAGTGTCGTCGTGCCGCGCGGAAGCTGTACGATCGGAACGTCCTTGGTGACGATCCGCGCCTTGGGTCCGGCGAACGTTGCCCGCGCGAGCGTGGTCGCGCCGAGGGCCACGGTTGCGGTGAAATTTACCGGCGTGCGATCGCGGACGAGCAGATCGGTGATGGCCGCAAGTGCTGCGGCGTTTTCGCACGCGCAGCCCCACGATCCGTTGCGACGAAGTGCGAGCAGGCTGCGCAGCATACCATCGGTGCGTTCGACCGGGGCTCTCCGTTCGATGAAGAGTTGAAGTGCCGTGGCATGAAGCACCGCCGGCGCGCTCCACCAGGAGTAGCGTTCGGGAACGTTCAGGATCGCAGTCGCGCCGGTCACGTAGATACGCTGATCGATTCCGTCGGTAAGCGAATCGGCTTGCGCGCGATAGCCGGGAACGTTGCTCAGCAAACGAGCTAACCGTACGCGATCCGAAATGTCGAGCGCGTTAGGATGGGCGTAGAGATCGCCCAGAAACGTGGTGCGTCGATCGCCAGCTGCGGCAAGCGCGGTGAGCGCGTTCAGGCGCATCGTCGTCTTGCATCGTCGATCCGCGCACCACTTGTATTGCCCCGGGTCGGCAAGGACTGCGGCCACAAACGATTGCGCGCGTCCAAAACGCGCCATATCGACCGCAACGGCGTCGTTCTTTGCTCGGCCAAGCGCAGCGAGCGCGGCAAAAGAGGCGTATGGGTCGGATGACTTCTCATCCGGATAGGAGGCAAAGCCGCCGTCGGCTCGTTGGAGTTTGGAAAGAGCCGCAAGTTCGAGCGGCACGTGCCTCACTGCATCACGCACGGTCTCGATCGAACCGATTGCCGCCAGTCGCGTGAGATCCGCCGCAGCACTCAACCGGCTTGCGACCGTTTCTGCAAGCGGATCGGTTTGATCGAAAATCGTGCGCGCGGAGACGAGCGCATCGGGGACGAGCCCACTTGCAAGTTCGATCTTGAGGCCGCCCGTATCGGCGGGAACGCTTGCAGCGATTGCGAGCGGAATGTTTGCGATCGAACTCGTCGCACCGGTCGCGATCACGCTTTCCGTCGTTGTGCGGTCGACGATACTCAGTGGAATGGCGAAGGCATCGGTTACGCTCCCGATGGTCGCCCGGAATGTCGCGGTTACGTCACCCGCGCCGTTTGCGAGCGTGGGGAAACGATACGCATGTGCGAGCGGGTCGGCGGATTCGTGGGCGTCGATCGATTGCTGCGACGTGCCGCCGATCGTAAAAGAAGCCGGTCCGCGCAGCTCGCCGTGGACATCGAGCCGCCCCGTGAGTTTGCCGGGATTGGTGAGGGCAACGCCAGCCTCAAAGGTATCGCCCGGCCGCACGAACTGCGGGACGATTGGGCTAGCTAGGAGTGGTTTTGTCGTGACGAACGTCGTCTCGCCTTTGCCGAACCGGCCGTCGCTCGTCGCAGCCACCACCATGGTGCGCCACGTTGTGAGATCGTCGGGAAGCGTGAACGTCACATCGGCGTTGCCGTTCGCATCGGTGACGACCGCGCCCGCATAGTACGCAAGGGGTGAGAACGCGTGCCGGACACGCGTGTCGGCCCCGCCATCGGAGAGTCCGCCGCCAAAGCCGAAGCCTTTGTCGAGCGGTTTCTGCGGGCTTTGCAGCACGACGCTATCGCGGTTGTCCGCAAAGCGCGTCGAAATCGGCTGTTGCGCGTAGACGAGTTGCACGAGATCCGGAAGCCGGTAGCCGGTCAACTGCAAGATCGCTTCGTTTGCGACGACGACGGTACACGCGCCGTGCACGGGCTTACCGGCGGTGTCGACAACGTGGAAGTGCACGTGGGCCCCCGCGCCGGGCGCGAGCGTTGCGCGGTCGGCATTGGCCGTCACTTTTACGTACTTGCTGTCGAGCGCGACGTCGAACGTGGCGAAGCCGCTGCGCGCGAAGACGTTTCCGCTTGCGTTGCGCGGGACGCCGCCGTGTCGCACGAGCACGGCTTCGATCGCCGCGTTGGGCAACATCTCGGCTGTAATGGGAAACTGCACCGTCGGTGCAGCGCCGGTGACGCTGCCGACTTTTTTCCAGAGCACGCCGTGACGGACGACGGCGACGTAGAGATCGCCGGAGTGGAACGGCGACTGCACGAGCGCCGTCGCCCGCTCGCCGATGGCATACTTCGTTTTATCGAGCGTCACGGTAAGGCGATTGGGATCGGGCTGGTTCCAAAAGACATCTTGCGATCCGCTCACCCACATCTGGGCGTCGCTTGACGTCGCGTCGTTTTTTGCATCGGCAAGGTTTGCACGAATGCGGTAGGTGCCGGCTTTGGACGGCGTGAGCGACGCGCTCACGGGATCGCCGCCGCTCGTAAGATCGGCGCTTGCGACGGTCGCGTACGTCACGCCGGTGATCTCAGAATCTCCGCCTTCAACGATGGTCGTTGCGTGAACGTAGTCGGCGCGCTGCAGGAGCACCCGCACGTGCACGCCTGGCTGGGCCTTGCCGTCGGGATCCGTCACGATGATTCCGACCGCTTGCGGCGTACCGGCAGTCCCGACGAAATTCGTCTTGAGGCCGATGAGCGTCGAAGACGGCAAGGCCGTAAGCGTCGCACTATCGGCGACGGTAAGGTTGGAGACGTCGGTCGTTTGCGCGTCAACGCGATACGTCATCGGATAGGGGAGGTCGGCAGCAATCGTAAACGACTGCACGGATTTTCCGTTTGCGTCGACGCGGTTCTGCGCTTGAACGACGTCGCTCTTTGCGTCGGGCGCGACTTCGGGCCAGAACCACTGCGGACCGAAGCGATACTCATCGCGGTTTGGCGGCGCGAGATACGCTTGCGAACGCGTCACGGAAAAAAGCGAGGCCGCCCCCTCAACCGGCGCACCGAAGAGATACGCGCTCGTCGCGGTAGCGTTGACGGGATCGCCGCGCAAAGCGACCTTCTTATCGAGTGCCACGGACACTTTGAAATTCGGCGGCTTGAATTCGGCGACGCGAAACGAACCGGTCAGCGTTTCACCGTTGCCCGCGCTCGCGCGAATGATCCACGAACCAAGCGCCGCGTCTTTGGGGATCACGAACGGCACGGAGAACGTCCCAAACAGATTGAGGCCGATCCGCGTAAGATCGCGTTTATCGCCGCTCGGCGACTCGAGTGTGATGGTGTAGAGCGGCGCACGTCCGCGCGTCAGCACCCCATCGATCAGAAACCAACCGACGCCCGTGAACGCAGCACGTTCGCCCGGCTGGTAGAGCGACCGGTCTGAGAAAATGGTGCCCCGCGCATCGACATTTCCCGCCGACCAGCCGGTGTACGCATCGAGTCCCATGCTCGTGTAGTCGTCGGTGCGAACGTACGCCCAATCCGATCCTTCGCGCACGACCGTTAGGTAAGACGGCGCGACCGTAAGGCGTTTTTCGCTGGCACTGCACGCCGAAATTGCCGCCACATCGAACGTCGCCGTTCCGCTTGCATCGGTTATCGCTTGCGCGCAGCGCGGTGCGCTCGTTCGATCCGCAACTTCGCGCTCGACCATCGAGGGATAGACCTCGACTGATGCGCGTGCGACGGGAGACCCATCGCCGAGATGATGTACGCGGACGAGCCCGCTCTCGGGGAAATACTGCGCGAAGACGCCCAGATTCGTGAGCTGCACGAGTCCGACGGCGCTCGCGTTCGCCGCACGTGCGCCGTAAGCCATGACCCCTGTGGCTCCGCCGATCTTCTCGCGCAGAGGAATCGGCATGATGTGCTCGCGGTTCGTCTCGCCCCCGAGGGCCAGCATCGGCCACTCCGTCGCCGCCGGGAGCAGCCCACCGCCGTCGGGATCGGTCGGCGTGTCGCTTGCGATCAGGTCGGTCGGCGAGACGCGTTTGAAGATTGCGTTTGCATGCTTGATGTTGGTGGAGACGATGTTGAGTGAGAGGTTCCGATCCGCCGGAAAGATCGTCTTGCCGCCGGGTGCCCAAAACGCGGGAGCAAAATCACCGGTTTGAAATTTCGTGGTTCGCTCGCGCCCGAGAGATTGCCCGAACTGATCTTTCAGATCGCCTTTAATGATGATGCGGTAGAGTGTGTTCGGTTGAAGAACGGCCGAGCTGATCGTGATGTTCGTATCGCTCGTCGCGAGGGCATGGTTCATATCGGATGGAGCCGGATCGATCGCAATTGCGCCGGCGACGGATTTTGGGTCGAGCGGATTCGAGAAGAAAACCTGCGGCGCTCCGCTGATAAACCGGTCGGGCGACGCGCTCGAACCTGTGGAATCGACGCGGTCGAAAGTCAGATCGCCGTACGTTTTGATCGCTCCGCGCACCTCGATGCGGCTGGACATGTTGCCGACCTGCGGTTTCACCCCCGGGGCGATCACGATGGCGTACGTCGTCGCGGTGGCGAGGTCGTGTTCGGGAAGAAGGGCCGTCGAGTACGAAGTTTGTGAGGCGTCGAACTGCGTGTCCGGCGGCGGCGACGACGATGGTCCTGGGCTCGGCGTCGGCGCAAGGGCGAGCGGGACCGTGGATTTCCCATCCGCGCTTACCAGCGTTGCGTGTGCGGCGAGGCTCGCCGTATCGAGTGCAACGTTCGTGCGAACCGCAATCGTCGGTTTGAGCGTACTTGGCGTGAGCGGCTCGTTTTTTCCGCCGCCCGGCAATTCTTCAAAAGAAAGCGGCGTCGTTGCGAAGGTCCAGACGACGTCGTGGTCGAGGACCGAGCCGCCCGTGTCTTTGAGGCCCTTTGCAATCGTTACGCGAAAGCGTGTGGAGATCGGCAACGCGACGTCGGCCTGAAACCCGACGAGTTTGGGCGTCAGAAACCGAAAGTGTCCCGGGAGCGCAGGCGCAAGCGAAAAATGCGCGAGGGCGTCTGTCTCTCCCGGGCTCTCCAGCGCTTCGAGCGCGATGAGATCGCGCGCGAAGCCGACGCGGATTTGGCTGAGGGATTCGGCCGTTTCACGCGGCGAGATCGTCGCGATCATCGCGGGTAATGTGGGCGCAGGCAGAGGCGCGACCTCAACATTTACGATCTCGACGATATCGGGCGAGGCGCTCGGTGCAGCCCCCGGCTGCGCCGTCCTCGGCGTGCACGCGCCCAGCACGGACTCGAGCATCAGAGCGAGAAGAAGAGCGGGGATGCGCACGTGGTGGTGGCTCCATCCGAAAAACGCCGGCGTAGTGGCGACCGGTTCGCTTCTGCTCGCACTGGGTCTTGCGTTCCATCCGATTGTTTTGCGAGCCGATCGCGGGTCGAGCGCCATTACGTTTACGGATCGCGGCGGCGTGCCGCTTGGGACCGTCCTCACGCGCACGAACGAACGCACGATCCACGTCCCCCTCGACCGGGTCGCGCCAGTCTTTGTGCGCGCGCTCGTCGCTATCGAAGACCGTCGTTATTTTCGGCACGGCAGCGTCGATGTTGCTGCGCTCGCACGCGCGGCGGTCGAACTGGTACGCAATCGCAAAATCGTGAGCGGCGGCTCGACGATTGCCATGCAGACGGCGCGCTTACGCAGCGGTCTTCCGCGGACCCTCGCCGGAAAGCTTGAAGAAATCGTCCTCGCAGCGCGGATCGACGCCGGGACGAATAAAGCGGCGATCCTCGAGGACTATATGAATCGACTCCCGATGGGCGACGATCTCACCGGCGTCGAGGCGGGATCGCGCGCCTATTTTGGCGTGCCGGCGATCGATTTAGATCTGGCACAAGCGGCGTTTCTTGTCGCACTTCCCAACGATCCGATCCGGCTCGATCCGTACCGGCACCGCGACGCATTGGAAGTTCGTCGGCGTCTCATTCTCGATCGTCTGGCAGAAGATGGCGTCGTGAGCGCACAAGCCGCCGCTCAGGCAAAGGAGGAGAAGCTTTCGCTTTTGCCCCCTGGCGGTGGCATCAGCGCGGCGCACCACCTACTCTTTCGCCTAGCCGCGCAACTTCCCGATAACACGACGACACTGCGCACGACGATCGACGGCGACTTGCAACGCTATGTCGAAGCGAACGTCGCGCAAGTCGTTGCCGCGCTCGCCGAGCGGAACGTTCACGATGCGGCGGCCCTGGTTGTCGAAAACCGGACAGGTGCAATTCTCGCTTACGTTGGTTCGCCGGCATACCTTGATACCGCGGCACGCGGCCGCAACGACGGCGTTACCGCACTTCGCCAACCGGGATCGACACTTAAACCGTTTTTATACGAGCGCGCATTCGAGCGCCGGACCATCCGCCCGACGACGATCCTTGCCGACGTTCCCACGGTCTACGCACTACCCGGTCGCAAAACGTACGCACCGCTCGACTATAGCGCGAGTTTTGCGGGACCGGTACGCGCACGCATCGCGCTTGCAAATTCCCTCAACGTACCCGCCGTACGCGTGCTCTCCCAGCTCGGTGTCCCCGACTTCCTGATGCGCTTGCACGATCTTGGGTTCACCCACTTACAGCACGACGCCGACTACTACGGACTCGGCTTGACGCTCGGCAGTGGAGAAATCACGCTCGAAGAACTCGCGCACGCCTATACGATCGCGGCAAACGGCGGTCGTTCCGTCACGCTCCACGCGCGCGCGGATGTGAGCGAGCGACCCAATCCGGAGCCGATCGGGGATGCGGCAACCTGGACACTCCTCACGGATATGCTTGCAGACGCACCGGCCCGCGCGCGAGCGTTCGGGGTCAACTCGCTTTTGCGCTTACCGTTTGCAAGTGCGGTAAAGACCGGTACGTCCTCGGACTTTCGCGATACGTGGACGGTCGGTTACACACGCGACTACACCGTCGCCATTTGGGTCGGTAATTTCGATGGCTCACCGATGCGGCGCGTCAGCGGCGTAACGGGTGCTGCGCCGCTCTGGAACCGCATCATGCTCCATCTCTACGAGTCCCGCGAACCGCCGCCGTTTGCTCGCCCGCAAGGTTACGTGCTCGCACCGATGTGCGCGGCAACCGGGCGTACACCGGATCGAGCGTGTTCTGCAAGGGTCACGGAACTCGTAGACGCGGTTGACCGCGCGGTGCTCGCATCTGCTGCGGCACGACTTGGTCCCGAATATGACGCGTGGCTCTCTCACCAGCCGCAATCGGCCGCAACCGATCTACGCATTGTGATGCCGCGCGACGGCGACGTTTTTCTGGCCTCACCCGACGCGAGTATCGTGGTTGATGTTCGCGGCGCCGGCGAGGATCTTGCGTGGAGCATCAATGGCCGGCAAATACCGCATCACGAGACGCGCTTCGTGTACCCGCTCGAACGCGGCTTTTGGACGATCGCGGCGACGAGTCGAGGCCGCTCGTCCCACGTGCGCATTCATGTCGGCAGCGGACCGCTGCATCGATCCGCCCAGGGATTCACGATCCGCTGATTCACTTGCCGACTGACCATTGACGGCCAGCACCCGACACGCCTACGCATTTGACATACAGTCGCGACGTGCGTAGGTCAAGCGATCCGGTCGCTGAGTTGTTTTCCGCGGCCGTGAAAAAACGACGCCTCAGACGGTGATGACGGCCTCGAGATATGCGCTCGGTACCGCCAGCGTACCGTCATCGGCCCGGTTGAATTCGGCGAGCAAGCCCCGAACGTCGTGCTCGAGCGCTGCTTGGCCCGGCGGATCGAGCGCAGCAAACGCCTTGACCATCGGGCCGTAGAAGCTCCGAAAGATCTCTAGCCAATGCTCGGCCGAGCGGTACCGGAACGTGAAATCGCGACGGGCACAGGCAATCGACGTCGCTCTCGGCTCGAACAATTCGGACAGCCGTTCCGATGTACCCCATAGGGCAGGCGATTTTACGCCTTTCGGAGGCGGAAGATGCGTACCGATAACCTTGAAGAGTCGGCCGATGAAGCCGTCCGGCGTCCAATTCGCAAGACCTATTTTACCGCCCGGTTTGCAGACGCGCATGAGCTCGGTGGCGGCGCGATCCTGATCGGGCGTGAACATGACGCCAAACGTCGAGACCACGATATCGAAACGCTTATCCGCGAACGGTAGCTGCTCGGCATCAGCTTCTTGAAACTCGATGTCGAGGCGTTCGGCCGCTGCGCGTTTGCGACCACGGTCGAGCAACGCGCTAACATAATCGGTCGATACCACGTGACACCAGCGCCTTGCCGCCGCCAGTGACGCATTGCCGTTACCGGCCGCAACATCAAGGACGTCGCTGCCGGAACGGAGATCGAGTGTTTCGCATAACTGCTCGCCTACGATTTGCAGCGTCGTGCCGACGACGGCGTAGTCGCCGGCGGACCAGGCTTGACGCTGGCGCGCTTTAATCGCGGAGAGGTCGGCCGACGGGGGAACCTGAGGAACAATTGAAGCAACGTCCATGAAATTTCTCCTTGCAAGCCGCTCGCTGATCTCGTGTCGATTATCGGCATGATCGCGACCGTCTGCGCTTAGCGTAGCAACCGCCCGTGGGAGCTGGCGTGGTAGAACGCGTGGAAAATGGGCCGTCGCTCCAAATCCGGATGCTCGGGCCGCTAGCGATCCGCCGCAATGACACCGCCGTCGATCTGCCGTCATCTCGCAAGGTGCGTGGACTGCTCGCATATCTCGTGCTTGCTTCGCATGACGTCACACGGACGCGGTTATGCGAGATATTTTGGGACGTGCCCAGTGATCCGCGTGGCGAGTTGCGCTGGGCGCTCAGTAAGATTCGCGGCGTGCTCGACGGTCCCGGTGAACGCCGGATTCATGCTCAGGGAGAGATGTTGCGGCTCGATCTAGGCGGTTGTGAGGTCGATGCGCTGCACGTCGCGCGGACGGTGCAGGCGGGGCCAGCAGCTTCGCTTGACGAGCTCCGGCGAGCCGCTGCCTCTTTTGCGGGCGATTTGCTCGAAGGCCTTGAGATCGATGGCAGCCCGCTATTCGGTGGGTGGCTGGCGTTCAAGCGGCGCGAATTCCGGCTGTTTCGGACCGCGCTCTACGAGCAACTCGTCGTGCGCGTAAGCGACGACGAAGCGCGCGGCTATCTCGACGCCTGGTGCGACGCTTCACCCTTTGATCGGCGTGCGCACGAACGCTTATTCGAGAATCTCGCGAGACGCTCTGAATTTCTCGAGGGGGATCGCCACGTCGATGCGACGGCCCGGCTCTTCGAGAATGAAGGCCTCGACGCCGCGCCGATCCGAGTGGCGTGGAACGCAGCGAAAGCACGATCGAGCGATATCACCACACCGGCGACGCACCACGCGCCGGGCGCTGTGCTGCCCAATAATTTGCCGTCCCAATTAACGTCGTTCATCGGCCGCGAAGTCGATGTCGAGAAGGTTGACTCGCTCGTAGCTTCGCAGCGGCTCGTCACGCTCGTTGGCTCTGCCGGCGTTGGAAAAACTCGCGTGTCGCTGCAAGTTGGAGCCAATCTGCTAGAAAGCTTCACTGACGGCGTCTGGTTTATCGAGCTCGCGCCACTTCCGAACGGTCAGTATCTGCCAACCGCCGTCGCCCAGGCGATGGGCATAACGCTTGAACGCGACCGAGACGCCGCCGACGGCACCACGCTGCTCGTTAAGGCGCTGCGCGCAAAGCAGGCGCTGCTTATTTTCGATAATTGCGAGCACGTCATCGAAACGGTGGGTGCGCTAATCGGATCGATATTGCGTGGCTGCGCAGCGATAAGGGTGCTCACATCGAGCCGACAAAGCCTTGGAATAACCGGAGAAACGACGTTTCGGATGCCGTCACTTCGCTTTCCGGCGGACGGCAACACCGTGATCTCGGCGGCCCAGGCACAAGCGTGTTCAGCGATTGCGCTCTTCGTCGAGCGTGCTCGGGCAATCGACGATCGTTTTCGTTTGACAGATGAGAATGCCGCCACGATCGCCGAGATCTGTTGCAGGCTTGACGGCATACCGCTTGCGATCGAGCTTGCTGCCGCGCGCGTCGCCGTCCTTAGTCCGCGTCAACTGCTCGAAGGCTTGAATCAGAGATTTCGACTCCTTACCGGCGGAAGCCGGGATGCACTACCGAGGCAGCAGACACTCTTGGCGTTGATCGACTGGAGCTATGCGCTTTTGAATGACCGCGAACGCGCGGTTTTTCGGCGACTTGGTGTTTTCGTAAACGGATTTTCACTCGATGGTCTCATCGCCGTTGTCCGCGGTGACGGAATCGATGACATGATCGCGATCGATGTTCTCACCTCGCTCGTTGATAAATCGCTTGTCTTAAGCGAGCCCGAGCGCAATCCGCCGCGACACCGCATGCTCGAGTCAACCCGAGCGTATGCACGCGAGACACTTGAGACTGCGAGCGAACATCATCGGAGCAGCGAGCGGCACCTGTGCTACATCAGAGATCTTTTTGTGGAAGCACGCCGGCGTTTCGAGTGCACGGCAAATCCGGCTCAAGTCCGGCGTTTGCTCGCAAGTGAACTTGAGGATCTTCGTGCGGCCTTGGATTGGGCAGCAGATTACGACCCAACGGCCGGCGGCGTCATCCTTTCGGCAATTGGCAACGTGTGGGCTTTGATCGGTCTTGAGAGCGAGGGTGTGGCTCGACTCGAACGCTTCACCGGACTTCTACCGCAAGATCAGACAACGCTAAAATCCGAGCTTCTCACGTCGGCGGCATGGATGACACGCGATCGATCCCCCGCCGTCGTTTTCGAGACCGCATCCCAAGCTGTAAAACAAGCTCGCGTTGAGAACCAACGCATACCACTCGCGACCGCACTAGCGACGTTCGCATTTGCTGCCGCCCAGCTCTCTCGTTTCGAGGAAGCGGAAGAAGCGCTTCGCGACGCCGAAGCCGACGCGACGCTCAGCTTGCCGACACTCCTGAGAATTCGGCACGCGCGCGGGTATCTCAGCATATGGATGCGTAGGACGAATGAAGCCGCACGCGCTTACGAATACGTGCGTGACGAATGTTTGCGGGCGGGCGACACGGAGTATGCAATGCTCGCCGCGGCAAATCTTGCCGAGATCGAACACAGCAGAGGGAACACCGAGCACGCAGTAAGGCTAGCGCAAGCATCCGTCTCATATTTCCGGAGCAGCGGCGATCGCACGCACTTTCTGAAGATGCTGGCCAACGTATGTGGATATCTCACCGCCCTTGATCGGCTCACCGAGGCGAAGGCGGCCGGACGCGAGGCGCTGCACGAACTTCGCGAACAGCGAAACACTTCAAACGTGCTTAGCACACTCGAGCACGTCGCGCTCGTTTTCGCGCTCGAGGGCAATCTTGTCGATGCTGCAAAAATTGCCGGCTTCACCGACGCCGAGATTCGACGAGCCCGTCTCGAGCGGGAGCAAACCGAAACGATTACCCGCAGGCGGCTAGAGGGGCTACTCAACGAGCGGATTGCCGCCAGTGAATTGAAGCTGTTGTTCGAAAACGGCGCGCAGCTCACGGAAAGCGATGTCATAACACTCGGCTTCGAGCAATAGCGGCTCAAGCTCGTCCGTAAGCCGTGGCCCGCATCGTGCAGGGAGACGGCACGGTCGCGTAAGAATCGCCGCTATGCTTTTTTCATGTCTCTTGCGCTCGTCATAGGCGCCGTCACTGCTCCGCCACCGATGGCCGAAGCGTATTCCGGTCGTGGCCCATGTACCGATTGTCCGGAGATTCAGTCGCGCATCACGCTTTTGGCTGATGGTAATTATGTCGAATCGCGGACCTACGCGGGCGGCTCCGTCACGCCGCTGGTCGAGCGCGGCACCTGGCTCTGGGAGAGCGACGCCGATACGATGATCGTCGCCATAACGCGCGACGGCCTTGCCGAAGGGGCTAACGCCCGGTATCATGCCTTGCGTTCCGCGCTGCAGCTCGGCCTCGGCCCGGAACGATCCGCGGGGTACTATCGGAACGAAATTCCGCATCCGCTATGCCAGGGAATTGGGCTTGCCCCTTTCCGCGATGGGCTCCATGGTGTCGTACCACTCTCGGCGGTCGCTCCCGCGGAAGAAGAGCTTGTGGCGTTCGCTCATTGGGCAGGCTCGATCTAATGGATATCCGTGCGATTCTCACGGCCTCGGGGATCGCATTTTTATCTGTGAGTTCGTTGATGTTTGCCTACGTGCTCGCGTCCCCGGTTTTAACGCGCCCCACGCCGCTTGCGGAAACCTCAGCGACAGCCCGGTCAATCGGCGTGGCATTCTATGCGCAGAACCTCCATTTCCGTACGCGAACGGAGCTCCAAGTCGATCGAAGCGCGATCAGCTTGCGCGCTACGCCGAAGTGGGTGCAACGTGGCTTCCTCGTGGCGGATCGCCGACCCGAGGCATGCGTTCATGAAGGACGCGGCCTGCACGTCTTTACGCTTCCCACTGGAACTCGCACACTTTACGCCGTTGGGTTCATCCTCGATCCTCGGCGTAACGATATCACTTGCAGCGTGCTCAGCGCTGAGGCGCCGCACCTTTCCGATCATCCACCCGCGTTTTCCGCCGCAGACAGATTATTATTGCGCGGCAAACTCGAATATGTGGCGCATCCCGAATTACGTGCTTTACCGCAAGCGTTTTTTCAGCCAAACGATCGACCGGTGATTCCCGTACGTACGCAGTAAACTGGGGTTATACGCACAGTCGTGACATGAGGAGCCACTTCGACTAGGGTCACTTCACGGCTGCGTGAAAAAGGATTGGCTTGACTGTCGGCCATTTTCGAAAGAGCTCTTCTCAAGACTTGACGTCGCACAGGAGCGGCGCGCGGCTGACGTGCGCAGCATAGGTCACGAAGAAGTCCGGTATCCCTCGCCTGCGGCGCCTATCGGCCTCGTTTTCTCGCAACGGGTCGTACTGACTTGAGTACATTCGAGAAACAGACGCATCCGCTACTATGAGCCGACGCAGCAACTGGGCTCGGACCCATTATGCAGCCAGTGATTTCTGTGGGGTGGGCGTAATTTCGCAGGTTCCGAGGAACTCCTCGGGCGTCAGATAGCCGAGCGAACTGTGTGCATGGGTCGTGTGGTATCGATGGCGCCACTCATCTGCGGCGTTGCGCGCATCGAGCAACGATCGGAACCAATGCGCGTTAAGAAATTCGGCCCGGACGCGCGAGTTGAACGATTCGATAAAAGCGTTCTGAGTTGGCTTTCCCGGTTGAATAAAGAGAAGCTCAACGCAATGTTCTTCCGACCAGAGCTGCATGGGCTTCGACGTCAGCTCGGTGCCGTTGTCGATCCGCAGACATTTCGGATAGCCGTAGGTCCTAGCGACTTCGTCGAGCACGTCGATTACCGACTTGCTTGGGAACGAATAGTTGAGTTCAAGCGCGAGGCCGCAGCGGCTAAATTCGTCCATCATCGTCAAGCCACGAAAGGCACACCCGTTAAACAGCCGATCGTGAATGAAGTCGAGCGTCCAACCCTCGAAGGGTCGCGTTGCCCGACGTAAGCTGCGACCGCGAACAATCTTAGCACGACCTCGTCG
>JANLVI010000011.1:0-40504 GCA_031363915.1 Vulcanimicrobiota bacterium
GCCGCAAGCGCAGTGAGTGCGATGATTCCGGTGGCGACGGTGAGCGAGAGGCGACGATTCAAGCGGTATCCTCACGTGAGAGCGCGGCGTTGCGTCGGAACGCAAGTCCGCCATTATGCCGCGTGACTTCGACCTCGACCGAGTACGCCCGCTTGATCGCGTTGCTTGTAAAGACCTCAGTCGGCGTCCCGGCCGCGATGAGTCCGCCGGGGCCGAGGAGTGCGATCCGGTCCGCGTAGTCGGCCGCCTCTTCGAGTAAGTGGAGCACCGCGATGACGATTTTTCCGCTGCGTGCGAGTTCGCGCGCGAGCTCCAAAACTTCGAGCGCGTAGCGGACGTCGAGATGGCTGGTCGGCTCGTCGAGCAAGAGAACGTCGGCGTCTTGGGCGAGCCCGACGGCGATCCACACGCGCTGACGCTCACCTGCCGAGAGCGTGGAAAGTTCGCGGCCGGCGAGGTGCGCGATGCCGACTTGCGTGAGTGCCCGCGCGACGGCCTCGCCGTCGGATTCTTTGGCCGTCCATTCCCACCAGCGGTGGTGCGGATAGCGTGCGTTCTCGACCGCTTCGCGGACGCTGAGCGACTCGAGGGCGCTCGATGTGCTCTCGATGAATGCGATGCGCGTCGCGCGCGTGCGCGCATCGAGGCTCGCGAGCGGGACGCCGTCGAGTTCGAGCGCGCCGCCCGCGAGCGGAAGAATGCCCGCGATCGATGCGAGTAGCGTCGTTTTTCCGACGCCGTTCGCACCCATGAGTGCGAGCACTTCGCCACGCCGTGCCTCGAACGTCACCGCTTCGAGCAGCGCGCAGGGGCCGCGTGCGATCCGTCCGTCGCGGAGTGCGAGCATCTATGCGTACGACCGCGCGACGCCGCGCAGATACAGATACAGGAACGTCGGCACGCCGATGAATGCGAGCAGCACGCCGAGCGGGATTTCCACCGGCGCAATCAGCGACCGGCTCGCGGCATCGGCCACGATCACGAGTTCCGCGCCGAGGACGGCGGCTGCCGGCAGCATCACGCGCAGATCGTTGCCGACGATGCGGCGCGCGAGATGCGGCACGATCAGGCCGACGAATCCGACCATCCCCGCAAGCGCGACGGCCGCTGCCGTCAGCAGTGCCGCCGCCGCGAGTAACGCCCACTGCACGCGATTCACATCGACGCCGAGCGACGCGGCACGCCGTTCGCCCAGACGTAAGACGTTGAGAGCGGGGACGAAGACGAACGCGATGACCGCACCGACGATTGCATATGGCGCGGATGCGAGCAGTTCGGTCCATCCGCGCCCGACGAGCGACCCCGCGAGCCAGGCGAGAATCGCATCGCTCGAACCACCGCGGGCGAGTCGCGTCAGCACGAGTGCGACGATCGCCGAGAAGAGTGCCGAGAGCGAGACGCCCGCCAGGATTAAGCGCTCCGGATCGAGTCCGGAGCCGCGGCGGGCCAGAATCGCGACGAGGATCGCCGTTGCAAGTCCGGCGGCAAAACCGATCGCGGGGACGATCGGAAGCGCGACGCCGAGCGTCACGGCGATCGCGATTGCGGCGCCCGCGCCGGAACTCACGCCGGTAAGATACGGATCGACGAGCGGATTGCGGAGCATCGCCTGCATGATCGTCCCGGCGATTCCCAGGCACGCACCGACCGCCGCGGCAAGCGCGATGCGCGGGACGCGCAGCGACCAGACGATGGTATTGGTGTCGCCGCTCGCATGCGGGTGGGCGAGGGCTGCGAGCAATTCGTTCGGTGCGATCGCCGCGCCGCCCACTCCGGCCCCGATCGCCACGGCGAGCGGAACGAGCGCGGCGATAACGACGAGCCGCAAGATCATACGTCGGGCGTACCATTTGAGAGGCGTCGAGTCCTCGTTTCGGCAACGTTATCGGGCTGTGTTCTCTTGGTTTCGACCGTTCGTCGCACTCACTGCGACGCTCGCGTTGCTTGGTGCGTCGCCGGCGCCCGCGCATCGCATCGTCTCGTTGATCCCCTCGCTTACCGAAGATCTCTTCGCGATCGGCGCGGGCCCGCTCGTGGTCGGCGTCTCGGCGTTCACCGATTATCCGTCCGCCGCCAAGGCGCTTCCGGTGGTCAATTCGTTTTCGTCCGTCCAGACCGAACGCGTCGTGAAACTCCATCCGGATCTGGTCGTCGGCATCTCCTCGCAACAGAACCTCAGCGCTGATATCGCGAAAACCGGCATCCGCACCGAACTGATGAACGACGACTCGTACGACGACATCTTTACCAATCTCGAGCGACTCGGAACGCTAAGCGGTCGGCGCGCACAGGCAGATCGGCTCGTGCTCTCGCTACGCTCGCAGGCAGCGATGCTGGCGCACCCAAGTTCGCGCGGACCGCGCTGTTTTGTCGTGCTCGGCGTCGCGCCGATCTTTACCGTCGGCAACACCTCGTACATCGCCAAGCTCATCGAACTTGCGGGCGGACGAAACGCTGCAAACGACGTGCACGACGCGTACGCGCGGTATAGCGCGGAAGCCCTCGTCGCGCGGCAGCCCGATCTCTTGATCCTCGATCCGGCGGCCGGCGTGTTGCCGGTTCTCGATCGGGCGCCGTGGAGCGGCCTGCGCGCGGTGCGCGAACATCGCGTGTACGTGTTGCCCGATCCGGCGATCCTCGAACGCCCGGGACCGCGCTTTATCGACGGTCTGCGCTGGCTCATCGCCACGATGAAGAAGTCGCATGGGTAATCACTCCACGCAGGCGCTGCCGCAACGCGCGCTCGTCGTTGCCGTCGACACCGGCGATCCGTCGCTCGTGCCGCAACTCGAAGAATTGAAGGCGCTCGCGAGCGCATCGGGTCTGCGCGTGATCGGTGAGGTCATCCAAAAACTCGCGCACGTCGATGCGAGCACTCTCGTTGGGAGCGGCAAGGCCGCCGAGATCGCCGAGCGCGCGAAAGAAGAGAACGCGGACTTGCTGCTGGTCTACAACGACCTGCGTCCGCGTCAGCGCAACAATCTCGAAAAGATCGTGCCGCTGCCGATCGTCGATCGCACGATGCTGATTCTGGATGTGTTCGCCCTGCACGCGCGCAGCCGCGAAGGCAAGTTGCAAGTCGAGCTCGCGCAGTTGCGCTACCGTCAGTCGAACCTCATCGGCGCGGGGGCGGCGCTCTCGCGCCTGGGCGGCGGAGTCGGAACGCGCGGGCCCGGTGAAACGAAGCTGGAAGTCGACCGCCGGAAAATTCAGCAGCGCGTGACCTTGCTCAACCGTCAACTCGACGACGTGCGCAAGCAGCGCGAAACGCGCCGCGCGGGCCGCGGCGGTGAGTCGCTCGTCGCGCTCGTAGGCTACACGAACGTCGGCAAATCGTCTTTGCTCAATCGCCTTGCCGGGATTGGCTCCGACCGCGCGAACGCCGCGTTCGTCGCCGACCAGCCGTTCGCAACGCTCGATCCGACGCTGCGCCGCGTCTATCTCGGCGATAGTCGCAGCGTGCGTATGGCCGATACGGTCGGCTTCATTACCGCCCTGCCCAAAGAACTGATGAACGCGTTCCGCGCGACGCTCGAAGAACTCAGCGAAGCCGACCTGCTCGTGCACGTGCTCGATGCCTCGAATCCGGATTTTGCGCGGCAACGCGCGAGCGTCGATGCGATTCTGAGCGAACTCAAACTCGACGAGAAACCCACGATCATCGTCTTCAACAAAGTCGACCGGCTCGATGATGCCGCCCGACACGCGCTTGCGGGAGTCGGCGCGATCGAGGTCTCCGCGACGAGCGGCGTCGGGCTCGACCAATTGCGCGCGGCGATCGCGGAGCGGCTGGGCTGATGCGCCGGTTCCTTGCGGCGTTTGCGGCGCTCGCCCTTGCGGCATGCGTTTCGAGCGCCCGCGAATCGCATCCGGGCGACCTGTTCACGACGGACTACACGCATCTCCATCCGGCCGTCGTGTATTTCAAGATGAAGATTCCCTCGGATGATGCGAAGCGGAAGAAGGCGGGTCTGCGCGATGATGCCTACGGAAGCGGATTCGTGGTCGAGAGCGGAGCGTGGGGCTCGCGCATTTTGACCGACGCGCACGTCGTGGCGGATTCGACGAATTTGGTCGCGACGATCGGCGATCGCCATTCGGCGCCCGCGCGCGTTCTTGCCACGAGCAACGACGACGACGATCTTGCAATCGTGTTCGCGCCGCTGCCGAACGAGGCGGTCGCGCCGCTCGGTCACGCCGCGGGACTGATCCCGGGCACGCAAGTCGGCGTGCTAGGCTATCCGATTCCCGATGCGTTTCTCGACGAAGGCTTGGGCACCGCCGTCTCGCTCTACACCGGGCGCCTCTCGAGCGTGCGCAAGAACGCACTCGAACTCGATCTCCCGATCATCCCCGGCGAGAGCGGCGGCCCCGTCTTCGAAGCGTCGAGCGGTGAAGTGATCGGAGTCGCGGAGTCGCGATTCGACGAAGAGCGCGCGATTGGATTTGCGACACCGGTCGAAACGATTCGCGCGTTTCTCGCCGCCCATCCACGCTCGTGATCGCACCCGTCTGGGCGCCGCTGAAATTAATCCAAGACATCGATTCGGGATGAGGCTGAAGTTCGACAACGTGAAGTAGCCGTCAATCCGGTCGTTCGGATGAGATGGTCTCAACCGCGCGATCGTACGCCGAAGCGAGGACATATTCCGACAACGTCTGACCGCAAGCACGCGTGTCATGCACGTTCGGTATTCGCCGTTCGAGCAGCATCGCGCGCGTCGAGCGTATCCTTGACGATGCCCGGTAAAGAAACGGCGTGCAGATTTTTGAGCGACGAGCGGTCCCCGACCCATTGGGCAGGCGGAATGCGCCACCAGCGCGCCATCGCGTTGAGCGCACCGGCATACGTCCGGCGCGTTTCGCTGAAGAGTTCCCACGCGCGGTCGCGATCGCTGACGAGCGGCACGCCGACCGCAGCAAGGCGCTCGAAAGCCAGATCGAATTCGTGACGTTCGACGCCGATTTCATCGTTTGGCGGCAAATTGAAATAGTGCACGAAGTCTTTGACGAGGTGACGCCCGAGCGCATTCGTCAGACGCGCTTCGCCGACGCTGCCGACATCGAAACACGTGATCGCGATCGTCGATGCATCGAGTAAGGTGCCGATCGTCGCGACCCACGATTCGTAGTCGTGACTCGAGCGGAAATACGTCAGCACCGGGTACGAGAGATGGCTCTCCATGAGCTGCGCCATCCAGCGCTGGCCCTCGCGCAGAAATGCCGGCAGCGAATCGCCGATTCCCAAGCGCACGACGTTCTCGACGAACGTCACGCCCGAGGGCGGCGAACCCGCGCGTGTCCCGAGCATCACGACGAACACTTCGCGCGCCTGAAATTGCTGCAACACCGAATACAGGAACGTGGTGACGACCGCGACGACGGCAAATCCCGTCGCGCCCGCCGTGACCGAAAAGAGCCGCGCCCAACCGCTCGTCGCGACGATGTCTCCGTAACCGATCGTGATCAGCGAGGTGCCCGCAAAATAAAGCGCCGAGGGAAAATCGGTGATGCCTTTGATACCCTCGCGCATCCCGAAGAAGATCAAGCCGTACGCGCAGACGAGCAGGACGACCCACATTCCGAGCAGCGAGACGAGCAGCAGCGGCGCGTAGATGCCGAGAAGATCTTCGCGGAGATCGTTGTTGCGAACGAGCATGAGCGCCGAACTCCACCCGCGCCAACCCCACACGGATACCCAGGCGCTCGGTCGGAACGCGCGGCTCGCGGGTCGCGGCACGATAACAGATTGGAAAACGTCGGACATCACGATTATCGCGATGATGATGCCGGCGACGACGAGGATTCGGTCAAGCATCTACGCCGCACAAAACAGCAGCAGGGAGTTTGTTTGCTCTCCCGTAGCGCGGAGCGTATGATCGTTTTGATCACCGGCGGCGTCCGGTCGGGAAAGAGCGCCCTTGCCGGAGCGCGTGCCGCCGCTGCCGGCGGCCCCGTCACGTATATTGCGACCGCCGGCGTCGATCCGAGCGATGCGGAATTCGTCGAACGAGTCGCCCGGCATCGTCGCGACCGTCCCGCAACGTGGCGTGCCATCGAGCCGGCGCCAAGCGCCTTACCCGGCCTCGTTGCGGCCCTTGGCCAAAGCGACGTCGCGATCGTCGATTCGGTCGGCACCTGGGTCAGTACGATATTGCTCGATTTCGAGGAACTGGCCGAGCGTGACCCCATCGCGACCCTGGACGCCCTCGAGGCGCGTCTCGCCGAATTTCCGGACGCTTGCGCACGGAGTCAAGCGACCATCATCCTCGTCACCGAGGAAGTCGGCCTCGGGATCGTCCCGGTGAGTGCCATGGGCCGGATCTTCCGCGACGCCCTCGGCCGCCTCAATGCGGCGCTCGCGGCCCGCGCGGATCAGGTGGTCCTGATGGTCGCCGGAATTCCGGTTGTGGTGAAAGGTTAAGGCGTGAGCGGGTTCAGGCGGATGTAGCCGCCGTCCCCGGCCTGGCTCTGCTGGTCTTTTACGACCTGGACTTGCTGGGTGTAGATGTCGTAGCCCGTCACGTTGACCGTGATCGTCTGCGTGCCAATCGGGATGTTCTTCAGGTCGAAGCCGCCCTGGTTTGCGGTATTGAGCTGGGTCGCGGCCGCCCCGATCGAGACCAGGCCCGAGGTGACCGGCTGGCCGTTCTTAGCGTTGAGCACGCGCCCGGCGACATCGCCGAAATCCTGAACGCCACCGCCATTGGGGTTCGAACACGCCGCGAGCAGTAGGGCGCTCGAGAGGGCAAGCCAACGGCCTCGCGTTTGCATGGTCTGTGCTACTCCTTTTGTCGCTTCATTCGAAGCGAAAGCTTCTTGCGATGCACGCATCGTGGATAGGGACCACTTCCTACTTTGTGAAAACTCAGACGAGACATGACGCCTTATGGTCCCGTAGCGATTTACTTGGCCGTCGCCGTCGCAGCTTCACTTCTGTTCACCGTTTTGCCGGGCCTGATGGCGCGGAAGAAACCAAACGCGGCGAAGAGCGAAGCATACGAATGCGGCGTCGAACCGACCTCTGATGTTTCCGGTCGTTTTCCGGTGCGCTTCTACCTCGTCGCGATGCTCTTCGTGATTTTCGACGTCGAAGCAGCATCGTTTTACCCGTGGGCCGTGCAGATGCACGCGCTTCGCACGTACGGCCTGTTCGAGATGGTCGTGTTCGTTGCGGTGCTCGCGGTTGGGTATGCTTACGTTTGGAAGCGAGGCGGTTTTCAGTGGAGATAATTCCGGGCCAGCAATTTTTACTCGGCAAAGTCGACGACGTGGCACGCTGGGCGCAAGCCTCGAGCGTCTGGCCGCTGACGATGGGCCTTGCCTGCTGCGCGATCGAGATGATGACGGCGACGGCGCCGGAGTACGATATCGCGCGGCTTGGCTCCGAGGTGTTCCGCGCTTCGCCCCGTCAAGCCGATCTGATGATCGTCTCGGGCCGCGTCGCGCGCAAGATGGCGCCGATCATCAAACGGTTGTACGACCAAATGGCCGACCCCAAATGGGTCATCTCGATGGGCGCGTGCGCGAGTTCCGGCGGCGTGTTCGACAACTATGCCGTCGTCCAGGGCGTCGATACGATTATCCCGGTCGACGTGTACGTCCCCGGCTGCCCCCCGACGCCCGACGGCTTGCTGTATGCGGTGAACCTCATCCAGCAGCAAATCCGCCAAGGCGGCCGCGGCGGCATCCTCGCTCGCGCTTAATTTCCGGAGTCAGCGTTGCCCAGTTCTCAAGCCCCGCCGCCCGGCGCCACGGCCCTCGACCCGACTGCCCTGCGGCCGCCGATCGACGACGCCTCAATCGAACGCATCACGCCCGCAGAATTGCTGGCGCGCGTTACCGCGCTGAAAGCATCGGGCTATACGATGTTGCTCGATATCGGCGGCGTGGATTATCTCGAACGCGCGCCGCGCTACGACGTGGTCTATCATTTCCTGAATCTCTCGGCCGAGGCTGCGACGGTCGCTGCCGTCGGCCAGCCGCGTCGCGTCCGGTTGCTCGTCGGCGTCCCGACCGATGCAACCGAAATACCGACGCTCTGCGATCTGTATCCGAATGCCGACTGGCCCGAGCGCGAGATTTTCGACCTCTTCGGACTGCGTTTTTCCGGTCACCCGGATCTGCGGCGCATTCAAATGCCCGAGGATTGGGAAGGCTATCCGCTGCGCAAAGATTACCCGCTGCGCGGCCCCGCAAGCGAGATGACGCCGCGGCCCGCATTCGCACTCAAATCCAACGTCGCCGCCGGAACGCCCGCATCGGGTAAGACCGCCGCTGCGTTGCAAAAGCAGATCGCCGCCGCGCGTGCCGGTGGCGTGGCGAGCAGAGAACCCGTCGCTGCAGCGCAAAGCGCTGCGACGAGTCCGTCCGCGGTGACGGCGGGAATGGCGAGCGCAAAAGAACTCGCGGAGCGCCCGATCAACCTCAAAACCGATTCGAACGAGAGCAAATGAGCGTCGTCCCCGATTCGCTCGCGATGGATGTCGTCGAGCACACGAACAATCGCATGGTGCTCTCGATGGGACCGCAGCATCCATCCACGCACGGCGTGCTGCAAGTCATCATCGAAATCGAAGGCGAGGTAATCACCAAAGCCGACGCCGAGATCGGCTATCTGCATACCGGCATCGAGAAATCGGCCGAGAATCTCTTCTGGACGCAAGCGTCGACCGTGATCGAGCGGATGGATTATCTCTCGCCGCTCTCCAATGCGATGGCGTACATTCTCGCCGTCGAACAATTGCTCGGCGTCTCCGGTGACATCCCCGAGCGCGCGCAGCAAGTGCGCGTGCTCTTGTGCGAACTCTCGCGGATCGCCTCGCACTGCGTGTGGCTCGGCACCGGCGGCATCGACCTTGGCGCGATCTCGACGTTCTTCTACAGCTTCGATCTGCGCGAGCGCATCCTCGATCTCAACGAATTCGCCGGCGGCGCGCGCATGCACCCAAACTACCTGCGTATCGGCGGGCTCAACGGCGATTTGCCGACGGGATTTCTCGACAAGCTCGATGTCGTGATCGACATGTACGAGCCGCGCATGCGCGAAATGCGCAATCTCTTGCAGAAGAACCCAATTTTCCAAGACCGCACGATCGACGTCGGCATTCTCGGCGCTGAAGAGTCGCTTGCGTGGGGAATTACCGGGCCGACCCTGCGGGCATCCGGCGTTGCGTATGACGTGCGCAAAGCGTTCCCGTATTCGGGGTATGAGAACTACGAGTTTGACATCCCGACGCGCACCGAAGGCGATGCGTACGCGCGCTTCCTCGTTCGACTCGATGAGATGGACGAATCGATGCGCATCATCCGCCAGATTCGCAAGAACCTGGTCGGGGGTCCGGTCATGGTCGCCGACACGAAGTTCGCCCCGCCGCCCAAAGAAACGATCGCGCTTTCGATGGAAGCGCTCATCCATCACTTCAAGATCGTGAGCGAATCATTCCGTGTGCCGCCGGGCGATGTGTACCAGCCCGTCGAGGGTCCGCGTGGCGAACTCGGCTATTACCTTGTAAGCAACGGCGACAATCGCCCGTGGCGCGTGCGCACGCGACCGGCTTCGTTGTATAACTTGCAAGTGCTCAAGAAGATCGCGGTCGGCGAACTGATCGCCGACATGGTCGTGATGATCGGCTCGCTCGACCCCGTCTTCGGCGAGGTCGATCGCTGAGATGTCGCTCGATGTGATGACCACCGCCGCCGGCGTGGCCGACTGGAACCCCGACGTGCAGCGCACGGGACACGTGTTCGATGACATTTACGCGCGCGTGAAGCCCGAGTGCGAAGCGCTCACTCGTCTCTACGAAGATTCGCGCAGCGCCCTCCTTCCGATGGCGCATCTGTTCCAAGAGCACGAGGGTTGGGTGTCACCAAACGCTCTCGCCGCGATCGCCCACTTGCTTTCGCTTCCGCTCGCCGTCGTCGAGTCGACGATCTCGTTCTACACGCTGTTCTACCGCAAGCCCGTCGGCAAATACATGCTGCAAGTCTGCCGCAACCTCTCGTGCATCATCAACGGGGCCGAACCCATCATGGCGCACTTCCGCGAGAAGCTTGGCGTCGGCCACTTAGAGACGACGGACGACGGACTCTTCTCATACGAAGAAGTCGAGTGTATCGCCGCGTGCGACCGTGCGCCGTGTATGCAAGTGAATTTGGAATTTAAGTTCGACCTCACGCCGCAGATGATCGACGACATGCTCGTCGCCATGAAGGCAGGTTCGTTCGATGTCAAGCCGCTCGTCCAGACGGCGAAACCCCCGCGCACGTGGCAAATCGGTCACGCCGGCGCGAAATCCAAAGGCGCCGTTGGGGTGAGCGATCCGAACAACGCCGGTGGAGTCGGTGATGCCAGCGGCATCATTATGCTCGACCGCGTGGTGAACGATCTCGCGCTGGAAGGCCGTACGAACGAGCGTCTCGTGCGCGAACCGCAACTCAAGCCGCATTCTGGCGGGAAGAACGGACACTAATATGATGATGCAAATTCTCACCAAGGGTATCGGTGAGCTTAACCTGACCGACATCGAGGTGTACGAGCAGCAGGGCGGTTACGTTCAACTCCAGCGCGCCGTGAAGGAAATGACGTCGCAAGAGGTCGTCGATCTGACCAGCGGTTCGAACCTGCGCGGCCGCGGCGGCGCGGGCTTTCCGACCGGCCGCAAGTGGTCGTTCTTGCCGAACAACGGCCGTCCGCGCTATCTGGTGTGCAACTGCGATGAGGCCGAACCCGGCACATTCAAAGATCACATGCTGCTCGAGCAGACGCCGCATCAGATCATCGAAGGCATGTTGATCGGTTCGTATGCGATCGGCTCGCACCACGCGTTCATCTACATCCGCGGCGAATTCAAACGCGGCTACGAAATCTTCCGCGACGCACTCGCGCAGGCGCGTGCGGCGGGCTTCGTCGGCAAAGGCATCTGCGGCAGCGACTACGATCTAGAACTCACGATCCATCGCGGCGCGGGTGCGTACATCTGCGGTGAAGAGACCGGGCTGCTCAATTCGCTCGAGGGCAAACGCGGCGAGCCGCGCCTGAAGCCGCCGTTTCCGGCGATCAAAGGCCTCTACGGCGAACCAACCGTGGTCAACAACGTCGAGACGCTCGCGTATCTGCCGTACATCATGAGAAACGGTGCGGACTGGTTTGCAAAAGCCGGCCCCGAGCGTTCGCCGGGATTCAAAATAGTCTCGGTCTCCGGCCACGTGAAGAAGCCCGGCAATTACGAAGTGGAGATGGGCACGACGATCCGGCAGCTCATCGACGAATGCGCCGGGGGACTGCGCGACGGTCGCACGTTCATGGGCGTGCAGCCCGGCGGCGGCTCGTCGGCGTGCCTCTTCGAAGAACACCTCGATGTACCGTACGACTTCGACTCGATCAGCAAAGCCGGCTCGATGCTGGGCTCCGGCGCCATGGTCGTTTTCGACGACACGACGGACTTCGTCAAAGCGTCGCACGCGCTGGTCCGTTTTTACGCGCACGAGTCGTGCGGTCAATGCACGCCCTGCCGCGAAGGCGGGGAATGGCTCGAAAAGACGCTCGCGCGTTTGATCGCGGGCGGCGGCGTTGAATCGGATATCGCGGTGATCAAGTCGGCCGCCCATCAAATCACCGGCATCAATCTGTGCGCGCTCGGCGATTCGATCGAACCGTTCCTGGGTTCGGTGATCGATCGCTTCGAGGATCAGTTTCGCGCGTACATTACTACCTCGAAGAAGGTCGCCGTCCTCGCATGAATACCGAAGTGAAAATGGCCACGGTTACGATCGACGGGATCGACGTTACGGTTCCGGCGGGCACGCTGCTCGTCGAAGCCGCGAAGATGATCCAGCGTGAGATCCCCGTGTACTGTTATCACACGAAGCTCGGCCCGGCGGGACTGTGCCGTATTTGTCTGGTCGAAATCGAAGGCATGCCCAAACTGCAGATCGCGTGCAACACGCCCGTCGCCGACAAGATGGTCGTGCGTACGGTCGGAGAAAAAGCCGACGAAGGCCGCCGCGCGGTGCTCGAACTGCTCTTGCTCAATCACCCGCTCGACTGTCCGATTTGCGATAAAGGCGGCGAGTGCGATCTGCAAGATTTCTCGATGGCCTACGGTCAAGGTAGTTCGCGTTTGGCCGATGCTAAATCGTCCAAACCCAAAGCCGTGGATCTCGGCCCGACGATCGTGCTCGATGAAGAGCGCTGTATTCTCTGCCTGCGCTGCGTGCGTTTCGATGACATCATTACCCGCGAATATTCGCTGCGCACCGAGGATCGCGGCGCGCACGCGATCATCACGACCGCGAGCGGCCATCCCTACGAATCGGATTTCTCGGGCAACGTCACGGAGCTGTGCCCGGTGGGCGCTCTCACCTCGAAAACGTACCGCTTCAAATCGCGCCCGTGGGACAACCATCGCACGACGACCACCTGCACGCAGTGCTCGGTCGGCTGTCAGATGCACACCGATTCGCGTCAGAACACGCTGCTGCGCACGATGAGCGTCGAGCAGGACGATGCCATCAGCGATGGCTGGCTGTGCGATCGCGGGCGCTACAACATCGGCTTCCTCACCGACCAGCGCCGCATCACCTCACCACTCTATAAAGTCGATGGCGAATGGCAGCAAATCGGCTGGGACGATGCCATCGCCTTGTGGGCAAAATCGATCGACGATGGAATCGCGCAGCACGGCGCAGCGAGCGTCGGCGTGATCGGCGGCGGGCGTTTGCTCAACGAAGAAGCATTTTTGCTCCAGCACGTGATGCGTGCCAAAGGCGTTGAGAATCTCGACTGGCGCAGCGGCCGTCAGTATCAAGCGCACCCCGGCGATTTCGGCGGCACGCATACCGATCTCGAGGTCGCGCAGGCGATCCTCACCTACGGTAGACCACCCGCGCAGACCGCGCCGATTCTCGACCTGCGTATTCGAAAAGCCGTCTCGCGCCACGACGCAGCTTTGATCTCGATCGGCGATTTCACTGCGAGCACCGTCATCCCCGACCGTCACGTCGCGACGGTCGCAGACGCAAAGGCCGCACTTCCGGCGAGCGCAGAGCGCATCGCGTTCGTTTGGGACGGCAGCACCTCCGCCGAAGCCGAGACCTTTTTCGCCCTTGCAAACGCCCTGCGCGCGGTCGGTAAACACGTCACGTTCTTCATCGCGGGCGAACAGCCGAATGCGCGGGGCGCCGAGTCCATGGGCATGCTTCCGCGTAAGGGCGGGATGGATTCGTACCATCTGCTCGCGGCCGCAGCGGAAGGCAAGGTTCATTCGCTCGCGTTCCTGGGCGTCAACCCGATGCTGCGCTTCCCGCACCGCGGTTTGATCGAAGCGGCGCTCGCGAAAACGCCGTTCGTCGTCGTGAGCGAACTCTTCATGACGGAGACCGCGGAACGCGCGACCCTTATTCTTCCCGTCTGCAGCGCGTTTGAGAAAACCGGCACGACGACCGATCTTGCCGGTGACGTGCTGCCGGTCAACGCCGCCGTTCCCGCGCCCGAGGGCGTACTCGCCGACGGCGATCTGCTCGTCGCGCTCGCATCGGAACTTGGCATTGCCATTCCGCTTCCGGCCGAAATCGAAGCGCGCGTGCGTCAACTCGCCGCAGCGCCCGAACCGGTAGAACGCATGCGTCCGCGCGGCGCGATGCCCGCGCCGCCGCCTGCCGGTTCGCTGCGCCTCGTGATCGCAACGTCGATTTTCACCGGCGGCGGCACGGTCGCGTTTGACGATCGCCTGCACGAACTCCGCCCGCACGCGCACGCGACACTGCATCCGAAAACGGCGGCTCGCATGAACCTCACCGGCGGGGACGTGATCGACCTGACCACACCTGACGGCACGATCCACGATCTCGTTGTGATGCTGCAATCGCACGCGCCGCTCGATGCCGCGGTGCTGCTCGATGGTCTGCCGGGATCGCCCGTGACCGCATTCGCGCGCGCCGAATGGGCGGCGGTTGCCAACGTTCGCAAGTTCGCGCGAGAACTCGCCTCGGGAGCCGCAGGCGAATGACCGATCTCATCAACTCCGTACCCTTGTGGCTGATCGTCCTCATCAAATCGGGGATCGTGCTCGCCGTTGTGATCACGACCTTTGCGTACGCCATGCTTTTCGAGCGCAAAGTCATGGGCTGGATGCAACTGCGCCCGGGACCGAATCGCGTCGGCCCGTGGGGGCTCTTGCAGCCCGCCGCGGACGCCGTGAAGATGATGTTCAAAGAAGATCTCACACCCGACACGGCCGATCCGCTCATCTACAAACTCGCACCGTTCATCTCGCTGATCTGCGCGATGGGCGTGTTCGCCGTCATCCCGTTCTCGGAATCGACCGGCGGCGGACTGTGGGGCACGGGTGCCGATGTCAACGCGGGGATTCTCTTCGTGTTCGCCGTCGGTTCGATCGGCGTGTACGGCATCTCGCTTGCCGGCTGGTCGTCGGGTTCGAAATTTCCGCTGCTCGGCAGCGTCCGCTCGACCGCACAAATGATCAGCTACGAACTCGCGATGACGATGTCCGTCATCGGCGTGCTCATCCTTGCCGGTTCAACCTCACTTGCAGCGATCGTGCACGCGCAGAAGAACGTTTGGTTCTTCGTCCCGCAGATCATCGGTTTCATCATTTACATGATCACGGCCGTTGCTGAGACCAACCGCGCCCCGTTCGATCTCGTGGAAGCGGAGACCGAACTCGTCGGCGGATTCCACACCGAGTACTCAGGCCTGCGCTTCGGCTTGTTCTTCATTGCCGAGTATCTGAACATGATCACCGTTGCGTGTCTTGCGACGCTGCTCTTCCTCGGCGGTTGGAACGCCCCGTTCGGGATTCTGGCGGGTATCATCCCGGGAATCGTGTGGTTCTTGCTCAAGGCTGCATTCTTTTTGTTCTTCTATATTTGGCTGCGCACCACGCTGCCGCGTTTTCGCTACGACCGTTTGATGGACTTCGGCTGGAAGTTCTTGCTCCCGGTTGCGACGCTTAATTTGATCATCACCGCCGCGGTCATCGCGTACACATCCAAAGGCTGATATGCGCAAAAATCTTTTCAACGTCGCCGCGATCTTCACAGGTTTTGCCACCACGTTCGGCTACTTTTTCAAGAAGAAGCCGACGATCGAATACCCCTCGGTGAAGAAGCAGCACGCGCCGCGCTTCCACGGCCTGCACGAACTGCGCCGCTACGACGACGGCAAAGAACGCTGCATCGGCTGCGAGTTGTGCGCGATCGCCTGCCCCGCAAATGCGATCACGGTGATCGGCGCGGAGAATTCGCCGACCGAACGCTACTCGCCGGGGGAGCGCTTCGCCGCGCGTTACGAGATCGACGAGTTGCGCTGCATTTTCTGCGGCCTCTGTGAGGAGGCGTGTCCGACCGACGCTATCGTCTTGACGCCGCGATTCGAGATGGCGGACTACCGCCGCGGCGCGTTCGTGTATGCGAAGGATCGTTTGCTCGTCGCGCTCGACGAGGGCGTGGGAACGTCGCCCGACGAGCGTCCCAACGGCATCCCGGGTGATCTCGGCCGCGTCGCCGAGGCGAAGGCGACCGTCGACATCGCCACCGGCTACGAAGCGACCGCGCGCGGCAAGTACCTCAAAGACCATCGCCGCGGACTTGCCGGATGATCGCGTTTTGGATTCTGGCGCTCGCCATGATCGCAAGCGCCGTCTTCATCATCACAGCGAAAAAGCCGGTCTACAGCGTGATCGGTCTGCTCGCGAACTTCATCGCGCTTGCGATCACGTATCTGACCTTACACGCCGAGTTCATCGCCGTTATCCAGATCGTCGTCTACAGCGGCGCGATTCTGATCTTGTTCCTCTTCGTGATCGCGCTGCTCTCGAGCGGCACGAAAGCCTTCGACGTTGGCCCGGACAGGATGCCCAAAGCCGCGCTGCCCGCCGCCGTCGTGGCGCTTATCGCGCTCGGTTTCGTCCTCGTCGGCACGCTACGCGATAAGCTCGGCCCGGCGGCCGGGACGGTGACGGCGACGAGCGATCAAACCGGGACCGCGAATGCCTTCGGCAGCGTCGCCGACTTCGGCGCCTCACTCTTTTCGATTAACTTACTGCCCTTTGAAGTCACGTCGTTCATCTTGATGGTCGCCGTCATCGGCGTCGTGCTGCTCGCCGGCGACGATACGCCCGCGCGCAAGACGGGCCGCAAAGAACACAATCGCGAGTCGATTGTGAAGCGAAAGTCCCTTTCGCGATGAACCTGACCGATTTTGCGGTGCCGATCGAATACTATATCGGGCTCTCTTCCGTGCTGTTCTTCTTAGGCGCGATCGGCGTCGTGCTGCGACGCAATCCGCTGATCATGCTCATGTCGATCGAGATCATGTTCAACGCGGCGAACCTCGCGCTCGTCACGTTCGCCAAAGCGTGGGCGAACAACACCGGCCACATCTTTGCGTTCCTCGTCATTACGGTCGCCGCTTCGGAGGCCGCGATCGGTCTTGCCATCATCGTCATCGTGTTCCGCAAACGCCAGAACGTTGACGTCGATGAAGTCGCGGCGCTGAAGGGATGATCGTGCACCACATCCTCGGCGTCGACGGCCAGTTTCCGCTGCTCTATCTCATCTGGCTCTTGCCGCTCTTCGGCGCGGTGTTGCTGTGGGCGTTCGGTCCGCAGCTCAAGTCGCTCGCCGGTCCGATCGCCTCCGCGCTCATCGGCACGGCGTTCGTCGCTTCGCTCGTCGACTGGGGACTTGCGACGCAAGCCGTCGGCACGAACGGCGCGATGCTCTACGGCGCGCACATGTCGGTCGGCACCTGGACCAAAGGCTTTGAATTCGGTCTGCTCTGGGACCGGCTTTCGCTGACCTGGACGCTGATCATCACGGGCGTCGGTTTCCTTATCCACGTGTACTCGATCGGATACATGAACGGCGAGCGCGCCTATGCGCGCTTCTTCGCCTATATGAATTTCTTCGTGTTCGCGATGCTGACGCTCGTCTTGAGCGATAACTTCGTCGGACTGCTCGTCGGCTGGGGGCTCGTCGGCCTCGCTTCGTATTTCCTGATCGGCTTCTATTTCGATCGGCCGACCGCCGTTGCGGCCTCGCGCAAAGCGTTCGTCATCAACGTCGTCGGCGACGTCGGTATCCTATACGCCGTGTTTCTGATCGTCTCGAAGATCGGTTCGATTTCGTACGGCGATGCCTTCGCCGCCGCGCAGTCGGGCTTCTCGCCAAGCGAACTCACGACGATCTGTATCGCGCTCTTCATCGGCTGCGCCGCAAAGTCGGCGCAGGTGCCGCTGCACACCTGGCTGCCGGACGCGATGGAAGGCCCGACGCCCGTCTCCGCGCTCATCCACGCCGCAACGATGGTCACCGCGGGCGTGTATCTGATCGCACGCTGCTGGCCGTTCTGGGTGAACTCGCCCGATGCGCGCGCGCTCGTCGGCGCGATCGGTGCGATTACGGCGCTCACCGGGGCCGTGCTCGGCATCGCGCAGTGGGATATCAAACGCATCCTCGCCTACTCGACGATGTCGCAGATCGGCTACATGATCATGGGTGTGGGCGTGGGGGCGTTCGATGCGGGCGTCTTACACTTCCTCACGCACGCGTTCTTTAAAGCCCAGCTGTTCCTTGGCGCGGGTATCATCATCCACAATCTCTCGAACGAACAAGACATCCGCAAGATGGGCGGCCTGCGCAAGCAAATGCCCTTCGCCTTTGCGGCGATCTTGGTCGGTGTGTTTGCGATCTGCGGTATCCCGCCGTTTAGCGGATTTTTTAGTAAAGATGCCGTGCTCTATGAAACGCTCGTGCACGGCCATCCGTGGCTCTATGCGATCGGTGCGCTGACGGCCGGACTCACGGCCTACTACATGTTCCGTCTTCTCTTCGTGACGTTCTTCGGCACGTACCGCGGCGATGTCGATCCATCGTCGCTTGGGATCCGGCATCCGGAACTCGCCGGAGTACACGCGCCGCACGATGAGAGCCCGCATGTCGCGCACGCGCCGGCGTGGCTAATGTCCGTCCCGGTCGCGATCCTTATGGTCCCCGCAACGCTGATCGGGTTTCTCTATCTTGGCGGACGCGAGAGCGTCTGGGTGAAGTTCTTTGCGCCGGTGTTCAACACGAACGCCGCAAGCGAAGCTGCCGCAACGCCGATTCTGAGCGAACTTGCCTCGAGTTTGCTCGTCCTAGCAGTCGTGCTCGTCGGGATCGCGGTCGCGTACATGCGCTACGCGCGTGCCGGGTTCTTCGCAAATTCGATCGAGCGTTTGCGGATGGAATCCGTGCGAATGCCCGCGCCGCTCGCCAACGCTCTCTACTTCGATCTTGCGATCGACTACCTGGTCGTTAAACCGGCGCAGGGTTTGGGCAAGGTGTGCGCGCGAATCATCGATCCGATCGTGATCGACGGGGCGGTGCGCGAGGCAAGCCTCTCGGCGTCGTGGCTCGGTCATCTTTTCCGCAGTTTCCAAACCGGACTCGTGCGCGCGTACGCGCTCGTCATCGTGTTCGGTGTGGCGTGCTTTGCTGCATACTATGCAATCGCCGGAGGGATGCGCTAATGGCCGCCACCCTGTGCATCCTCGTCCCGATTCTTGCCGGGCTCGCACTCTACGCGCTACCGAAGAAGAGCGACCGCATCGCGCAGGTGTTCGGGATCGTGCTCGGCGGTATCATCGTGGGCTTCGTTGCGATTAGCGTGAACGATCCCGACGTCTCCGTGCGTTGGCTCTCGCGCCCGTTCGTTGCGAGTTTCCACGTCGGCTTCGGCGGGATCTCGTATTGGATCGCGCTGCTGCTCGCCGTTACGACGTTCTCGTCGCTCATCGCGCTGAGCGCCGCGCGCACCCGCGACTTCGTCGCGCAGATGCTGATTCTGGAGGGCGCGATGATGGGAGTCTTCCTTGCCAAAGACTTGCTACTCTTCGCGCTCTTCTGGGACTTCATGCTCATCCCGGTGTTCGTGATGATGGTCGGCTGGGGCGTTGCCTCGCGCCGCAAAGACGCGATGAACCTGGGCGCGCGCGGCACGCATCAAACCGCCGCATGGCGCTACCTCATTTACAACATGGTGGGCGGTTTAGTGCTGCTGCTCGCGACCGCGGCGTTCGGCGTGGCCTATGGCACGACCAACGTGATCGGTGCGGCCGGCGTGACGCCGCTCGGCGAAGTCTGGGCACCGTGGATCCTCGCGGGGTTCGCATTCGCGTTCCTCATCAAGACGCCGGTGTGGCCGCTGCACACGTGGATGCCGGAAACGTACGCGGAACTACCCCCCGAAGTCGTCGCCGTCGTGAGCGCCGTGCAATCGAAAGCCGGACTCTACGGCTTTATCGTCATCGGTTTGCCGCTCTTCTCAAACGATATGCATCGCTTCGCGCCCGTGATGTTCGTCTTGGGTCTGGTCGCGCTCGTTTACGGCGCTGCGATCGCGCTCGTGCAGACGGATGCGAAGAAGATCGTCGCCTATAGTTCGCTCTCGCATCTCGGGCTGATCCTCATTGGGATCTTCAGTTTCAATGCGCTCGCGCTGCAAGGCGCCGTCGTCTACATCATCGCGCACGGGTTGTTTTCCGCAGCGCTCTTCCTTACGCTCGGCTACATCGAGCAGCGCGAAGAGACGCGCGAAATCAACCGCCTCGGGGGGCTTGGGGCCGATAATCCACGCCTTGCGGGCGGTCTGATGCTCGCGGCTCTTGCTGCGCTCGGATTACCGGGCCTGGCGGGATTCGCAGGCGAGCTGCTCATCATGAGCGGACTTTTCGCGGCTGGTTACTGGTGGGCCGCACTCATCGCGCTCGTGCCGATCGTGCTCGCGGCCGCCTATATGCTGCGTCTCTTCCAAACGACGATGAACGGTCCGCACAACCCGGATCTGCCGCGACGTCGCGACCTTACCTGGACGGAGGGTCTGGCGCTCGCGCCGCTCGTCGTCGGTTTCGTGCTGCTGGGCGTCAACCCGGGTCCCGTGGCCGCAGCTACGACGAACGCGCTTCATGCCGCCGTCGCGTTTCTGCCCGCTGCAAAGGATGCCTCGCGGTGAACCCGACATTTGCAAACGCCGTTACGGCACCCGACATCGCCGCGCTGCTGCCGACGTTCCTCGTCGCCGGCACGGCGCTCGTCGTTCTGTTCTTCGATTTCTTCGCACCGAAAAGTATCCGTCGCGGCCTCGCGATCGGAATCTCCATCCTCGGCCTCATCGTCGCGGGGGTGTTGACCGCGCAGCAGTACGGCCATCCCGTTTCTGCGTTCTCCGGCGCGTATATCGTCGGCGGGTTCAGCGTCGTCTTCAGCGAGATCACGCTCGTCGCGACGATCGTCTCGCTCTTGCTCACGCTTGGTGTCGGCCGCGACGATCAAGTTGCGGGAACGTCGGCACTCGTGCTGTGGAGTACGACGGGCGCGATGCTGATGTCGGGTGCGGGAAATCTGATGATAATTTTCCTCGGCATCGAGTTGCTCTCGCTCGGACTCTACTGCCTCTGCGGCATGTCGCTGCGCGCGACCGCGCGCGAGGCGGCTCTCAAGTATTTGATCCTCAGCTCGATGGCTTCGGGCTTCATGCTCTACGGGATGGCGCTCCTCTTCGGCGCGACCGGCAGCGTGTCGCTTGCGGCGCTCGCCTCGGCGCATGTCGGTGCGCTCTTTGCCATGGGCGTCGGTCTGTTCTTGATCGGGATCGCCTTCAAGCTCAGTCTCGTGCCGTTCCACGTTTGGACGCCCGACGTATACGAGGGCGCGCCGCTTACCGTGACAGCGTACATGAGCATCGTGACGAAGGCCGGCGTCCTCGCCGTGCTCGCGCGCATCGCGTACGCCGCCTTACCGCAGGATTCGGCGACGATGCTGCTCGTACCGGTGTGGGCGATTGCGGGACTCTCGATGATCGTCGGCAATCTTGCTGCGCTCGCGCAGACCGATCTCAAACGTCTGCTTGCGTATTCGGGTATCGCACAAGTGGGGTATATCGTCGCGGCCTTCGCCGGTCGGACCGACTACGGTCTGCGCTATGCGATGCTGTACTTCGCGGTGTATTTGTTCATGAATCTGGGCGCGTTCGGGGTGCTCGCTCTCATGTCGCGCGACGGCGAGACCGGACCGCAGTTGGCGTCGTTCACCGGCCTTGCGTACCGGCGTCCGTGGCTCGCGGGGGCGATGACATTTTTCTTGCTCTCGCTTGCGGGCTTACCACCGACCGGCGGCTTCACCGCGAAAATCCTCATCCTCGCCTCGACGACGAGCGCGGGATACGTGTGGCTCGCGCTCCTGCTGATCCTCGGAACGGCGATCTCGGTTTACGTCTACTTCAAAATCGTTCGTATCATGTTCGTGCGCGCCGATGAGGCGCACGTGCGAGACGAGCGCGGGCCGAACTTCACGCCGTGGATCGGCATCGCCGTCTGCGCGGCTGCGGTGTTCGTGCTGTGCTTCTATCCGCTTACCCCAAGCGACGTCTTGCCTGCGATCAAGTGAAAAACATTCATACCTCACTCACAACGACCGACCTCACGTCGAGCGTGTATAACGCGGTTTTCACTGCAGGCGGGGTAAGAATCGCTATGACCGTGCGCTCGGTCCGCGCGTGACCCACCCGTCCCCGCACTCGCTGCATTTCCGACTCCACGTACCGGCGCACGTGAACGGCACAAAACAGGTGCCGCTGCTCGTTGCTTTGCACGGTTGCACCCAGAACGCGAACGATTTCGCCGAAGGTACTCGATTCGACAAGCTTGCCGACCGCTACGGTGCGATCGTCGTGTATCCCGAACAACCGGAGCGTGCGAACGCTCGACGCTGTTGGAATTGGTTTCTCCCCGAGAACCAAACGCGCGGGCGAGGCGAGCCCGCTGCGATCCTCGCGATCGTCGAAGACGTGATCGAGCGCCTCAACGTCGACCGCTCGCGCGTCTTCGTGACCGGGCTTTCGGCCGGCGCGGCGATGGCAGCGATTCTTGCAGAGCAAGCCCCCGATGTTTTTGCCGCCGTTGGGCTCGTCGCCGGGATCGCGCTGCACGTCTCGCACGACATTCGCACCGCTTATAGCGCGATGCGCGGCGAACTCGACCCGGACGCCGTCGTTCCGATGCTCCAACAAGGCGATGAGGATGCGTATCGCCGTATGCGCGCGATTATTTGGGCCGGGGCACGCGATCGCACGGTGGCACCGGCAAACGCGCAGCTTCTTGCGGTGCAGTTCCTCCAATTGCTGCATCTTTCCGACGATCGCAACGACCTTACGGTCTTATCGGACGGCCTGCTCTCGCAGTGGCGCGACGAGCACGATACCGCCCGAGTCGTTCTTCGCACGATCGAGGAACTCGGTCACGCCTGGAGCGGCGGCAGTCTAAAGGGCTCGCATACGGCGCCCAAAGGGCCGAGCGCGAGTGAAGCCCTCATGCGGTTCTTTCTCGGCGACGCGCCGATCGTCGACGAGTCGCGGTCGGCATGAAACGCTCGAAACCGGCCGCATTTTTCTGGTCGATCGTTCTTGTCGCGGCGATTTGCGAACTCGTCCTTGCCATTCAAGGTGGGCATGGCACGACCGCAATCCTGATCTACGGTGCGCTCGTCCTCACGATCGCGTACGTCGTGTTGGCGACGATGCCGCGCAAGATCACGTCGCGGAAGAGCGCGCGCAGGGCACGCCGCTAAGACAGGCCCGCGGCACGTACGACGGCTTTCACAAGCGCGTGCGCCGGTTCGATCAAACGCAAGCAGATCGTGTAGTGATTGTCACCCGGCGATTCGTAGTACGCTCCGGCCGATCCGGTCGCGACCCAGGCTTTGACGAACGAGCGCGCCTGTTCTTTGAACGAATCCGACTCTTTGGCGCCGGCGGCGGCGACCATGAACACGTTGGTCTTCCGTACGAGTCGAATCGGTGAGAGCGTTGCGACATCCTCATCGGTGAGGTTGAGCCATTCTTGCGTGAAGGCGTACTTCATCGGTTCGAGTTCGTGGATGCCGCTCATCGAGACGAGGCCCCCGACCGTATCTTCGGGGAGCAGTTGGGCGCGCCAATCGGTGAGCGCACACACGCCGGCGAGCTGACCGCCTGCCGAATGCCCGAAGACAGCGATCTTGGTGGGGTTGAAGCCGAATTTCGAAGCGTTGCGCGAACAGTAGGCGACGGCGCGAACCGCTTGCGCGGTAATCTCGCCGAGCGGAACGCGCGGCGAGAGGCCGTAGTTCACGACCCCGACATTGATCCCGCGCCTGACGAGTTCTTCGGCAACGAAACCGAAGTCGTTCTTGTGCAGCCGCCGCCAAAAGCCGCCGTGGAAGAAGAGCGCGAGCGGCCCCGAGCAGTCTTCCGTGCGAAAGAGATCGAGTCGTTCGTCTTCCGTCGGTCCATATTGCACGTCCCGCACGGGCGACATTTTGTTGCGGACGAGCTTCGACTCGGCTTGATAACGGTTGATGTATGTTTGAACGTCAACGCTCTTTGAAGCGTCGTATTCGCGGTCGAGCGTTTCGCGGTCGGGCAGGCCGGGCATCTCGGGAATTTCGGGAAGCTCGGTCACTTAGTTCACCCGCTTCGTCTGACCGGCCCATTCGCGTTCGCGCAAAACGAATTTCTGAATTTTGCCGGTCGATGTCTTCGGTAGGTCGCCGAATTCGATGGAACGGGGGACTTTGAATGCCGCGATACGTTCGCGCAAAAAGCCGATCAACTCTTCAGCAAAGAGCGTACTGCCGGGTTTGAGGGTGACGTACGCTTTGGGGACTTCACCCCACTTGGTATCGGGTGAGGAAACGACCGCGCATTCCAAAACGGCGGGATGCTCGGCGATAGCCTTTTCGACTTGCACCGTGGAGATATTTTCGCCGCCCGAGATGATCACGTCTTTGGCCCGATCGAGAATCTCGACGTAACCGTCGGGATGGCGAACGGCGACGTCACCCGAGTGGAACCAGCCGCCCAGGAACGCATTCTCTGTTGCGGCTGCATCGTTATAGTAGCCTTTCATCACGTTATTACCGCGCATGACGATCTCGCCTTGAGTCGCCCCGTCGGCGGGGACGTCGTGCAGTCGCGAGTCGACGACGCGCACGTCGGCGGCATCCATCGTGAAGAGCGCAACCCCTTGGCGGCTCTTGAGCCGCGCTCGATCGGGTATCGGCAGTTGATCCCACTCGGAGGCTTTCCACGCGCACACGGTGACCGGGCCATACGTTTCCGTGAGGCCGTACACGTGGGTGATCGTCGCGCCGAGCCCTTCGAATTGCGCGATGAGCGTGGGCGATGGCGGCGCGCCCGCAGTCAAGACGGAGAGCGGTTTGCCAAACGGGGCAGCCGTCGGCGCATTCGCGAGGGCGATGAGGACGGTCGGCGCGGCACAAAGATGCGTGACCCCTTCGCATGCGATGAGCCTGAAGATTTGCGCGGGGTCGACTTTGGGCAGGCACACGTGCGTTGCGCCCGCGGCAGTGACGGCGTATGGAAAGAGCCAGCCGTTGCAGTGGAACATCGGCAACGTCCAGAGATACACGCTCTCCGGCCGCAGGTTGGCGTGGAAAACTTCGGCCATCGCGTTGAGATACGCGCCGCGGTGCGTATACATCACGCCTTTCGGCTGGCCGGTCGTCCCGCTCGTATAGTTGATCGAGAGCAGGGTCTCTTCATCGAACGGCGCGCGCACGACGCGCGTCGGATCGGCCTTGGCTAAGAGTGTTTCGTAGTCGCGTGCCGCGTCCGTTACCGCACCGGTCGACACGCGGATCGTCGGAATCGACGGGGCGAGCTGCGCGACGAATGCGTCAAACTGCGCATCGAAGACGAGCAGCGATGCGCCGCAGTGATCGATGATGTAGCGAATCTCTTCGACGGCGAGGCGAATGTTGAGCGCGCACAGCACGCCGCCGACGAGCGGGACGGCGAAGTGCGCTTCGAGCAAGGCTGAAGTATTCGGCGAGAGAACGGCGACGCGCTCGCCCGCGTCGACACCGGCCGCCAGCAGGACATCGGCAAAGCGACGCACGCGTTCGAGGAGCTGCGGATACGTCCGGCGTGCATCGCCGTCGACGACCGCGATTTTTTCGCGGTACACAGCGGCGCTCCGTTCGAGAAAGTCGAGCGGATCGAGGTTCTTCACGTGGACAACAGCCGGCGCGGAAATCATAGTGCCTCCTCGCGGCTCATTCTGCGTAGCGCGGGTAATACCGCGCACGCCATCACGCCTTGACAGCGTACAGACAGGTCTGTATAGTAAGAACATGGTCTCGCAGAAACCGACTCTCGATCGTCGTCAGCGCCTCATCGACACGGCGCTCGCGCTCTTTTCGAGCGGCGGATATCATGCAACCGGTATCGACCGCATCATCGCCGACTCAGGCGTCGCGAAAATGACCCTCTATAAGAATTTTCGCACGAAAGACGCCCTCATCGTGGCGGCACTCGAGACGTGCGATGCAGCCTTCCGTGAATGGATCGCAGCCGAGACCGAACGTCGGGCGAAGACGCCCGGAGAGAAGCTGCTCGCCTTGTTCGATGCGTACGGCGCTTGGTTTGAGGGCGGTTTCGACGGCAAATTTACGGGCTGCTCTTTTGTGAAGGCGGCCGGCGAATATACGGATCCAAGCGATCCCATACACGCCGCTGCGGCGGCACACAAAGCTGCGGTGTTGCGCGAAGTCATCAAGTTGGCAACTCAAGCTGCTTTGCGAGAGCCCGAGACGATCTCGCGACAGCTCTTTCTTTTGCTCGAAGGCGCGCTCTCCGTCGCAACGCTGCAAGGCAACGCGGCGAGCATCCGCGATGCAAAAGCCGCCGCTACAGCGCTCATTTCTCTCGCCTCGTAGGCGATCGCACTCCCTTCTGAAAGGTTCGAACATCATGGCTATTCATCGACGTGCATCCGGTTCGTGGACCGGCGACCTGACCGGCGGTTCCGGAACGCTTTCCTCACAAAGCCGCGCCTTCACCGATCTGCCGTTCAGTTTTGGTACCCGATTCGGCGAAGTCGCAGGTACGAATCCCGAAGAGCTCATCGCCGCCGCACATGCTGGTTGCTACAGCATGGCGCTCAGCGCGTACCTCGGTTCGCAGAGCATCACGCCGCTGCGCATCGATACAAAAGCCCTCTGCGTTCTCGAGCCGATCGACGGCGGCTTCAAGATCGCGAAAATGAAGCTAACCGTAACGGGACAAGTGCCCGGAATCGACGGGGCCCGCTTTGCAGAACTCGCAAAGCAAGCCGAACGCACGTGTCCGGTATCCAACGCACTGCGCGGAAACGTCGAAATCGAACTCGAGGCAAGTCTCGTTTAAGCGTTTTTCTCGGGAACGGTTATCGAGTCGGCCAGACTACGTGAAGTCATCAGGGATAACGCCGTGCCGCACGGTCCCATCTCCTATCGTGCGATCGATCTTGGGCTTCCCGGCGTGCCGACGTTAACAAAAGTCGATCGGCGTACGCTCGTGTCGATCGAGCATTTTTTGCCGCGCGATATCGTTCGAACGCTACGCTTCACATTCGTGAAGACCGAAGTACTCGCAGCGGTTCGGCGCCCGGATGTTTGGTGCCGCCTCGTCCCTGGATGAAGCACGATCCTCGCGTTCCCGGGGTAAACCTCGGAGCTGCAAGTCTGTGGAGCAAAGTCTGATTTTGGCACCAATAAAAAAATAGGAGCCGCATAAAGCGGCTTCTATTCGTGCGTCAAACCGCGTGGACTACTAGCCTCCGCCGGCTCCAACGCGGTCGGCACTCGGCTCGACCATGAGGCTCGGGTCGAGGATTTCCTTGAGTTTTGCTTCACCGAGGTCGGTCGTACGTAGCGAGACTTCGCGGATCGATTCGCCGGTCTTCGCCGCTTCCTTAGCGATGGCGGCGGCTTTGTCGTAGCCGATGATCGGCGCGAGCGACGTGCAGATCGCAAGGCCGCGTTCGACCATCTCCGGTCCCTTGGTCGTTGCCTCCAGCCCGTTGATGCATTGCAGTGTGAAATTCTTCGAGACGTTCGCGAGGAGTTCGATCGACTGCATGAGGTTGTACGAGACAACCGGCATCATCAAGTTGATTTCGAAGTTCCCGGCGGCGCCGCCGAAAGCGATCGTCGCATCGTTCCCGATGACTTGCGCGCAGGCCATGAGCACCGATTCGCAAATGACCGGGTTGACTTTGCCGGGCATGATGGAGCTGCCGGGCTGCACTTCGGGCAGGTTCAATTCGCCGATGCCTGCGCGCGGTCCGGAGCCCAGGAACCGCACGTCGTTTGCGATCTTGTAGAGCGAAACGGCGATCGTACGCAGCGAAGCCGATGCTTCAACTGCATTGTCGAGTGTCGATTGCGCTTGGAAGTGATTTTCTGTCTCGACGACCTTCGCGCCGACGGCTTTGGTCAAACGCGCCGTTGCCTTTTTCGCGAAGTCCGGGTGCGTGTTGATGCCGGTACCGACGGCCGTACCGCCGAGTGCGACTTCGGCGAGTTCTTCGAGCGCGTGTTTCGCACGCGCGATGCCGCGGTCGATTTGACCCGCGTAGCCGTGGAACTCCTGACCGAGTCGAATCGGTGTTGCATCTTGAAGATGCGTGCGACCCGTCTTGATGATGCCGTGCCAGGCTTTGGCCTTCGCTTCGAGCGCGTCGCGCAGCAGGGTGAGATTCGGCAGCAAGTCTTCGGAGATCGACATGATCGCCGCGACGTGGATCGCGGTCGGAATGACGTCGTTCGATGACTGACCGAAGTTGACGTGGTCGTTTGGGTGCACGGGTTTTTTCGAACCGAGCACGCCGCCGAGTTTTTGTATCGCGCGATTCGAAATCACTTCGTTTGCGTTCATGTTCGTCGACGTACCCGAGCCCGTCTGGAAGATGTCGAGGACGAAATGCTCGTCGAGTTTGCCGTCGACCACTTCTTGCGCGGCATCGACGATCGCCGCTGCGACGTCGGCGGGGATCAGGCCAAGCTCCGCATTCGTCTGCGCGGCGACTTGTTTGACAAGGCCAAGCGCTTTGATGAAGCGGCGGTGAAAGCGTAGGTCGCTGATCGGAAAGTTGAGGACCGCGCGCTGCGTGCCGGCACCCCAGAGGGCGCTCGCGGGCACATGCATCTCGCCCATGGTGTCTTTTTCGACGCGCGTCTCGGCGCCGTTGGGCACAGTGCTCATGGTTCTCCTTAAATGAGTTGGTTTGGAGGATCGCCCGCAGAAAGCGGAACCGGGCTCACTTCGCAGGCGCGCCGCGCCGACCCTCGACGATTTATGTCGCTTCGGACGTAGGCGACGGCGTCGGAGAAAAAGAATACCCCGCAACGCCTTCCGTGGCCCGAAGGCCTGGAGTCTATGTTGATTCGTATCGTCCGTGCCCTTGCCGTATCCGGGGTGTTTGCCCTCGCACTCCCGTGCGCAGCGGCGGCAGCCGACGGGCAACCGATCCCGGCCGCAACTGCCTCGCCTGCGCCGCCCGCAGTTGAGGCTGCTCGCCAGAAGTCGATCGCCGGCGACACCACCGGTGCCATCGAGGTCCTCGCGCCGTTTTTCGATAGCAACCCGAGTGACGTCGCTGCCGGGAGGCTGCTCGGCGATCTGTACTACCGTGTTCCCAATCTCAAGCTTGCGGAGGCGACTTACAAGCGCATCCTCAAGATCGCGCCCGACGACCGCGACACGCACAATCGACTGGGCGGTATCTATTCCGCTCAGGATCGGATCCCCGAAGCGATCGCGGAGTTCGAGAAATCGCTCCCGGTTCGCGAGGGTTTCATCGGCCTGGTCGAGCTCCACCGGCGCAACGGCGATCTCGTCACCTTCGAACGCGACGTCGCGCAGCGCGCGGAAAACGACCGCTTCGATCCCAACGCTCAGTCGAACTACGGTAATGTGTTGCGTGCGGAACATCGGTTTATTGAGGCGATCGTGTACTTCAAACGCGAGCTCTCGCTGCGTCCGTCATCGTGCTATTCGCTAAACGACCTGGCCAACGCATATCTCGACGTAGCGCGAGTGATGGAAGCGGTGCCGTTGCTCGATAAGTGCCTTGGCGGCGAACCCGGATTTTATCCGGCGCTCGTGAACATCGGTGAGGCGAACATCGAGATCGAAAAATACGACAAGGCACGCGAGTATCTGCAGAAAGCGCTCACGATCCGTCGCGATGGCCCCGAAGCGCTCGTGGATCTCGGGTATATCGCCGATGTAAGACAGCAGTGGCGTGCGGCGATTCAGTATTACCAGCAGGCCATCTCTGCCGATCCGCTCGCGCGCGACGCGTACGTCGATCTCGGCTACGACTATAACGAGCATCAGCTCTATCCGCTCGCTGAAGCCGCGTTCCTCAAAGGGCTCTCGGTCTCGCCGGGTGACGGTCGTCTGCACTACATGCTCGCGGTCACCTACAACGTGCAAGGCAAACTCACACTTGCCCGCGCGCAATATCAAAATGCGCTAGCGTGCGATGAGCCGCTCGTGGTCCGCGCGGCAACGGCGGAACTCGCGCTTCTGCCGCGCGGGAACTAGTCTGAAATCCACTCGACGGGGAGCGGCAACCCCGTAAAGGCAAGCGCGAGTGCCATGCGGATAAACCGCTGGTTTGTGGCAATGGAGAAACCGTTCTTGCCGGCCAGCGTTCGAACGATCACGTCGCCCTCGATCGTTGGAATCGTCAACGTGACGGCCTCCGGATTACCCGCATAGATTTCGCGCAGTTGCGCGAGCGTTTTCGCGTCGCGCGTCTCGACGCGACTTGCAACGCGCATCGGCTTTTCAACGCCGCCGACGGAATGGACTTCGGCGGCAAACGTGCGTGCGATTTCCTCGGCGATTGCCGACGCGGGCACGCCCGCGTGTTCGGCCGTAACCCCTATTTCCCAGCCCTTGCCGGCGAACTCGCGGGCGGTGATGCGAGAACCGAGGGGGGCCGCCACCTCAGTCCTCGCGCGTCGCGATTGCTTCGATCTCGATACGTGCGCCGAGCGGCAACGCTGCCACCGCGATCGTCGATCGCGCGGGCGGGACCGCACCGAAGAACGACCCGTAGACCGGATTGACCGCCGCAAAATCGTTCATGTCAATCAAGAAAATCGTCGTCTTCACGACGTGCTCGAACGAAACGCCGGCCGCGTGTAAGACGCTGCCGAGGTTTTCCATCGCGAGTTTTGCCTGCGCGGCGACGTCGCCGTCGATCAGCTTTCCGGCTGCCGGATCGATCGCAACTTGGCCGCTGCAGAAGACGAAGCCGCCGCTCCGGATCGCTTGATTGTACGGACCGATCGGCTTCGGTGCATCATCCGCAAAGATACGTTCGATCACGCATTGGCCGTTTCGAGCGGCTTCTGCGCGTCTTCGAGCGTCATCGTGCCTTTGTAGCGGCTCGGCTCATCACCGATGCCGAAGTTCGTCGTGCGGAGTTCTTCGATCCGCCCGAGTTCGTCGGGCGTGAGCGGGCCCTGGTCTGAGGCAGCGGAAAACTCTTTGAGTTGTTCGCGGTCGTAGATGTTCGGGAGAACCGTCATCGTGCGCGGTTCGGCGAGCAGCCACGCGATCGAGGCTTGACCGAGCGTTCGATGGGCGTTCTCGAGGAAGCGCAGTTGTTCGACTTTTTTCACTCCGTTGATCAGCCACCAGCGCGGGCGGTGGATGCGGTGATCGGTCGCAGCGAAGGTCGTCTCTTCGGTGTACTTGCCTTCGAGCATGCCGCTGGAATGCGGGACGCGGACTTGAAAACCGGAATCCGAATTCGCCGCATCGGCCGCCTCGATCATGTTGCGGCCGGGGAAGTTTTCGAGCATGTTCCAGATCATCTGGACATTCGTGACGTTACGGTCGCGCGCGGCTTCGATGCCCTCGTAGAGCCAGCCGATCGCGGGTCCGAGTGCCGCGCCGTAGCACTTGATTTTACCCTCGGTTTTGAATTCTTCGAGCAAGCCGAACAGTTCGTCGGAGCGGATTTGCGGTAAGTGCGCGTTGTGGATCGAATAGATATCGATATAGTCCGTTTTGAGACGGCGCAGCGAGTTCTCGAGTGCAAAACGGATGAACTTGGGTGAGAAGTCGGCGGGGATCTCTTGCTGTCCGCGGCGTTCGCCGGAAAAGTTGTAGAAGTCGTAACCGAATTTCGTCGAGTAGACGACCTTGTCGCGGCGGCCCGCGAACGCCTCGCCGAGCTGTTCTTCGCTGCGGCCGTCGCCGTAGGTATCGGCGGCATCGAACAGCGTAATTCCGAGGTCGTAGGCGAACTTGATCATATCGATCGCCTCCGCGTCGGTGTAGGTGCCCCACCAGCCGGTGGAGGTGGTCCACAGGCCAAAGCCGACCTCGCTTACCGTAATGTCGGTTTTCGGATAGGTCCGATATTTCATGATAGTCTCTCCCCCAAGCCAAGGTCGGCTTCGCCGACTTCCCACACCAGCCTACGCGTGCGGGAACGTGGCCGCCGTGACTAACGTCCCATTGGAGAACACTTGCAGGGGGACGACAATGGTGGCTTTCAGTATTGCCGCGCTTCAGGAGCTGGCCGGAGTTCCGGTTCACGTTTTCTTGATCGACGGGACCGAACACCGGGGACTGCTCCGCACCGATCTGCTCTCAGACCGGTCGCTCTCCGTCTATATTACCGGCGCCGGAGACGACGGCGCTACGCTCTATATCGACCAAATCGCCGAAATCAAGAAGACCGAACCCGTTTGAACGACGACGCCGGCACCGCCGGTTTCGAGGAACGTTTCCGCCGAGTCGGCGACTGGATCGCCGACTACTACCGCGAAACGCGCAAGCACCCGGTCCTCTCGCGCAACCTCCCGGGTGACCTGCGGAACGCCCTACCGACCGAAGCCCCGGAGGAGCCGGAGAGCTTCGAGGAGATCTTTGCCGATTTCGAACGGCTGATCGTCCCCGGAATCACGCACTGGAACCACCCGCGGTTCTTTGCCTATTTCGCGATTTCGGCCGCTCCGATCACCGTGCTTGCCGAGGCCCTCGCTGCGGCGCTCGATGTGAACGCGATGCTGTGGCGCACCTCGCCCGCGGCAACCGAACTCGAGGAAGTAACGCTGGGCTGGCTGCGCTCGCTGCTCGGACTTCCCGCCACATTCGAGGGGGTCGTCTACGACACGGCCTCGATCAGTGGCTTCACTGCGCTTGCGACAGCGCGCGAGTCACTCGACCTCGACATCCGGGCGCGCGGCATGGCCGGACGCAGCGACTTACCGACGCTGCGCGTGTACATCACCGAGCACACGCACTCGCACATCGAGAAAGCTGCGATCGCGCTTGGCATCGGCCGCGAAAACGTCGTGCGCGTACCGGTTGACGACGCCTTCGCGATGCGCCCAGGGGCTTTAGCGGCGGCACTCGATGCGGATATCGCACGCGGAATGCGTCCGATGTGCGTGGTCGCAACGGTCGGCACCACCTCGACGACCTCGAGCGATGATGTCGCGGCGATTCGGCGCGTGAGCGCAGAGCGCAACGTCTGGCTTCACGTCGACGCGGCCTACGGCGGCCCGGCGGCGATTTTGCCGGAGTTCCGTTATTTGCTGGACGGCGCGCACGGTGCCGATTCGATCGTGGTCAACCCGCACAAGTGGCTCTTCGTCCCCGTCGACCTCTCCGTGCTCTACGTCCGCGATCTCGAACTGGTGCGCAAGACGTTTAGCCTCGTCGCCGATTACCTCATCACAAACGACGGCGACGTTCGAAATTATATGGATTACGGCTTACAGTTGGGGCGGCGCTTCCGCGCGCTCAAACTGTGGTTTGCAATGCGGGCCTTCGGTGCGCGCGGTATGCGCGAGCGACTGCGCGAGCACATCGCGCTCGCGCAGACATTCGCGGGTTGGGTCGACGCGGAGTCGAGCTGGGAAGTCGCCGCGCCGCACCCGCTCTCGGTCGTGTGCTTTCGGTATTGCCCGGCGAACGCCGATGACGCGCGCATCGAGCGCCTGAACACCGCGATCATGGACGCGGTCAATGCGGACGGCGAGATCTTCATCAGCTCGACCAAGCTCTACGGCCGCACCGTGCTGCGCCTTGCGATCGGCAACGAGCGCACGACGTTTGCCGACGTGGAACTCGCGTGGACGCTCGTGCGTCGCGCTGCGGAGCGGCTGACCACCCACGCCTGAGGGGACTCGCGGGCTCGCCCGCCGATGTACCCATCATGCTTCACGTGATCAACGGTGACTCCGCGCTCGAAACGCTGCGCGAAGCCGGTTTGCCGGGGAGCGCGATCGCCTGGCGTGACATCCTCCACGAAGGGCCGGTCCCCGGCCGCGTTACGCGTGAGGAGTTGCGCCGGATCCGTGCCGACTACATCGCCGCGCAGGGTTGGGCGACGTTCGATTCGTCACTGCACGATTTTACCGAACGTGACGCGACGCTCGCGGGCGCACACCACGGTCTCACCCTCTGGTTTGAAGCCGACCTCTACGATCAACTGCAACTCTTGCAAGTGCTTGCGGATTTGCACTCGTTCCACGTCCCCGCGCACTTGATTTCGGTCGTGTGCATCGACGCGCATCCGGAGATAGAACGCTTCGTCGGTTTAGGTCAACTCGCACCGCGCGATTTTGTCGACCTCTACGAAGAACGTTGGCCGATGACCGAAAATGGAATGGCATTCGCGCAGCAGGCGTGGAAGGCGTTCACGAGTGAGGAGCCGAGCGGCCTTGCCGCGATCGCAAAAACCAAGCGCGACGATCTTGCTTTCGTTGCAGCGGCGTTCGAGCGGCTCATGCACGAGTATCCCTCGCTCTCCAACGGCCTCGCACTTACCGAAGCACGCATCTTGCACGCGATCGATCGCGGCTTGCATCGTGCCGCATCGGTCTTCGCTCGCGTGAACGGTCAGGAGCCGCGTCCGTTCCTCGGCGACTGGCAGTGTTGGTCGCGTATGAGCGAACTTGCGGGCGCAAGCGAACCGCTCATTACGATGACCGACGACGGCGGTGATTTTTCGGAGCGCCACGTGGTGCTTGCCCCGCTCGGGCGCGCCGTGCTCGACTGGGAAGCCGATCGCGTCGCACGCGTGGGGATCGACCGTTGGATCGGCGGCGTGCATTTGGCTGCGGGCAATATGTGGCGCTACGATGAGGAGAGTCGAACGATCATGCGAGCACTCGACTGATGTTTTCGGCGTTGCTTCTTTCGATCGTAGCCTTGGCGTCGGTGCTGCCGGATTTTAGCACGCACGACGGTTCGAAGCCGGCGATCTCCGTGGTCTCACGATCGTGTAGGATACATTTACTCTTGATACGCTTCGAGCGCGTTCGCACCATTAGGGTCGAGAAATTCATACACTTTAATTTGAGAAATCCTCAGCCTTTTGTTCGAAAAGCGCCAACAGTGCTTCGGCTCTCGCCGAGGCGCTCGCCGCATCGGCCCCAATGCGGCGAATCTCATCTACCGGAAATTGTAACAGCGAGGCGCCGGCGGTTGGTTCGCGGAGGCCAATGGCTATCGCAACGTCGTCGAGTGACAGGGAAAGCACCTCCGCGATCCTCGCTATACTTGTGAAACCCGGGGACTTCCGCGATCCACCCTCGATCTGACTAATATTTGCGGGTGAAATCCCAGCCTTTTTCGCGAGATCTCGTATGGAGAGCCCGCTTGCCTCGCGGGCATATTTTAGGGTCGACGCCAGGGTAAGCCGCAAGGTACATCACTTCGATCATTAAGCAGGACAAGCCGTTTGCGATTGCAAACGCTTGCTCTCAATAGCAAACGCTCTTCCAAAATGGAAGTGGCCTTTCCTACCGGATGTGGGGAGTCGGGGAGCGATGACCGCACGCAAGATTCCACCCAATCGGCGCAGCATCACGGGGCACGTGCCCAGTCAGATGAAACCAGGCATGCTCGCTTTCGAATCTAAGCTCGAGCGCGATCTACATATTTTGCTCGAATTTGACCCTGAAGTCCGAACCGTGGCCGATCAACCACTCGGCATCTCGTTCGTCGACGGTCGCGGGCGGCTCAACAAATACACTCCCGACTGCGAAATTCAATACGTCCGATCACAGCGCGCGCCGATGCTTGTCGAGGTTAAGTATCGCGCCGACCTGTTTCGCGGTTGGCCCGACCTTCATCCAAAATTGCGTGCCGCCACGCGATTCGCAAGAAATCGAGGCTATGGGTTCAGGATCATAACGAAGCGTGAGGTACACGGCCAACGTTTAGAGAATGCGCGCTGGCTGATCTCCTATCGATCGATGCCAATTCCCGTGGCCGAAGTGGATCAAATGGTGGAAGTTATCGGATCGCTAGGTGGATCATCCACCCCTGCAAATCTCATCGAGAGATTAACTGCAAGCGTCCATCGCCGCGAAGAGCTTCTTGTAGCTCTTTGGCATGCCATCGCGATTAAGTGCTTGCAAATTGATTTGAACGCAAAGCTTTCGATGTCTTCCGCAATATGGGTTGCACAATAGGTGAATTCGATATCGAATGCGGATGCCCGATTTCAACCCGTCATAACGCACGAAGTCGACACTAACCCTCCCTCGAGCAATGCAGTTCCGGCTTTAGTACGCGTTAGAGATAAAGCATGGAACGCTGCTACTCGCCGGCATAGTAGCCATTCTCTCACAGTGAATTGTTGTCAGTGCACCGGTGGATGATTATACTGCCTTTGTTTGGTAGACGCCAATTGTCAAAAGCGTTGCTGAATCTTCGACCGAGTCGAACCCTTCACGCACTGAATGATATATGTCGATGAAATCGCTCAGGTGAAGGGTTGCTTCATCCCGCTTGCGACGGGCCAAGGAAATTTGCGGGAAGCCCAACTTGCCAGCGCATCGCATAGGGCTCGAAAAACGCAGGGTAACGGCGGAGCACAGTGCCAACGCGCATTCGGTCCTGTCCGATCGCGAGTTCAGGAAGTTGATTAGCAAGTCCCGATGCACGGGGCAAGAGTCTACGCGTGCGAGAAAGCCGGAATAGACACGCGCGTCCAAGTGCCGCGTCGCGCGAGGTTGCATCGACGAGTATCCCCCAATTCGGGAACGGTGGCAACTGAGGTCGCAGATGCTCCGTTGCATCGTGATGCGGCTGCGCTAGCGTTTCGTTATAGGTTTCGAAGCCGGATCTCATAGCGTCCCATACCTTCGCGGAGGCCGGTTTGGGAATGCATTGCAAGGCGGCCGCGATTCCGGCAGCAACGGCAGCAAACGCAATCGGCGACAAACGGTAGAGCGCTACTGCACCGTATGCTCCGCCGACGAGAACGCTACCAAGAGTCATATGCGTGCCGGTCATGAGCGATTCGGTCTCGGTCAGATCCCCAACACGCATAAGAAGCGTAAGCCATTCTTGGAGCTCCGTTTTATCAGCTTTGACACCGTAGACTGCTTCCCACGGACGCGGGTCCATGGTTACAGGCATTGCACCCATCGCGAGCGCAAGCATAGCCGTTGGTATATCGTCCGCGTCTTGCTTTTGAAGTACGGCTATGCGAGCGCGCTCGTTCGGCATGAGCATTTCGTTTATATCGTCGGTTGGCACGATACGCAAAAGCGGTAGGTAAGTCTCCTCAAAGGCGGCACGGTATACATCGGATGCGACTTCGTACTCCGCAGCCCACTCATCGAGGTGCTTGTAAAACTCTTTGACGACGTGAGGTGCGCAGAAAATGCGCGTGTTGCGTCTGTTGGCAAGCGTGCTCAGCACCGTGCGTTGTGCACGCTTCGCGGTCGGCCCGACACAGTTGCGCAGAACATTCGCGTCGATTACGAGCGGAAAGGCAATTGGCGCAAATTGGGCCCAATATGACTCAAGCCATGCTCCCGCTTTGTCACACCCATTAATCGGTTCGTCTGCGTTGTGTTGATGCCAGCGTTTAAGGAGGTTACCTAGGTCGGGTGCAAGGTCCATGCCCTCAGCGCTCCTGTGTCTGTGATCTGTGGTGAGTGCGCAACCTGCTTACGAGTTTGCTGTCTAATCTTTCGCGCAGCGTGCGAGCCTCCATCATCACGGTTCACACGATAGCCTGACGGCGTCTCGAATTTGGTCTCGGCAAATAAGTCACGAGGGAGTCGCTGAAGAAAATTGAATCGTGAAAACTCGACGCGTTCTCATAGCACATCGCACGCTTACTTATCTTCGAGCAATTCATCAATGACGATCGTGATAGTATAGACCTCTCCAGATTCAGGTGGCGTCACTCCGACTACCGACGCCGATAGAAAGCTGCCGGTATCAATCATTGGAGCGATCAGCGCCGCGAATCGGCGCGGCAAAACCCTGAGGTCTTTCCCATCGTATTGAACCATAATATAATTTCTGTCAAGAAGTGTTGCGTAGTCGCGCTCCAAAAAACACGGAGCACTTTCAAAAGACGGTGATAGCAGAGCCGGCGGTACATCGTGAATTGAAATCAAAAGTCGAACTTCGAGGGGCAACACTTCGTCGTTCTCAATAGCATCGATGATTCTTTCATCGTGGTAGGCGGCGCTGAGGTCCTCCGTCAGGTCCTGCAAAATGAATCCTTTCGCGCCATGACGGTTAATCAAGTCGTCGTGATCCATGTTCCGCAACCACGATCTAAACGTTTGCGATTGGTCGGACGCGGCCCAAGAAGTAGCCAATCTCTGCGCCAAGCTTCGACTTGAGACGCCGAGCGAAACGGCCTCAGCGGCGGATGGGGATGACACACCGTGTTTCGCCATGGATGGGAAATAGCGTATTTCATCGGGACAGTCAGGAAGCGCTACGCCTGATTGGGCACACGCTATGCGCAAAACCGCGGAAGCGTACCAAGGAAGAATATATGTTAAATAGTAATCCAAGACTTTCCGCGCATCAACGGAGCTCACTCCCTCGCTAGTGCGCATGGCATCGAATAGAGCTTCCGGTCGCGCGCCCGCCAGCCACTCTGCGCACGCTTGTTGCCAGATATTTGCGGGCACCCCAATGAGCGCGAGCTCGCCGACATCGGTAACTATGTTACAAATTATGGAACGTATTTGATCAACATCAGCTAAACTCAAAAAATCATTTCGACAATCGATTCGTTTTAAGCGCTTCGCGAATTCGACGCAAACAGAACTGGGCAAACCGGTGCTAGCATAAACACTTCGTTCGTGTGAATCAGGCACCGCGGTCCAAATAGCACGCAGTCCCGCTTCTACCGCAGCGGCGATCGGCGCAGGATTCACGTTTCTCGCAATTGCCTGGCGCCAGCCTAACGACTCTGCGGCAATGCCCTCGGCAAAAACAATTGCATCGGCTTCGATTTCTTCAAACGCTAACGTCAGTAACTCCGCATCCAGTAAGTCTCTGAAGGCTTCGAGATCAAGGCGTGTCGCCGCAAGTAGATATAGGGGACTTAGGCTTTCAGGACGATCACCCGATCGTGCGAAATAGTATTTCGCATTGTCGACGTCGCGGTCTTCGGAACAGACATGAATGATAAGCCCTTCCGATTCGCGCCCAGCACGACCAGCTCGACCCGCAATATTCCAGTAATCGCGAGCTGGCAGTCGGCCAGCATGATCGTTTTCAAAACGGACGGCGCTGTGCATTATAACAGTTCGCACCGGCATATTCACCCCTTGGGCTAGTGTGCTGGTCGCGATGACAATTTGAAAATGGCCGTCTCGCACGTCGCGTTCTATGGCCGTTCGCAACGGCTCCGACAATTGACCATGATGGATAGCTACGCCAGCCGCATATAAATCGTTGATGCGGTCGTCGGCAATCCATTCTTTCGAAATGCCGGCAGCGCGCGAGCCAAACTGACTCTTCATCCACCAATCTGGCCGAAGACCAGGGTCGAACGTAATTAGATCGGCGATGGCGTTCCCGATCGTCGTCGTCCAAGAAGGCTGAGATGTGTAGACCAACACTGGTCCAAGGCGACTGAATCTCAAGGCGAGCTCGGCCGCGATATCGCTCTTGTCTTTAGGCATTTCGCGCGTTCGGATTCTACGCGTTTCCTCATTTAACGCCCGGAGCTTCCGATGACGAATTACAGGTTCATCGATGGCAACAGCCTTGTGCTCTTTATCGGGTGGATCGAGAAATTCTAAAAACGCGTTCTCGCCTTCCCACCGTGTTAAAGCAAACAGCTGACGTGATGGGCGCCAATTCGATGATATTGGGACCGATGTTGAACCTGCGGCATGCGACTGCAGCCATTCAGCCAATTCGGCGGCGGTGCGATCGGCCAGCATAGCCGATAAAAGCAAGAACTTAGTTTTGGGCAAAGTCCTTCGTAACCGGGTCAAGAGGAAGTCCATCTTAAGCCCGCGCGACAAGTCTTCTACAATGTGTGCCTCATCAACGACGATTATTCCGACGGTACTCAAAGTGGCTCGATTTTCGCGATGAATTTGATCCAACCGCTCAGGGGTCAAGATGACGATGTCGCCCGAGATTGTTAAGAGTTCCTGAACCGGGTCGTAGTAGTACGCCCCTAAACCGGCACTAACGCTGTATCCAAGATCACCCACTAGCCTCCGGAAATGAGTGACGAGCTCATTTGCAAGAGATTTGAATGGAGCAACATAGATTGCTTTCTTGCCGTTCGTCAGTTCCGTCAGAATTGCCAGCTCAGCAATGCGAGTCTTTCCGGCGCTTGTCGGCAAACGCAATGCGATTGAAGATACGCTCGGATCGAGCACGCCGGCTTCTAGGGCACGCATTTGCGACGGCCAGAGTTCCGTGACGCTTGTGCCGCTCGGAACGTTCGCACCGGTGCCGCGCGCACTTAACATGAGATAACGCTGCCTCGTCGGGCGCCCCGCGCTCCATTGCCGAAGTACTGACCATGCGGCTCGTGTCGGAAGTCGCGTACTTATTACCCTTAGGCCGCGAGTTAGCTGCGCTTGCACGAAAAGGCCCTCTTCAGCAAAACTCGCCATGCATAATCCGAGATCGCTCTCGGCCGCCGCCAGGCTTCTCTCGTCGCCGTGGATCAAGTACGAGGCAAGGCCATCAAGAGCGACGATGCCCAATCGTTCCGATGCGCTCAGCGATTCGAGGTTCGCCTTCTCCGTAAGCAAAGTTGTCGCACGTTGCTTTAGATGCACAAGCCGGCGGCGAAGAAAGAGTGCGCAGCAGGCTGTTAACGGGTCGAGTTCATCAAGGCTTACATCGCGCAATACAGCGTGTGCATTTGCCTGAAATCCCGCGAGTTCGTAGCCAACGGCTGACCAAACCTTAGCAAGATTTCTGTCGGTGGTATCGGGAAGCCCACCAAGAGCTTCCCAAAATTGACCAATTAAGTCATTTGATTGAGCATCTGGTTCGGCGTCACGAATCGTTTTTTCGGCGCCTGCGACATTGCGGAACATTGCGGGACCCAAATATTCGGCAGTGGGTCGACTTGTCGAGTGCAACTGCGCCATAAGGCTATGCATTTGCAAAGCTTTAAGATCGCGTCGCCAGTCGATCGGAGAACCCGACATCAGTCCTCCTCTTCCGATAGTTCAATCGAGAATGCTGCAAAGCACTTTTCGACGATCGTAGTTAGATCCGGCGGAATGTGTCAATCTATTTGAGACCATTTTTCGGAAGAAATTCTATGCCGCGATGGGCTCGGGCGGATTGATGAACACGATAGGTTTGAGTGCCGGCGGTTCCGGCGTGCCGTGCACG
>JANLVI010000021.1:0-1983 GCA_031363915.1 Vulcanimicrobiota bacterium
CGCGGCGACGATCGGCGACAAGCGCTGAAATGTGTGGCCATTTCTGTGGCCATGCCGTATGCCGCTCCGTGCTTTTCGGTGCGCCTCGAACCGAGAAAATGCCCGTATTTATGAGGGAATCTGCGCTTCGGTGCGTCTCGATTCTCCCTCGTCCCCGCTTTCGAGTCCCGGGAGGGCGCAAAACGACACGAACGCCTCGCGGCTAACGCGAGGCGTTTCGATTTGTGCTTGCAGGCCGGGGCGGTTCCGGGTAGAACCGTCGGCGTGGCCGAGTAGCGGCCGATACGCACCGGTAGCTCAATGGTAGAGCAGTTGACTCTTAATCAATTGGTTGAAGGTTCGAGTCCTTCCCGGTGCACCACCAATCGAATGGCCGCCCTGCGGGGCGGTCGTTTTTGTTTTCCGCGATGACAAGCGAAGCGCTCGCGGCTTACGACGACGGTCGCTGGTTCGAAGCACTGGCGAGTGCCCGGGCTGCGGTCGCAAGCGACCCCGATGATGCCGATGCGCTCGCGCTCCTCGGGCGAATCGCCTTCGACGGTGACGATCTGCCGGGCGCGGTCGGATTACTCCGTGCGGCGCTTACTCGCTCGCCGCACCATTCGCGCGCGCTAAACGACCTCGACCAGGCCCTTCAGGCGCGTCCCGATCCCGAGCGCGGTGCGAAGCTTTTCGTGCAAGCGTGTGTGATCGACCCGTCGATTGCGGTGCACTGCGAGATCGGGACGCTGCTACTGGTGACGCCCGAGCTCGGTATGCTCGACGCGCTCGTCTGCGGAGCGCTGCTGTGCGATCCGACCCTTGCCGAGGCGCACGCGGCGCTCGGCGCGATCCGCATGCGTCAGAAGCGGTTGAACGAGGCGCTGGCATCGTACGCGCGTGCGGCGGCGCTGCAGCCCGATTTCGCGGAGGCCTTTTTAGGTTATTCGCTGCGTGCGCGTTCGCTCGATGACGAAGTGCACGCGGAAGCGGCGCTCTTGGCGGCGCTCGCGCTGCGACGAGTGTACGTCCGGCCCGGACGCGGACCCGATGTCGTTCGCGTTCTCACCTTGCACGCGCCGGTGTCGTGGGAAGACGAAGTCAGCGTCGATCTGTTACTGGACGGTTCGTTCGAACTCGTCCATCTGTATTTGGACGAGCACCCGTTGCCCGATCCGCTCCCCTCACACGAGGCGATCGTCGTCGCCATCAGTGATTTCGAACGCTCGCGGCCGGCACTCGCGCAAGCGCGCGAGGTGATCGAGCGCTCCGGGCGTGCCGCGATCAACGAGCCCGAACAAGTGCCGCGAACGACGCGCGTGCAACTCCACGAGCGGTTGGCCGGCATCTCCGGACTCTGTGTGCCGAGGACACGCCGTTTGCGAGTTGACGAGCCGCTCGAAGGGGCGTCGTACCCGGTCGTGATCCGGCCGGTCGACTCGCACGGCGGCCGCGGTGTCGCGCGGCTGGATTCTGCCGATGCGCTGACGGCTTACCGGCTCGTTACGAACGTCCCGATTTACGATGTGAGCGAGTACATCGAATATGCAAGCGGAGACGGTCTGTATCGAAAATATCGCTTCATGTTCGTGGGCGGGGTCCCCTTCGCGTACCATCTCGCGATTTCTCCGCACTGGGTCGTGCACTATCTGAGTGCGCCGATGGATCAGCACGCTTGGATGCGTGAGGAAGAGGCGCGGTTTCTCGCCGATTGGACGAGCGTCTTCGGTGCGCACCGCGCCGCGCTAGCCTCGATTGCGGAGCGGCTCGAGCTCGACTATTTCGGGATCGATGCATCGATCGGTCCCGCAGGCGAACTCATCGTGTTCGAGGCGGACGCCGCGATGTTCGTCCATTGTGAAGATCCGCCCGAGCGCTATGCCTACAAACATGAAGCCGTACCGCGGATCTTCCGTGCATTTGGCACCTTGGTGCGCACCCGCGCGGGCAGGTAAGCGGTTCGCTCGAAGCGCAACGCGGGAGCTAGCTCGTCTTGGGGGTGGT
>JANLVI010000024.1:0-2995 GCA_031363915.1 Vulcanimicrobiota bacterium
ACGTGGCAGTGGTAGAGCCAGACGCCGACGTTGTCGGGAACGAAGTCGATCGTTTTCATGCTGCCGGGAAGCAGTTCGGTCATGTCCATGCGCATACCCGATGAGAGACCCGTCATTCCGTGCCAATGCGCGGTGTGATAGTTGAAGTAGTCCGATGCGCCGCTGATGAGATACCAGCGCACGCGTTCGCCGCGATGGAGCGTTACCATCGGACCGTTGCCGTAAATAAAGCCGTTGATCGCCGCGATCTCGTTGCTTGCGTAAAACGGCGACACCGGATTTTGTTCCATCTCCGGTGTGATGTGCGCGCGATCGCGCACGAACTGGCGAAGATTCTCCGGGAGATACGTACTCTGGTTTTCATCGACCACCTCGAAGGTGGTGAAGACTTCGCGATCCACGTCGTTTGGCGAGCCATCGGGATTAGCCGCACCTTTGCGTGTGATGACCATCGGTCCGAGTAATCCGGCCGCGAGATCGCCGACCTCGCGCGTGTGCGAATGGTACATCCAGAGCACGGAACTTCCGTCCATCGGACCAGGCCCGGCCCGTTCGGGAACGGCCCACGTGTAGTGAATCGTGCGACCCGGCGGAACGGCACCATCGATGCGTGTCGTTGCCGATCCATCCTTGTACTGCGCTCCTTCGGATGTTTTGTCGTAGAAAACGCCGTGAGGGTGCATGCTCACCGGGAAGTGCGTCGCGTTGCGAAAGGAGACGAGGATCGTGTCGCCGACCTCAGCGCGAATCGGTGGCCCGACCAGACCCAAGTACGACGGCAGCACCATGCGTGTGTGAAACGTTGCATCGCTATAAGCCCGGTACATCGCTTTTTTATAGCGATAGCCGACTTGCAGCGCGCTTGCCGGCGGCAACGGTTTCCCGTTGAGCACGTTCGTACCGGTCGGCGCGTAGTTCCAGACCACTTCGTCAGCCGAGATGAAGTACGTTCGCGTGGCCGCGACCGCCGATCCCATCGTCATCAACGTAAGCACGGCGAAAATGAAGGCTGTTCGAAGCGACGCTTGCATTGTTACAGATATCCAACGGAAAGCGCGAAACCCCTACTTGGCCGCCGTCACCTTTTTTTGCCGGCGAATCATCCGATTGAGGTCTCTCGTGCGTACCGGTTGCATGAAGCGACTCATTCTGGCCGTCGCCCGCACGCTCGGATAACTCGGCGCGGCACCATCACCGCCGCCGGATGCCACCGTGTACATCCGTGGCCTTGCTTTCGTGCCGAAGCGCCTCGTTATCCACGTCGCGCAACACGTCCGTTTCATCAACGACGATAGCGATGCCCACACGGCAACCGCCAAGGACGAGTCGTTCGATTCCGGCGGTCTCGACACGGGTGAGTCGTGGGAGCACGCCTTCACAACGCCCGGCACGATCGCCTACCTCTGCGCTCTGCGCCCTGCACCCCTTCATGACCGGAACGATCGTCGTTTCGAAGGAGAAGACGTAACGAAGCGTCGTTCGTTTCTCGACCATCTCGCGTGGACCGGTAGCGGTGTCGTGTGGACGCTCGGTGCGAGCGGAACGCTCGTCGCAACCGCCGATGCAGCACCCGGATTCTCGTTCGTGCAATTCAGCGAGCGTAGCGGGAAATGGAACGGCCATCGACGATCATCCGGCGCGCGTGCTCGGCAATGCATCCCATGTAGCCACGTCCCCATAACCAAACAGCAATTCGCGCGCCTGAAATCACGAACTCGTTACAAAAAACCCTAATTTGCAGCACTTGCCAGACTACTCAAACCCCTTGCTCAACACTAAGTGTTGAGCAAGGGGTTTGTATGCCGATCGTCCGTCAACGGCAGCCTCAGACCCAGGGCATCGTCTTCACGAAGGAAGCGCACTCCCTTGCCGATGTTTTGCCGAGTTTGCGGCGCGTTGTCGTTGCCTTCGGCACGAACGGGGCCGGGCGCGCCCTCGACGTAGACCGCGCCCAAGTGACACGATGGACTAAAGGCGACCCGATCAGTCCAGAAATGGGCCGCCGCATCAGCGCCCTCAACGAAGTCATCACCCGCGCACTACGCCAGTTTGAACCGGATCTTGCTACGATGTGGCTGTTGGGCTCGGAACCGCTCCTGGGCGGCGCGCGGCCGCTCGACGTACTCGCAACCGAAGGCTCCGCACCTGTTATCCGAGCCCTTGAGGGGATTGCCCAAGGCGCCTTTGCGTGAAGACCTATCGGGTCTTCCCCCACCTCACCAACGCCGCCGACGATGAACCGGGCGGCGTTCTTTACGCTCTGGCGCAGGGCGCCGGCAGGTTTGATAACGCCGGGCAATATCGAATCCGTTACGCATCGACCACGCCAGAGGGTGCGATCGCTGAAACGTTCGGACGCCTAAGCGAATGGCGGCCAGCAATGCTCATTGGCCCGCCTTCGCTTCCTTCGAGCACATATGCCATCGTCGAACTCACCTTATCTGACGATCTGCGGCTTTGTGACCTCGATGATCCGCGGCGACTGATGATGCTTAACTTACGTCCATCGGACGTCGTCGCTCGCAACTATGAAACGACTACGGCCGCGGCGCTACGCATTTACGAGAGCGGCAAGTACGACGGCTTGGGCTGGTGGTCATACTATGAACCGAAGTGGACAAGCCTTGGGTTTTGGAACGACGCGCTGATCATCGGAACAAACGTCACGAAACTCGCAATCGATTCTCCAGCCCTCGTCTCCGCGGCACATGCTATCCGGCGGCCACTGCGATCAAAGTGAGTTAAGCCTCACGATCAAGGCCGCTTTCATCTTGAATAGTGTGCAAGAGACTCGTTAGGGCGGTGCCGTCGGGGGCGGCGTGAACAACTGACCCATCTTGGCAGATCGAAGGGACCCTCTGTGTCAACATGAGTGGAGTCCGGCCGCAGCCGGATAATTCTTTGAGGGCGACCAAGGTTGTTGTCGATGAATTCCGATCCCGAGGTCCGCTCGCAGCGGACACGTCGAACGTTCACGATCGCGCAGCGTGAGGCG
>JANLVI010000028.1:0-1880 GCA_031363915.1 Vulcanimicrobiota bacterium
ACGGTGAAGACGAGCGGACGGCAGCAGACAGGGCAATCTTCGATTAGCTTCTGACGGCTGCCGCCGCTTGGGTCGACCGCGACATAATTGTGTTCGTTGCATGAGGGGCAGTCGTACCCGGCATCGGATTCAAGCGGCATCTAATCGTAATGCCGGACGTGCTGCCAAAGCACCTCGGGTGCCACGCGCATCGAGCGCGCGATGAATATCGTGACGTCCTCAAAAGGCATCGCGTGCGGCGTGTGGAGCGTTTCTAGCGCGCGCACGTCGGCGAACGCCCGGCGATAATCGCCGATGTGCCCGCCGACAATGATGTACGTCGTCGCGCCGTGCGGTCCCCAAAGATAGTAGTTGTTGTGCCCGGAAATCGCGGGCGGGACGCCCGTACCGAAGAAATCGACGGCGCCGGCTTCGCCGTAATTCTGCGTGTAAACGGCGGCGTGCGCGCGTTCTTCCGGCGTGAGCGTTGCACTCGCGTGCTCGACGGCGTGCGCGAGTTCGGGCCAGCCGAATTCATCGGCGAAGGTCTGCGGGATGGCGCTCGTATCGGCGACTTCCGCTTTCGCCAGTCGCATGTGGAGTGCGCCCAGGACCGCGTCTTGATACGGCACGTAGCTCTCGATCGGCAGCACCGGTACGGCAAGCGGCGCGAATGCGAGTGCACCCGCAGCGGCGAGCGTCGCATAACCGAGCGGAACCCAGCGAGCGCGCCTGCAGAGTCGTTCGAATGCGACGCCGCCTGCCGCAAAGACCATCGGATATGCGCCAACGAGATAATAGTCTTTAGCGTGCAGCGCAAGAAAAAAGACGAAGAGCCCGGCAAACGTCACGCCGAGAAAACGAACGCGTTGAAAATGCGGATCGACGAGCAGTGCAATCGTTCCGCCGATCCAGAGAACCGCGGCGAGCGGCGTGTAGATGACGAGCTGCGAGTTAATGTAACCCATTGGCGAGAGCACGACGTTTTTTCCGCTCGCACCCGCACGCAGGAGTTCGATGAACGGCAGACCGTGCGCGATCTGCCAGACGATGCTAAACGACGCAAGACCGAGTGCAATCGCGACGCCGCGTCCAAAACCGGTCGTCCGCAGCGTGTCGCGCGGGCCGAGGATGAGGAGCGACGCGACGAGTGCGACGAGAAAAAAGAGAATCGTATATTTCGTTTCAAACGCGACTCCGGCTGTCGCGCCCGCAATCATCCACCAAGACGGGTCTTCATCGATGACCGCCCGCGTCGCGAAATATGCAACGAGCGTCCATAACAGCGGCTCGAACGTCGTCGTGTTGAACGTTGCGGTCACGCCGACGATCACCGGCGCGAGTCCGACCGCAAGGCCGGCGAGAATCTGGGCGATAGTCTTGCCGCCGAGGAGCCGAACGAGCGCGCACGTCGCGAGGACCGCCCCCGCGGAGCCCAGTGCGGCCAGGAGCCGAAGAAGAACGAGATTACGGCCGGCGCTTTGGGAGAGTGCGGCGAGCCAGGGAACGAGCGGCGGCTGATCGACATATCCGGCCGCGAGATGGCGGCCGCAGGCGATGAAGTAGAGTTCATCGCGAAAGAAGCCGTAGTTTGATGCAGCCGCGAGATGCAACGCGAAGGGGACGAGGGCGATGAGCCAGGGGAGTGCTCGACGGTCCACGTTCGAGCTACGTCATGCCGGTGCGAGGAGTTTCGCAAGGGCGATTCCCGCGAATGCAGCCCCGAGGCCGACGACGACGCTGCCCGCACTATACAAGAGAGCCCACCACCATTCGGATCCGCGCACGAGGACCGTCATTTCGAGGGCGAGACTCGAAAACGTTGTGAAGCCGCCGAGGACCCCCACGACAAGGAACATGCGGATCTCCGAGGTGACCCCGAAGGCTTTGAGAACGGCCAG
>JANLVI010000025.1:0-59818 GCA_031363915.1 Vulcanimicrobiota bacterium
CAGCACGTCCGTGAACGGCGTGATGTTGATGGTCGACATGACCTCTTCTTCGTTTTGTCCAGTCGATACGGCCACGGTGTACTAGTGCACCCTTCTAACCTGAAGTGACAAAGCCGACGTCTTCGAGTCCGCTCAGCTTCGCCGCATCGAGAATCTTGATGATGATGCCGTAATCGGCTTTCAGATCGCCGGTCAGCGCAACGTGGGTTTTGTTCCCGCGACGCCGCGCGACTTCGGCCATATCACCGTAAATCGAGTTCAAATTCGTCTGCTTGCTGTCGATAAAGATTTGATTGTTCTTGGTGACGACGACCTCGATGTTTTTCTTCTGATCGTTTTGCGGCGTCGAAGGAGCGCTCGAACTATTCGGCAGCTCTTTTTCGAAGCCCGGAGGCGTGACGAGTGCCGCAAGGATCATGAAGATGATCAGCAGGACCAGCAACACGTCCGTGAAGGGCGTGATGTTGATCTCGGCCATCACTTCATCGTCTTGCCCGCCGGAGATCAGGGACATGCGAGCTTACGCGCCCTGGCGCGGCGTGTAAAGATCCGTCGGGATCGGTGCGCCGGTGTTGTGGAAGTGAAGCATTTCGGCGAGCTGGTTGGCCGAGACGATCATATCTTGATTGTACGCCTTGATGCGCGTCTTGAAGTAGTTAAAGAACACGACGGCGATGACGGCGACGAAAAGACCGGCGGCCGTTGTGTAGAGCGCCTCGCCGACACCGGCGGCAACGACCGCGGGCGACGAATTGCCTTTAAGCGCGATGTCGTCGAAGGCGCGAATGATACCGAGCACGGTACCGAAGAGGCCGACGAACGGCGCGATGACGGCGATCGTACCAATGATGCCGAGATTGCGTTCGAGCGAGTTGAGATTTTCCATCAGCGCGATCGAGAGGGCATCGGTAATGTCGGCGCGGTTCTTTTCGCCGCGGGCCAGGCCAAACTCAAGAATACGCGGGAGCATCCCTTTGTTCGATTTGCAGATTCGCATCGCGCCCGTCATGTCGTCGGCGGCGATCTTCTGCCCGATCTCGCGGAGCAGCGTCTTCGAGTCCGAGTGCTGCGTGGAGAAGAAAAAGAGGCGTTCGAAAACAATCGCGACGGCCATGATCGAGAGCACCACGAGTGCCCACATCGCCGGTCCGCCCGTTACGATCGATTTGAAGAAATTCGTAAAAAAATCCACGATTAGTCTCTGGGGCCTCCACAGAATTGTGCTTTTGGGACAAAGAAAGCTAGCGGGCTCACCGGACCCGGATGCGAGCGGTTCACTTGCCCGTGATCCGGTTCCATTCCTTGTAACATTTCCGTAAGAGCCGGAACTCTATTTCGAAAGCTGTTTGATCGTCGCTTCGATCTGCTTGATCAACTCGGCGTCCGCGCCGGTCTTCGCCGCAGCATCGGCTTTATTAAGGAACACCAGTGCGTCTTTGGCCGAACCCAGTGACTTTTCGCTTGCGACGGCGATACCGGCATAATAGTTCGCACGCGCGTCATTCGGTGCGATTGCCAGTGCCTTGTCGGCTAGGGCCTTACCGAGCTTCCAATCCGGCTTCTCGCCGGACTCGGCGTAGTTCGCTGCGAGCCCGTAAAGGTGAAGCGACACATCTTTTGGCGATGACGCAGCAGCAGTATCCAGAAGGTTCGCTGCTTCAACGAATTTTTTATCGCGCGCGAGGGCCTGGGCCTGCGCGGCGACATTGTTCGCGAGGACCGACTGCACGGGCGCATTCGGGTCGACGGCGAGCACTTGTTTTGCCAGCACTTGCGCCTTGTCGTTCTGACCCGCCGCAGAGTAGGCCCCGACCAAATTCACTTCGACGTTGACGAGCGACTTCGATTCGACCTTCGGGTCGGCTTTGAGTCCGGCGACCGCTTTCTCCAGATCGGTGACCGCCTCGGCATTGTTGCCCTTGCCAAGTTCTGCGTTACCAAGAATATTATAAATGCCCGGACCCGCGCCCAGAGTCAGCGCGTGCTTGGCGGCGGCGATCGATGCGTCGTAATTTTTGCTCTTATACGCCTCGGCGCTGTAATTGACGTACGACGTCAGGGCCGCGGCTTTGAACTTCTCCGGAATCGTTCCGGCGGCATCGAACGCGCCAACCGCGCCTGCGTGATCGTTCAGAAATGAATCCGCGACGCCGAGCAGTACCTGTCCGCCCTGGTCGGAGGGGTTCGCAGCGACATAGGCTTTTGCGAGCGGCTGCGCGCCCTGGAAATTGTTCGCGTTGATCATACCGAGGATGCGGCGCAGATCGGTGCTGCTCACTTGCGGATCGCCGGCGTCGATCTCCGAGCCATTGAACTTCATCGTGAAGGAATAGAATTCGGCCGTCGCTTTACCGTTGCGCGTCGCGGGCTTGTACTTCGATGTACTCGCGATTTCCATCGCGGCCGCTTCATCGGCGGAGTTCGTCGTTTTGATGACCTTCTGCACTTTAAACGAACCGTCGGCTTTGACGTACACCTGAATAACGACGGTGCCGTTACCGGCGATCGGCGTCGTGTTCTTTCCGCGCGTCACGAGCTTGGCGTGCACGTATGTGTCGCCGTCGGATGCCGTTTGGGCAGATACGGGCATTTGTGGGGCGAGCACCGCAGCAGCAAGCGCGGGGAGAGTCACGGCCAGAAGGCGTTGATACGACATAGAATCCTCGGAAGGGTAAGGTTACAAAGCTAACGGGACGGCTTCGGGGATCGTTCCTCAAGCTCACGGACCGCACGATGTGCGTCCCCAAAATACGACGCAAGCGCAGGAATCTCTCCTCGCTCGAGTGCTAACCGAGCAGCCTCGAGACGTGCGGTGAGTTCTCCCAATACGGTAGCCACCGCCGCGCGGTTTTCGCCCAGGATCGGCTCCCAGAGCCCAAAATCCGCATGCGCTAAGCGCATCATGGATGACATCCCCGGTCCGCATAGGGTCGAAACATCCGCCTCGGCGGTGTGCGCGGCGAGCGTCGCGGCCAAAAGTGTTGAAACGAGTTGCGGCAGATGCGAGGTCAACGCCAGGACGGTATCGTGACGGTCAGCTCCAATCGGGAAGGGCTCGGCACCCAGCGTCGTAATGAACGCCTCGGCCAGCCGATCGAGCCCAGGCGCCGTCGGGACGAACGCCCACGTCCGCCCGGTGAACAGGTCGGCGCGCGCCGCCATCGGCCCGCGCCGCTCGGCGCCGGCGATCGGGTGCGAGGGGACGAAATTGCGGACTGCCGATCCCGCTTTGGCGACGGCGCGCTTGGTCGAGGCAACGTCGAGGATCAACTCGGGCCATAGCCCGCTCGCATCGAGCGCGCGCAACTGGGCGAGCGCATCGAGCGTCGCCGGGAGCGGTGCGGCCAGCACGAGGACGTCGACCGCACGGACGAGCTGCGCGAGGTCTGCGACGGTCGCATCGACCATGCGTTTTTCGCGGGCGTAGGACAGCGCGTCAGCATCCGTATCAAATGCAGTGACGGTTGCTTTGGCCGCGTGAGCTGCAAGCGCGACCGAACCGCCGATGAGTCCGACACCGGCGACGCCGACGCGCTTAAACGCCGACTTTGACCGTCGCGGGAAGCGAACGCCCGACGGCTTCCGCGACCGGACGCAAACGATCCATCACCTGCGCGAATCCATCGAGCGTCAGCGACTGCGGGCCGTCCGAGACAGCTACAGCCGGGTTTGGGTGGACTTCGATGATCAGACCGTCCGCTCCGCACGCGATCCCGGCTTTCGCCATCGGTTCGACGAGGCTCCGCACGCCAGTACCGTGCGACGGATCGACGACGACGGGCAGATGCGAGAGCGACTGCACGAGCGGCACCGCCGCAAGATCCAGCACGTTGCGCGTCATCGGATCGAACGAACGGATTCCGCGTTCGCAGAGCACGACGTCGTGATTGCCGGTGACGACGATGTATTCGGCGGCCATCAGCCATTCATCGATCGTCGCGGCCATACCGCGTTTGAGCAGCACCGGTACGCGAACGTTGCCAACTTCGCGCAACAAGTTGAAATTCTGCATATTGCGCGCGCCGACTTGAAGCATGTCCGCGTACTTTGCGACCAGTTCCACATCGCGCACGTCCATCACCTCGGTGACGACGGCCAGACCGTACATATCGGCGATCTCGCGCAGCAGCCGGAGGCCCGCTTCGCCCATGCCCTGGAACGCATAGGGCGACGTGCGCGGTTTGAACGCACCGCCGCGTAAGACGTTCGCGCCATGCTGTGAAACTGAACGCGCCGTCGTTTCGAGCTGTTCGCGGCCCTCGACGCTGCACGGTCCGGCCATGATTGCGAGCTGCTCGCCGCCGAAGCTCGCACCATTTTTGAGGCGGATGATGCTGCGGCCGGTCCGCGCTTCGGCGCTGACGAGTTTGTACGAACGCGAAATCGGCATCACGTTTTCGACGCCGTCGAACTGCGAGAATTGCGCGATGAGCGTTTCTTTGTCATCGCGAATGCCGACCACCCCGATGACGGTGCGCTCGGAACCTTGACTCACGTGTGCGGTCAAGCCTAAGCTCTCGACGGCTGCGATTACGGCATCCACGTTCGCGGGTGCGGCGTGCGGGCGCATGACGACGATCATTTCGGGTTCTGCTCCAAGTCGGGACGGAGGGCGCGGGCGCCCTCGAGATACACATGAACGATCTCGGATTGGCCGAGGGTGGTATTAAGGTGTAAGAGCACGCGGATGCAGCGCTCGAGGCCGCCGGGCACGGCGATCTCGGTGAAATTCAACAGCGGCACGAGGATCCACCCCATTCGACGCGCGGCGGCAGCGGGAAATTGCGCTTTAAGATCCGGGGTCACCGTGAAGAGCACCGAGGCGATATCCTCGGTTGCGATGTCATTGGCTTCGACGATCGCGAGCAAGAGCCGTTCGGTGGCATCGAGGATGCCCTGGGTCGTATCGGCATCGGCGGTGATCGCGCCGCGAATCCCGCGCACGAACGTGCTCACGCGCGGTGCTCGCCGCTGCGTGCTCCGTTTTCGATTACGGCGAGGGCTTTGCGCTCGCGCTCGTTTGCCGGGCGCATGTCGCCTGCGGCCAGATCCCCGAGGGTGATCGGGCCGAAGCGCAGACGGATGAGGTCGATCACCGGGTGGCCGACGGCCTCGAACATGCGGCGGATCTGGCGATTGCGGCCTTCGTGGATCGTGAGATCGACGACCGACCGGCCGCGCGCAACGGCGACGACCTTGAGGGCGGCCTCGGCAGTACGGCCGTCTTCGAGCTTCATGCCGCCGGTGACGCGAGCGAATTCCGAGGGTTCGAGCCGACCTTGGAGGGTGGCCCGATAGGTTTTTTCCACCCCGAACCGCGGGTGGGTCAGGATATGGGCGAGGTCGCCGTCGTCAGTTAGCAGCAGGACGCCCGCAGTATCGTAATCGAGCCGACCCACGGGAACGACGCGCTGCTTCACGCCGCGCGTCTTCAACACGTCGGCGACGGTGCGGCGGCCTTCGGGGTCGCTCATCGTCGTCACGCAGTTGTACGGTTTGTGAAGCACGATATAACTGAGCGTCTCGGCGGGCGTGACGATACGGCCTGCGTATTCAACGCGGTCATCATCGCAGACAGTCGTCCCCAGCTCTTTGACGACGTTGCCGTTCACGCGCACAGACCCGGCGACGATCAACTCCTCGGCTTTGCGGCGTGACGCGACGCCGGCCTGCGCAAGGTAGCGCTGAAGCCGCATTCGTTCGCTCACGATGACGACTTTAGCACACTCCTTAATGTTGCCGCAAACGTGTCTTCTATAGAAGCGGTGATTTGAAGCGGGCGAGCCTACGGCGAAAGCGCGCGGGGGCCGCTGATATACCGGCTCCCTCGGGCGTAAAAACGGTGCGGGACGTCGGCGGCTTTGGTCAGCCCGATCCGCGTGCTCTCGCCGACTTCAGCAACCGGCCCCCGGTCGCGTGCGATCCACAGCGGGCCGCCCGGATCGAGTGCGATGCCATTGTGAACGGGACCGATGTCGAGCGCCATGCACAGGCGTCCTGGCCCGCGCGCAAGGTCCCGGTCGACGATCCCGATGCGGTTCGCGCGCATCACGTCGAGTCCGGCGACGGGTTCGACGGCACGAATCAGCACGGCCGCCCCAACCCCGGCTGCTTCGCTCGTCACGTTCATGCAGTAGGCCGTCCCGTAGATCAAATAGACGTAGGCGTTGCCGGGGCCGCGAAACATCGCGTCGTTACGCTTGGTCTTGCCGCGATAGGCATGGGAGGCCGGATCTCCCGGCGCGTAGGCCTCTGTCTCGACGATCCGGCCCACAAGCTGGATCCCCTCGCGTTCGCGCACGACGAGCGTACCGACCAGGAAGCGCGCGAGTTCCAGGGTGTCGACGGGGAGACCGGCACGCGGAATCGGCTCCAGCGGCTAGGCCGCGACCGTCAGGGACACTTCAGCCTGAGCGCGCGACTGGAGGTCGGCTATTTCTACGGCCTCGCCCGCTTCGATCCGTGCCGAGGTAAAGGCGTGGAGCGCGCAGCTCGTCTTGACGTACGCCATCCCGAGCGCCGGGCCGACGTTACGAATCCCGGAGAGTTCGGCGGCGAGCCCCGCGTCAGCGACGCGAACCCGAATCCGTCCGAAGCCGCGGGCTTTGGCGTGGGCGGCGGCCGCCGCGACGGCGGCATAACCCGCCTCTTTGCCGTCGAGCGCGGCGAGGGGCTTGAACCGAAATCCCAGACGCACCGTTGACCGCGACGTTCCCGTCGCGATGGTCGCGTAGGCCACGCCGGTACCGCGTCCGTCGGCGGCGAATCCGAGGGCGATGTCGGCAGCGGGGCGAGTCTTGGTTGCGTGTGCCATGATCGTTATTTGTATCCTACATCGAACATACGTTCGAGTCAAGCAGCTCCGACGGTCAGCACCTCCCCGTAAAGATCGAGGATCCGCGCCGTCTGCTCAGCGACTGTATAGCGTGAGGATGCCAAATGTACGGCACTCTGCCCGGACCGCGGACGGTCGAGTACGGCGACCAAACCCGCCGCAAGCGCGTCCGGGTCGACCGCGACCAGGTGACCGCTCCCGCCGAGGACCTCGCGCGACGCGGCGCTCTCAACCGCTACGACCGGCAGACCGGCGCTAAGCGCCTCAGCGAGCACGAGACCCTGCGTCTCGGTGGTGCTCGGGAACACGAACGCATCGGCGGATGCATAGACGTCGGGCAGTAGCTCGGGCGTGAGCCCGCCGATGAAGCGAACCCGGCTGTCGACTCCAAGTTCGCCGGCATAGCGCTCGAGGCGAGCCCGATGAGGGCCCTCGCCGACGACTGCCATCCGGACGTGCCGATCGGAGATCCGAGCTAGCGCCTCGAGGGCTAGCTCCAGGTTCTTCTCCCGCGCCAAGCGCGAGACGAAGAGGACGAGTTTGGTTTCATCGTCGGCCCCCAACTGCGCCCGCACGTCGGCCCGGCGGATCCCCGCAGCGTAGCGTTCGACGTCGATCGCACTCGGCACGACGGCGATGCGCGCGACGACGCCGAGCTCGCGCAAATGCACTTCCATCGCACGCGTCGGAACGATCACGGCGTCGGCCGAATTCGCATACGTACGCGTGAGCGCTACGGCGGCGCGCTGCATCGTCGCGCGTTCGAATGGAACGTAATGTGCGTACTCTTCGATCCGCGTGTGATACGTAAAGATCAACGGAATATCGTGACGACGCGCGTAGCTTGCGCCCATCCATCCGGTGACGAATGGCGAATGCGTGTGCACGATCGAAAGATTCTCGAAGCGTAAGCGATCGCTGGTTCGAACGTACGGCACGCACAACCGATAAAACGTTGGCGTCGGCAACGGCAAAGATGGGATGCGCACGATCGCCGCGTCGTCGTCGACGTAGTCGGGAAACGACGGCGCGATCACCGAGACGTGATGACCGCATGCGGAAAGACCGGCGCGCAAGGTATCAATGCTAGCGACGATACCGTTGACGATCGGCCGGTAGGACTCGGTAAAAAATCCGACACGAAGCGGGATCACGTGAAGGAGCATTGGCGGTCGGGACTTTCGGGCCTATGCGGCACAAGAATTTGACGCGGCTCACTTAGCTGTGCTATCGTCACCCAGTCCCGCCCGGCCGAAAGCTGCGTGGTGGGCTACTCTATCCACCGGATTCGCCTTGCACCCGTGCCGCGAATCCACCCGTGAGCCGCCTGGTCAGGTAGCTCGCACAACCACCTCTCGCGAACGTCATTCGCACGACACGATCCGCCTTGCGGGTCGCGCCGTCCGGCATGCCGCTCCGTCAAGAAAGGAGTTGGGTTATCGGACGCGACTCACGTAAGCCGTTTGCGGCAACCGGCGTTCTCTCACTCGGCCTTCTCATTCCGTTCGGTACCGGTACGTTTTTTGCCGACCGTAGTGCCGCAATCGCGCACACCGTGGTTGCAAGCGTGGCCTCGGCTCCGGCAACGGCCGACGATTCGCGATTACAAAAACACATTACGCTGAGCGAAAACGGCGTGACCACCACCGTCGAAACGCGCGCCGCGACCGTTGCCGATCTCTTGATCGAACGCGGTATCGCACCCGCTCTCGGAGACCGTCTTACCCCGGATGCCGCTTCCTCCTTGAGTGATGGCGCGACCGTCGAATTCCGAGCCGCCGTTCCGGTAACGCTCGTCGTCGATGATGAACGTCGCATGATTCGCAGCTCCGCCCGCACGGTTGGTGAACTTCTCAGCGACACCGGTGTGAAACTCGCAACGCGCGATAAAGTATTTCCGACGCGCGAGACGGCGTTCGCGCAAGATGCCGTCATTCGCGTAACGCGACGTCTCGCATGGCAGGAACGCGTACGCATGGCACTCGCACCAACGACGAAGCTCGTGTACGCATTCGGTATCAAATCGGGCCAACATAAAGTAATCAAAGCAGGCGTCCCGGGCGTGCGCGAAGTGACGTTTGCTTACGCACAAGATGCCGACGCCGCGCAGCCGCACAAACGCATCGTGGCCTCGCGGATCGTGCGCCCCGCGCGCGAAGCTGTCATCGCTGAGGGCATAAGTGAATTCGAATCGAGCGCGTCGATCGCTCGGCGCGGAATGAACGGAACGATCCGTCTCGCAACCGCAGCTCTTTCGATGGTCGCAACAGCCTATACGGCGAATTGCTACGGTTGCAGCGGGCGTGCGGCCCTGGGCATGCGCGCCGGACACGGCATCGTCGCCGTCGACCCCCGCGTGATTCGCTTGGGTTCCCACCTCTATATTCCCGGTTACGGACACGCGATCGCCGGTGATACCGGCGGCGCGATCGTCGGCAACCGGATCGATCTTGGCTTCGAGTCCAATAGCGATGCGATCGTTTTCGGTCGCCGCGCGATTCGCGTGTACGTTCTCAAATAGATAGTCACCCGCGCGCGCTGCTCAACGCAGCGGGCCTCCGGCCGAAAAAACGTCTCGGACAGAACTTCCTTATGGATGGTGCGGTTTCGACGAAGATCGCGAAACTCGCCGCGCCCCGCGGTGACGAACGCGTTTTGGAGATCGGTGCCGGAACGGGCGCCCTGACGATCGCACTCGAGCGACGCGGTGCCGACGTGACGGCGTTTGACGTCGACCCGGAGATGGTGGCGATCCTACGCGCCCGTGAGGACCTCGCACGCGTGAGCGTAGACGAAGGCGACGCGCTCGAATACGACTACGAGTCATTCGGCGCGCGCGGTCCGTGGATCGCCGCCGGTAATCTGCCGTATAATATCGCAACGCCGCTGATGCTCAAGCTGCTTGCACTCGAGCATCCGCCGGAACGCGTGATCGTGATGATCCAGCGCGACGTCGCCGACCGCTTGACGGCAAAAGCCGGCACGGCCGCCTACGGCAGTCTCTCCGTCGCCATCAACTATCGCGCACGGGTCGAACGTGCACTCGTCGTTTCTCCGTCGCAGTTTTACCCGCGACCTGGTGTCGTCTCCGCCGTCGTCGTCTTACACCGTCACGAAACGCCGCCCGTCGCGACACGCGATCCGAAGTATTTCGAAGAGGTCGTGCGCGCCGCGTTCGCGTACCGCCGCAAGACACTCGCGAACTCGTTGCTCTTGGCGCTCGCCATTCCACGCGAGCGCACCGTCGCCGCGCTCGCATCGCTCGCTATCGATCCGGAGATTCGTGGGGAAAACCTCGACCTCGCCACCTTCGCCGCTCTCGCCGACGAATTGGCCCGCTAAGAGCTTTCACTGGTCGCTCTCGCTCGCGCTTCTTGCGGCGGTCGCGGCGGCGTTCTTACTCGCAACGATCGGCGTGGCGACCGGCTTCCGCATGCTCCATCTCTCGTTCGGAACGAAGGCGAGTCCGACGGAGTGGACCTTCGTCGCAACCGTGCTCATCGAGCTGCCGCTCATCGCGCTTCTGCTTGTGGCGTTGCCGCGCGTGGCGCGCCGCACGCTCGGCGAGCTCGGCCTGCACCCGATTCGCTTTCGCGATCTGTACTACGCGTTCATCGGCGCGGTCACGGCACTTGCTGCGGCGGCGCTAGTGAGTTTGATCGAAACGTCCGTCTTTCACCTAAACGTTCACGAAAACGTAATCGGTTTTTTCAGTAAGAACGAACCGCGCGGCTGGCTCATCGGTATCGCGCTCGTCGCTGTAATCTACGGCCCGGTCGTCGAAGAATTACTCTTTCGCGGATTCATCTTCAATGCGATTCTTCGCTACGTTCCGGTCGGGGCGGCGCTCGCGATCAGCGGGATCATCTTCGCCGGTGCACATTTTGAAGACCCCACGAGTTTCGTACCGCTGGCGGTGACGGGTATTATTCTCGCGACGATCTACTACCGGACCGGTTCGCTCGTTACCTCGATGCTCGCCCATGGCACGTTTAATTTCATCAGCCTCGCACTCTATCTTGCGAATCTCGCGAACAAGCATCCATGATCCGTCTCGCAGTCGATGCCATAAATCTGCTCGCGGACCGACGCGGCATGGGTCGCTTCGCACTTTCCGTCCTCGCTGAGGCGGTCGCACGGGACGACCTCGCTCTCACACTTCTGGTACGTCGCGAATGCACGCAGGCGTATCGCGAGCTGCTCTCATCCGACCGTTTTGCGCTCGCGGATCTTGCCAGCGCCAAGCAGTGCGGGCGCTACGATGTCGTGTGGTACCCGTGGAACGGTGTGCGCTTCCCAAGCCGGGCGCCGTCGCTCGTAACGATCCACGATCTCTTCGCCTTCGCGTATCCCGCGCGCGGATTCATCGGACGCCGGCGCGAGCAAGGTCCCATTCGCAAGGCCGCGCATATCGCGACGCGCATCGCGACGAACTCTTGGTCCACGCGCGAGTGCGTCATCGATTTTTTCCGCATCGATCCCAAGCGCCTCGTCGCGATCCCGCATGCACCCGATCGCTTCTTCTTTCCCGGTTATGAACAGGCGCCGGTCGAACTGCCGTTCGTGCTCGCCGTCGGCATGGGTGAAAAGCGCAAAAATGCGCCGTTTTTGATCGATGCATTCGCGCGCGCCTTTCCAAAACGCGACGTCCGCCTGGTGATCGCGGGCGCACTCGACCCGCACGCGGAGAAGCGAGCCAGACGCAAACGCGTACCGCTCGTCCGCGTCGCGCCGACGGATCGAGAACTTCGCACGCTCTATCGCACGGCGACGGCCGTCGTCGTGCCGTCGCTCGCCGAGGGCTTCGGCCTCGTCGCAGTCGAGGCGCAAGCTTGCGGTGCAGCGGTGATCGCCGCGAACACCACAGCGCTGCCGGAAGCTGTCGGCGATGCCGGTTTGCTCGTCGATCCGACCGATCGGGCGGCGTGGGCATCGGCGCTGCGTTCCGTCGTCACGGACGAATCACTCCGTTCGTGGCTGTCGTCCAAAAGCGAGCAACGATGGGGCTTTTCGGCGCGCGACGGGGCGGTGAACGGGACCTTAAACGAGCTCGCGCGCCTCGCTCACGATCGCGTGTAAGCGTTCGATAAAGCGTTCCGGTGCGAACGTCTCTGCATGCGCGCGTAAGGCTTGCGGATCGTATGCTGCGGAATCGAAGATTCGTAAAACGGAGGCGAGCGACTCCGGCGTGGGCTCGTGGAAAAATGTACCCGTCACACCGTCGACGATCGTTTCGAGCGCACCGCCGCGCCCGAGCGCAACGGTCGGCCGTCCGGCCGCAGCAGCTTCGAGCGGCACGAGCCCGAAATCTTCTTCCCCCGGAAGAATCGCGACGCGCGCCGCGCCGAGCATGTCGTTCCGTTCGGCATCGCTCAAGTAGCCGTAAAACGTCGTCTGGGTTCCGCGCGCGAGTTCGCGAAGCGACGCCTCGGCCGGACCCGTTCCGAGCACGCGCAGCGGGATCCCCGCAAGCGCGGCTCCCGCGATCGCGCGATCGATTCTTTTATACGGTAGGAGCCGGGAAACGACGATCGCGTAATCACCCGCGCCGTCGCCGACCGTAAACCGGTCGACATCGACGGGACAAGGCAGCACGCGCGACTCACGACCATAGTACTCTTGCACGCGGGCGGCGACGTTGTGGGAGTTCGCAACGAAGAGCGTCGGACGCGCGGCAGCGCGCTTGTCCCAACGCACCAAACGCTCGACCAGCGGACGAGCGAGCGTGCCGACCCCGAAGCCGCCTACGTAGCGTTCGTAGTCGAACGCAAACCGGCTCACGGTATTGATATAGCAGACGTGCGGCGTACCGGGACGCGCGATAACGCCTTTGGCCCAGGCGGTCGTCGAGCTCACGATGGTGTCGTACGCGCGTAAATCGAACGATTCGAACGCGCGCGGATAGAGCGGAGCGAGCGCTCGAAAATAGCGATTGGCGCCCGGAAATCGTTGTAAGAACGACGTGTGAACGCGCGCGGGATCGAACCAATCGCCGAGCAGATCCGCATCGAAGAGCGCGGTGTAAATGGGAGCCGTCGGATACGCGGCGGCGATGCGCGTGAAGACGCGCTCCGCGCCGCCGCGCTGGTTGAGGTAGTCGTGAACGAGCGCGACGTTCAGTGCGCGGGGGCCGGCTTGGCCGCGGCAGGCGCCGCCTCGCGCGGCAGAATCACCGCGATCGTGTAGCGCTGCAAGTAGGACTTCGCGATACGCTGAACGTCAGCGGGCGTCGTTTTGTCGAGCGCCGCAAGTGCCGCATCGGCATAGTCCGGGCTCAGGCCGTGCTCGACGAAATTCCCGATGCGCCAACTGCGATCGTCCAGCGTGATCGCATCGGTGAGAAAGGCCCCGCGCGCCGTCGTCTTATAGCGCGCGACGATTTGCTTGTTGAGCGGCTTGAGCGCGAGCGACTTGAGAATCGCATCCACGCCGCGCAAGCCGAGCGACGGATCGATCTGAGCGCCGTTGATGTAGAGCGAGAGCGTCGCGGGCTTGGCATCATAGGAGTACACGGAGCCGATCGGGCGTTCGAGCGCCGGGATCGTCGTTGCCGAACCGCGGTCGAAGACATCGCCGATCAGCGATTGCAAAACGAGCATCGCGCCGAAGTCACGGTCGCCTGCGGACGGCGCGGCAAAGCCGAGCACGAGCCAAGGCGATCCGAGATCGCGATGCGTGACGATGCGCCGCGGCGCGGCCGCAAGCTGCTTTGTCTTGATCGTGAGCGCCGGGTTCGCGCCCTCGGGCAACTCGGCGACGATCGACGATGCGCCTTTGGTTGCCGCATCGCCGAGCGCACCGACGGCCGAGACGAGCGTCCCGCTACGGCGATAATTCGCCGTGTAGAAGGCAGCCACGTCGGCGGAGGTAAGATTGGCAACGTTGCCCGCATTGCCGTATGTTGGCAGATTCGCACTGCCGACATAGTACGACGAGCGAATCATATCGATGCCGACGGAAACCGGATTGCGTCCGTCCTCCGCGATGCGTGCGAGCAGTTCCGTTTTCGCGGGCGCGACGGTGAGATTCGTAAAAGTCGGGATGGCGAGGGCTTTGGTAACGATCGCAAGGACGTCCGGTAGGGCGTCGGCTGCGGCCTCGATGTAGAAGCGGGTGTACTGCATGCCGATCGCATACGAGAGCGAACCGCCGCGCGCGGCAACCGCGTCGCTCAGCGCGACACCGTCGACGGGGAGTTGGAGCACGCTCTGCGCTGTCAGTGCCGCGATGCCGTTTTGAGCGGTCGTCTGACGCTCGAGTCCCGCCGGAACGAACAGTTGCAGGCCCGCAACGCTGACTGCATCGTCGTACTGGCTGTAGAGTTTGGCCGCACCAAGATCGATCGTGCGCGTCACCGGATACAGCGGGCTTGCGACTGCGGCGGTTCCGGCGAGCACGAGCGCAGCGCCGGTGAGGAACCGCATCATGATTTTTTCGATTTCTGGCTGAACGTCACGGTGGCGGATGCGGTGCCTAAGTACTTGCCGACCGTCGCCGCCACGAATTCGGGAGTGAGTTCGCGAGCGTCGCGAAAGTACGTGCCGTTGAACCCACCTGCACCGGGCGCGTAATCGGGATTTCCCTCGACGGCGTACCAGCCGAAGTTGTCGGCGAGTTCCGAGGGCGTCTGCAGATCGCTGCGGATATGGTAGACGAAGCCATCGCGCGCACGCGCGAACGCCGCCGCATCGAGCGGTTTTTGCAGCGCGGCGATCGCGTCGCTCACCACGGCGCGCACGGCGTTGACATCGCCGCCGCTGAGCGTCACAAGAAAGACGCCCGGATCGTGATACGTAACGAACTTCCCGCTGACCGACGATGGACTCGCGGCAAACTTGCGCGCGAGCGTCCCGGTATCGGGTCGGAAGAGATAATCCGCAATAAAATCCATTGCGGTTGCTTCTCGATCGGCGCTGATCGGGGGTCCGCGCCACGCCAAGCCGAAGCCCGCGGCGCTCGCCGTCTTCTCAAATGGGCTCGGCGCGGGGACGGGCGTCTCGGTCAGCACCGCTTCTTGCGCGGCGCCCTCGGTGCGCCCGGGCACGGCCGCGTCCACGATGTGCGCGTCGACGGCACCGGTAATAACGAGCACGGCGTTTTGCGGCCGGAAGGCGCGCATCGCAAACGACTTTACCGCATCGAGCGTAAATGCGCTCGCGCCCTCAACGGTGGGCAACGCAGGGTACTTCGCTGGACCGTCGCTGAAGAGCTGCGCCTGCAACGCGTCCTGGAGCTGATCGTCGAGCGCGAAGAGATGGATCTGCGCTTCGTTCGTCACGTCTTTTTGCGCGGTTTGCAAACCGGCTTGCGTGAGCACGGGGGTGAAAAACGACGCAGTCATCGCGCGCACGATTTGCGCCGCAGATGCGGCGGGCACGATCGCCGAGATCGAAACGCTATTGGGATAGGTCGCAACCCCGATCCGGCCGCCGGCCCGGCTCACGAGTTGACCGAGCGTGGTGCCGGTGATCGGCACCGAGGCCGTCACGGCGTTCGCGGCGACCCGTGCCATGCCGGGAGTTGCCGCCGGGGCGAAGCCGGTCTGCGGCGCGCGGAACCACAGCGCGATCGCCGCCACAGGCAGGGCCGGGGATGGGCTCACAACATAGGTGCCGCCGGCGGGCAGTTTGCCCGTCAGCGGGCCAAGACGTCCCGCTTCGAGTTGCGCGCCGTTCGGCTCGGTCGCTACGGCGCCGAGGGCCGACGAAAGAAAAAGGGCCGCGCCGAGCGCGACCCTGGTGAACCGCAAGAGCACTAGGCGGGCTCAGGCGTGATGGTGGGAGGCAGGCGTTTGGGCTTCTCGACCCGCGGCGCCTCCGGTTCGTGCACGACGGCGGCAGCCACCGGCAATTCCGGCACGATATCGTCTTTGGGCATCGGATACGGGCGATTGTTGATGATCGCGCCGACTTCTTCGGTGTCGACCGTCTCGTGTTCGAGGAGCGCCGCGACCATGCGTTCGACCTTATCCCAATTCGAGGTCAGGATGGCTTTCGCATCGGCGTAGCACTCTTCGATAATGCGGCGGACTTCAGCGTCGATCTTCGAGGCGATTTCCTCGGAGTAGTTCCGATCTTCACCGATGTCGCGACCGAGGAACACCTGATGGCTCCCGCGCCCGTACTGAATCGGCCCGAGCGCATCGGACATGCCGTACTGCGTCACCATGCGGCGCGCGAGTTCGGTTGCTTTTTCGAAGTCATTCGACGCGCCGGTGGTGACGTCTTGGAACTGGATCTCTTCGGATATGCGGCCGGAGAGCGCCATCGTGATCTGCGCGAGCAGCTCATTCTTGGTGCGGCTATGCCGATCTTCATCAGGCACCGACCACGTGATACCGAGCGCCATACCGCGCGGAATGATCGTGACTTTGTGCACGGGATCGGCGTTCGGCAGCATGCCGCCGACGATCGCGTGGCCCGATTCGTGATACGCGGTATTCTCTTTTTCTTTTTGCGACATCACAAGCGACCGGCGTTCGGGGCCCGCGACGACGCGGTCGATTGCCTCTTCGCAGTCGTTCATCTCGATGACCGACTTGTTGCGACGCGCGGCGAGCAGCGCGGCTTCGTTGAGCAAGTTTTCGAGATCCGCACCGGAAAAACCGGGCGTGCGTTTCGCGAGCACGTCGAGCGAGATGTCTTTGGAGAGCGGCTTATTTTTCGAGTGCACGCCCAGGATCGCCGAACGGCCTTTGACGTCCGCGCGGTCGACGACGATCTGACGATCGAAGCGGCCCGGACGAAGCAGCGCGGGATCGAGGACGTCGGGACGGTTCGTGGCGGCGATCAAGATGACGCCGGTGTTCTGATCGAACCCGTCCATCTCGACGAGCAACTGATTGAGCGTTTGTTCGCGCTCGTCGTGACCGCCGCCAAGGCCCGCGCCGCGCTGGCGGCCGACCGCGTCGATTTCGTCGATGAACACGATGCACGGTGCCGACTTCTTCGCCTGTTCGAACAAATCGCGAACGCGCGAGGCGCCGACGCCGACGAACATTTCCACGAAGTCCGAGCCCGAGATCGAGAAGAACGGCACGCCGGCTTCACCTGCGATCGCGCGAGCGAGGAGCGTCTTGCCGGATCCCGGCGGGCCCAAGAGCAGAACGCCCTTGGGAATACGCGCGCCGAGCGCCTGGAATTTCTTGGGGTATTTGAGGAACTCGACGACTTCGCCCAATTCTTCTTTTGCTTCCTCAACGCCGGCGACGTCGGCGAAGGTCACCTTAGGACGATTTTCCGAAAGCAACTTTGCGCGCGAGCGGCCGAACGACATCGCTTGACTCCCGCCGCTCTGCGCTTGGCGCAAGATGAAAACGAGTAAGAGCGCCATCAAGATAAACGGAACCAGCTGCACGAGCCAGCCGAAGAGCGGCGTCGAACCGCCGCTTTCAGCCGAGATTTCGACCTTGTGCTTCTCCATGAGGTCGACCGCTTGGTGATCGCCGGTCGGCAGGGTCGTGGTGAACTTGTCGGCGGCGGAGCCGACGTATTCGCCCGCGACTTCCGTCCCGGCGATGGTGACCTTTTTGACTTGATCGTCGGTCACTTTACCAAGGAAGGCGCTGTACGAGATCTTCGAGGTGTTCGTCGGGGTCAGGACGAGCCTGTCCACGACGAAGATCACCAAGATGAAGATACCCAGAACGATCAGGATCGACTTAAGATGCTTGCCCATAAACGTAATTTTGCTGGCCTCGGAATAGGTGGTGTTACAATACCCCGGCTGGGGATCGAAACACGAGGATGCAGATCACACCGACCGGTTACTGCTGAAGTTTGCTTCTGTTTCTAACTCGTTGGACACCCGGTACCCAGGTAACGTGGCACGCTTTGGTTAGGATTCGGTCGGAAGTGCGTCCGCGCGGAGTTTCGCGAGGAAGGGCAGAGTTCGATATCGTTCTTGGTAGTCCAAACCGTACCCTACGATGAATTCGTCCGGACAGAGCATCCCGCGATAGTCCACCGACACCTCGATCGACCGGCGGTACGGCTTGTCGAGCAACACGCAGGTGCGGAGCGAGCGCGGGCGGCGGCCGCCGAGCAGGTGTTGGAGGTAGTCGAGGGTCAGGCCGTTATCGATAATGTCCTCGACGATGACCACGTTGCGATCTTCCAAACTCTGGGCGGTATCTTTCAATAAACGCACTTCGCCGCTCGTTCGGTTCGCATTCCCGTAGCTCGAGACTGCGATGAAGTCGAGGTGGATCTCGCTTGGCCCATCAGGGCGGCGGGCAAGCGCGCGCGCCAGATCCGCCGTCACGAAGAGCGCGCCTTTGAGCACGCCGACGAGCACCACGGGCTCGCCACGGTAGTCGCGCGCGATTCCGGCGGCAAGGGACTCGATTGCCGCGGCGATCTCTTCTGAAGTGAAGAGGACGGCTTCAATCGCTTTGTCGGGCGTCAATATCCAGCTCTCCGGCATCGGCGTCGAAACCCGATTTGAGGAAAACACGCGCCGACGGTCGTGCTCGTAACAGCGCTTCGATACGCTCGAAGGGGATGTCTTGCCGACGTTCGGCCAAGACCGTGCGAAGCGCCCGGCGACGGCGCGCTATCGGGACATCGTCGAGGTCGTCGCGCACGATCTCCGCGCAGCGGGCGACGGCCCGGTCGAGGCCCGGGAAGCTCTCGCGCAGGTCGCCGAGCGCCGCGCGGACGGCATTTCGACGGTAACGCCGGTCGGCATTCGTCGGATCGCAAGCGATCGGCAGAGCAGCGCGGCGGACCTCGGCGATCAATTCGGGCCGCGGGATGCGCAGCAGCGGCCGCACGAGCGTAATGCCGGGTTCGAGCGGGCGCTGGACCGGGATCCCCGCGAGCCCGTCGAGACCCGTGCCGCGGAAGAGCGCGAGCAGAACGGTCTCCGTTTGATCTTCGGCGGTGTGCGCGGTTGCGACGGCGACCGCACCGGCCGCGCGCGCGATCGCGGCGAGCGCCGCATAGCGCCCATCGCGCAGCGAGGCTTCGTCATCGCCGCCCGGTTCGAGGGCTGCGATGCGGACCGGAATCCCGAGACGCGCGCCCACCGAGAGAACGACACATTCGTCTTGCCATGCCGATGCGCGCAAGCCATGGTTCACGTGTGCGATCGTGAGCGTTACCTCGCGTGTCGGAGCCCAGCGCGCGAGCAGCGCGGCAAGCGCAACAGAATCCGACCCGCCGCTACACGCGACGACAAGACCGCTGCCGCTTGGGAGGTCGAGGACGCGAGCGACTTCCACATCGAGTGCGGCTCCCGGCCGCGCGCCGCGCATCGGCTAGTTCTCGCGCGTCGCGCGCTGGAGTTCGCGCTTGTTCTCGCGCTCGGCGATCGTCTTGCGCTTATCCCAGATTTTCTTGCCGCGCGCGAGGCCGATCTGCACCTTGACCATGCCGCGCGTGAAGTACATCCGCAGCGGCACGAGCGTCAGCCCCTTCTCTGCCGAACGCGATTTCAAATCGGCGATCTGCTCTTTATGCAAGAGCAGCTTGCGCGAGCGGCGCGGCTCGTGATTGGAGAAACTGCCTTCTTTATACGGTGCGACGTGCATGTTGACGAGCCACACTTCATCGTCTTTCACGCGCGCGTACGCCTCGTTCAGACTCACGCCGCCGGCGCGCACGCTCTTGATCTCCGTGCCGGTCAGCACGATGCCCGCTTCGAGCGAGTCGAGAATCTCATACTCAAATCGCGCGCGGCGATTATCGGAGGTCGGCTCGGCGCTGTTCTTGTCGTTTTCTTTTTTCTCGGCTTTGCGCGCGATCTTGGATTTGGCCACTAGACGCGTCCACGCGAGATAAAGCTGCCCTCGGCGCTCGCGATCACGTTGCCCTCGGCGTCGTACACGTCGGACTCGCACGCGAGCACGTTGCGGCGCGTCCACCTCACCCGGCCGTGGACTTCGAGCGGTGTATCGAGCACGAGCGGCGCGCGAAAGCGTGTCGTCATCGAGGCGGTGACACCGCGCTCCCCCTGCGCGAGAGCGGCGTGCGCCATGCCTTCATCGAGCAGCGTCATCACGATACCGCCGTGCGCGATTCCGCGCCAGCCTTGAAATTTCTCCGATACGGTAACGTGCGAAATAACCGATCCGTCAGCCTGCCGCTCGAAACGCATCTTGAGGCCGTCTTCGTTGAGCTGGCCGCACGCAAAGCAGTGCCCGTCATCAACGACGTTTCGATCGCTCACGGCTTCTTTTTCGCGTCCTTCGGTTTGGGCTCGTCGTAGGCGCCGCTGTCGATCTTGGCAAGGATCGTCTGTGCGTACGGCGCGTCGGAATTCGAGATGATCGCCTCGTGCAGCACCTTGCGTGCTTCGGCGACTTTGTGCTCGTCCAAATACGCCTGTGCGAGGAGCGTGAAGCCGTGTTGACCTGCTTCGCCGACGTGACCGATGTCGATATCGATCGCCTGCTGCAGCCACTTGACGGCTTGCGCCTTCTGGTTGAGATCGTAGAGCAGCGAACCGATGTGGAAGTCGATATCGGCGTAACCGGGCACGACGTTGGGCACGTCGATCACATAGGCGAGGCCCCGCTGCGGGTCTTTGAGATCGAGCTGATAGATCTGACCGAGATACTCGCGCGCGAGTACGTTGTTTTTATCGGCATCGAGCGCGGCGAGAAACTCGGTTTTCGCGCGATTGGTGCTGCGTTCGTTAAAGCGCATCACCCCCAGACCGACGTGGGCCGCCGGATTTTTCGGATCGATCGTCATCGCCGCGTTGAGTTCTTCGCGCGCGTCCACATCGCGATTGCGTCCGACTTGACTCGAGAAGAGATACGAGAAGCCCAGCCGGGCGTGCGCGAGATATTTTTTGGATTCCTTACTCAGCGTGTCTTCTTCGTTTGCTATCAGCGATTCGAGCGTTCCGTTTTGCGCGGCGGCCGCGTTGAGAAACGAGATCGCAAGCGTATTGTCGGGCACGATCGCAAGCGCGTCGTTGAAGTTATCGACCGCTTGGCCAAACTGCTTGGTGTAAAAGGCCTTGAGCCCCGCTGCGAGCGCCGTGCTAAATTTGGCGTTCGCGTAGTCGTTCCGCGCGGCGGGAAGGGCCGGGATGGCGCTCGGCGCGGCGGCGGCAACCATTGGGGTGAGCGCGAGGGACGCCGCAATGGCGAGCGTGCGCAGAAAACGCTGAGGCACGGGGGAGACTCCTTCGGGTTACCGGCCGAGAACGAGCCGACGCGCGAGCGCAGCGGGCAAGTGAGCGGACACGATCTTTTCTTGCACCTGCGCGATTGGATATTCGAAGCGCTGGATGGTGATCTTCCGCGCGTCGGGTTCGTAAAACGCGAACGACGCATTGGGGTTGAGGTCGCGCGGCTGGCCGACGCTTCCGACGTTGACGATATAGCGCGTATTTTCGGCGAGCTCGAATTCGCCGCCTTGCTGGAGACCTTTGCGGCGGACCACGCCCGAGTCGTCGAGCGCATAATACTCGGCAATATGAGTGTGGCCAATGAAGATCAGGCGCGCGTCGGTCGCGGCAAACGCCCGTGCGGCGACGCCCTCGTCCATGATGTATTCGAAGTAATTCGGACCCGGTGCGCCGTGCACGAGCAGAAATTCGCCGTGACGGAATTCGTAGCCGAGCGTATCGAGCCAATCGCGATTCGCGGGCGTCAGCATGCCTTGCGTCCAGATCAATGCTTGCCGAGCCGCCGGATTGAAAAACGACAAACCGAAATCTTCGATTGCGGCGAGATCGTGATTTCCGAGCACCGTCGCCGTCGCGCGCGCGCGCACCAGTTCGATGCATTCGTTTGGATTCGGGCCGTAACCGATGGTATCGCCAAGACACAGCACGCCATCGCCGGGCATGACGAGCGACAGCGCTACGTTCAGCGCTTCGAGATTGCTGTGAATGTCCGAGAGGATGGCATACCTCACCCGGTCGCCTTCTCGCGCAGGGCATCGAGCGCCTCGGCAAACGCATCGGCAAAGGCGGCCCGCTCGCCCGGGGTGCCGATGGTCACACGGATGCAGTCGTCGATCGGCGGCGCACCCGGTTTGCGCACGAAAATACCCCGTTCCAGCAGCGCGGCGACCATCGCCTCGGCGGCGACACGCGAGCCTAGCCGGAAGCAGACAAAATTCGTAAACGATGCGAGCGTGGGGACGTCGAGCTTTTCGCCCAGAGCGACGTACTCGGCGCGCCCGCGCGCGACTTCGCCTGCGACGTATTCGGTATACGCACGATCGTTCAATGCCGCGAGCGCACCGATCTGCGCGGTTCGATTGACACCGAAATGCAGTCGAATTTTTTCGAACGTCGCGATGATCTCGGGCGCCGCAAGCGCGTAGGCGATGCGCGCGCCGGCGAGGCCGTACGCTTTCGAGAACGTGCGCATGCGGATCGTGTTCTCGACGATTGCATCGCCGAGGATCGCCGCATCGCCGATGAAATCGACGTACGCCTCATCGAGCACGAAGAGCGTCCCCGACGGAAGCGCGCTGCGCAGCCGCTCGACGTCGGCGGCCGGGCACATCGTGCCGCTCGGATTGTCGGGATTGGCAAGATAGACGATCGCCGGTCGCAGTTGGTGCGCGCGCGCGATCAGCGCATCGATATCGACCGAACCATCCGCTCGCGTATCGACGGTCGCAAGCTCGCCGCCGTACCCGATGACGTGATACGTGAAAGTCGGGTACGTCCCGCGGGTCGCAAGGGCCGTCGCGCTTGGCGCAAGGTACGTGCGTACGACCAAGCCCAGCAAATCGTCGATCCCCGCACCCACGACGATGTTTTCGAACGCACAGCCGTGCCGCTGCGCCAGCGCCTCGCGTAGCTCGCGCGACTCCGGATCGCCGTACCAACTGGTCCGGCCCAGCGCCGCCTGCATGGCGGCGAGGGCTTTCGGCGAGGGTCCAAAGGCGCTTTCGTTTGCTCCTAGGCGGACGAGCGACTCGCGCCCGACGCGGCGGGCGAGGGCTTCGGGTGCGACAAACGGGATCGACCCGGGAACGGCTGCGACTTGCGGAGTGGGGCGCGGAATCATGTCGGTCGCACCGCGATCTTATCCACAACGCTGCGCACGGCGTGGTCGTTCCGGACGGTCTCGAGCATCGTTGCTTTAATGGCGGCGCTCGAGACCCGGCCGGTCAGGGTCACGACCCCCGCGTGAGCGGAGACCTTGATCGCAGCCGCATTGATCCCGGTCTGGGCGGCAAGTTCGGCCGTTACCTTTGCTCGCAGGCCGAAATCCGAGGCTTCGTCGGTCGTCTTTCCCAGCTTCGTATCGGTGGTCATCACGTTCTCGACGGATCGGACGCCGGCGATGCCTTTTGCGTCGCGCGTGGCGATATCGACCTGTGCAGGCTGGCGCGTGACGCCGGAGATCCGTACGTGCCCGTCCTTGACCGCAACGTGAACGCGCATGGCGGAGTCGATGTCGTCGGAGGCGAGTTTCGCTTTGATCGCCGCGGCGATCAGGCCGTCTTTAAACGCCGCCGCGGGGGCGCTCGACGCAGCGCTGTCGATTTGCTTTCGAACCTCCTCGGTCGTGGTAGTGGTAGTGGTCGAACTGCAAGCCGCACAGAGTGCGACGAGCACGAGCGGTAGGAATCGTTTCACGTGCGTCCTCCTGATGAAAATCGGACGACGTCGAGCGCCGATCCGATTGCGATCGTCGTTGTGTCCTCGCCGAGAATCACGTATCCGCTTGCGCCAGCGAGTAAACTCGTATGCGCGCTGCGCAGCGGAAGCGGCACGGCACGCTCGCCGTGCAGTTCCGCCGGAACGTACCACGTCCACCCGGCGCGCCCGCGGAATTCTTCTGCGGCCGTCGCGCGCACGCGATCGACGCGCGGTGCGACTTCGCCGACCAGTGCGCTAATAATTGGCGCGACGACAGCTTCGAGAATCATCAGTGCCGACGTCGGATTTCCCGGCAGTCCGATCACCGGTTTGCCTGCGATCGACGCGAATACGGTCGGTTTACCGGGTTTCACGCGAATGCCGTGCACGTGAATCGTTCCGCGCAGATTCGCGATCGCATCGGGCGTGAGATCGCGCGCACCGACCGACGATCCGCCGGTGAGGAGCACCGCATCCGCATCTGCAAGCGCCGCGCCCAGAACGGTCACGAGACCGTCGAGCGTATCCGGCGCGCGCGGCACGTGCATGGGGACCGCACCCAGCGCGAGGAGCGATCCGGCGATGGCGTAACGATTGGAGTCGCGCACCTGCCCGATCTGCAATCGACCGTCCGGCTCGATGAGTTCATCACCCGTCGAGACGATCGCAATCCGCACGCGACGATAGACCGGAATCGCCGTGACGCCGAGGGTCGCGAGCACGCCGAGTTCGGGCCCGCCAATGCGCCGTCCGAGCACGAGAACGCGCGCGCCGCGTTGCATATCGCTGCCCGCTTGCGTGACGTTCTCACCCGCGGCGAGCGCTTCGCGCAGGACGAGCGTTTCTGCGGGATCGCCCGGTGCGATGATCACGTCGGCGTCCTCGAACGGCACGACCGCATCGGCGCCCGCCGGAAGCGCGCCGCCGGTCGGGATGCGCATCGCTTCGCCGGGACCGAGGGCGTGCGGCGGCGTCGCACCCATGCGCACTTCACCGGCAACGCGGCGCGCGTTCGAGCGATCGGCACTCGCGATTGCAAACCCGTCCATCGTCGAGCGTGCCTGTGGAGGATAGGCGGCATCCGCAACGATGTCGCGCGCAAGGATCCGCCCCGCGGCATCGTTTAACGAGACGTATTCGAGCGGCGGGAGTACGATCGGGACGGCCGCACGAAAAACGTGAACCGCCTGCGTGGGTGCGAGCAGGCGCTCAGGCTCGAATGCCGCACCGGGTAGGAGCGCCTGCGAATTCCGCATAACGGCGCCTCGTTCGCCTCGCGACACGCCCTTCTTTCCTAACAGGCCGCTTAAAGGTTAGCCACCCTCCGATGCTCGATATCGTCCTCCTCCGGCGAGACCCCGATCGCGTTCGCCGCTCGGCACAGCGCCGCGGTCAAGATCCCGGTTTCGTCGACCGCGTGCTCGATCTCGATGCGCGCAAACGCCAAACGCTCACCGCCGTCGAAACGCTCAAAGCAGAGAAGAACGCGCTCACGGGAGCGATCAAACATGCAGCCGACCGCGCCGCGGAGGCCGCGCGCCTCAAACCGCAGATCGTCGAACTCGACGCGCGAATCGCGCGCGACTCCGAAGCGTTACCCGGCTTCGATGAGGCGATCGACAAACTGATCTCGGACGTGCCCAACGTCTTGGACGATTCAGTGCCGGACGGCCACGGCGAGGACGACAACGTCACCGTGCGCACGTGGGGAACACCGCGCACGTTCGATTTCACGCCGCGTGCACACTGGGAAATCGGCGAGTCGCTCGGTATCATTGATTTCGAACGCGCGGTCAAACTCTCGGGCAGCCGCTTTGCGGTGTTGCGCGGCGCCGGGGCGCGCCTCTCACGTGCGATCGTCTCGTTCTTCCTCGACCGTGCGGCGAAGCGCGGCTATTTCGAACTCGCCGTACCGTATCTTGTGACGCGCGAAACGATGTGGTCGACGGGGCAACTCTCCAAATTTGCCGACGCGATGTTTGCCGACGGCGACTATTTCATGATCCCGACGGCCGAAGTGCCGCTCACCGCGTATCACAAGAACGAGATTCTCGCAAACGATCGACTGCCCGCACTGTACACCGCGTATTCCGCCTGTTTCCGCAAAGAAGCGGGCGCAGCGGGTAAGGACACGCGCGGACTCATCCGGCAGCACCAGTTCGAAAAAGTCGAACTCGTGTGGATCGCGCGCCCCGAAGAATCGTTTGCCAATCTCGAGACGCTCGTCGGCGATGCTGCAGCGCTGCTCGAAGAACTCGAACTGCCGTATCGACAGTTGCTGCTCTGCTCGGCCGACGTCGGTTTTTGCGCCGCAAAGACGTATGATCTCGAAGTGTGGGTGCCATCGAGTTCCTCGTACCGTGAGATCAGTTCGTGCTCGAACTGCACCGATTTCCAAACGCGCCGTTCGGAGATCCGCTTCCGCCGCGAAGCGACGGCAAAGCCGGAATTCGCCCACTCGCTCAACGGCTCGGGGCTTGCGGTTGGACGCACGCTGCTGGCACTGCTCGAGAACGGCCAGCAAGCCGACGGCAGTGTCGCGCTGCCTGCAGCGCTGGTTCCGTTTGCCGGATTCTCGAGCATCGCTGCGGACGGCCGCGCGGTGTGAACCCAATCGACGATGCCGTCCGCATTCTGCGCGCGGGCGGCGTCATCGCGCTCCCGACTGAAACCGTCTACGGCCTAACCGCCGACGCCGAAAACGATGCGGCGATTGCGCGCGTGTTTGCCATCAAGCGCCGGCCGGCCGATCATCCGCTGATCGTGCACCTCGCCGACGCGGCGGAACTCGCGCAGTGGACGCAAATGGCGCCCCCGATCGCACACGTGCTCGCAGAGTGCTTTTGGCCGGGGCCGCTCACGATGATTCTGCATCGGTCTCCGCGCGTTAGCGATCGGGTCACCGGCGGACAAGATACCGTTGCCATTCGCGTCCCCGCGCATCCGCTCGCACACGCAATCTTAAGCGAATTCGGCGGCGGGCTCGTTGCACCGTCGGCCAACCGCTTTGGAGCGGTAAGTCCGACGACGGCCGCGCACGTACGCGCCGATCTCGGCGAAGAAGTCGATGCAATCGTTGACGGCGGAGCGGCAAAGTTCGGCCTGGAGTCCACGATCGTCGACGTCACGTCGGGCGACCCGGTCATCCTGCGCACGGGGGCGATCGCCGCCGAGGACATCGCGAATCTCATCGGCCACGCGATCGGCGAGCGCGATTCGTCGAGCACCGTGCGTGCGCCGGGGATGCTCGCCTCACACTACGCACCGCGCGCACGTGTCGAACTCGTGGAAAAACGCGAACGCCGTGACGTTGCGGCGCGCTACGTCGCCGACGGCGCACGAGTCGCGGTTCTGCAATTACCCGACGATCCGGCAAGTGCGGGTCGCGAACTCTACGCGCGTTTGCGCGAACTCGACGCGAGCGGCGTGGATATCATCCTTGCGACGCTCCCGCCTCTAGGCCCGCGCACGCACGCCGTGCGCGATCGCCTATCGCGCGCCGCCGCTCCGCGCTAAGCGTTCGGTCTTGCGCGCCAGGCGCCGTACCGACTCGTCCGTATCGTAGCGGTCGAGTTCATCGAGCGCGACCCACGCAAGCGCATGCGATTCCCCGCTCACGACGAGCGGCGCTGCACGATCGGCCTCAAAAGCGAAGCGGATGTCGTAATGTTTGTGCTCGGGTTCCGCGCCGCGCACGGGTATCACGTGCACGTCGACGTCGTAGATGGCGGTACCCAGCGCGACAATTTCGACGAGACCCGATTCTTCTTGCGCTTCGCGCAGCGCAGCGGCCCGCACGTCAGGCTGGCCATCGACGTGGCCGCCGAGTTGGAGCCAGCGACCGAGCTTGCGGTGATGCGTGAGTAACGCGTGCGCGCGCTCGCGATCGACGATCCAGGCTGAAGCCGTGATGTGTCCGAGCAGTTGGGAGCGCTCGAATGCATCGTCGTGTTCGTCGAGGAACGCCGCGACCTCGGCGACCATCGCCCGTTCGCGGTCATTCGCGCCCCGGTAGCGCGCAAGTTCATCCGATAACGTCATCCTGAGATGGTTCGCGCATGAGAAGACGGGTCCATCGCGGGCATACGCGAAGCGCGCTTGAGTGAAACGTCCAAAAGTCGTGGTCGCGGCCGGCATCTATCCGGCGGCGAGGTCGCTGATCGAGACGGTGGCGGACGTCGTGCTCTGCAATGCGGGCGAGCCGCGCGACGTGCTACTCGAAACGCTCGAAGATGCCGATGCGCTCTTCTGTGCCTCGAACGTTCCGGTCGATGCGGAACTGATCGCGCATGCGCCGCGGCTAAAAATCATCGCCTCAGCGTCCGTGGGCACGGACAATATCGATCTCGCCGCCGCGCGACTGTGCGGCATTCCCGTCACCAACACGCCGGGTGTCCTCGTCGAGGCGACCGCGGATTTGGTATGGGGACTCACGCTTGCGCTCATGCGTCGGATCGTCGTTGGCGCGAAGTGGATCAAAGACGGCAAGTGGACGAGCATCCCGGCGATCCCGTACGGCACCGACCTCGAAGAGATGCGCCTGGGCATCGTCGGTCTGGGAGCGATCGGCGCCGCGGTAGCGCGCCGCGCGAAAGCGAGCCGCATGCACGTCGCCTACCACAATCGCAAACCGCGCAGCGACGATACGATCATCGGTGCGTGGTATATGAGCTTTGCGGACTTGCTCGCAAGCGCGGACTGCGTGATCGTACTCGTTCCGCTGACGGCCGAAACGCGCAAGAAATTTGACGCAAGCGCTTTCGCGCAGATGAAACCCACCGCGTACTTCATCAATGCGGCGCGCGGCGGGATCGTCGATACAGCCGCCCTGCTCGAGGCGCTGCAAAACGGTACGATCGCCGGAGCAGCGCTCGATGTCACCGACCCCGAACCGATCGCACCCGATCACCCGCTGCTGGCACTCGAGAACTGCATCGTCACGCCGCACATCGGAAGCGCGACGCACGAAACACGCGAGCGTATGTCGCTGCTCGCCGCGCGCAACATCGTCGCGGCGCTCGACGGCGATCGCCTGGAGACGCCCGTTTAGCGCAATTCGTAGTAGACGTCGGCCCCGCGCTTGACGGCGCGCAGGCCGCGTTTGCTCGGCGGTGTTCCGCCAAATGCCGCGCGTGCATCGTTTGCAATCTTCGTGTCAACCTGATAGGAATGGCCGACGCGGTCCGAACTCTTGAAGTAGCTCACGTCGATCGTGTCGACTCCACGGCACAAAATCAGTTCGGTTCCTGCTTGCCCCGCGCGCTGGTGACGGTGCAACTGCTGCGACTGTTGCAGCGCGATGTCTTTATTGCTCGCGTAGAGCACGACCGGCGCCGAAACCTTGGGATTCGCCTTCGGCGGTCCGGCGCACAATCCACCTGCAGCGAGTTCGGCCAACATCGTATCGGAATCGACATCCGGCGCGAAGAACGCCGTGCGCCCAAAGCATGCGCTGCAGCCGCTCAAACGCAGCGCGTTCATCGCCTCAACGGCAAAGCGCGCGCCAAGGCTGTGTCCGGCAAACGAAAAGCGCGCCATCGGGAACCGCTTGCGCAGCTCCGCAAGCGTGTCCTTGAACGTAATCATCGACCACGTCGCATTGCTCTCATCGTTGATGTAGGTGAGGCGGCTCGTCACTTTCGAGGGCCACGAATACACGATCACCGGACCTGCGAAGTGCCAACCCGCCTGCAGTTTGAGCGCATCGCCGGTGGCCTGTGCAAACGACGTGTAGTAACCGGGGATATACATGAGAATGCTCGAGGATTTCGCCGCCGTCATTGTGCCCGCAACCGAGGAGAGAAACTCCGTCTCCGAGGTACACGCGCGATCGGTGGCGCGACCGACCGGAGCTGCGATCGTCCCGCGCGCGAGGCGCGGCAGCCGACGTGCACCGTAGCCGCGCTCGCCCGAAAAAAGCCCGTTGCCGCGATCGGCGGCGCGATCGGTGATGTAGTAGAGTGCGTTTGCCGGAGCCTTGCCCGGACACGCCGCTCCGGCCGCGGTCCACGACCAAACGATACAGCCGAGTGCGAATGCCGCCGTTGCACATTTCCGCATGCGTTAGGCCGCGGTCGTCGCGAAGGTCGCGGGCAGCGTGATCTCCAGCAACTCCAAATCCGCCGAATGGCCGCGTTCCGTATGCACGATCCCCGGTGGTTGGTGCACGCACGAACCGGCCTCGAGCCGCACCTCGCCCTGACCCTCGTAGTCGAACGTGATCCAACCGCGTAGCACGTAGACGAGCTGAACGTCGAGCGTATGCGTGTGAGTCGTGCCGGGCGCATCCTGCGCGCCACGGGCGCGGATGACGTGCGCTCCAACGCGTCCGTCGGTCGCCGCCGCGACGCCGAGATCGCGATATTCAAAGAAGTCACGCAGACCGTCCGCATGAAAGTCGTCCTCACGCGCGTGAGATACCGAAAACGTTGCCATGGCGTGCGCTACCCCGGCAGGACGGAGTGGCCCTCCCGCATGCGCGAACTCGCCGCCTAGAACCAGCGCGCGACCTCCGCCCGGTAGGCACGATACGCAGCGCCGAACTTCTTCTCGAGGTAGCGCTCTTCGCGATCGACGACGCCACTATCCATCAGCGCGAGTGCGACGGGCAGCAAGACGAACGCGGGAACGGAGCGCGCCAAGAGCGCAATGCCGATGTAGATCGAGGTCGCGCCGACGTATGCCGGATTCCGCGTGAGGCGGAAGACCCCACCGCTCGCAAGCGCGGTCGTCGGCGCGAAGGGACTCACATTCGTTCCGACGCGTTTGAGTTCGCCGATCGCGAGCGCCCCGATCGCAACCCCGCCGATCACCGCGAGCACACCGACGCCGCTTGCGACGGCGCGCGCGCGATGGCTCCGCTCCAGCAACGCGCCGAGTGCGAGTCCACCGAGCAGTGCGGTTCCGAAGATCAGCGGTGGCGGGGCGAGTACGCCGGCGGTCTCTCGTTCATCCATGTTCGCGCACTTGCCCGCGCGCGTGCGTGGCGCCTTGCGCTTAGCGGTAGCGCACTTCGAGGATGGTCAACGTCCGATCGCCCGCGGGCCGACTCCACCTTACGCGGTCACCAACGCGTGCGCCCATGAGTGCATCGGCAAGTGGTGAGTGCACGCTGACGCGCCCGGCGCCGACATCGGCTTCGTCTGTCCCGACAATCGTATACTTCCGTTCTTGCGCTGCGGCCCCGTTCACGCGTACCGTGGCACCGAAAGCAACGATGCTCGTATCGAGCGGCGGTTCGACGACAACGGCAGCAGCGATCGCGTTATCGATGCGCAGTCGCTCCATCGGCGTCGCGGCGCTGGCGCGCTTGGCGTGCAGTTGCTCCAGACCCGAGGCCGTCATTAGCTGCGGCTCGGCGGGGTCACGGATGAGGATTTGTGGCTCGGGAGCATCGTCCCGCTCCTTCATAAACGCGCGGCTCATGTGATGTTCTACCCACCTTCAGATCAAAAAACAACCGAGCGCCGACCCGTAACCTCCGTGCGACCCAGTGCGTTACAACGGCGTATGAGACGTTTGTTGATCTTACCGCTCCTCGCCGCTGGTCTTGCGCTCGCACCGCAGAACAGTGCGCTCGACCGCTTCGCGCAATCGTGGGCAGCGATCCCCGCCTATCACGCGACGCTCGCCATGCATGAGACCGCCGGGAGCGACGTTCAGGATCGTACGTACGATTTCACTTTCAGCAAACCGCACCACGCGACGATCGCCATCTCCGCCGGGCCCGGCCGCGGCGGACGCGAGGAATGGGACGGCGGCTCCACCGTTGTCGCCTCGCCGCCCGGCGTCTTCTCGCACCTGCACATCAAAGTTGCGCTGACCGATCCACGCGTCGTCACGTTGCGCGGAGACACCGTCGCGATGGCGTCGTTTGGCTGGGTGCTCACGCATCTGCAAAACGACGGCGCGGTCATGCAGAAGCCGGGGCCGACGATTGAGGGCAACGCAACCAACGAACTCACGCTTGCGATTGCCGACCCCGCAAAATCGGGCGGCTACACACGCGACATCGTCGATTGCTCGACGGCAACCGGCCTGCCCGTGCGCGTGCAGCGCTACATCGGCGGCGATCTCGTGAAGACGATCGCGTACTCGAACGTCGCACCGAACGCGCCTTAGGGAGCTCGTCGCTTAGCGGCGGAGGTCCTGGCGCATACCGAGCGCCGTCGCCGAACGCGCGAGCGCATCGATAACGTGCAGGTTGGCGACGCCGTCGAGGGGTCCGATTGACACGGGTCGGCCCGCAAGGAGCGCGCAGGCAAACTCTTCGGCTTCGAGTGCGAACTGGTGCACCTTTGGCAGGCGCTCTTCACGCCGCTCTCGGCCCTCGGTAATCACGATAACGACGTCGTCGTCGGGGACGAACGCTTCGGGCACGTCGATGTGGCCTTTGGTGCCGATAGCCGTATACGTTCCATAGGTCGATGCACGAAAGCCGCAGTCGATGCTCGCAAACCGCCGGTCGGAGAAACAGAGGACACCAGCCGCTGCGACGTCGATGCCAAATTGTTCGCGCACGTCCCACTGCGCCGATGCCCAGAGCGGTTCCTCACCGAAGAGCATGCGCGCAGCGTTGACGGCGTAGCTGCCAACATCCGCAAGCGAACCGCCGCCGAGGTCGTGCTGCAGGCGCACGTTCTTGCGCGAGAACGGTTCGAGCAGAAACGAAAACGACGCACGCACCGAACGCAGTTCGCCGATCGCACCTGCCGCGATGAGTTCGTGCACGCGCGCGTGCTGCGGGTGAAAGCGATACATGAACGCCTCCATGAGCAGCACGTCGTTGTATCGACAGGCCTCGATCATGCGCAGCGCATCGGCAGTGTTGGTCGAGATCGGCTTCTCGCAGAGGATCGGCTTGCCGGCCGCGGCCGCCTTGATCGTCCACTCCGCGTGCAAGGCGTTGGGGAGCGGATTATAGATTGCGTCGATCTCGGGATCGGCCAGCAGTTCTTCGTACGAGCCGTAGGCTTTTGGGATGCCGTGTTCGCTTGCGGCAGACTGCGCGCGATCGAGTTTGCGGCTCGCGATGGCAGCGATCGTTCCATTCCGCGACGCTTTCACGCCCGGGATGAATCCTTTGAGCGCGATGTTCGCCGTACTCAAGATGCCCCATCGAATCGTGTCGGTCACTCCTGGTCCTCTCCAATGGGAGCGCCGGGCGGAGGCTCGGGCACCGGGATGATGTCTTTTTGCTGCCACGGGCGGGCAAAGAATCGGCCGAGATCGGCGACGAGCAACGCATCACTCGCGCGCGTCGCTGCATCCGCGTCGCGGCGCAAAGCGAGGCGTACCCGCAGCGTTTCGAGTTTGCGGTTCGCGACCGCACGCACTTGTGACATCGGGGCGGTTCGCGCGAGTTCCATCATGCCTTCGAGCATCGCACGCTGGACTGCGCGGGAGATCTCCGCTTCATACGGCGATGCGATTCGCGCGGAAAAAACGACGCGTTCGCTCGCGTCGAGGACCTCAACGAGATCGGGGAGCCGCGGATCGAGGGCATGCTGTTCGATGAGCCGCGCGGCGCGCTCGGAGTTAAACAGTAACGCGAAGGTCAGATTTGCCGCCGATGCCGCCGGTGAGACCGTATCGAATACCAGGCCCGTCGTTCGAGCGAACAGTTCGCGATGCGCTTCGTAGCCGAAGGGTCGCGGCGGAATGCTTGCGATCACCGAGCGCGGCAACGTGAGTTCGCGCGGCGCGATTGTTGCGAGAATACCCGCAAGCGCGCGGCGTTGATCCGCAGCGGAAACCGGGCGAAGCGGCTCCACGCCATCGCCGCGCATCGCGTAGTTGTACCACTGGCCGCCCACCACTTTGGTTGCCGCTTCGACTTGATAGCGGTGATAGAGATACACCGGAACGAGCGCTTCTTCGATCGTGGCCATCGGCAGACCGAGCGGAATCGCGTGCCCGCCGAAGCGGTCCAGCGCCGCGCGCCTGACCTTCATCATGCGCGCGAGTTCGCTCGTCGCGTCGGTGCCGTTATCCCAAAGATGCGTCTGCGGATGCGCGCTGCCCGGTGGGCGCGCATCTTGATCCGTAAGCAGATACAGTCCGCGCACTCGCGCCTCACTCAGCACGCGGAGCAGTCCCGCGCGTTCGCTTGCGCCGGACGGAAAGGTCGCGTACCCGTAGGTGATCGCAACTTTATCCCAGGCGCCGATTCCCTCGGGATAAGGAGCGTGCATATCGAGGCTGCCCTGCGCCGTCAGCGCAATCGTCGGCTGCGGGTAGTCCATTACCGACGAGCGGCCTTGCGCGCTTGAAATATAGTTGTGCACGAGGCCCAGCGTATGGCCGACTTCGTGCGCGGCGAGTTGGCGAATGCGCGCGAGTACGAAACGCTCGACCTCGTCGGCATGCTCGGTACCGCGCAGATACGGCGCGAGCATCCCCTCGCCGATGAGATAATCTTGGCGGCCGCGTAGCGAGCCGAGGGTCACGTTGCCTTTGATGATTTCACCGGTCCGCGGATCGGTGACCGACGCCCCGTAGCTATATCCGCGCGTGATGCGATGGACCCACTGGATCGTATTGTAGCGGACGTCCTCGGGATCGGCGCCGATCGGCATCAGTTCGACGCGAAAGGCGTTGCGGTAACCAGCCGCTTCGAACGCCGCGTTCCACCAACTCGCGCCGGCGATCAAGGCCGTGCGAATATTCACGGGCGCACCGCGGTCGACGTAGTAAACGATCGGGTTCACCGGATCGGAGATCGCGGCGCTAGGATCTTTCTTCTCCAACCGGTGGCGTGCGATGAAGCGCTGTTCCAGTGGCGCGCCGAGCGGCACGGCTTCATCGACGTAGGCGATTCCGAAGAATCCGGAGCGCGGGTCATTTTGGCGCGGCACGAAACCTGGATCGGGCGCTTGAATAAACGATTGGCGTTCGCGCACGGTTACCGCGGTCGGCGTCGGCGTTACGTCACGCACGTAGCGGCCGGGATTGTCGCTTGCGAACGTGAGTGTCACTTCGATTTCGCTGTTGCGCGGAAAGGCTTTGAGGTTTGGCAGATAGAGTGCGCTGCGCAATTGGTCGAGCCGAAAATCGCCCTGCTGCGTCTGCTTGAGCGTCGCGATCACACCGTGCGCGTCGCGTAGCGCAAAATCCGTGGCATCGACCAGCACGCGGCCGCCGCTCTCGGCGGCTACGGTGAACCCGTAGAGCACCGACTGGGCGAACGATTCGCTGACCGCTTGCACTTCATCGGGATTGCTACTGTTCGCTCGAAAAGCAAGATTGGGCTGCACGAGCAACACTTTCGGCCCGACGCGTTCGAAGCGCACGATGCGCGTTTCACCGCGCTGCCCGCGATCGAGGCCGATGTCGTTGCTACCGACACCTGTGGGCAGCGAGACCGCGTAGATCAAATCCATATCGAACTGCGGAATCTCAAGCCAAAGTTTCCCGGTCCGCGCATCCCAGTACTCGGGAATGAACCCGTCTTTGTGCTCGAGTCCCGCCGTCTTTTCAGCGATGCTGGGAAACGTGGACTGTGCTCCCGAGGACAGGGGCACCAGAACCAGTCCCATGACGGCAACTGCGCAAACGAGATGACGGATCATCCCGCAAGGTAGCGCTTCAACGGGTTGCTTCCCTGGTTCCCGCGCGCCCTACGCTTCGATCAGTTCGATCCGATTTCCAAACGGATCCTCGATGTACGCGTGCGCCTTCCCATCGAACGGCAAGTCGTCCGGCGTGATCGATACGCCATGACGCGCGAGACGCTCCAGCAGAGGCAGGTAGTTTGCCGAGCGAAGCGCCGGATGCGCCTTCTTCGCGGCGACGAAGGCCGCATCGACGCCCAGATGGATGGCAGCCGAACCACAGCGGAACCAGGCTCCGCCGCGCTTCGCGAGTTCGTCGGGCTTCGGAATCTCTTCGAAACCGAGCACATCGACGTAAAACGCCCGCGCGCGATCCTCCGCACCCGCCGGCATCGCCAATTGCACGTGATCGAGCCTATAGCTCGGCTCGAACATCTCGCGGTCAATCCGCTGGATTTGGGCTGGTTTCATCTTCTCATCTGCCAAGCTCCACGTATTGCCAGACGTTCTCAACGATGTGGTCGTCGTCGTCGTGGCGTCGTGCACGTTGCATGACGCTTTCGCCGGCCGTTAGCCCCGGATGTTCAAGCATGCCGGAGAGGTCACCTCGACCGATGCCACGGGATGAGTCGCGATTCACAGGAACGAGGTGCGCGAGCGGCATCACCCACTTTCCCTGCGCGTTTTAACGCCCGATGCAGCGAAGGCCACCGGGTTGTCGCAACGCAGTTTCCGCGCGTTCGCACGCACCGGGCGTGACAGCGACCTTCAACCTCGCTGGTGTTCCGTTCGGGCGCGCAAACGGCTGCCGCGCGCGCGCCGACAAGCATGACCGGGAAGCCGTAGAGGGTCCTCATCTTGACCTGACTCACCCGAGGGTCCCTCGGTGAGCCACCCAAGATCGCTGTCGGATCCACGTGTCTCCACGCGGGGCCCGACTCGAAGGGAGTGGCTGGCCGGGTGTCCGTCATTTCTACGACTGCGACGGGCGGAAAATCAGGAGAGAGAGGGATTCGAACCCTCGGAGCCCGTGAAGGCTCTGCAGTTTTCAAGACTGCTGCATTAAACCGCTCTGCCATCTCTCCGGGCGGGCGCGAAGCCATCTTTACCGAGAATTGGCCGTGCCCTGCGCTAAAAAGTGCCGTGGAACGCCTTAGGTCACCGGCACGTTTCTATAAAGTGGGTAGTCTATCAAAGTAGAAAGACGGACCACGCTGTCGCTTACACGGCGCACTTGCCGGTTCTGAAGGGTTCCCATGCACGCTCTGGCCCGCCAAATTCCGAGCATTCCGCTCGACGATACCCCAGGGGAAGTTGCGGTTCTGCGTCTGGTAATCACCCAGCTCGAAGAACGCATAGAAGTCCTCGAGATGCGCGAAAGTCTCGCCGAACGCAAAGAATCGTTGATCACCGAGGGCCTCAGCTCCCGGCTGTTGGCTCTGGAAGCCCTTTCCGCCACGGTATAATTCGCGAGAACCTGAGTCGCCGCACCGCCGGATCAAGCGTGATGAAAACCTTTCCCGGGCGGTAAGACCAGCGACGAAAGAAATTTCCTTCCCTTTTCAAGCATTCGCATGAAGCTATGTCGTACGTCGAGACGTGGATGATTCACGCTTGACCTACGGATCGTATCTAAAAATCGATGATTTGCTCTCGTTGCAAGTCACGCAGAGCGATCCGCCGCATCATGACGAGTTGCTCTTTATCATCATCCATCAAGTGTACGAACTGTGGTTCCGGCAGACACTTCATGAGATCGAAGCGGCGATGCGTGCGCTCGATGCCGACGCGTTACTCGCCGCCGGCAAACACTTCAAACGCATCCACACGATCCAGCGCATCCTCGAGACGCAAGTCGACGTACTCGAGACGATGACGCCGCAAGAATTCAATGCCTTTCGCGAGTTGCTCAATCCCGCCAGCGGCTTCCAATCCGCGCAATTCCGCGAAATCGAATTTCTCTGCGGCTTGCAGAAAACGGGCTATCTGAAATATCTCGAACCCACGAGCGACGAGCGCCTGCGACTCGAGCGGCGCCTAGCCGAACCGACTCTCTACGATGCGCTCAAGGCACTGCTCGTCCGGCGTGGCTTCCGCAGCGACGAGCACGAAGCACTCATCGAGAGCTACCGCATCATCTACGAACACGCCCCGCAACACTACGACCTCTATCTCTTGCTGGAAGCGTTCATCGAATTCGACGAACGCTTTCTGCTCTGGCGCGGGCGCCACGTGCGCATGGTCGAGCGCATGATCGGTGACAAACCGGGGACGGGCGGGTCGCTCGGCGCGCGCTACCTGCACACCACGCTCGATAAGAAATTCTTTCCCGAGCTCTGGGAAGTTCGGACCGTCCTCGGGCGAATACCGCAAACATGATCCGTACCGAGCCCTCCGCCCCCGTTCTTCGCGACCGGTTCGCTAATCTTGAGGGCTCGACATACCTGATCTCACATTCGATGGGCGCAGCGCCGCTCGCCGCGCGCGAAGCGTTGGTGTCGTACTGGAACGATTGGTCGCACGACGGACCCGAAGCGTGGGACTGGTGGCTGCCGCAGATCGAGACGATCGCTGCGGGTATCGGGTCGCTGCTGGGCGCGCCGAGTGGCACGATCGCCCTTGGCCCCAACGTCTCCGCGTTTCAAGAAACGATAGCATCGGCGCTGGATTTTTCCGGCGAGCGTTGTGAAGTCGTCTATGAGGCACTGCAGTTCCCGACCGTGACGTACGTGTGGGATGCCTGGCAGCGGCACGGCGCGCGCATCGTGTGCGTGCCCTCCGATGACGGCATGACGATTCCGACCGAACGCATCGCGGCGGCGATCACCGAACGCACGGCGCTCGTCATACTCTCTCACGCCTACTACGTTTCCGGTGCCCTCGTCGACGTTGCCGCGATCGTCAAACGCGCGCGCGAAGTCGGCGCGATGGTGATGCTCGACGTCTACCAAACTGCCGGCGTAATTCCGATCGATCTTGAAAAAATCGACGTCGATTTTGCCGTTGGCGGCAGCCACAAGTGGCTCTGCGGCGGGCCGGGTTGCGGGTTTCTCTACGTGCGCGCCGATCGCCGTATGCAGTTCGCACCCACGGCGACAGGCTGGATGGCGCACGCAGCGCCGTTTGCCTTCGAACCCGCACCGATGCGCTACGCCGACTCGATGATGCGCTATACCAACGGCACACCCGCGATGCTCGCGTATCTCGTCGCAGCACCCGGTCACGCGCTGATCGCCGAGGTCGGCTTGCCCGCGATTCGTGCACACAACATCGCACTGACGACGCTGCTCCTTGCCGAAGCCGATGCGCGCGGGATCCGCACGCCAACGCCGCGCGATCCGGCCAAACGATCGGGTTGGATCGCGCTGGATGTTCCCGACGGCGCGCGCATCACGCGAGCACTGATCGAGCGGCGCATCTTCGTTGACTATCGACCCGGCTGTGGGATTCGTATCGGTCCGCACTTCTATACGACGGCCGATGAAATTCTCGTGCTCTTCGGCGCCCTCGACGAGCTGATGCGCTAGCGATGTCGATGATCGTCGATCACCGCAACGTCGCGGCGGCGTTGCGGCGACTTGCCGTGCCCGACGGACTTGCAATCGGGGCCGATCAACTGCTCGGCATCGCCGATACGATCGTGATCGGCACTTTCGGTGCCGGTGCGCTCGCCGCGATTAGCGCCTCGACCAGCGTCTTCATCACCCTTGGGATCGGGCTCTTTGCTTTCGGCAGCGGCGTCCGCATTTTGGGCGCGCAGGCGATCGGTGCGGGCGATCCCGATCGGTTCGGACGCATCGTACGCGCCGGGGTTATCGTTCCGCTTTCGATCGCCCTTGCAGCGGCACTCGCCGCACTCTTCGGCGGCAAAGCACTCATGTCGTTCATGCTCGGCGGACTCGCAACGAGCAACGATGCCGCAGCGTACCTGACGCTCCGCGCATTCTCACTCTTGCCGATGGTGATCACGGGCATGATTATCGTCGCCTTTGGAACGGTCGGTGAGGCGCGTATGTCGATCCGCGCGTTGCTCGTGATCAACGCGGTGCATTTGCCGCTGCTGGCCGTTCTCGCACTGGGTCTCGGCTCGCACCATCCGCTCGGGATCGTAGGTGCCGGAATCTCGTCGCTCATCGCCGAGTGCGCGGGCCTCGCGTATAGCCTGTGGCAGGCGGCGCGCCGGCCACAGTACCGGCTCTTCGCGAGTTTGAAAATCGACTGGTCGCTCGTGCGCGCGAGTGCAAAGTTAAGTTTCCCCGAGTTCGTATTTCTCACGCTCATCGTCGCACCGGATGCGGTGACGATCTATTTACTCGCGCCCTACGGAGCGGAAACGATCGCCGCATTCCGTGCGCTCACGGTCGTCTCCGACGTCACCTGGGCGCTCCCGGGATCGCTTGGCGACGCAACGCAGATCGTCATCGGGCAGCGGCTGGGCGCGCGCGACCTCGCCGGTGCACGGGCCTTCCGCCGGTCCGCGACGCGACTGAGCGTCCTTGTGTGCGGCGGCGTGGCGCTCGCCGTCGCCGCCGGCGCTTGGCCGCTCGCCGCGCTCTTTACGCTCAACGGCGAGCTTGCGACGATCGCCGCCGGACCGCTCGCACTGCACATGATTTCGCTCCCGCTCAAAGGCTACGGAATGACGATGCTCGCGCCGATTCGTGCCGCGGGGGACACCACGTTTTCGATGTGGGTCGGCATCGGCGCAAGCGCCGTCGTCTTCGCGCTCCTCTACCTGCTGATTACCGTCATCCACCTGGGTCTCTGGGCCGTCCCGATTTCGTGGTTCGCCGCATGGGGGACGCGTGCCATCATGACCGCGCTCCGCCTGCGGGGCGGCGATTGGGAACGCCGACCGCTCGCCGCCTAAGGTCGTTTAGACTTTGCAAAGGGCACGGGAACGGGCATCCAGCTATTCAATGAATGCGTTCGTATGTTCGTGAGGTTCTTCGCTGGCATTGTTTTTGTGCGCTCGCTTGCTGTGGGCATTCTCTTTGCCGTGCTCTCAGCGGGGGTCGTAGCGGCAGTGCCGACCATCGTGCCCATCCCGGATGTCGCGATCGCAACGCTGCTCTTTCACCAGATCTCGAACGACCCGATCCGCAGCGCGAACGGTGGCGAAGATCAGGTCAAAAAGCCGTGGATCTCGCCGGCAGAGTTCGACGCGGTGCTCACGGATGCCGAAGCGCACGGCTATCATGCGATCTCGCTCGAAACGGCACTTTCCTATTTCTCACATCGTACGAGCGCCGCGTCGCTGCCGTCGAAACCGCTGCTCCTCACCTTCGATGACGGCTATGCGAGTGCATATACGGATGGCACGCCGGTGCTGAAGAAACATCATGCGACGGCCACGATGTTTTTCGAAGGTATCCTCACCGACACCAAGCCCGGCCGCCTGACGACCGCGCAATTACAAGCGATGCAAACCGGGGGCGTCTGGACGTTGCAGTCGCACGGCTGGATGGGCCACAGCAACATCGTCGTCGACGCGAGTGGAGCCCAGAGCCCGTATTGGTATGCGAACGAGATGTGGCTTGCCGAAGCGCACCGCCTCGAAACGGGCGATGAGTTCGAGCTGCGTATCCGTGCGGATCTCCGCCGCTTTCGCCAAACATTCGAGCCCAAACTGAAAACGTCGATCTCATCCTTCGCTTATCCGAGCGGTGAGTTCGGACAAAACAGCGCGTTACTCGCGGGCGGCGATTCACTCACGAAACTTGAGGCCGGACACTCGAACGCACCCGATCTCAAAGCGCGGCTCTTCGATGCGCTTCGCAAAGAAGGCTACGGCGCCGCCTTTGCCGTGTCGATCCCGGGCGATACGGCTCCGGCCGAACGCGCGAACGATTTACTCGCGATTCCGCGCCTTGGCGTCGGTGAGAATTTTCACTTCGCATCGATCGATGCGCTGCGGACGACCGGCACGATTCTGCCCGAGATTGCTAGCGACAAGTTCTCCGATCCAGGTCCGATTGCGATCAGCGGCGAGACGATGTACCTGGCCTCATCGGTGCAGCCGGAACTTTATCATCTCGATGCCGACGGACGCGTGATCGGCTCGTGGAGGATCGACGAACTCATGACGGACCGGCGCGGCCATCCCGCGCTCATCAGCGCGATCGCCGTGCGTGGCGAGGACGTGACGATCGTGCAACAAGCAGGCTGGTGGCCGCGCGCAACGCCGTTCCTCACGCACGTTCGTCTCACGGCGACGACGGCGACGGTCCTCGAACGTCGCGCGCTTCCGCCCGTTCTCAATTGGCTTGTCGGCACCGCATCCTACCGCCGCAAGACGATCGGAATGACGGATGACGGCACGCTGATCGATGTGGAACGCGGCGAAGCGCTCGGCCAGATCGCACTCGCCGAACGGAGCGCCGTGCGACAGAATCGTTTTGCCGGACCGATCGTCATCGACGACACACTTTATGCCTACGATCGCCTAGCGCACGCCTTGATCGCTACGAGCGAGTCGGGCGTGACGAGCGCGCGTCTCCCGCTGGCGGGGAATTTGCGGGCGCTCGCGGCAAGCGGCGATCGCCTCGTGGCCGTCGATTATCAGCAAACTCGTCACATGCTTCAACGCTTTCGGGTGAACCCATGATCGTAACATTGCGCCGTTTCGTCGCCTTGATCTTCATCAGCGGTCTTGCGTACGCACCGTCGCTTTACGCGCGTGCCGACGAGACCGCGACCGACGACCCACCGGTAGCGGCAAGTGCGACCGTCGATCCGACTTCGCGTCCCGAATCGCCGACCTCGCGTGTCCCCGATCGCGCCGGCTACTCCTACAACTACGCCCTGCAAGATACACGGTATAACGATCTGATCGTTTCGATCGACGCCTACAAACCGCTTGGGAGTCCGAACGCGCGGATTCGACCGTTCGTCGATGGTGCGCTCGTGCGCGATTCGCGCACCTCGCCCGGCAACGGTGCAGATGGGACGCCGCCGACGCCGCTCGTGCTCAGCGACAACTACGGGCTCGTCAGTGCCGGGCTGCAATATACGAATGGCAGCGGCATGCGGCTCTTCGCACAAGGCGGTCGTTCGTTTACGGTCGGTCCGGTCGCCGCGCAATCCTCCGGCGGCGATTTGCGTGCCGGAGCTCAGCTCTATCGTGAGTGGGGTCCGACCTCGCAACGCAAAAGCGATTACGGAAATTTTTACGGCAGCGCCACCTATTATAGCCGGTACTCCGATACCGTTGCGTATCTGCAAGCCGAAACAGCGCGGAATATCGGCACGGTCGCGCATCCGGTCGAACCGTTCGCGCGCGGCGTCCTCACTCTGGATACGCGCCGTTTCTACTATTCAAACTTGGTGGAATTGACGGTCGGCGTGCGCGCGCACCCGCTCGGCACAGCGGGGCCGATTCTCTCCGTCGAAGCCGTCAAAGGGGCCTACCTTCAGCGCTCGCCGCTGCCGCTCCGAGTGACCTCGACCTACTCTGATTTTCGACCGACCGTAAGCATTGGATTTAGCCTCTGATGGAGACACTCGTCACCGAACACGCTCGCGATCTGATCCGCGACTTCAAACTTGCCGCCGTGCGCATTTGGATGATCGAGGGTCCCGACGCGCGGCTCGCGCTCGTCGCATCGCAGAGCCACGCGCTCCTCTCCGGGGGCATGCATCAAGCAGCTGTCGCGGACTGCATCGCACCGAACGATGCGCCCGTGCTGATACTCGCGTCGACCGCAGGCGATGCGCGATTTGAAGGCGAGCGGCCGACGGGCGGATTCATCGGCATCCCGATCGTTGCGAACGGCGTCCGCTACGGGTTCATCGAAGCCTATGGAACCGGTTCGCTTTCGCTTGGGATTGCCGCCCAGCTCGAATCGCATACCGGCGAATTCGCTGCGACCGAGGCATTGAGGCGATCGACCGCCGAACACGAAAGCCCGAATAAGGGCCGGATTCTCGTCGCCGACGACGACTCGGGGACCCGCACGCTGTTGCGCCTGCTCCTCACGCGCCGCGGTTTCGACGTCGACGACGTGTCGAACGGTCTGCTCGCGCTCGAGAGTGCGAAACGGCAGCCGCCGGACCTCATTCTGATCGATTGGGTCATGCCGATCATGGACGGCCGCGAGACGATCGCAAAACTCAAAGCCGATCCGATCACGCGCAACATCCCCGTCGTCATGCTTACGAGCCAATCGCAAGTCGACGACAAGGTCGCAGCACTCGAAGCGGGGGCGCAAGACTTTCTCACGAAGCCATTCGAGAGCCGCGAACTCGTCGCGCGCGTCGAACAGCAGATGCGTTGGCGCAAACTCCTCGCCGACGTCGCACCGGGCGCGACGACGGCAACATCCGCACGTACACCCGACGCGCAGGCAATTGCACCCAAGAGCGATGCCCCGCTCGCCGCCGATCTCTTCACGGGCGACGTCTGGTCCAAAGCCGTTGAGGCCTCGCAACTCGGCAAATATCGCGAAGCCCTCGCGCTCTATCTGCACGAAGCCGAACGCTGCGATGCTCAGAAGCTTTTTCCCCGCGCCGCAATCGCGTATCGCAGCGCCTCGATCGCCGCAGGTCAGATGCAGAATCTCGATCTCTCGAACAAACTCTTACGCCTGACCGGGAAAATGTATCTGTCGTGGGCGGAAACCGCTACGGACATCCGCGGAATTCAAGAGGGCTACCTCGGCGCGGCGCGCTGTTTCCTTACGGCGGGAAATTTGAAGCTGGCTAAAAAAGCGACCGACTTCGCCCATAGTTACGAGTCGGTGATCGGCGATGACCGTCCGCCCTCACTCGCCTGATGCGCGTCTGTCTGCTCACCGAAGGAACGTATCCCTATGTTCTCGGCGGCGTCTCGACGTGGTGCGACGATCTGGTACGCGGCCTACCCGATGTCGAATTCGTGATCTACGCGATCGTCGGCAATCCGACCGGGCATCTCGAGTATCGACTGCCGAGTAACGTCTCGCGACTGCTCGCGGTACCGCTCTGGGGACACGAGCGGCTCGCCGAATACAACGGACGCGACCTCGGCGGCAACCGCCGGGCACGCTCCGTCGGTCATGTACGCAAGACGTTCCTACCGCTCTTTCGCACGTTTCTCGAACAGGTGCTGCGTGGCATCGAACACGCCGAACCCAACCTCCTCACCGCCACGATCGGTAATCTGTACCGCTATTTTCGCGAGCACGACTACGATTGGACGATGCGCCGCTCCGAGACGTGGGAGATGGCGATGGAGCTCTTTGCGGCGCAGGCGTTTCACGCGCGCTTCATGAGTTCGCTCGAAGCGATCGAGCTGGTCCGCTCCCTCTATCGCTACCTCATTCCGCTAGCGATCGAGCTTCCGGAGTGCGACGTCTACCATACATCGGTTGCGGGTCTCACCGGTATTGCTGCAATCGCAGCAAAAGAAATTCACGGGACGCCGGTGCTGCTGACCGAACACGGCGTCTACTTGCGCGAGCGCGTGCTAGCCCTCGCACGTGCCGGTTTTCCGTTTTCCGACCGCATCATCAAAAAGAATCTCTTCTCGGCGATCGCGCGCGCGACGTACGCCGTCTCCGATGTGGTCGCGCCGGTCTGCAACTACAACACGACGTGGGAGCGCTATTACGGCGTGCCGGAAGATCGCATGCGCGTGATTTACAACGGCGTCGATGAAACGCTTTTCTCAGATCGCGATCTCTCGCCCGAGGTCCCGACGGTGAGCGCCGTGCTGCGCATCGATCCGCTTAAAGACGTGCCGACGATGATCGCTTCTGCGATGACGGTGCGCGCACGTATTCCGAACGTGCAGTTCAAAATTTGGGGTCCCGCACCCGATGCCGACTATCTCGCGCTCTGCGAGAAACTCATCTCCGACCTGGACCTCGGTTCGACCGTCCACCTCATGGGAGCGACGCGCGATCCGGCGGCGGCGTATTCCGACGCGCATGTCTGCGCGCTCTCGAGTATCTCCGAGGGGTTTCCGTTTTCGATCATCGAGGCGCTCATGTGCGCGAAACCCGTCGTTGCAACGGACGTCGGCGGGGCTCGCGAGGGAGTCGACCGCTACGGCGCGGTCGTACCGCCGAAGCGTCCCGAGCGCTTGGGGACGGCGATCGCCGATCTGCTCGACGATCTGCCGAGGACGCGACTGCTCGGGAAAGACGGCCGCGCCTTCGCACTTGCGAATTTTACGCAGTCGAAATTCCTCGGCATTTACCACGAACTCTTCGCGGAACTCGCCGCACGCAAACGGTTCGTCGCATGACAGAGGGTTTCGGCGCATTCGAGGATCGCGAGGCGAAGATCGAGTCGGCGGCACGCAGCATCGTCGCGCTCTGTCGCGACGATCAGTTCGGCCGCGGCTGGCGCCCCAAAGGCGTCGACGAAGTCGCAATTCTCTTGGAGTCACTTGGCTATAGTCCCGAAATCGTCGCCGAACTGTGGTACCCCAACCTCTTCGCGTTTGCCGCCGACGTCTCGCGGATCATCGATCGCTACGTGACCGATCAAGAACGCTGCGCACAAACCGACCTCAATTGGTTCGTGCGCGCGTGCCGTGACTACGCGGTCGGCGCGCTCTACTCCGGACCGTGGATCATCGCCGTGATCGGCCTTGCGGTGTTCGGCGCTGCGCTCTGGTCGAGTCTTTCGACGCCGCTGCATCTCGCCACCGCGATCGCGCTCGGTGTGTACGGGGCGCTCGTCGTCTCCGGTGCCTTTTCGCAAGCGATAGCGCGCCGCCTAACGTTTTATTTCTTGCAAGACAACGCGCCGCTGATTCTCTGGACGCTCGATCGCTTTATCGCGATCTCCGTCGGCACGTTCGTCGTGCTCGGGATCGTCGGGTGGCTCGTGCTGCGGACGATGTACGGAGATCCCGACGCCTGGCTTGCGGCCAGTTTTTTCGTCGGCTCGGGGATCTTTCAGACCTCGCTCGCGCCACTTTACACGCTGCGCAAATTCGCCTGGATCATCGGCATCTCGCTCGTCGCCGCGCTCGTGACCGGCTTCACGTTTCTCGTGCTGTTCCACCGCGAAGTCTCACTGCCATTCGAACCGGCGACACTCGCCATTGAAATTGCGCTCGTCGGCGCACTCGTTATGATCGGGAGCGTCGTGTGGATGCGCAGGCGAGCCGGTGCCGCGAGCGGCTCGCGAGATCTCGTTCCTCCGACGCGGCGCGCGATCGCGGCGGCAGCGGCACCGTATGCTACCTTCGGCGCGGCGTATTTCTTCATGATCGTAATCGACCACATCGCCGCCGGTCTCACGCACGGATTTCCGTTTTCGTATCGCTCGGGCTACGAACTCGGCTGCGACCTCGGACTCGTTGCCATCATTCCGGTCGTGGGCGTAATCAACGTGATGCTCGAAAATCTTCCGCGCCGCATCCTCGCCGGAGCGAGCTCCGGTATCGAAGCGGGTGCGCCATTCGACCGCGCGATGCTGCGCTTCTATTTCATCGGTGCGCTCGGAGTGTTCGTCGCGACGGCGCTCACGGTCGCGCTGGCCGAGACGGTCGGCATCTTCGTGCTCGAACATACCGTGCTCGGATTGAGCGGGCCGGCGGGAGTCGAAGCGGCATTCGTTCTGCGCTACGCGACCGTCGGATACGGCCTGCTGATGCTCGGCCTGCTCAACTGCCAGTTGCTTTTCTTCTTGAGTCGTCCGGCGGCTGCCGTCGCTGCGAGTCTGACCGGCGCAAGCGTCGTCGCGCTCGGATCGCTTGCAGTCGTGGTCCTGCACCAGCCCGCCGCAGCGTGCGTGTTCGCACTCGATGCCGGGATCTTTACGTTCCTTGTAATCACGACCGTCGCGGCACTGCGCACGATGCGCCGCTTCACATACGCCTATTACGCAGCGTACTAGTCGGCGCTCGCAAGCAGCGTCTGCATCTGGCCGTGCACGATCCCGTTACTCGCAAGGATGGAGCCGGCCGCGATGTCCAGCGGCGAACCGTCCATCGCGCTGACGCGCCCACCGGCCTCGGCGACGATGAGCGCACCCGCAGCAACGTCCCATGCTTTGAGGTCGCGTTCCCAGAACGCATCGAACCGGCCCGCCGCAACCATCGCCAAGTCAAGTGCAGCCGAGCCGTCACGACGGACGCCTTGGGCGACCCGCGAGACGGCGGCAAAATAGCGCCCGTTTCGCTCGTAGTACGCCGGCATGAAGCCCGTGCAAACCAGACTCTCGCCGACGGTCGCCCGCGCCGACACGCGAATCGGTGAGCCGTTGAGCGATGCGCCGCCGCCAAGGCTCGCGGTATAACACTCATCGAGCTGCGGCGCGTAGACGACGCCCGCCTCGAGTACGCCCTCACGTTCGTAGGCAATCGAAACGCAGAAGAGCGGATAGCCGTGGGCGTAGTTCGTCGTCCCATCGAGCGGGTCGACGATCCATCGCTCGGCCGCATCGCCGCTGTATTCGCCGCCTTCTTCACCTAAGATCGACGCATGCGGAAAGGCCTCTCGGATGCGCTCGACGATGAGCGTTTCGCTTGCGGAATCGGCATCGGTTACGAGGTCGTGCGGACGCTTCTCGGCGATGGTGCGCGGTTCGCTGAGTTTTCGGCGCAAGAGGGCTCCGGCATCGCGTGCCAGCGACGTGGCAAAATCGAGCGGGTCCACGATCCTCCTTGGACAAACGGTGGGGCATGAGACGAACGACGGCGATCGGCCCACGCATTGCAGCGGTCGTCGAAACGTGGGCGTATGCGGTCTGGCTTGGCGGCCTTGCGGGTTTTGCCCTCATCTTCGCACCGATCGCATTCCATACGGTGCACGACCTCCCGCTCTTCGCGGCACTGACCGCAAGCAATCTGCACGCCCTCACCACAGTCGGCTACGTGTGCGGAACGCTCGCGATCGTCTGCGCGCTTCTACGCAGCATCGGCGCCTCGGAACGTGCACCGGACTTTGCGCGCGCGGGCCTGGTGGTTGCGATGCTCGTGCTCGTCGCGTTTCAAGCGCAGGCGATCCAGCCGCGTATGGAAGCAGCGACGCTCGTTGCAACGTTGCCCAAAGACGATCCGAGGCATATCGCGTATGACGGCCTCCACAAACAGTCGACGTATGTGGTCGGTAGCGCCCTGCTGATCGGATTCATCGCACTCGCGATGGCAGCGACGCGGCCACTCGAATGATCCGCGCGTCGCTTGCGTGCACGCGTCGGCTCTTACTCCAACTCGTGCGCAACCGGCGCGAACTATTGTTCTGGTTCGCATTTCCTGCAATGATGCTCGTGCTCTTCGGGACGATGTATGCCGCACCGGCCTTCGCAAAGAACATCCCCTTCGATGCGATCCCGCCGGGGATTCTCGTCGGCGCCGCGCTGTTCTTCGCGTGCCTCGGCGGTCCGGCGACGGCCGTCGTCACCGAGCGGCAGAACGGCACGTTTCGCCGGTTGCTCCTCACGCCGCCGGGACCGATCGCCGTCGTCTTCGGAACGCTCGGCACGTACGTGATCGTCGGTACGATCCAGGCGCTCATCGTCTATGGCCTAGCGCTTTTCTTTCATGGGAACATGCGCTTCGACTACGCGCTTGCGCTCCTCGTCCTCGTCCTCTCGATCGCCTGTTACGTCGCTGCGGGTATCGCGTGCGCTGCGGCGTTCTCGCGCCGCGAAGGCGAAATTCTCGCGCCGATCGCGGCGTTTGGCGTCCCGCTCCTGTGTCTTTCGGGCACGTTTTTTCCCGTGTCGATCATGCCTCCGTTCATGCAGCGCTTCGCCGAGGCGACACCGATCTATCACATGATTCGCGCGATGACCGAGGTGACGGCGCACCGCGCGACCCTGGGTCCGATCCTCGGCGACGTCGTCTATCTGACGATCTTCGCCCTCGCCGCGACGGGGCTCGCCGCACTGTCCTATCGCAGCATCGCTGCGGCCGAGCGCGCATGATCGCGCCGCTGCTGGTCGACCATCTCCAACGCGCGTTCGGGAGCAAACGGGTTCTCGAAGACGTGTGCTTCCAAATCGAACCCGGTACGCTCTACGGCTTGATCGGCCGCAACGGCGCGGGGAAAACAACGACCATCGAATCGATCGTCGGTCTCGTGCGTCCCGACCGCGGCACGATCGCCATCTTCGGCAAGCCCCCACGCGCCAATCGACGCTCCATCGGTCACGCGCCGCAAGAGATCGCCGTCTACCCGGATCTCACCGCGCATGAGAACATCGCGTTTTTCGCCGATCTCTACGGTGACCGCAACCCGCGTCTCCGCGCCGATGCGATTTTGGAGACGATCGGACTTTCCGGAAGCGGCGATGCACTCGCAAGCGTTCTTTCCGGTGGGCAACGACGGCTGCTCAACTTGGGTCTGGCGCTTGCTCACGATCCGCCGCTGCTGATTCTGGACGAACCCACCGTCGGACTCGACATCGAAGCGCGCGACGGTGTTTGGCGCGTGATGCGCGATGCACGCGCGCGCGGCACGACGATCTTACTGACGACCCACTATCTTGAGGAGGCCGACCGCCTCTGCGATCGCGTCGGCATCCTCGTCGCCGGCCGGATCGCCGCCGAAGGCACGCCGCACGAACTCAAATCTGCGCTCGGCTACGACACCGTCGTCACGGTGGAATCGGACGATCTCGAAGGCACACGGCGTTCGCTCGCAGCGCGCGCAGTGACGATGCGTGTGGAAGACGGATGCGTTGCGGCGGGCGTCGTCGGCACTCCGACGATCGAGGTCGTCGTTGGTTGGCTTCAAGGCTTCCGCGTATCCGCCGTCGTGACGCGACCGGTCTCACTGGAAGACGTGTATCTGAGCGCGAGTTTGCGCTGAACGAATTACCATATCGAACGCGCTTCGAACGGCACTTGAAGTTCGTTCGTCGGCACGACCGAGACGTTGGTAGAGTTCGAGGAGATGGACTCGTAGACTTTCCAGCTTTCGGGCCTCGCCGGATCCGTCGTAAGGTCGAAGCGTATGCAGCAGTGCCGCGAAATCGTTGTCGGCAAACCGGCTGGCGAGCGCGCATACCTGAGACCAGATTCTGGTCAGCGTGCAGACCGAACTCTTACAGGCTGTTAACCTCAACGCCCGAGATGTTTTGAAGCTCTTTGGGGGAGGCCGCTAACCCCCGAGGCGAACGCGCGCCTTATGCCCTTCCAGTCCGGCTACTTGTCCGAGATCATCGGGCGCAGCGTGATCGTGGATGGCGAGCGGACGACGACGGTCGGACGGCTCGTCGATTTCGTCGTGAACGAACCGGGGGAGCATTTTCCGAAAGTCTCCAGCGTCGTCGTAAAGACGCGCGATGGGGATCGCGTCGCGCCGATCGAGGATGTGGTCGACATCGATCGCGATGGACGCCTCGTGGTCGCGCGCGCGCCCACGACCGCGACCTCACCCGCCGATGAGGCGCTCTTCCTTGTCGAGGACCTCTTCGACAAGCAGATCGTCGACGTGCACGGGCGCAAAGTCGTACGCATCAACGACATCGAGCTCGCACAGACGGGCGGGGCGCTACGCGTCGTGGCGGCGGATATCGGGCTTTCGGGATTGCTCCGGCGCATGGGCGTCGGAAAGATCTTGCCGCGTTTGCTCGGTCGCGTGCCGCGCACGATCATCGCGTGGAACAACGTCGCGCCGATCGACGATATGAATCCAAACATGATCCGCCTCGAAGTCGAGGAGCACCGACTCGCGCGCCTCCATCCCTCGGAACTCGCCGCGATCATATCGGACCTCTCGGCAAGCGACGCTTCGCGCATCGTTCGCCAACTCGACGACGAAACGGCTGCCGACGCCCTCGAACATCTCGATGCGGATACGCAGCGCTCGATTCTCGAGGATCTGGGTACGGAACGCGCCGCGGACATTATCGAGGAGATGGACGCCGACGATGCAGCCGACTTACTCGGCGATCTGCCTGAGGAACAGCAAGCCGAACTCTTCGCAGAAATGGAGCCTGAGACGGCCGTCGAGTTGCGCCAACTCGTGCGCTACGAAGACGACACGGCGGGCGGTTTGATGACGACCGACTACGTCTGGATTTTCCCGCATCGAACCATCGGCGCGACGATCGCAAAGATCCGCGAAATCGGTCCCGAGAGCGAGTTCGTCTACTATCTCTACGTCACCGACCACGACAAAACGCTTTTGGGCGTCCTCTCGCTGCGTACGTTGCTGCTCTCGTCGCCCGACACGCCGATCAGCGAAGTCATGGATACCGAGATCGTCAGCGTGAGTCCCCTCACGCCCGCCGAAGACGTTGCCGGTATCATCGCGCAGTACGATCTGCTCGCCTGCCCCGTGGTCGACGACCAACACCGGATGCTCGGCATCGTCACGGTCGACGATGCCATCGACGCGATCATCCCCGAAAAAGTAAAAAACCGGCTTCCGCGCTTCACGCACCGTCACCGAAAGCAACCGACGTGATTCAAGCGACTCCCGAGAGCGCGGCGACCCGTTCGCCACGCCGCCTTTCCCTGCGCGCACGCTTGATTCTCTTCCTCGGCATTTTGGGACCGGGGATCATCACTGCGAGCGCCGACAACGACGTTGGCGGCATCACGGTGTATTCGCAAGCCGGCGCACAGTTCGGCTATCCGATTCTGTGGACGCTCATTCCGATTACGATCGCGCTCATCGTCGTGCAAGAGATGGCGGCGCGCATGGGCGCGGTCACGGGCAAGGGTCTTGCCGGGCTGATCCGTGAGAATTTCGGCGTGCGGTGGACGTTCTTCGTCATGGTCGCATTCGTCGGCTCGAATATTTTTACGACGGCAGCCGAATTTGCCGGCGTCGCGACCGCCTCGGATATTTTCCGGCCCAACAGTCACTACATCACCGTCCCCATCGTCGCGGTCGGCGTGTTCTTCATGGTCTTGCGACTCAACCGCAAAATTACCGAACGGATATTTCTCGGCGCCTCGGCGATCTATTTCACCTACGTCGTCTCGGGCTTCAAAGCCCAGCCGCACTGGCACGACGTGTGGCGCGGTTTCCTCATCCCCACCGTGCAAGGCAACTCGTCGTATCTCTGGATGATCATCGCGCTGATCGGAACGACGATCTCCCCGTGGATGTGTTTCTACATTCAAGCAGCGATCGTCGAGAAAGGCATTCGCGCGCGCGACTACGCGCTCTCGCGTATCGACGTCATCTTCGGGTGTCTGGTGACCGACTTCATGTCGTTCTTCATGATCCTCTGCACCGCGGCCACCATTTACGTTGCCAACATCGGCGCGGCGCATCCGGTCACGATCACGGTCGCCGCCGACGCCGCGCGCGCGCTCGCACCGCTCGCCGGAACCTTCGCACAGTTCCTCTTCGCGTTCGGGATTCTCAACGCGGGGATTTTCACGGCCTCGATCTTACCGCTCTCGACGGCGTATTTTGTTTGCGAAGCGGGGGGCTTTGAGAGCGGCGTCGACCACCGGTTCAGCGAGGCGCCGGTCTTCTTCTCGCTCTACGCCGCGATGATCGCGATCGGCGCGACACTCGTCATGCTGTTTCCAACGGGGCAACTGCTCAAGCTCATCAACTTCTCTCAGATTTTTTCGGGCGTGCTCTTGCCGTTTCTGCTCGTCTTCATGATTCTTTTGGTCAACAAAGTCTCACTGATGGGAACCTACAAGAACAGCCGTCTCTTCAACCTCATCGCCTGGACGACCGCGATCGTCGTCGGCGGCATCACGCTGCTTTCGGTCTACCAGACGATCACGAACCCGTCGTGAAGATACTCGCGCGTCCGCGGCCTTCGGCTTTGGAGCGGTAGAGCGCCGAGTCCGCACGCTCGAGCAGCGACGAGGCATCGGCCGCGTCGTCGGGATAGATCGCAATCCCGATGCTCACGCCGATCGCAAACTCGCGCTCGTCGATGACCAGCGGTTTCTCGAATGCAGCGAGCAGGCGCCGCGAGAGATCGAACACATCCGAGGTCGCGCCAATGTTGGGCTGCACGATAACGAACTCATCGCCGCCGATTCGCGCGACGGTATCGCTGTCGCGCAGCACGTATTGCAGACGGCCCGCAACGCCACGTAACACGGCATCGCCCGCGAGGTGCCCGTAGGTATCGTTGATCGCCTTGAAGTGGTCCAGATCCAGAAACATCAGCGCGAAGCGCTGTTTTTGACGACGCGACGTCGCGATCGCGTGGCGTAGGCGATCGTCGAGGACCAAGCGATTCGGCAAGCCCGTGAGCGGGTCGGTGAACGCGAGCTTATCGAGACGCGCTTCGTGTTCGATACGCTCGATTGCCGATGCGCACAGCGCCCCGACCAAACGGACGAGGTCGACGTCGATCGAGCGAAATCGCTCTTGTTCGGTCGAGCGCAAGAAGGCGATCGAACCTGCCGTGCGGCCTTTCAGGCGGATGGGTCCGCCGATATAGGCTTTAAAGGCATCGGGCGGCGCGTCGACGTGCGCGCCGAAGTCGTGACCGCTCACGTCTTCGTCGCTGAGCACATCGTCGACTGTGAAGATGCGGCCGACGAACGATTCGTGCGCGTCGACGCGCGTCCCGACGCCAAGCCCCACGATAGAACCGCTCGCGTAACGCACGACGAGTTCATCTTCTTCAAGCATCGAGATCGAGGCGAAGTCGCATTCGAGCAGCAACCGGCCGGCATCGAGCGTCGCGTGCAGTTGTTCGAGCACGGTCGCGCCCGCCGAGACCGTGACCGCGTGGAGCGAACGCAGGCGCTCGGCTTGTTCGCGCGCATCGCGCTCCGCCGAGCGTTCCGCCGAAAGATCGTGCGCGATCAGGTACGCGCCGACGACGCGCTCGTCGACGAGCACGGGGATCGCTTTGAGCAGGACGTCGAGCTCGTGATGGCTTCGCGCAACGAGAACGGCCGGCGTCGAAACCGCGCGCACGTGCGCGATGCGCGGAAAGAGCTGACGAGCTTCCTCGGGGTTGATCGGTGAGAGTAAATCGGTATAAGGACGATCGATCAGGTCCTCGGGCGAGTGACCGGTCATCGTCGTCGTCGCAGCGTTGATCGCCGTGATCACACCTTCGAGATCGACCAGTGCCACCGGGTCGTCGTAATATTCGAAGAGCGAGCGGAATTTTTGGGTCGCCTCGTGGAGCGCGCGCTCGATGTCTTTGCGCGCCGAGATCTCGCGGGTGATCCCGCAGATGCCGGTCACTTTGCCGCCGCTGCGAATTGGGATCAACATGATCGCTGCATCGAAGAGCGAACCGTCACCGCGGCGGAGCAGCGCGTCGAATTCCGTCGTCCGATCGTCGAGCGCTCGATCGAAGGCTTCACGCGCTTTGGCTACATCGTCAGCATGAAGTCGCTCGCCGAGTTTCGTCTCGAAAATTTCCGCCTCGGTTGCGCCCATCAACTGTTCTGCAGCAGGGTTCGCTTGCCGAACGAAGCCATCGCAATCGTAGACCATGATCGCATCGAGAGAACGCAAAAACACAGACTCGACGAACCCGATGCTCGCGAGACCCGCGATTGACTCTTCGGAAGTGCTTCCCCCGCGACCAACGGAGGAACCACGCATATCTGAGGGCATATCTTTGTCTTTGGCTTTTCGCGAGGATTAGCTCGCTTACCCCGGCATCACGGCGCGATATCCTAAATAAAATGCAACAAAGACGAGCACGGTGGAGACTCCCGTGACTCCCAGCGCCAATTGGCGACGTTCCGGCTTGCGAAACATCCCGTTGGCGACCATGTAACCGATCCAGGCGATGACCGCAAGCGCATAGTGGGCTGAGGGCGCTTTGAGGCCGCTGTAGATCAAATACACGCCGATCGCGATCTGAAGGGTCAACAAATAGAGCATCACCCGGCGCCCCAACTGTTGCCAAACCCAAAGGGCCGCAACCAGCGCGACGAGGATACCAATAACGAAGTGCACGACGAGAACGGTATTCATGCCAAGCCGGTTCGAGCTGGACGCTCGCGCGTCCGTTCGGCCGCTCAAAATCCCACCATCAGCGCAGCCGATCTGCTGACATTTGCGGAGGCTTCGGCGCGCATTGCCGCCTCCGGCGGCGGCGCGAAAGCCCTTGCCGCGCACCTTGCCGAGGTCCTCGGAGCGGCGGTGTTAGTCGAAGATGCCGAGTGGCGACATCTGGCGCTGGCGGGCACAGGGACCCGCTCGGTACCTCCGTCGGTTCGCGATTTGCTCGATCGAAAGGCCATCGATACGGGTGATGGCGTCGCGCTTTCTACCAACGCGGGCGCCGGCGCCCGCGCGTTCGCGATCCGGGTCGGCGATACGCGCCTCGGCTGGCTTGCGATCTTCCCGACCGACGGCAAGGTGCCCGCCAGTGGCTACGTTCGCCTCACCGTCGCGACGATCGCCGTCGAACTCTCACGCGATACCGGCGGCAGCAAAGGGCGACGGCGTTCGTTTTGGGACCGCCTGCTCGCGCGCGCCTACGACGATCCAGCAGAAGCGCGCGAAGACGCCAGCGCCCGCGGGATTTCGCTTGCCGCCGGCTACGTCGCCGTCGCGATCGAACCCGAAGGGCTCGATGAATCCGCGGCCGCACAGAAAATGGCGGAGATTCGGCGCGTGTGCCTCGATGTGTTCGGTTCACGATCGGGTGAAGTCGTCGTCATCGAACGCGGCGGCGGCTTCTTCTTTCTCGTCCCCGCACTCCTCGAAGTCGATGCGGCAAACGCCCGCACGGCGGCGACGATGATCCCAAAAGCGCTCGCGCGCGCCCATGCCGACGTACGTATCGTTGGCGGCGTCGGCACGCATCACGAGATGCTCAGCGTTGCGACATCGGTCGATCAAGCGCGCGAAGCGCTGACGATCGCGCGCCGCATGTTTGGCGGCGCGCGCATCATGCCGTACGAAGACTTGGGTATCTACCCGCTCCTGCTGCGCGGCGGTGGGACGCGCGAAGAGTTGCAGAAATTCTCACTGCGCGTGCTCGAACCACTGCGGAATTACGATGACAAGCACCAGACGGAACTGATCCGCACGCTCCGCCTTTTCTTCGATGTAGGACAGAATATCAAAGTGGCTGCCGCCTCGCTCAACGTGCACCGACACACCGTGTTCTATCGCTTGCGCCAGATCGGCGAGATCGGCGGACTCGACCTCGATAGTCCGCACGATCAGCTCACCCTGCGTACGGCGATCGCGCTCGATGCGCTCGGCAATTAGCGACATGCAAACACGACGCGAGATTCTGCGCACCGCAAAAGAGCGGAACGTGCACTACGTACGCTTGGCATTCGTCGACATTCTGGGCATCGAGAAGAACATCACGGTCCCCGTAAGCGAACTCGATCGAGCCCTCGACGGCGCGGTTACGTTCGATGGCGGTTCGATCGACGGTTTCGTGCGCGGCGAAGAAGTCGATATGATGTTGCGTCCCGATCCGGCGACGTTCGCCGTGCTCCCCTGGACGACCGAAGGCGACGTCGAGGCGCGGATGCTCTGCGATATCGCCGTCGCCGACGGCACACCGTTCGAAGGCTGCCCGCGCACCACGCTGCGGCGGGTGCTCGAAGATGCAAACGACGTCCTCAAAGGTGTGACGACATCGCTCGAAGTCGAGTTCTATCTCTTCGAGCGCACGGCGGACGGCCGACCTTCGACGACCACCATCGACTCCGGTTCGTACTTCGATTTCTCCGCCAGCGACCGAGGTTACGATGCCCGCACGTCGATGGTCTCCGCACTCGAGGCCATGGGTATTCCGGTTTCGAGCGCGCACCACGAACACGGTGCCGGACAGCACGAGATCGACCTGGCGCCGCGCAGCGTGCTGGCGACCGCCGACGAACTCACGACCTTACGCGGCGTCGCAAAGCAAATCGCCAACCGCCAGGGTTTGCACGCCACGTTCATGCCCAAACCCCTCGAAGCGCAAGCCGGCAGCGGACTGCACATCTACATCCAACTGCCGAGTGACGACGAAGACGTCCGCCTGCATGCAATCGCAGGATTGCTCGAACACGCACCCGGTTTTACGGCAATCTGCAATCCCACCGTCAACTCCTACAAACGTCTCGTCGCAGCATGGGATGCGCCGATCTATACCGTGTGGTCGCATCGCAGTGCAAACGCACTCGTACGCGTGCCGCCCGTCGCAGCGGGCGCGGCGACGACGATCGAACTGCGCAGCCCCGATGCATCCTGTAATCCCTATCTTGCCCTCGCCGCCGTGATGGAATCGGTCGCCGACGGCATCCGCAAGCGCCGCTTGCCCGGCGATCCGTTCACCGGCTCGTCGTACGATCTCACCGAACGCTTCCGCCAAGAACATGGCATAAAAACACTGCCGACCGCGCTCGCGCTCGCACTCGACGAACTCGATCGCGATCCGATCGTCAAAGGTGCGATCGGCGATCACATCTATCACGCCTTCCACGATGCGAAGACCGCCGAATACGAGCGCTATCGCCGCGCCGTGCATCCCTGGGAGCACGACGCCTACTTGCGCACGTTCTAGCTGCCCCTCGCAACTCACCCGGTATCGGGCGGGTTGCGAGGGAGCGATGAAGATTTCAATTATCGGAACCGGCAACATCGGCGGCACGCTCGCGCGCCGATTCACGAAAGTCGGGCATCAGGTCTCGATTGCAAACTCACGCGGGCCAGAGTCGCTTGGCGATCTCGCCGCCGAAACCGGTGCGCATGCCGTGACGGTGAGCGAAGCCGCTCGCGCAGGCGATGTCGTGATCGTCACGGTTCCGCAAATCAACGTCACGAAGCTACCAAAGGATCTCTTCGCAAACGTCCCCGAAAGCGTCGTCGTCGTCGATACGGGCAACTACTATCCGCGACAGCGCGACGGACGAATCGAAGACATCGAAGGCGGGATGACCGAAAGCCGATGGGTCGCAAACCAACTCGGCCGGCCCGTCGTCAAGGCATTCAACAACATCTACGCGCAGCATCTCTTGGAGAACGGGAAGCCGGCGGGCACGCCCGACCGTATCGCGCTGCCGGTCGCCGGGGACCATGCCAGGGCGAAAGCGGTCATCATCGGCCTGCTCGATGAAATAGGCTTTGACGGCGTCGATGCGGGAATGCTTGATGATTCGTGGCGACAACAGCCCGCGACGCCGGTGTACGGTACGGATTACAACGCTGCGACGCTTCGCAAGGCGCTCGCCGAGGCGAAACCCGAACGCACGCCCGACTGGACCGGGAGCGCCCAGAGCCCGGGCGACTTTACCAACCCGAAATAGTCAGTTGCGTAGGTGCGCTTCAAGCCACAAACGGCGATCGTTCGTGGCTCGTCCGATCGCGAGGGCATGGCCAGTGCGGTACGTCCGAACGTTCCGCCCGAGCGGTGATAGCGAAACGGCAAACGCCGTAGCTTTTTTCGCACTTACATATTCATCGTGAGCGGCAAAATGCACGAGTGTTGCACGAAGCCTGGCGTGCGCGCGATACGGCGGCAAGTTAAACGCTACGAGTTGGCGTTCGTGCAATGCCGGATCGACCACCGGACGCTTCGTATCGAGATCGAACAACGCACGAAAGGTCGTCGTTGGCGTCATAAATAACGCGAACTTCGGGCGCCGGTCGGTCGCGAGCATGAGCGCGCCGTACATGCAGCGAGACGACCCCACGCTGCGCGAGCCAAATCGCGTCCGCCCGAAACTCGGTGCGATTGGTCGTCGCCGGGTCGCCGAGCCAATGCGCGAAAAGCACGAACGCCGTGCTCGAGCGATCTGTAGAACACACTCAACTTTGAGAAACAACACCTAAAGTTGAGAAACGCTGCATCACACATTCAAAGTTGAGAAACCGATGCGTCGAGTAGCGAACTCGAACGTCTCGCCGTCGCGCCGTGCATAACGAGCCCAAAAGCGACAGTCAGGGTCGCTAACCGCGGAATTGCTTCGCCGGTAACCCACACCGTCGCGGCCGCACTCTTTTAGGTTTATCGCGATGCTGCTGGGCATCCGCTTGTGTGGGCTCAGGCCGCATCATTAGCGCGTTGCCAAAGCGGGTCCAATATACGGCGGGAAGGTCGCACCAAGTGGCGTACTGTGCCATAGGGTTGGCACTCGACGCAGATATGTTTTGATCTGTTGCATCGATTTAATGGGTGTTAGGGGTTTCTTCTAGTGGCATTTTCAATGCTTTTCACCAAATCTGTAGACGGCTCGTTAGCCTTTCAGGTCGTGGAGCGACGCGTCACTGAGCAAGATGCTTCGAAGCGCCATTCTGTGATGCAAACGCTTTATCGGGAAGTGCGGCATAATCCCAAAACCTTGGCAGCCGCCGTTGCAGGTCGCTTGTCCAAGACGCGCTTCGGTGACGTTAGCGCCAACGCGACAACCGTCGACAGAGTTAGGAAAGGCGACTTCGGTGAGGCAATTGCCACTCACGATGTCATCGCTGACGGATACGAAGTACCAGTTCATAAGCTTCGCGTCAAAATAAGCGGAAATCAAACCCTGCCGGGCGTGGATGTGGTGGGATTTAAGCTAAATGAAAAACGCGACAGGATTGATCGGGCGGTGTACGTTGAGTCGAAATTCCGAAATGCAGATGATGCGCAACTTAATCCTTTGGCCGTCGTCGCGCATGAGCAGCTTCGCGATTTCTGCCAGCTTCAGATGGCGGCATTGCACGGGTTTATTGTGGAGCAGCTCAATGAGCACAAGTCGGATCTTGCCGACCTTCACGAAGCATACTTAAATTCTAAGGATCCAGACATCGACGACTTTCGTCTGGCGCTGCACATTCCCGAATCGGCATTGCCAGCAACGGCAAAACTCACCTCACTCGAAATGATCGTCAATCTAAGCAAGGTCAGCCCCCTACTGAGCAACTTGAGCGTGGTTGGCTTTCTCTATCCGCCCTCTGTGTCAACATGAGTGGAGTCCGGCCGCAGCCGGATAATTCTTTGAGGGCGACCAAGGTTGTTGTCGATGAATTCCGATCCCGAGGTCCGCTCGCAGCGGACACGTCGAACGTTCACGATCGCGCAGCGTGAGGCG
>JANLVI010000032.1:0-2415 GCA_031363915.1 Vulcanimicrobiota bacterium
CGCGGCAGCGTGTGGAACGTCCCGAACTCCGGCTCCGCTCCGTCGTGCAAAGCAGCGTACAAATACGCGGAACCCGCTTGCAGCGTCGCTAGGCGTGCGTGATAGGCGTAGACGACCTGGCTGGACTTTGCATCGGTATAGCTCGTTTCTCTGGCCGCGACCGTTCGCTCGAGCCGGCCGTCAAGATGTCCGAGCAGAACGCGCGGCGAGCGCACGCGTTCGCGCGTATGCCACGAGACGACCATCTCCGATGAGGCATCCGCGCCGAACTGGAGGTGCAGCCCATGCACGGGCGGCGCTGTGGGCGCATCGCGCGATCGGCGCACGGGAAGCGCCGCGTCGGATTCTGCACTCCCGAACAGTGTGGATGCGGCGGCGACGCCGGCAGCGACCAGTAACTTCCCTCGACTTACATCGAAGCGGGACGCGGTATCAGAATTCTGCATAAGTGAAGTATCTCGCAGCGAAATTATAATCGGTTCAAGAAATCGGAGGGACACTAATTTCTCATGCGACTCAACGGTTTCACCCCTCAATCGTGTTTCGAAGCGGCGGCCTCGGCAAGTACTCGAGCATCTTGAGCGTCGTATTGGCGATATCCACGACGTTTGCTGTTTTTCCGGGCGTCGGCGCTCCGACGAGCGCACTTCGAGAGGCGGAACCGCACCGTTTCGAAAAACGGCATCCATGCGTTTCCCAACGATTCTTGGCAGCATAGCTGTTCTGGCAATTGCTCTCGTCTCACCCGCAGGCGCCGACGGTCCGGCCGGCAAGGACGCCGGTTTTAACGATATCCCGAGGGCGTTCAAACAGACGATGGCCCCAAAAGACTACGTTCGACGCGTCGAGATGATCCCGATGCGCGACGGTGTGAAGCTCTTCACCGTTATTTGGACTCCGAACGGCGCGCACGCTGCCCCGATCGTATTGACACGAACGCCATACAACGCGGCCAAACACGTGCGCGACATCCAAAGCGCATCGTTGCTCAACGCCTTGCCGCTCGAGAGCGAAGGCTTCGTGCGCGCCGGATACATTCGCGTCTACCAAGACGTGCGTGGCAAATACGGCTCGCAAGGAGACTACGTGATGACGCGGCCGCCGATCGGGCTGCTCAATCCGACCAAGGTCGATCACACGACTGACGCGTACGACACGATCGACTGGCTCGTCAAACATCTCCCGCAGTCCAACGGAAACGTTGGCATGATCGGTTCGTCATACGAGGGCTTCACGGTCGTGATGGCACTCTTGCATCCGCATCCAGCGCTCAAAGCTGCGGTTCCCGAGAGCCCCATGATCGACGGCTGGATGGGTGATGATTGGTTCCACTACGGCGCCTTCCGCAATCCGAACCTCGACTACACCATCTCGCAAACGGGTCAGCACGGCAGCGGCGACGACGTCGCGCGCGACGCATACGACGACTACGAAACGTTTCTCGCGGCGGGTTCGACGGGCGACTACATCCGCGCGCATGGACTCGAAGCGCTGCCGTGGTTGCAGCGTTCGATGCTGCACCCCGCGTACGATGCGTTCTGGCAAGGCCAAGCGCTCGACAAGCTCATCGCCGCCCACCCCTCGAACGTCGCGACGCTCTGGGAGCAGGGGCTCTGGGACCAAGAAGACATGTGGGGCGCAAACCATGCGTTCGGCGCGCTCAAAGCGGTCGGCCACGAAGCGAACAATTGGCTCGTGATGGGCCCGTGGTTCCACAGTCAGGTAAATCGCTCGGGCGACCACCTAGGCGTCTTCGCGTGGGACGGCGATACCGCACTGCAATTCCGCCGCGATATGGTGCAACCGTTCTTCGAAGAACATCTGCGAGGCGGAACTGCGGCGCGACTCGCGCGCGCGACGGTGTTCGACCCCGCGCTTAACCGCTGGGAACGTTATGACACGTGGCCCGGTGCGTGCGCGAGCGGATGCGGCACCACGATGACACCGCTGTACCTGCAAAGCGGCTTTGGACTCGGCTTCACGCGGCCGGCGACGACTGCCGGCGATGCCTACCTCGCCGATCCGGCAAAACCCGTGCCGTATATACCGCGGCCCGTGCGTTTCGCTGACGGCGATGCATGGCGTACGTGGCTCGTTCGCGATCAGCGTTTTATCGACGGGCGACCCGACGTGCTGACGTACCTCACGCCCCCGATGACCTCGCCCGTGCGACTGCAAGGTAAACCGCAGGTCGATCTCGTCGCATCAACGACCGGGACCGACGGCGACTTCGTCGTGAAACTCATCGACGTCTATCCGCCGCAAGTCGGCAGTCAACCCGAACTTGGCGGTTATGAATTGCCGCTCGCAACCGACATCTTCCGCGGCCGATATCGCGAGAGTTTCGAACATCCGACCGCGATCCCGGCGAACACGCCGCAACACTACCGTTTTGCACTTCCCGACGTGAATCAA
>JANLVI010000037.1:0-69636 GCA_031363915.1 Vulcanimicrobiota bacterium
CTCGATGTCGGATCGTCGCATCCTGGGGCTGTAGTAGGTCCCAAGGGTTGGGCTGTTCGCCCATTAAAGCGGTACGCGATCTGGGTTCAGAACGTCGTGAGACAGTTCGGTCCCTATCCGCCGTGGGCGTAGGAGATTTGAGGAGCGTCGACCCTAGTACGAGAGGACCGGGTTGAACGAACCGCTGGTGAATCGGTTGTCCCGCCAGGGGCATGGCCGGGTAGCTACGTTCGGATCAGATAAACGCTGAAAGCATATAAGCGTGAAACTGACTTCAAGATGAGATCTCAATCCCGCAAGGGTGAAGGGCCGTGGGAGACTACCACGTTGATAGGCCGGGGGTGGAAGACGAGCAATCGTTGGAGCTGACCGGTACTAATAGCCCGGAATCTTTTTAAAGAACGCAATAATCTCCGTTTGGACATGAAAGTTCTTCTTTGTGCAGCTTTCCGCTGCGATCGACTCGAGCCAAGGCTCGTCATCGCATCGGGATCAAGTTTCTGGCGCCCATAGCGGTGGGGTTCCACCCGTTCCCATCCCGAACACGGCAGTTAAGCCCACCAGCGCCGATGGTAGTCGGACCGCAGGGTCCCTCGAGAGTAGGTCGGTGCCAGATAATCAAACAAGCTCGCCAGGCGAAAGCCGGCGGGCTTTTTGAATTCCGCGCGGATTATCGAAGCGTGAAATAAACTTGCAAGACCAGGTGCCGCTCGAAGTCGTCGTGAGCCGGATGGACGAGGGAGCCTCGAACACCGTGATCGTGAGCGGCGGAATCGCGCAGCGGCTGGTCGCAGCCTTCGCTTCACTCGTCCGTCATTCGAGCGGTGGACTCGGCATCGTGCTCGTATTCGCGATAAACGTCGGCTCCGGCATCTCGGGTTCAAAGACCGCCGATATGGCGGCAGTCGCTCCGCTGCTCTTTCCGGAGATGCGGCGCCGCTGATCCGAACCAAACGACCTCGTCGCGATGCTCGCCTCCGCCGGTGCGATGGCCGAGACGATCCGCCGAGTCTCGTGCTGATCATTATCGGCTCGGTGACCGGTGTCTCGATCGGCGCGCTCTTTACCGCCGGGCTCGTGCCTGCGTTGCTTGCTGCAATCTGCTTGCTCGTCGTCATCTTGTGGCGTTCGCGCGGGGACAAAGTCGAACTCGCGAAGCGTGCGACATTGCGCGAAATCGGCATCGCCATGTTCGCCGCGATTCCGAGCTTTGCGTTGCCGTTTCTTATCCGTGCTGCCGTCCTCGGCGGGGTTGCAACAGCAACCGAAGTCTCGACGGTCGGGACTCTCTACTCCGTGATCGTCGATGCGTTCTTGTACCGCGAATTGAAATGGAGCGCGATCTATCCGTTCTTGCGCGAGGTCGCGGCACTCACCGGGGCGATCATGCTGATCATCGCCACCGCGACGGCAATGGGCTGGGCCCTGACCCAGTCGGGCTTCGCACAGCAGTTGAGCGAATCGCTCGGTCACGCGCCGGGCGGAGCCGCGGGATTCATGGCGCTCTCGGTGCTGCTCTTCATCGTGCTGGGATCCGTGCTCGAAGGGATCCCAGCGGTCGTACTGTTCGGCCCACTACTCTTCCCAATCGCGAAGAGCTTTGGGATCGATGAAGTGCAGTACGCGATGGTCGCGGTCCTCGGCATGGGCGTCGCCCTCTTTGCGCCTCCGCTTAGATTCGGGTATTATGCGGCCTGTGCGCTCGGCCGCGTCTCGCCGATCGTGCGATGAAACGGATGATCCCGTATTTTCCTCGATCGTCGTCGCGCTCACCATGGTCGCGGCCGTCCCGTGCTTTTCAGCAGGATTTCTCCACCGCTAAAGAACTGAGTGTTGTTCATGCGTCGAATTTTGCTACAAATCATCATTGCGGCTGCGATCCTCATCGCGCCGCTTACCGCAGTCGCGAACCTTCCGACCGACCCCCCGCACCAACTCTACAGCGAGGGCGATCTTAAACTCGAGAGCGGAGATGTGATTCACGACTTTATGCTCTCGTACGTCACGCATGGAACCTTGAACGCTGCCAAAGACAATGCGATCCTCATGACGTCCTCACTTGGTGGCAACCACCATCGCATAGACTTTTTGATCGGATCCGGAAAGGCGTACGATCCGGCGAAATATTTCATCATCTGCACCGATGCGATCGGTAACGGATTCACGACGTCGCCTTCGAACAGCACAAAACAGCACGGTACAGCGTTTCCGCGCTACACGCTTGGTGATATGGTGCAGTCGCAGTACCGCTTGATCACCGAGAAATTTGCGATCAAAAAGCTCGCGATCGTGACCGGCGCGTCGATGGGGGGAATGCAGAGTCTTCAGTGGGGCGTCACCCACCCTGAGATGATGAAGATGATCGTCGCTCTCACGCCGCTCGCGCGGACCCCACCCTGGTCGATGGTGATGACCAAAGCCGGTCGGGCCGCACTGACACTCGATCCAGCCTATAATAATGGCAACTACACCGCGCAGCCCGAAGCCGGATGGCGCGCACAATCGAATATTTTCGATTCGATCGCAACGCGCACGCCGGCCGGCCTCGATGAAGCCTTTCCAAAAGAGACCGACGTGCTTGCGTTCATGAAAAAGCAAGAAGACAATCGCGTCGCAAGTAAGCTCGACGCGAACGATTGGATCTCGCAGACGTACGCGTACGACGCGTTCAACGTCGGCAATTCGACCTTCCACGGCGACTGGAAAGCCGCACTCGGGTCGATCAAGGCGAAGGCGCTCTTGATGGGCGGTCCGCTCGATCTGCTCAATCCGGCGGAAGAAGTCGTGCGCGCCGCGCAAGCGATTCCGGGCGCCGTACACGTTACGATTCCCTCGAAGCAGGGTCACTTCGCAGCGAGCTCGTTCAACGCGACGGACGTGCAATTTATGAATGGCATCGTCGCTGCATTCATTTCGGGTCAGGCGGTGCAACCGAGCTAAGGATCCGTAACAACAGCAGGTCGCGGGCACGGGCCGCCGAAACTTTTCCGATGAAGATTTCGACCGTTGTTTTGCTTTCTACGTTCGCCCTCGTCGGTCTGGCTGGCCGCCCCGCGGATGCAGAGAATACGGCGTTCGTGCGTGGCTACGCGTACGATTGCGCTGTCGAGCGGCCACTCGGTGGCGTGACCGTCGCCTTTCATAGTGGTTCCGATTCACGCACCGTCAAAACGACGAGCGATGGCAAGTTCACGGTGTTCGGTTTGAGTCAGGGGACGTATTCCGTGGTGCTCAAAGCGGACGTCTTGGTCGATCCGCGCTTCGTTCGATCCACGTCTCCCTTGCCGATGCGCTCGAGCGGGGCGAAGATGGTTCACCTAACGACGACGCGCACGCTGAGCCTCGTCCCCAATGACCTCGTCTCGATGCGGATCGGCGTCGGTGCCGGTAACGATGCTAACGATGCCTTCGGTCGTGTCGTCCCGCTCAAGTGCGACCCGGACGTCATCGCGGTGACCCCGGGGCCGATCGAGCGCACGACGGTGATTTCGCACTAGGGCTCGGCGGGAATCGATTTGCTCGGGGCGCGGCACTAGCCGCGGTATGAAGCTCGTTGGTCTGCTCGTCATGTTCCTCGCACTCTTTGCGATGTCGCCTGCACTAGGCTCGATGGGAGCCAGTTCGATCATCGCCGCGCAGCTCGAGGCCGAGGGCGATCGCCTTAGCGCCGATCGTGCGAATCTCGATGAAGCCCTTGCGCGTTACGATCGAGCTATCGCGCTCGAGGAACCACCGCCGAGACGGTTGCTCCGTCGTTCGGAATTACGGCTCGCTGCGGGTGACCGGCGCGGCGCGATTTCCGATTTAACTTGGGCGCTCGCGCGACCGGATGCGGATCGCGAGGCGGTCTTGGCTTTGCGCTGCCGTGTCAAACGCCTCGTTGGAGATCGCGCCGGTGCGCTTGCTGACTGCCGCGAAGCTCAGCGCCTCAATGCCGACGATCCGATCGCAAATGGCGAACGTGCCGAGATCGAATTGTTTACCGGCAACTTTGGTTTGGCATGGCAGTTCGCGACAACCGCACATGAAATGGATTCTCAGACGACGCGATACGACGCGTTGCGCTGCCGGATCGCGGGGCAGATGCAGTCGCAAGAGAAGATGGCGCAGTCATGTCCACGCGCCCGGCAAATTGGTGTCGACGAGCGCTAGAGGTTCCGCTAGGCGCCTGCTTCGCGGTCGCGGTGAACCGGCGGAATGACCAGTTGCGAGAGCAGCAGCCCGGAGACGATAAGAATCGATGCCAGCGTCGCATTGAGAGCAAGCGTAACAGCGTCGGTCACGTCGCGTTGGAAGACGGCAAGGATGCTTTCGTAACTGAGGGAGCCCGGGACGAGCACGTAGAGTCCGGGAACGAGCAGAATCGCTTGCGGGATGCGTAAGTATCGCGCCCCCACGTTTGCGCCGAGCCCGACAAGCAGAGAAGTCCCGAATGCGGCAATCCGCGGTTCGGGTAGGAGCGAGAAAAGACGCGAGACGATGATCGTGATGCCGCATGACGCGAGCACCCAACCAATGTCGCGCGGGCGCGCATGCAAGATGATCGTGACAGCGAATGCGATTGCAAGAATCGCGGGAACGATCAGTAAACCGAACGGCCGCTGCATCGGAACGCTCGCGCCATTGAGAATTGACGAACCCGCAAGAGCGACGCCGAGCGCGAATCCGCACGTCAGCGAGAGGAGCGTTACGAGAACACCGCCGAGGCGTGCCGTACCCGCAACGAGGTTGCGGTTGGCGAGTTCGTGTAGCGCGGTCGTAAGGCTGAGTCCTGGTAAAAGCTGCACGATGCCGGCAATGATGACGACGTAGAGCGATAGCTCATGCCCGCCAAAGCGTTCGAACGCGCCAATGATCAGCGTGGCGACAAAAGCCGCGGAGACTTCGAAAATACGGTCGACGGCGGGCACACGTTCGGCGACCGAGGCGATGGAGCCGGTGGCGATACCGACGAGGGTCGCAACGATGACGTCCATGCGGCCGCCGCCGAGGAGAATCGCAACGCCGAGCGAGAGCATCGCATACGCCAGAATGAGTGCGAGGACGGGCGTCGGCGGCTGTTCTTTGTCGATGCGCTCGGTCTCGCTGAGTGCCGTGGCGATATCGACCGTGCCCGCGCGCAAGGCGGCGAGCAACTCGTTGAGTTGCGCGAGTTTGCGCAAGTGCAGCTTGGCCGGCTCCAGGCGCATGATGATGACGCGCTGGGCGTAGGCCGGACCGATCGCAACCGTAAGACTCGTCGGCAGCGCGTTCACTTGCAGGGTGACTCCGAGATGCGCAGCCAGATCCCGCATCAGTTCCTCGAGGAAGTCGACCGGGATGCCGGCCTGGTGAAAGGCGCGGCCAACGGCGAGGGTCAGCTTCGCGGCATCGTCGGCGCCGACGAGGGAGGCTTCCGCTGGTGCATCCGTTGTCATCTCCCCACGTTGTTCGCGGCAGCCGCATCGAGCCCCGGGTTGCGTGTTCCGGGACACTATTGTTAAAAGTGGCTTAATGTAACGCTAATCTCGGCATTTGTTGCCGATGATGTAAGTAACCATCTGCCGATCGGAGACCAGCGATGACGCTCGATGGAGCCGTCCTTCATGAAGGAGGCGTAACGTTTGCTTTGGCGAGCGTGCCTCCGAACATTCTGACCAACCCAAGGACCGCCGACCAGCTGCTCGACAGCCTCAAACGCGATCTTTTCCCCGACATGCCCATCCTCCTCATGGCGCGAGAATGGAGCGGCAAGCCGAGCTACTACGGCAGCCTGGACGCGCAGCGTGCCCTTCGCGGCGTCCATATCGGCCGCATCGCGTGGAGCCGCTACAACGTCAGCTAGTTAAAGAATGTGCGGAGTGATGAGGAAGACCACTTCATCCTTCGTGTGCGAACGTTGCCGGTTGCGAAAGAAGCTTCCAAGCACCGGAACGTCTCCGAGGAACGGAAATTTGGTGATGGTGTCGGATTCGACATCGGAGAAGAGTCCGCCGAGTACGATGGTTTCGCCGTCGCGCACCCTCAGTGTAGAATCCACATGCCGGTTTGCAACGATTGGGAATGCCGCGTTGAAACCCGTGATCTGACTGTATTCCGGGTGCATCTCCGCCGTGATGGTTCCGTTCGGTCCGATCGTTGGCGTCAGACGCAATTTTACTCCGACGTCGACGTTCTGCACGGTTGGCAGCCCCGTCTGCAGGTTCGTTGTGACGACCGGATATGTTTCTCCCACGAGCAGACTTGCTTCGTGGTTGTTGAGTGTAGCGATCCGCGGCGTTGCAAGGATCGATGCGCGACCACGCTGGATGAGCGTGTTGAGTTGCGCGTTAACGATCACCGAGCTTTGCGTGAGCGTGTAGGCGAACTGCTCGAGTCCGCCGCTGCCGAAGCCCTTCCCGCCAAAGGTGATCCCGAGATTCGAGGAATCGATCTCGGGCTGAACGTCGGCGACCCGAACTTCGAACATGACTTGACGGCCGGGGTTATCGAGATTGAAGAGCAACTGCTTTGCTAAGTCGTTGATCTCCGCGTTGCCCGTGATGAGAATGACGTTCTGCCGATCGTCGGCGACGATTGCCGTTTCGGGGATCGCACCTTTGAGCTCACGGGCGGCCTCGCTTGCCTTGACATTGCTCAGTGCATACGCCGAGGTTCGTGTTCCGTTTAAACCGATGCCGGAGACATCGAGGAGCTTGATCAAGTGGCTCGCGCGATCGACGGTCGACTGTGTTCCGGTCACCACGATCGTGCTCGATCGCTTGTCTGCGAAAATCACGGTGCCGACCGGCAGTGCGGATGTAAGTGGGGCGACCAAATCCTCAACCTTTGCCCGAGCTAAGGTCAGGACGATCGTTTGTGAGGCAAGGCCGCCCGAATCGGCGTAGCGGCGATTCATCGTCGCTGCATCACCAAGCACGAGGATGTGCCCGTTGCGATGCGCGACGAGATTGAAACTCTGCACGACGGTCGAGAGTGCCTCGTCAAATCGCACATCGCGGAGACGGATCGTGACGCGTTGCGGTTTGACCGATCCGTCGGCAACGATATTCTCGTTCGACTCGGCGGCAAGAAGGCGGATGAGATCGGCAAGGTCGATATCACGCGCGTCGATTGAGATGAGACGCGACGTTTGCGCATGCGCGCCTGGCGATGATGCGAGAAGTAACGACGCCACGAGCAACGCCGCAAGAAGAAGGCTCCGATATCGAATCATGATCCTTCCTGTGGCAAGACAGACGGAGACGAAAGCGGCGTCGGCGTTGCGGTCGGTACCAGTGGGACGGGTCCGGTCCACGAGCGTTGTGGTTGCGATCGCGTTTCCAATTCGATCGAGATCCAGCGACCGTCGGACAAGGTCAGTCCGTCGCGACTGATATGCGCGACCTTGCTTCCATCGATGCGATCGCCGATGGCGACTACGTGCGTACCCGTTGCGTCGACAACGAGCGCGACCGGCCGACCGCCATTCACCACGGCTTGAAGTCGAAGTCCCGGCTCGCTTCGGGCCGTACGTGTTGCAAGGGCACCCTCGTTCGGCGGCAACGGAAGCAGCGATCCCGGAACTCCGGGCGGCGGCACCTCGATCGCCGACGTATTCGAGCGGCCCTCCGCTTCGATGTGGTCCCCCACAAACGGGTCGCGTTGCGGCTGGACGACTTTTATCCGCGACTCACTCGGCTTGGCCACTACTAGCGTTCGCTCGGCGACCGTTGGAACGGTTGCGGACTGCGCCAATTTTGGCGTTGCAGCGAAAGCGGTCGCAAAACAGAGAGCCGATGCACAGAACGTAAGCGTTCTGCTATGATCGTCAAGGCGCGGCATTGTGGACTCCTCCGGTCGGGTGTAGGGCAAGAGCGCGATGATACAGCGTGATGTTCAGTCGCGTCGACAACCGCGGCCTGTCCGACGGTTGGCTCGATGCGCGAACGATTGAACGGATTTCGGTTTTGATCAGGATCCGGTCGCTAGCGAGCGATCGCATAAGTGAAATAACATTCGCAAAGCGTCCTTCGAGGACGACTTCGAGAGGAAGCAGATCGAAGAACTCGGCAGAAATTTCGTGCGGGATTGCGGGGCTTCGCAGTCCGCTAGGCATCGTTGTAGCGATAGCCGAAGGTGCGCGCATCGTTGTCCCAAGATCGCTTGCAGCACCTCCGGATAGGACGGAGACGAGCTGAACGCCGCGCGTCCGTGATGCGCGATCGAGTTCGCGCAAAAAGTTCGCGACGGTACTCGGGGCGTCGTCTTCGAGGTCGACGTTTGAGAGGAGCGCACCTATCGTCTGCTCGTCGAATAGCAGCTTTGGCTTCGTGCGTAAAATCTTTTCGTTTGCGGCAATTTGCAAGGTCGAGTTTTCGGCCGTTGCGGCAAGAGTGCTTTGGGTTGCGTCAAACCAGTGTGACGCGGCCGCGAGCCCACCGACCAGGACGCTCGCAGTCAAGGCCCAAATTATGGCAACATCTTGCGAGACACCGGTAAGGGTTCGAATCATGGCGAACGATCGACATGAAGTTGGTAGTCGATCGGCCGTTTTTCGCTGCTACTACGAATCGATACGAGTGTCGGCGAGTGGAGCATCGCGGCTCGACGGAGTGCGACGAGTGTTGCGCCAACCGCTTGTGGATCGCGTGTTTCGCCGTCGATCGTCCAGCGCGTCCCGTCGCTGTGAAGCGATGAGATCCACGCGCGTGTCGGTAGTGCGTTCCCGATCGTAGCCAATTCGTTTGTCCCGTCTTGGTCACGACGTCTGATGGCGTTCACACGTGCGAGCAAGGCTTCTTGCGCGAGCAGGCGTGCGCGCAACATCGCGACCGCACGGACGGCCGCTTGCGTTCGATCCCGCCGCGCTCCGACTTCGTCGACCTCGCCTTGCGCAGCGCGCAGTCGGATGGCATCGATACAGGTGAGCGCAATGAGGACGGCGACGACCGCGCTCAACGTAACGAGAGGAACGCGTAGACGTAGCGGGATAGCGTCGATGAGCGAGCGGGTGTTGATACCCGTAAACCCGTTCGGAAGAAAATTATAGCGGGTCACGACGTGCATTCCCAAAGCGCGAGTCCGCAGGCGAGCATCCAATCGGGCGCGGCCGCGCGTAGGACGTCCCGCGGGAGCGTCGACCCAATCGTACCGCCGAATTCCACCGGCGCGGTGTGGATCGCGGTCATGGTCGCGATGTGCTCGTCGATGCCGAACAGCCGCGACCCGTTTCCGGCGAGTGCGATCGAGCGGATTTCGCTGCCTCCCGCGGCGCGATAGTCGATGAGTGCGGTCGCGAGTTCGTCGCAGAGGAAATCGCGCACTGCCTCGCCTGCGCCCGCAAGCCCGATCGTTCGTTTGCGACGCTCCGCCGCTGAAACATCGATTCCGAGCGAGGCGGCGACCGCATCGGTGAGCGTCTGGCCGGCCGTCGATAGGACGATCGAAACCGGGATGGTCGAGGAGAAGATGTGGAGCCTCGTCCGCTGATGCCCGATGTCGAGCATCGCATCGACGCGCGGCGCGATGCGCCGGTAGCCAAAGGCCTCGTGATCCACAGCAAGAGGCCGTAAACCGGCTTTTCGTAGCAGCGTAATCTTTTGCTCGAGTTCCGAGCGGCGCGCGATCCCGAGATGATAGTCGGTGCGAGAACCTGGGATCGATTCGATCCTAATACACGCATCTGCGATCGGATAGTCGATGAAGCGGGCAGCTTCGAATCGTGCGGCCTTCTCGCGTTCGCGGTGTGACATCGCAGGAAAGCTGACGCGTCGTATGAGTGCCGTCGGCTCGGAGAGCCCGACGATGCAGCGACGCTCGCGTGTTCCAAGCTCGGCACAGGCCGATTCGATCGCCGCGACCCTTGCGCCATCATCGGCGCCACCGATCTCGCGCGCCGTAACGCCGATGAGTTCGGGTCGATCTCCGCGATATTCGATTGCCGCGACGCGAACGCGATGCGATCCGAGGTCGATACCGAGCGGTTGTGTTTTCGTCTTGTGCATCAGCGAAGGACCGTGAGCAGCGGGGCGAGTGCGCTCGTTGCCGTTCCGAATGCGAGAAAGGGACCGAACCGAATCCGGCTTGTCCGACTGTACCCGCGCGCGAGGAGCACGAGACCGACCAAACCGCCGGTAATAAAGGCGGCACCGAGCGCACCGAGCCCGGCGACCGAGCCCAGTCCAAGGCCGATTGGGAAAGCCAGTTTTACGTCGCCTAAGCCGAGACCGCGGCCGCCGGTGATCGCGTAGAGAAGCAGGAGCGGTGAGGTGACGATCACGCCTGCGATCACTGCCGATCCCAGGTTCCCAGACAGATCGGCGAGCGAAATGAGTAGTCCGCTCACTAGTACGATCGCACGGTCGAAGAGGTAACCGGTTCGCAGGTCTCCGATTGCGCAGGCGCTGACGCCGGCGATTACGGTAGCGAGGAGCGCACCGGCCCAACCCTGGCGATCGTGCGTTGCCCACGTTGCAATGACGGACGTGAGAAAAATGGGTAACCGGGGAGTCAAGCCGGCATCTACGCCGACTCCGCTTGCTGCGGTACGCACACCCATCCAGGTTACGAGCGCCACGCCAACGGAAAACATGAAGTGAAGCGCGTCGTTCACTGGGTCTCCTTGAATCCACGGCGTGCGCTCGCGAAGAGCGGATTCATCGCAAGAACCCGCCCGAATCGAACGTGGGCGGCCTGCCGATCGTGCAATCGCATCGCCATGCGCGCGGCGAATTCAATCGTCCGCGGGTCTGGTTCGATCGCGGCAAGTCGATCGAAATCGGCAAGCGCTGCCGCGAAGTCCCCGAGGTGTTCTTCGGCGAGGGCCCGATCCAACAGTAAGCCTCGAGCGTTGGCCTGGTGACGAAGTCCCTTGGATGCCGTGTCGCGGGCTAATTCGTAACCGACGCGGTTGTGCTGGCGGATCCCGAGAAATGCGAGCCGGTCGGCCGCGACGATCGATGCTTGGTCGAACCAGAGAGCGCGCGTATACATCGTCTTCGCGCGTTCGAGGGCGTTCGCTCGCGCGCAGTCATCACCGCGCGTTACAAGCATACTCGCGACTTGCGCGTGGAAGAGAATGGCGCTCGTCGCAAGAGAAACGACCGCGATTCCGAGACGCCGGCCAAGTCCGATCTCCACTAGACGAGCGCCCCGTACAGCAGCCCAAGAGCCAGCATAAGAACCCCACTTGCGATCGTGGGCGCTTGCGCGTGAGCCAGACGCATCATCGTCGCCCGAATGGGTCCGCCGAGAAACGCAACCGCTGCAAGCGGCGCGATGTGCCCGAGCGCGAAGAAGAAGAGCAGCATCGCGCCGAATATTGGCTTCCCAACGATCGCTGAGTATGAAACGACCGACGCCACGATCGGCGTGCAGCATGGCGATGCAACGAAGGCGGATGCCATCCCGAACAACAGCAACGTGCCGAGCGACTGTGGAGCACGACCCCTCTCGACGTGGTCATGATGCTTCCGCACCAGCGTGCATAGCCCGCCGACGATGAGACCGACGGCGAGAAGTGCGTAGATCAGCGTTGATGCATTAGCGAGAAAGCCGAGTGCCCCGGATATCCAACCGAGTGAGACATACGCGCTCAGGAGGCCGGTTGCGAAGACCCCGATTGGGACGAGCGCGCGGCGTTCGGTACCCGTGAAGGCGGTAATGGCGATGTAGCGCGGCGCGACACAGGGTCCGACGCTCGTCACCAGCCCACCGCAAAAGACGCTCGCAAACGACCTAAGACTCGGATGCGCGAAGGTATCGAGCACTGCTGATTGCGGATCGATCACGAGCCGCTGAGCCCGAGACCCGAGGTATAGTTCAATTTCGTGCACGTTGTCGCCGTCGTGCAGCCCTGAATTTTCACAAGCGTGCTGCCAACGTGCGCCCCGGGGCACGCGATGACGTAGCCCGGCTCAGTGTTGATTGTCTGTGGCGTGATCGTATAGGTTGATGTCGGCGTCCCAGCCGGATCGTGCGGAGTGTTGTTCAAGTAAGGATTGTTTGCGCCCCCGAACGACGCCGGGTCCGCGGACTGGGTACCAGCGCCGATGGGCAAGGTGTACGTCTGCAGATCGGCATACATGAGCTCCATCGCCGTCGCAATCGAGCGAAGATTGGATTCGCAAGCCGACGTTTGCGCCTGCGCGCGGGCGTTGACAAAGTTTGGAATCAGGATCCCCGCAAGGATCGCGATGATCGCGACGACGATCATCAGTTCGATTAGCGTAAAACCGCTTTGATGATCGAGGTTTTTGTGCGGACGTTGCATTGTAGACACCTCGTTGCGAAGGGGGACGCAGCGGTCAGTGCCCAGGGTCGATGCATTTAGTCCAAGTCGCGCGCCATTTTTGCGAGGGCTTTCGCAAGCAATTTTGAGATCTGACTTTGCGAAAGGCCGATTTTCCGGCCCATTTCGGACTGCGAATAGCCCGCTGCGAAAATCCCCATTACGAGCGTCTTTTCACGTTGGTCCAATCCTTCAATTGCTGAGAGCAACGCTAAGCGTTCCTCGATTGAGAGGATCGGCCGGTTCGATTCGCGGCGCCGGTCACTTTGCAAATGAGGTGCATACGGATCGCAATCGATTGATACGATCTGCTTCCCACGCCGCAGATGCTCGATTTCTTTCACAATCGAGAGTTCGACGTTCATAGCTTCGGCAATCTCAGCGGCGAGCGGTTCGCGGCCAAAACGGTGCGTGAGGCACTCGATCGCATGGAGATAGCGTTTCTCGAGCGAGCGCAGCCACCGTGGGAGACGCACGATTTGCTCGTGGTCGCGAACGTAGTGCATGAGTTCACCGATCACCATCATCCAGGCGTACGCTTCAAACGGCGTCTTGAGCGTGATGTTGTAGTACTGACAAGCCTTGATCAAACCGATCGCTGCGACTTGTTCGAGGTCGGAGCGGTCGGACGTTGGTCGCGAAAACTTCCTCGCGCCTCGGGCGCAGAGATAGTGGTACGACTCGATCACGGCATTGCGGTGTGCGACGGTTGGCTCGGCGATGTATCGCGCGAGAACCGGGTCAATATTCGGCATCATTTCGATACGCTCCCGATTAGTGAGTAAAGCGGAATAAAGATAGAGAAGACGATGAATCCGACGGCGGCGCCGAGGAAAATAATGAGCGCGGGCTCGACGATCGCGCCGATCGTGGCGACGGTCGTTTCGACGTCGCCTTCGAAATATTCCGCGATCTTGAAGAGCATGTCGTCGACGAGTCCTGTCTCTTCGCCGACCCGCACGAGGGCGACGACGAGTGGATCGAAGACGCGAGATTCGGCCAGTGGGCGCGTAAGCGAATCGCCTTCGCGCAAGGCGACGTTGATACGTGTCAACGCGCGACCGTAGACGGCGCTGCCCGCAACGGGGACGACGACGTCGATCGCGCTTACGAGCCCGATGCCGGAGCGAATCAACGTTGCGAGCATCCGTGCGACGCGCGCGACGATCGACTTCTGAACGAGCGTACCGATCACGGGGATGCGTAAGCGGAGTCGATCAATCAGGAACGCTCCGGCGGTCGTCCGGCTGTAGCGTTCGACCGCGATTGCTCCAAGTAGGGCGCAGAGCGGCACGCCAGCCCAGACGAGCGGCGATTGCAGCCCTTGCCCCAGACTCAACAGGATGCGCGTCGTCGGGGGCAGCTCGACGTGAAAGCTTTCGAACATGCCCGCGAACATCGGAACGATCCGCGCGATGAGAAACACGACGAGCGTTAGTGCGGCGCTAAGAACGACAAGAGGGTAGGCTAGCGCGGATTGGACTTTCTTTCGGAGGTTGCTGTCCCGCTCGAGAAAGGTCGCGAGCCGCTCGAGAACGTCGTCGAGGATTCCGCCTTCCTCGCCGGCGCGAATCATCGCAACGTAGAGGACCGGGAAGGCACGGTTTCGGCGTGACATTGCCTCGCTAAGCGATGTTCCATGCTCGACGTCGCTGAGGACCGACCGTAGGGCTTCACGTAATGTCGGATCCTCGCACCGTTCGATCGATACGGAAAGCCCGCGTTGCATCGAGATACCGGCACGAATGAGCGTGGCGAAGGAACGGAAAAACGCCAGGAGCGACTTTCGAGAGGCCCCTCCGATCGCAAAGGATCGAACGAGCCGACGCGCGATCTGACCTTCACGATCGATGGACGTGACGAAAAGCGCGCGTGTCCGAAGCGCAGCCAGCACGTTGTCGGCATCGAGCGCTTCCATCGATCCGCGGACGATCTCGCCCTCGACGGTCCGTGCCGTATAGCGAAAGGTCGCGGCCGGCATCAAACGGCCGCCCGTTCGAGCGTTCGAATTTCGCCCGGTCGTGTGGAGACGTTTCGCGCCTCATCGAGATTTATCAACCCGTGAACGACGAGTTCGGACAGATGTGATTCTAGCGTCTGCATCCCCGAACTGCGGCCGGTCGAAATCGCGTTACGAAGCTGGTGGGTCTTTCCGTCGCGTATCATCGCGCGAACCGCATCCGTGGCAACGAGGATCTCTGCTGCCGCGCGACGACCCGGTTGGTTTTTTTGCGGTAGGAGACGCAGCGAGACGACGCCGATGAGGACGGCTGCAAGTTGCGAGCGCACTTGGTTTTGCGACTCTGCAGGAAATGCATCGACGATGCGGTCGACCGTCTGCGGCGCATCGTTCGTGTGGAGTGTCGAGAGGACGAGGTGCCCAGTCTCCGCCGCCGTCATCGCCGCCTCCATCGTTTCGCGGTCGCGCATTTCGCCGATTAGGATCACGTCCGGATCGGAGCGCAGAAATCCGCGAATCGCTTCTTCATAGTCGATGACATCGCGGCCGATCTCGCAGTGCGTGACGAGCGATCTTAGCGATGAATGTCGGTATTCGACCGGGTCTTCGACGGTGATCACGTTCCGCTCGACCGTGCGGTTGATGCGATCGATCAGCGCCGCGAGCGCCGTCGTCTTCCCGCTCCCCGTCGGACCCGTAAATAAGAGCAAGCCGCTTGGTCGAAGAGCGAGATCGCCAACGATACTCGGCAATGCGAGCAGTTCGAGGTTCGGAATGGCTTTTGCCAGGAGCCGAATGACGACGCGTGTCCCGCTGAGTTGGCGATACGCGTGCACGCGGAACGCACCGATGTCGGGGTGGCGCTGCGCACCGTCGGCCGTACCGCGGTCGCGCAGACGCTCGAGCGCGGCCGAAGGCAACATCCCGGCGAGGAAATCGGTCACCGCACATTCGCTGATCGGCTGGTGATCGAGAACGGTCAAGCGTCCGTCGATCCGAAAAGCCGGCTTCTCGCCGGCGCCGATATGAACGTCGGAGGCATCGCGTGCGCGAGCCGTGCGGATGAGTTCGACGAGCCTGACGACATCGAGTTCGCTCATTGCCGTTGCTCCCAGGCGACGACGCGGCTGAGCTCCTCGAACGACGTCATGCCGGAGGCGACTTTTTCGAGACCGTCGAGCGCCATCGGTCGATAGCCCTGCGCACGGCCTAATTTTCCAATTTGGACGCTTGATGCGCCCGCAGCAATCGCGTCGCGGACGACGTCGTCGATCGCGAGCAACTCGTAGACGCCGATTCTGCCAATAAAGCCCGTATTGGAACAAACGCGACATCCGCTCGGCGTCCACCAGTGGTCCGTTCCGAGATCAAGCGAGCCGCGTACCGCCGTGGGGATAGACTCGCGCACCTTGCACTGTTCGCAAAGCGTTCGAACCAGGCGCTGTGCGACGACGGCTGTCAGCCCCGCCGCTAGCGCATGACGCGCAACGCCGAGTTCGACGAGTCGTTCGATCGTTCGTGGGGCATCGTTGCTGTGCAAAGTCGTAAATACGAGTTGGCCCGCAAGTGACGCAGAGATCGCGACCGACGCCGTCTCCGCATCACGCATTTCGCCGACCATAATCACGTTGGGGTCCTGGCGCATGAAGGATCGCAGCACCGTTGGAAACGTCAGACCCGATCGCGTACTTACCTGTACTTGAGCGACGCCATCCACGCGCATTTCGATCGGATCCTCGACGCTGCAAATATTCTTCGAGGCTCCGTCGAGTTCGGCAAGCGATGCATAGAGCGTGGTGGTCTTTCCGCTACCGGTTGGGCCGGTGACGACGACAAAACCCCATGGCGCATGAACGAAGCGGCGATAATTCGCAAGAACATCGGTTTGCATTCCGAGGGTGCCCAGATTCGGTGCGGTCGCGTTCTCATCGAGCAGGCGAATGACGATCCGTTCGCCATCGATCGTGGGAATCGATGACACGCGTGCGTCGATCGAGCGGCCCTCGTAGGCGACCGAGTAGCGGCCGTCTTGAGGTTGCCGTTTATCGGCGATATCCATGCCGGCCACCAGCTTGATGCGCGATACGAAGGATCCAACGAGCGCGCTGGGGATCGTTTCGATCGCGTTGAGTATTCCGTCGACACGTATGCGTATGCGTCCCATTCCGCCATTGAGCGGTTCGACGTGGATGTCCGACGCATGTGATCGAATCGCACGCTCGAACATCATATCGACGGCGCGCACCGCGGGCGCGTCGGCACGACGATCGCTCGCGGTGAGCGTGACATCAGTCGCGCCGTAGGCTTCGCGCAGACGTTCGCGGATAAGATCGCGCGTCATTGGCACCGCTCGAATGCGAACGCGCGTCGTCGAGCGTAGCTGGTCGAGAACGTTTTCGTCCTCGGGATCGTGGAGGGCGACGACGAGTACGCCGTCCTCGATCGTCAGCGGAAGTGCATCTAGTCGGAAGGCGACAGATTTTGGAACCCGCCCGATCGCTTGATTTCCCGCGACGCGATGGTCGCTCGAAATGATCACTTCACCCGGTCTCGTGATTGCCATTACACCCGCTCCAGAAGCGACTGATATTTGACCGCGATCACTTGACTGTTCGGTCAAGGTAAGCGCTGGTAAAGTAACGTTTCGGAAATTGTTCGGTAAAATTTAGGAAATTGTCAAAATATTTTCGTGAGTTTGTCTGAAGGTGCGACGATTCTAAACATGACTTGCGACGGGGGAATAAAGGTCTGCGTACGCGGGCACTTGGATGAGGCCGCGCACCTCCTGAGTCGTTCCTCTCGCGAGGGAACGATGACCAGAAGGCCAAATATTCGACTGTCGACTTTTTGTCGCGATGCCACCTGAAGAGAAAGCGAGTACGACCGCCCGTGTACACGATCCCCGCAATCCTCGTGATCCTCTCTGTCGGAATCGTCGCCTTGATTTCGTGGGGCGCGTTCAAAGAAGAAGCGCGCAACCGCTAGGGGCGAACCGACCTTCGTCCGTCAAGAAAGCGCCCCGAGGCGCTTTTTTTACGTAATCGCTCGACGAATCGGTTATCCGGACAAGGTACCCGCCTCGTTCTTCGGGTTTGATGACGACCGCATAAAGGGTGTCGCAGCAAGTAAAAAAGCCGCCAAGAAGGCGGCTTTTTCGTGATACGGTCGGCGACTATCCCACGTGAGCCGGGGCGAGATCGTGTTCTTGGAGCACCATTCCGGGGCTGATGAGATGCTTGTTCATGCCGAGCAACGAGGGATCGATGCCCAGAGCTATCGCCACGAGTTGCGGCAAATGGAAGGTGGGGAGATCTGTGCGGCCCCAGCGGGCGGCTGCGTCTTGCTGGTAGCCATCGAGCGCGAGATGGCAGAGCGGGCAGGGCGTGAGGACGGCCTGAGCGCCCATGTCTTTTGCCATGCGCATGTTCTGACCGACCATGTTGGCGGCAATGTCGCCTTTTTCGAGCTGCACGTGGAAGCCGCAGCAGCGCGTCTTGCCGGCGTAGTCGATCGCTTCACCGCCGAGGGCGGTGATGAGGTCTTCGAGCGAATGCGGGTTACGCGCGGATTCCCAGCCGTTGACGGATTCCGGACGGATGATGTGGCAGCCGTAGAACGGCGCAACTTTGAGTCCGTTGAGGGGCTTTACGACCATCTTTTTGAGTTCGTCAAGACCGATGTCGTCGATGAGCAGCCAGAGCAGATGGCGCACCGAGACGTTGCCTTCATACTTAGCGCCGAACTTGCCCAAGATTGCATTGGCTTGCGTCATGTGCGTTTCGGATTCGAGCAGCTCTTTGTTTGCGGCGCGCATGTGGCCCGTGCACGTCGAGCAGATCGTAATGACGTCATCGAGGCCGAGGGCTTCGGCTTGCGCGTACGTGCGTGCGTTGAGCACGCGGGCGACGTCGCGGTTGGCATCGTTCAGCACCGATGCACCGCAGCACGACGCGGCGGTGAGTTCGACGAGTTCGATGCCGAGTTTGTCGGCGAGCAACAGCGTTGAGTTGAACAGCTCTTTGCAGCTCTCTTTGGCAACGCAGCCGGGGAAGAAACCATACTTGCGCATTTGCGCTGACTTCGACATCCGCTTGATCGCGGGCGTATCCATAACCATTGCCATTATCCTACGGGGACCTCCAGGGCGTCGAAAATCGTCCGGATCTCATTGACCTTCGGTACGGGTTTGAGGAAGATCGAGGGCAACTTGCCCTTGCTCGCCATGCGTAGACCCAGCGGCGCCACGCGGAGCAGGCCGACGATGTTGAACTTGCCGACCGTGCCTTGAATGACTTCGGTCTCGTGCAGCATGCCCGTCGCTTTGATCGTCTTGCCGACGACGAGCGCGTGGCGCGGCCCCGGACCATTCGTAAGGCCTTCTTCGATCGTCGCTCGTTTCACGGCGATGATGTCGTCGTGCGGATCGACGTGTTTTGGGCAGTACGAGCACGCATAGCAGTGCGCGCAGAGCCACAAGTAGTCTTCGGAGATTTGCGCTGCGCGTTCTTTGCGTTTGCTATCGCGCACGTCTTCGATGAAGCGGTACGCGTACGCGATAGCAGCCGGACCGGCGAAAGCCGGATCGACCGAGACGACCGGGCAGAGCGAGTAGCAGACCGCGCACATCACGCAGTTGGCGACGGCGACGAGCTTCTTCATGTCTTCGGGCGAAACCCGGCGTTCGCGCTCGTGATCTTCGTCTTTGTCTTTGGGCTGCAAGTACGGCTTGAGACGCGAGTACTTATCCCAGAACGGATCCATGTGGACGACGAGGTCCTTCATCGGCTGGAAGTTCGGCATGGGATCGACCATGACGGAATTATCCGATTTAAGAACATCGCTCACAGGTGTCTTGCACGCAAGACCGGCGACGCCGTTGATGTTCATCGAACACGAGCCGCAGATGGCAGAGCGGCACGAGCGACGGAAGGAGACCGAGCCGTCTCTCTCCGCTTTTACCCACTCGAGCGCGTCGAGAACGGTTTTGGTGGTCGGCAGATCGACTTCGACGCGATCGCGGCGTGGTTCCGCGTCGGTTTCTTCGTCGTAGCGGTAGATGTCGAGAATGAAGCTCATTAGTAACTACGCACCGTTGGTTCGTATTTCGTGAAGGTAACTTTGCGCGAGTAGTCCGGTTCGGGATCGGTAGTTGTGCCTTTGAAATGCATGAGCGAATGCTTGATCCAGTTCGCATCGTCGCGCTCGGGGAAGTCCGTGCGCGACTGCGCGCCGCGGGACTCGTTGCGATTGAGCGCTCCGAGCATGATCGGCTGCGCGACGTCGACGAGGAACTCGGTTTCGAGCAGGCCGACGAGATCCGTATTGAACGTCTTCGACTTGTCTTGCACGACCATCTGAGTTGAGGCCTCGCGAACCTGGCGCAGTTTGTCCATGCCCGTGCTGAGGTCTTTTTCGTTGCGGAAGATGAACGCGTGATCGCTCATCGCATTGTTGAGATCCTTACGCACGGCCGAATGGCGTTCACCGCCGGTGCGCGCAAGGATTCCGTTGATGCGGTCTTGTTCTGATTTGAGCGTCTTTGCCGATTCGCGCACGCTGCCGACCGACTTGACGTACTCGGCAGCGTGAGCGGCCGAGCGGGCACCGAAGACGATCGTTTCGAGCAGTGAGTTGCCGCCCAGGCGATTGGCACCGTGCACCGAGACGCATGCGACTTCGCCCGCGGCGTAGACGCCGGGAACGGAGGTCGCGCCGTCTTTATCCGTTGCGATGCCGCCCATGGCGTAGTGCATGCCGGGGAGAATCGGAATCGGCGCGTCGATGGCATCGATGCCGGTTGCATCGAGGGCGAGTTCGCGAATCTGCGGGAGACGTTCGAGAATCTTTTCGCGGCCCAGGTGGCGCAGGTCGAGTTGCACGCAGCCGTCGATCCCGCGGCCTTCGAGAATCTCGGTCCATTCCGCACGCGAGACGACGTCGCGCGATGCGAGTTCGCCTTTATTCGGCGCGTACTTGAACATGAAGCGCTCGCCGAGCGAGTTGAGCAGATAGGCGCCTTCGCCGCGCGCCGCCTCTGAGAGCAGTACGCCGTTCTCTTTGAGCGAGGTCGGATGGAATTGGACGAACTCCATGTCCATGAGGGGAATGCCCGCACGATACGCGATCGCCATGCCGTCGCCGGTCGATGCGTAACCGTTCGTCGTCTTCGCATACACGCGACCGAGGCCGCCCGTTGCGAAGATCGTCGCTTTTGCGCTGACGAGTTCGAGTTCGCCGTTGCGCAGGTTGTACGCCACGACGCCCGCGCCGATGCCGTCTTCGATGGCAAGCGCGGTCGCGAAATACTCTTCGTAAACTTTGACTTGGAAGCGTTCGAGCTGCTCCCAGAGCGTGTGGAGGATGACCAAGCCCGTGACGTCGGCCGAGTAGCACGTGCGCGGCGAGCCGGCTCCGCCAAAGGGGCGCTGCGCGATTCGGCCGTCGGGAAGACGGCTGAAGATGCAGCCGCGGTGCTCGAGCCAAACGATTTGTTTCGGCGCATCGGCGGTCATCGCTTCGATCGCGTCCTGGTCGCCGAGATAGTCGGAACCTTTGACGCAGTCGAACGCGTGATTTTCCGGGGAGTCATCTTCGCGGTTGCCGAGCGCGGCATTGATGCCGCCTTGCGCTGCGCCCGAGTGGCTGCGCACCGGGTGCATTTTCGAAACGATTGCAACGTCGGCGCCGCGCTCGGCGGCTTCGACGGCGGCACGCATTCCGGCGAGCCCACCCCCAACGACGACAATATCGTGCTTGATCAAGATTTGTTGCTCCGGGCCAACACCGAAGTTGGGCCCCTCGACGTAGTGCTCTGTGTTGGTACCCCAGGTGGGCGACCAAACAACATTCTTACCTGAAATCATAGCACCCGTGACTTGGGCGCTGTCATTACCTACGTCGCAGCGGCCGTCTCTAAAGAGAGTCTTGCCCGGTCTTGGCTTTTCGGGCGGTCCGGTCGAAGAAAATGAAGCGGTTTTTGCCGGCTTGCTTTGCCTCGTAGAGCGCCTCGTCGGCGGCGAAGAAGAGTCCGGGCCCATCGGCGCCGTCATATGGAAACATCGCCGCGCCGACAGAGCACTTGATTCCCTCGCGATGCAGCGCCGTGAACATGCGCTCGACCCCTTGCTCGGCCTGTTCCCGATCGACTTGGCTCATGACGATCACGAACTCATCGCCCGCATAGCGGGCCACGACGTCGCCTTTGCGCGCAGAGGCCTTGATGACGTCGGCAAAGTTCTTGAGCGCCCAGTCGCCGGCCGCGTGGCCCGACGAGTCGTTGATGCGCTTGAGGTTGTCGAGGTCGAGGATCACGAAGGCCAAGGTCAGCTGGTAGCGTTCGGCGTTGAAGAGCTCGCGTTCGAGTAAATCGTTGAGGGCGCGGCGGTTGGCCAAGCCGGTTAGGTGATCGGTGAGGGCGAGACGCTGCGTTTCTTCGAGGAGGCGCTTCGTCTCATTGTAAAGCCGGGCGTTTTCGATGGCGATTGCGGCTTGGGCGGCAAAATCCAGCAGCATCCGGAGTTGCGAGTCTTCGATCTCGACCGTCGGCGGGTCGTCGACATAGAGCAAGCCGCGGACGGTATTGCGGCTGATCAGCGGAACCATGCAGAATGCGCCGCGGACGTCGTCGACCGGGGCATCGTCTACGATCGCGGTTCCGAACGCAAAGTCCGACGTGCCGCCGACCACCGCATCGAACACCGGGCCCGGGCGAAACGCGGCGGGGTCCTTGGATGCAATGATACTGCCGCCGGCGTCCGTCTCGAGGCGGCGCTTGGGTTCGCCGTTTTCCACATCGAAGAGAATGACGCGGTTGAACCGCAACGTTTCGCGGATTCCGCGGAGCACCATCGAGAGGATGTCGTCGATGTCGAGCGTCGAGTTGATCGTCGAGAATACTTGCTGTAACACGAAGAGCTCAGCATTTTGGTGCGCGTATTCATCGCGTTGTGCGGTCAGTTCGGCGATTCGCCGATGGAGCGCATCGAGTTCGGATTGCAAAGAAACCCCGTCAAGCGCGACAACGCCGGTGCTGTGGCTGGACGCAACCGACCCTACACTCCGTCCGAACAAACGAATAGGCCCCTCATTGGAGATGTAGTGCGCTTGATTCGGAGGGGCGGGAGTGCACTCCTAGGTATTCTTACCGGAACCCCGCCGCCAAATAAGGAATCCACGCGTACTGTGAGCGCCTTCGTCCATTTGCACGTCCATAGCGAGTATTCTCTTTTGGATGGTGCCTGCCGCGTCGATTCACTGTGTCGAAGGTCGGCGGAGGATGGCGCGCCGGGCGTCGCGCTGACCGATCACGGCGTGATGTTCGGTGCGATGGAATTCTACTACGCCGCGCGCGAACACAAGCTTACCCCGATCGTCGGGTGCGAGGCGTACATCGCGCCGCGCGGCCGGTTCGATAAGACCGTGCGCGATGAAGCGCACGTCACGCTGCTTGCTGCCGACCTTGTCGGCTACCGCAACCTCGTCACCCTCATTAGCAAGGGGTTTCTCGAGGGGTACTATTACAAGCCGCGGATCGACATGGATCTGCTTGCCAAACACCATGAGGGCCTCATCGTGCTCTCGGGCTGCATGTCGAGTCTCGTCGCGCAGCCGCTTCTGAAGAACGATTACGCCGGCGCCAAGAAGGCCGCGCAGTCGTTCGTCGACATCTTCGGCGACCGTTTTTACATCGAGATCATGCGCCACGGTATCCCGGAGCAAGACATCGTCAACGACGGTTTGATCAAGCTCGCGCGCGAGATGAACCTGCCGCTGGTCGCCACCAACGACTCGCACTATCTCAATCGCGCCGATGCGCCCGCACACGACGTGCTGCTCTGCATCGGAACCGGAAAAACCGTCCAAGACGTCAGCCGCATGAAATTCTACTCCGATGAGTTCTACGTCAAATCGAACGCCGAGATGCGCGAACTCTTCGCCGATGTGCCCGATGCCTGCGACAATACCGTCGTCATCGCAAACCGGATCGACATCAAGATACCCGAGAAAATTTTCCACCTGCCCGATTTTCCGGTGCCGATCCGCACGCGCGAACTCGCCGGCTCGCAACTCGTCGCTGCGGGTGCGGACCGCACGCTCTGGACGCCGCCGGGACTTGGCGGTCTCGATATCGCGGTGTTGCCGGATGTGCCCGGAGCGACGCCGCCGCCGGCCGTCGTTCCCAAGGAGAACGAATACGAGACGACGGCCGAAGACTATCTGCGCGAAATCTGTGAGGCGGGACTTCTCGAGCGTTACGGTGCGGAGCGCGTTGCAGGCGATCCGGTTCTGTGCGAGCGCATGGATTACGAGCTCGGCGTCATCAATAAGATGGGTTTTGCCTCGTACTTCCTCATCACGTGGGATTTTATCAAATACGCGCGCGACCAAGACATTCCGGTCGGTCCGGGTCGCGGTTCCGCCGTCGGTTCAATCGTCTCGTACGTTCTCAAGATCACGGACCTCGATCCGATCAAGTTCAAACTGATCTTCGAGCGATTCCTCAATCCCGACCGTATCTCGATGCCCGATATCGATACCGACTTCTGCGTCGAACGCCGCGATGAAGTCATCGCTTACGTGACGGCCAAGTACGGGAAAGAACGCGTCGCGCAGATCGTGACATTCGGAACGATGGCCGCACGCGCAGCCGTGCGCGATGCGGGTCGGGCGCTCGGCGTGCCGCTCCCGGATGTCGACCGCGTTGCAAAGCTGATTCCATCGGGACCGGGCGGCCTCACGATCGATAAGGCGCTCGAGCAAATCCCCGAACTCAAAGTGCTCTACGATAGCTCGCCGCAGATTCGCAAGCTCGTCGATACGGCAAATTCGATCGAGGGTCTCGCGCGTCACGCTTCGACGCATGCTGCGGGCGTGGTCATTTCCAAAGGTCCGATCGTCGATTACGCGCCGCTGATCAAACTTGGCGAAGGCGACATCAATACCCAATATTCGATGGGCTGGGTCGAAAAAATCGGTCTGCTCAAGATGGATTTCTTGGGCCTGCGCAACTTGACGGTGATGAAAGCGGCGGCCGATGAAATTCGCCGCACGACCGATCCGTCGTTCGAACTGGCAACGATCGACGATGCCGATGCGCGCACGTTCGAGATGCTCTCGCGCGGTGAGACAACCGGCGTCTTTCAGCTCGAATCCGACGGCATGCGCCGCGTCGTCATCGATCTCAAACCCAACTCGCTCGACGACATCATCGCGCTCGTCGCGCTCTATCGACCGGGTCCCATGGAGTGGATCCCGCAGTACATCGGCAACAAACACGGCCGCACGAAGGTCACCTACCTGCATCCGCTGCTGGAGCCGATTCTCTCGGAAACATACGGCATCGCGTGCTATCAAGAGCAGGTTATGCAGATCGCGCGCGATGTCGCGGGCTTCACGATGGGTCAAGCCGACGAATTGCGCAAGGTGATGGGGAAGAAGCAGAAAGACAAGATCCCCGTCTACCGCGAGAAGTTCATTAACGGCGCGGTGGAAAAAGGGCTCACCGCCGAGCTTGCGGATCAGATTTTCGCATTCGTTGAGCCGTTCGCAGGCTACGGTTTCAATAAGTCGCACGCTGCTGCGTACGGCTGGATCGCATACCAAACCGCGTTCCTCAAAGCCAACCACCCGCTGGCGTATTTCTCCGCGCTCATGACCTCTGTCAAAGACAAGACGGACAAACTCGTCGAGTACATCGATGAGGCAAAAAAACTTCGCATTAAAGTTTTGCCGCCGGATGCGAACGCATCGCTGGTTGATTTTGCGGTGGTTGAGGATCAGATTCGCTTCGGTCTTGCCGCCGTCAAAGGCGTCGGCGAAGGTGCCGTGCGCGCGATCTTGAGCGCACGTGACGCTGGGCGTCCCTTTGCCGATCTCTTCGACCTCGCACGCCGCGTCGACACGAAAAATGTCAATCGCAAAGTACTCGAAGCGCTGGTGAAATGCGGCGCCTTCGATACGCTGCCCGGCAATCGCGCGCAACTGCTCGATGCAATCGACTCGGCGCTCGAGATTGCAAACCGCGCCACGCGCGACCGCGAGTCGGGCCAGGTTTCACTCTTCGGTGAGGTGCAAGACATAGCGCCCGCCCTCACGCCGACGCTCAAGATCATCCCGCCGCCGAGTACGCTCGAGGCGCTGGCCTGGGAGAAAGAGACGCTCGGTATCTTCATCTCGGGTCATCCGCTTTCGGATGTCGCAGGTGCCCTCGTTCGCGCCGGGGCGACGCCCGTCAAAGATTTGCGCGGTCTCGAAGACGACTCGCGTGTCTCCGTCGCGGGGCTCGTCACGTCGGTTCGCCGCACCATGACGAAATCGCAATCGCAGATGCTCATCGCGATGGTCGAGGATATGACCGGCAGCATCGAGTGCGTTGTGTTTCCCAAGCAATACGCCTCGCTGCAGCATTTCTTCGTCGAAGACGCGATCGTGGTGATGCAGGGCAGCCTTCGTTTGCGCGAGCGGCGCGGTTCGGTGCCGGGTGAGGAGACGCCGCTGGAATTGAGCGTCACGGTGAACGACGTCAAACCGTTCGAGCGCCGGACGGTCGCCTCGCCGCCTCAGGTTTCGGGCTGGCACGTCAACGTGAGCGGGCGCGATCAGATCGACGAGCTCGCCCAACTCATCGAGCATTCGCCGGGTCAGGTGCCCGTCGTGCTTCATATCTCAAGCGACGAGCAACGAATCCCCAAAGGCATCTCTGAGGATGCGTCCGTCCGCAGCGAACTCGAACGGATATTCGGTCCCGGAAACTTCCGCATGGGGCCGCCGTAAGATGCGGCTGCCCGCCGGCGTTCGCGATTGGTTGCCGCACGAACTCGTTCGCAAACGCGAAATCGAGCAGACGATGCGCGCGCTTTTCGGACGCTGGGCGTACCAGGAAGTCGCAACGCCAAGTTTCGAGCGGTTCGATGTGCTCGAGATCGGTCTCGGCCGCGAACTGACCGAAGAGTCGTTCCGGTTTGCCGACCGGCGTGCGACGGCGCTTGCGCTGCGGCCCGAGATGACGACGCCGATCGCGCGTCTGGTCTCCACGCGCTTGCGTGAAGCCCCGCTGCCGCTGCGGCTCTCGTACGTTGCGACGGCGTATCGGTATTACGAGCAACCGCAAGAAGGGAAGATGCGTGAATTCACGCAGGCCGGTGTCGAGCTGATCGGACCCGGCGGCGCCGACGCGGATGCCGAGGCGCTTTTCATGGCGATCGAAGCGATGGACGAAGTGGGCTTGCGCGACGCGCATTTCGACATCAACGACGCCGCGATCGTCGACGGGATTCTCGACGGCTTGGACCTGGATCCCGAGGTGATGAAGTCCGCCAAAGGCTTCATGGCCGACCGCAATATCGTCGCGCTGCGCGCATACGAACGGCCCGAGCTCGTTTCGTTTGCGATGAGCCGTGGCGGGCGTGAGGTTAGCGCGCGTGCGCGAACGGTTTGCCGCACGCCCGCCTCGCTTGCGGCGCTCGATCGGATCGACGCGCTGCTCGAACGCGCGGGGAAGCTCGGCTACGCGAGCCGCGTCTCGATCGATCTTGCACTCTTGCGCGATCTCGAATACTACACGGGCTTTCTCTTCGAGGGATACGTTCCCGAAGTCGGCTTCTCGCTCTGCGGTGGCGGCCGTTACGATTCGCTCTTGCCGCGCTTCGGCTACGATGCAGCCGCCGTCGGCTGGACGGCAGAGATCGAACGGCTGCTCATCGCTCTCGAACGGCGCGGCAAACATGTCGATCGCAAACGCCCGCGTGTCGATGTCTTGGTGATGGGCTCCGATGTCATCGCAGCGCGCGAACGCGCGGCCGGCAATGTGGTGCGTTTCGCCGGCGCCACGCTCACAGACGAAGAACTGCTTGCGGATGCGCGCGAACACGGTATCCCGCGCGTCGTGATCGCGACGAACGGTGCACTGCACGAGCTGCACGTCGAACAGCACCCGAGCGAACGTTTGCCGCGACCGGTGCTTCCGCGTAAAGGTGAGGGATCGTAGTGCCGATGCCGCATCCACCGAATGCCGACCGGTTGGTCATCGCGATGCCCAAAGGTGCGCTCTATCCTGACGCTGCCGACCGCTTGCGTAAAGCCGGGATCGATGTCCCGGAGGATATCGGCCGTAAACTCACTGTCCTCACTCCCGACGGCAAAGCAGAGTTGCTTTTCCTGCGCCCAACGGATGTGCCCGCATACGTTGAATTCGGTGCGGCCGACTGCGGCATCGTCGGCAAAGACGTGCTGTGGGAGAGCGATCGGCACGTCTCGGAACTTGCGGATCTGGGCTTTGGCTACTGTCGGCTCGTCGTCGCGGCGCGCCGCATCGACCGCTATCACGAAGGTGCACCGTTCCCGACGTTCCTGCGGGTTGCGACGAAATTTGCGCGCTCGGCCGAGACGTATTTCTCCGAACGCGATCTGCCCGTGCAACTCATCCCGCTGCACGGGTCCGTTGAACTCAGCCCGCTCGTCGGCTTGGCCGATGCGATCGTGGATCTCGTCGCGACCGGGACGACACTGCGCGAGCACGACATGGTCGTGGTCGATGAAATCGCGGAGAGCACGGCGCGTTTCGTCGTGAATCCCGTTCGCTTCCGTGCCAAATACAACGCGCTCATGTCGCTGCTCGAGCGTTTAGAAGGACGACCCATCACCGTATGACGATCATCGAGGCCCAGGACCTGGTAGCACTCGCGCGTCTGTATGCCGGCGGCTGGGATCCGCCGCGCGCAATTCGCGAAACCGTTGCGGGGATTCTCGATGACGTAAGGACCGGCGGTGACGCCGCCGTCGTCAACTATACGCAGCGCTGGGATTTTCCCGACGCGACAATCGCTGGGATGCGTGTCGAGATTCCGACGCGCGTCGACGCGCGCGGCCTCGTACCGGAACAAATCGCATCGGGGCTCGAGATCGCACGCGAACGCATCGCAGAATTCCACACCGCGCAGCGACCCGAGGATATCGCGTATCGCAGCGTTGACGGCACGTACAGCGCGTTCGTCTATCGGCCGCTCGCAAGCGTCGGATCGTACGTCCCCGGCGGCAGCGCGAGCTTGCCATCATCCGTGCTCATGGCAGCCGTGCCGGCGAAAATCGCCGGTGTCGAACGGATCGTCGTCGTGACACCGCCGCAACGCGACGGCTCGATAAACCCGGCGATTCTCTATGCGTGCAGTCTCTGCGGCGTCGACGAACTCTATGCGGTCGGCGGCGCGCAAGCGATCGCGGCACTCGCATACGGGACTGCCACGATCGTGGCGGTCGATAAAATTGTCGGACCGGGGAACGTGTACGTGACCGAAGCCAAACGCCAGGTCTACGGTATCTGCGGAATCGACGGGCTGGCCGGTCCCTCCGAAGTCCTCGTCGTCGCGGATTCGCATGCGAAGCCCACTTTCGTTGCCGGCGAAATTCTCGCGCAAGCCGAGCACGATCCGCTCGCGCGCGTGGCGGCGGTCTCGACCGATCGTGAACTACTCGAATCGGTGAGCGCGCTTCTCGAAGGCGACTTCGCCCGCGAGACCGGTCGTGGTGAGATCGTCCAAAACGTCCTACGCGACGGAACGTATCTGATCCACGCGCAGACGCACGAAGAGATCTTCGACGTTATCGAGCGCTTTGCGCCCGAACATCTCTCGCTGCAAGTTGCGGATCCGCACGCGATGATCCCCCGCATCCGTCGCGCGGGCGCGATCTTCATCGGTGACGATACGCCCGTTGCGGCGGGCGACTACATTGCCGGGAGCAACCATACGCTCCCGACCTCCGGTGCCGGACGCTTTTCGTCGGGCTTACGCACGCTCGACTTCGTACGTTCGATGTCGATCATCGAGAACAGCCGCGCGCGCATGCACGGCGACCGCGAAGTCCTCGCGGCGCTCGCAAACTTCGAGGGACTGCCCGCTCACGCGCGTACGGCGCTGTTGCGCGATTGAAGAAACTGCTCGCGCTCGATCTCGACGGCACCGTCGTCGGCCCGGGTCCCGCAATCACGGACGCCGTCGTCGCCGCAGTCGGCCGCGCGCATGCGGCGGGCATGGCGGTCACCGTCATCACGGGGCGCATGTATGCCGCGGCCAAACCGTTCATCGACCGGCTAAACCTCACGGGACCCGTCGTGTGCTATCAAGGCGCCGCGATTTTCGATGCACGCTCGGGGGCCGTGTTGCAACGCACGCCGGTGCGGCGCGACGTCGCGCGCGAGATTCTCGCGGCGGCGGTCGTCGATCGGATTCACGCGCAGTGCTACGCCGATGACCGGCTCTATCTCGATGCGATCAACAAGTGGTCGCAGGTCTACATCGATCTTGCCGGTGTCGATCCGGTCATCGTCCCCTCGCTCGTCACGGCGTTTGCCGAACGCGAGACGGACAAAATCGTGCTCGTCGATTCGCCCGAGCGCGCGAGCGCGTACGTGCGCGCCGTCCAAGAACGGATGGGCGACCGTGCCTACGTGACGCGCAGCAATCCGGAGTTCGTCGAGATCCTCGACCCGCGCGCGAGCAAAGGGACGGCGCTTGCGTTCGTCGCAGCGCATTACGGGATCGATCTTGCGAATACAATCGCCGTCGGTGACTCGTGGAACGATCTTCCGCTGCTCGATGCCGCTGGTTTCGGCATTGCAATGGGTTCGGGGCCGCCGGAACTCTTGGCGCTCGCCGATGCCGTCGTTGCAGACGTCGCACACGACGGAGTGGTCGAAGCCATCGACCGCTACGCGTTGCGGTGAGTTCGCGAGCGAAGGACACGCGCCGCCGCACGAAACGCTCGCCGCTCGTGCGTTTGCGCATTTTCGCATTCTTCATCATCGTGCTGGTTCTGCTTGCGATTTGGGGCGGATTCGCGCTGACGACCGCTCCGATATTCCGTGTGGGTAGGGTTGCGGTCACGACCGGCACGCACGTCTCGGGCCGGCAAATCATGCTTGCAGCGCGTATCGATCCCGCCGCGAACGCCTGGCTGCTCGACAAAAACGCAATCGTCGCGCGGGTAAATGCGCTTCCGTGGATCGCGACGACACGTGTTGCACGCACGCTTCCCGCACGCGTTGAAATCATCACGACCGAACGTGTCCCGGTCGCGTGTCTGCAAGCGGCTTGGCGCGTCACTATCGATGCGACGCAGCGCGTGCTCGAGGAATCGTGCGATTTTCCGCAACTTGCCCGGATCGTCGTGCCGCTGAAGAAAGCCCCCGCCCCGGGTGCTACGATCGGTGACGAGCGCGTCGCCCAATTAGTGCGCGATCTTGCGACGCTCGCCGCCGCGAACGTCCCGGTGCGTTCGCTGCACCTCGACCGCTACGCCTCACTCGTTGCGATCGACCCCCGCGGGGTCGAGCTGAAATTTGGTGAGGACTCGGACCTCTCCAAAAAGGCGGCGTTGATCGACCCGATCCGGCGCGCCACCCAATCCAAGGGCCGAACGGTCGTCGCGATCGACGTCCGCGCCCCCCAAACCCCGGTGGTTGACTACCGTTAGGAACGACTTGCAAGAAGCGACAAAGCCCACGTTCTAGTAGGAGAACGACTTTCGAACCACAATATCTTGGGGCGTGACGCCAAAATGAAATATGAGACGGTAGCCGGTCTTGACATCGGGACCACCAAAACGTGTGCCGTCGTCGCAGCCATCGGACCTGAAGGCCTCGAGATCATCGGGGTCGGCGAAGCACCCTCAACCGGGATCCGGAAAGGCGTCGTCACCGACCTCGAAGAGACGGTCAAAGCGATCGAAGCCGCGACGGAAAAAGCCGAGCGCATGGCCGGCGTGCACATCTCGCACGTCTATGTCGGCGTCACGGGCGAGCACATTCAATCGACCAACAACCGGGGGGTCGTGGCCGTGACCGGCGACGAACGCGAAGTCGTGAGTGCCGATGTGAAGCGCGTCGTCGATGCCTCGAAGATCATCAACCTTGCGGCAGATCGTCAGATCGTGCACGCGCTTCCGCGCCATTTCACCGTCGACGGGCAAGACGGCGTAACCGACCCCGTCGGCATGTCGGGCGGACGGCTCGAAGTCGACACGCACATCGTCACGGGCGGCACGACGTTCATCTCCAACGTGCTCAAGTGCGTCCACCGCGCGGGCTTGGAAACGGTCGGCATCGTGTTCCAGCCGCTCGCAAGTTCGGCGGCGACGCTGCTCCCCGAAGAGAAGCACATCGGCGTGATCTTGCTCGACATCGGTGGCGGCACGACCGATATCGCCGTGTATAGCGGCGGTGGCGCGATTCACACAGCGACGATCCCCGTCGGCGGCAACATCATCACCAACGACATCGCGCTCGGCCTTAAGACGACGTTCGCCGAGGCGGAAAACATCAAGAAGAGCTACGCCTCGGGTGCCTCGCGCATCGACGATCCAAACGACGACACGATGACGTTCTCGGTGAAGACGCTCGATGGCCGCACGTCGCGCGAAATGACCGGCGCGCAACTGCGCTCGATCGTCGTGCCGCGCGTCCTGGAGATTTTCCGGATGGTCAAGGCAAACATCGTCACCGGCGTCCCGCGCGATCAGATCTTAGGCGAGGTCGTCCTCACCGGCGGCGGTGCGCGCTTGCGTGGCATCGACGCCACGGCAGCGGACTTCTTCGGCCTCCCGGTCCGCATCGGGGTGCCGACGACGATCGCCGGCCTCAACGATTCCATCAAACAACCGGAGTACGCGACGGCCGTCGGCCTCGTTCTCTTTGGACCGCGGGGCGAAGGCGCTCCGCATCTGGCCGTTCGAACTGCACCCAACCCGTTTGCGCGGATGTGGACGTGGCTCGGCGGACTGTGGAACTAGAACAACCCAAGCTCTTTCCGGAGGATCAACTCACCATGGCTGATGCAAAACGGTTCGTTCCCGAACACGCGGCGACGATCAAGGTCATAGGGCTCGGCGGCGGCGGCTGCAACGCGATCAATCGGATGATCGAGCAAGGGTTATCCGGTGTTGAATTCTACGCGATCAACACCGACGTTCAAGCCCTGCGCAACGCAAAGACCAACAACACGGTGCAAATCGGCACCGGCCTCACGCGCGGCCTCGGCGCCGGGGCGAATCCGAACATCGGCCGCGAAGCCGCCGAAGAATCGCGCGAAGATCTCGCGATGATTCTCGACGGCGCGGACCTCGTGTTCATCACCGCCGGCATGGGCGGCGGCACGGGCACCGGCGCGGCCTCAGTCGTTGCGGAACTCGCACGCGAATCAGGCGCGCTTACCGTCGCTGTCGTCACGAAGCCGTTCTCGTTTGAGGGCCGCAAGCGCATGCAGCTCGCCGAACACGGTATCAAAGAACTCGAATCGAAAGTCGATACGCTCATCACGATTCCAAACGAACGCATCCTGCAGATGATCGAGAAGCGCACGCCGCTGGAAGAAGCCTTCACCTACGCCGATGACATCCTGCGCCAGGGGATTCAGGGCATCAGCGACCTGATCACGCAGCCCGGTCTCATCAACCTTGATTTCGCCGACATCAAGACGATCATGACGGATGCGGGTTCGGCAATGATGGGCATCGGCGAGGGTTCGGGCGAGCACCGCGCCGCGGACGCCGCGCAAAAGGCGATCGCCTCCCCCCTGCTCGAGACGACGATCGAAGGCGCGCGCGGCGTGATCTTCAACATCACCGGCGGCAGCGATCTCTCGATGTATGAAGTGAACGAAGCAGCAGAAATGATCTCACGTGCGGTCGATTCGGAAGCGCAGATCATCTTTGGCGCCGCGATCGACCCGACGATGCAAGGTAAAGTCCGCGTCACCGTGCTCGCCGCCGGCTTTGGTTCGCGTCCGCATCGCGGCATGTCGATGTCGAATTCCAACGGCATCGAATTCGACAAAGTCGCCCCGGTCAACATGGACGATATCGAAGTTCCGGCGTTCTTGCGCTACCGCAGCTAAAGACAGCTAGGTTCTTCAGTCTGAATCGGGGACGTATCAACGTCCTCGATTTTTTATTATCTCGAGACTTCGCCGACGCGCCGCTTCTGCCAAACTACGAACGCCGATGCAATGGACAAGAACGTGGAAACGCCTTCGCGAGCAAGCTCAGGATTGTAGATGAACGTCTCCCAAAACACCGTCGTGAAGAGGGCTAGGGTGGCGATATTCGTTGCCCCACGCCGTCGTAATAGGGGGTCCTTCAATGGCCCTTTGCGGTAAAACCATAACGCACAGGAAAGGCCGCATGCACCGAGGACGGCGATCGCCCAGGGCATCGGTGACCAAGACTTGCCGACCGTTGCAATGATCGTGACTATTTCCGCAGGAACGGCGATCAGGACGACGAGGACGAGCGTCAGAACGGCAAGTCGGAACGGATTTTTGAAGCCGTTTCTCGCCCCGAGGAACATCGAGAGCAAGACGAAGCCCGCGAATGCGGATATCGCGATCGATTCACTGTCGATGCTCAACCACCGAACCTGCTCGGCATTCATGACGAGTCACTCATGCGGAACGCTAAGCCAGTACGATCCCCGAAGCCTCTATTTCTTGCGGTTGGGCTTGGCGGGTTGTGCGAGCACATGTTTGGTGCTCAGAAGCAGCCCGCGTCGCAATTGTCCGGGATTGCCGTGGGATAGTGGAGGCACGAGTACGTACGATTTGCTCGGCGGATCGGTTGGGCTGTATTAAAGTGGCTGCGCATCCGGCTCATCGAGCAACGCACCACGCTCGGGCTCCCCAAGCTTGATCGCGATGCCAACATTAAATCTACCGATGATCTTTGTCAACTGACCTTGCCGAGCACGTTGGTAGATCATTGCGTTGGCCTCGAACGCCTACGCAATTTGGTCAAAATCTGACGTCGATAATTATAGACGGTTATAAGTACGAACGTAAGAACGGGGAGAAGCCACTCCGGTAGCTCGTCGGCGTGGTGTTTGCTAACCGGCACAGAGAGATACCGTTCACCAACTGCGGTGAGAAAGAGCACGATCCCAACGACATCGAGCAACTCACTCATACGCGAACGGAGTCCGATGCCCTCAGCGTTGGTGGAGGTAAAATGCACCCACACGAAGCTGCCGATCAGCAGTGCGCTAACCGAGGCGAATACCCACGGCATCGGTTGCCGTGTGCCCGATGGTCGCGAGCGCGATACAGACCTCCGCCGGAAAGGCAAAAAAGATAACGATCCAGGCGCTAAAGATCGCTATGCGTTGTTGCGGTGCCGTCGGCTTCCAGCGCCTCACAACGAGTGCATAGGTGACCGCGAACGCCACGACTGCGCATCCAAACAGGATCGCGCTCGCGCGATCGAACGCTTGGAATGCCTCGTCGTTCACTGCCGTGCACCCACGTAGGGCGCTTCACGCGTGGATCCGGGGTTTTCTTTCGCACTGCCCTCGCAGGCAAGGCGGAACCCACTTACGTAACGGAGCCTCATGGACACCATCGCGATCGACGCAATCGGCCAGCATGCTATCGACCTTCGGCGGGAGATTCATCGCCATCCGGAGCTGGGCTTCGAAGAAGTGAAGACCGCGGCGCTGATCGAGCGCGAACTCGACGGGCTTGGGATCGAACACCACCGCGTCGCAACGACCGGTGTCGTCGGCGTGATTCGCGGGGCGCTTCCGGGCAAGACGTCGGCGATTCGCGGCGACATGGACGCGCTGCCGCTGCAAGAAGATTCAGGCGATCCGAATACGTCGCAAGTGCCGAATAAGATGCACGCGTGCGGTCACGATGCGCACGTCGCGATGGTGCTAGGGGCGGCACGCGACTTACAAGAAAACCGAGTGAGCCTGCACGGGAACGTCGTGCTGTTGTTCCAGCCGGCGGAAGAAGGCCCGGGCGGCGCCGAGCCGATGATCGCCGAGGGAGTGCTCGATAATCCCAAGGTCGATGCCGTTGCGATGCTGCACGTCGACGTGCGCATTCCAACCGGCTCCGTTTCGATCACGCCGGGACCCGTGAACGCGGCGGCTGATGAAATTCAGATTACGATTCGCGGCAAAGGCGGCCATGGCGCCGCGCCGCACAGAGCGCAGGACACTATCCCCGCTGCTGCTGCGACGATTCTTGCGCTGCAGAATATCGCCGCGCGCGAGACCGATCCGCTGGCCTCCGTGGTCGTCACGATCGGGACGCTCGAGGGTGGCTTTCGCAACAATATCATTGCCGACAAAGTGCACATGACGGGCACGGTGCGCACGACCGATCCCGTGCTCCGCAATGAGATCGAAGCGCGTCTGAACCGGATCATCGGCGGCGTCACCGCCGCGTACGGCGTCAACTTTGAACTCGAGGTGATCTACGGATATCCGCCCGTCGTGAACAACCCGGCCTTAGCCGAGAGTCTCGCAGCACATTTGCGCGAGACGACCCCGATCGTCGTCGAGCGCCTTCAGCCGACTATGGGTGCCGAGGACTTCGCGTATTTCGCTCAGCGCGTCCCGGGCGTGCTCGTGCGACTCGGCGTCTATAACGAGGCGGTCGGAGCGACGTTCTACGTCCACAGCCCCCAGTTCAAGCTCGATGAAGACGCAATTCCCGTCGGCATCCGGACCCTGGCCGCGTTCTGCCGCGGGGTGAACGCTGGGAAAATTTCCAGCGAAAAATAGAGCGGCGAGCGACCGTGGGCGACCTCACATCCCCGCCTCTCCCGGATTGCTAAGCTCTGTTGGACCCGACGGCATCGACCGGCGGGCACCGATGGAGGGTACGCACAATGGCGGTTGCCGCAACGGAGAGAAAGCAGCTTGGAGTCGAGCAGCAGCAGCGCGCCGAACGCGATCTCCTGCTGATCGAGTCGTTCAACGCCGGACGCCGAGATGCGTTCGACGAGCTGGTCAAACATTACGAATCGACCGTGCATCGCGTCCTCGCGCAGCTTAACGTCCAATCCGGCGATGTCGAGGATCTCACGCAGGAAGTCTTCCTGCGCGTCTACCGCAACATCCACCGGTTCCGCGGTCAATCGTCCTTTTATACGTGGCTCTACCGCATTACCGTCAACGTCTTTTTCGACCACAATAAAAAGCGCAAACGCGCCGACGTCCGTCTTTCGCGACTGCAGAACGCGCTCGTCGACGTGTCGAACGCGCGCCCCGAAAGCGACGACCCGTTCTACGCCACGTACAATGCGCTCACGCGCGAAGAATTCTCGAACGCGATCGAAACATTGCCCGAACCGTTCCGCGCCGTCGTTGCGATGCGGGAAGTCGATGACCTCAGCTACGAAGAGATCGCCCTTCAGACGGGGATCTCCATCGGGACGGTCCGCTCGCGGCTCTCGCGCGCCCGTCAGCGCTTGAAGGAGTTGCTCCGCCCGGTTTTGATCGAAGCGGCCGCTTAAAGCGGTCGTTTCCTTTTTTCTGGGCTACAAGAGCTAGTGGTGGGCGTGATCTCAACCACAATCCCTTGTGGTTTTCCGCAGGCAGAGAGCAATGGACGGCGAAGATCGGTAAATGGCGATTCCGCAGCTCTCGTTCGATCGCCCCGGCGCACTGCATCGTAGCCAAGACGTGGCCTCCCCGGCCGAGTCCGCCTTCGCCCTGATGTGCGAGGTGGAAAAGTGGCCGGTGTGGCTCTCGTTCCTCCGTAGTGCGCGACGGCTGGATCCGCTCAAAATGATCGGTCTCGGCGATGAAGTCGCAATCCGCTCGGCGATTCCGGGCGAAGAGGAAGAGCTCTTCGAAGTCGATCAGTACATCGAAAACCATATCGTTTCGCTAGTCGGGGCGTACTCCGTCCGGCGCCGGATCGATCTTCGCGTCGAGCGCAAAACCGAACGCTCGAAGATCGTTGTCCGCATCGACTATCCCACCTACGGTGGCGCGATCGGCCGTCTGATCGATCGCATTACCGTCCGCCCAAAGCTCGAAGGGGCCCTAGGCGAATCGTTGATGCACTTCAAGGGGTTATGCGAGTACGACCGCGGGCCTGACGCACTGCTCGAAGACTTTTAGCAGTCATTGACGCTAAGTGCTAGATTTTGCTACACTACCCCCTAGTGTAGCGCCACAAACCGGAGAACGACGTGCCCCTTTACGACTACAAGTGCGAGAAATGCCATGAGACGACCGAAGTGCGTCACGGCTTTAAAGAAAGTCACGGCGAAGCGTGCCCCAAATGCGGCGGCAAGCTCAACCGCGTGTTCAATCCCGCCGGAATCGTGTTCAAAGGCTCGGGATTCTATATTAACGATTCGCGCGTCGCACCGCCCGCGGAATCGGTTACTCCCTCCAAGAGCGATACCGCAGCGTAGCTCGGGACCCGCTTGATGTCATTTGAGACGCTTGCAACTTGGTTTGCGGGCGTTTTTGCGTTTATTCTGCTCGACCTGATCGTCGTGATGCTCGTGCGCGGCGCGCGCGAGGCAAAACGCCTGCAGAGGCGCCTAGCAGAGCTCGCCGACGGGCCGCCCGGTATCGATCCGGCCCGCGTTGCGGCTAGTTTGGAGAAACTTCAAGGCGCTGTAGACCACATTGCGCCGCTAATCGCGCGCTCGAAAGTCGCGCTTGCGACGATCCAGCGCGATATCGCCTGGTTACGCCGCATCTCCCGCTAGGGCTTTGACCCGCTTGCGTCCGGCGGGGGACCGAAAGGGCTGCCGGGTGGTGGCTGCGGCGGTAAACCGAACGGTTCGGCGGCTCCTGGCACGGCCCCAAACGGGTTAATTTCGGCAGGGGCTTCAGGCGGCTCCCACGCCCAGCCGCTGGGAGCCGCCGGTGCAGTCGGTGGCACACCAAAGGGCATGTCCGCAGGCTCCACCTGGGACGGCACTGCAAACGGCGAGCCAAATGCGGGAGCTGGTGCGGCTTCGGGGACACCCGGCGGCATCCCGACGGGGACTTCGGGCAGCGCACCGCCGAATCGGAAAGGTCCACCCTGACGCGTCTCCGGCAGCGGATTGACCGGTGGCATCATCGTTTCGCTCGACACATCGCCCGTCGGCTTGAACGAGAACGCGGAAGGCAATCCGGTCGGCGGCGGAACTGCTCCGGGCACTGCGGCCGGCGGCGCCACTGGGAAGAACGGACTACTTGGAATCGGCGCGGCGGGATTATAGGGCGGCGGCGGATTGCCGGGCGCCTGCAACGCAGGCTGTGAGAACGCGGCGGGAAGTGCGCCAGGTGCGATCGGTGCCGGCGGCGTTTTCGGCGTCGGTGGCGGCGGAGCCGGTGCTTGCGGGTTATGCGCGAATGCGGCGATCGCCGCGTCGTTCGCGCGTTTGATCCGTTCGGCGGGGTCCTCGCGCAGGAGCGTCCCTGCACCGTCGGTCGGAATCTCACCCGCGGCAGCAGCGACGAGCACATATCGCGACTGCGGCAACAACTGGCCGCCTGGACGTTTTGCGAGTTCGCGCAGTTCGTCGAGATAGGCTTTCGGTGTTTCTTCGACTTCCATCGTCTGAAGAATCAAGCGCACCGTATCTTCGATGTACTCGCGCGGCGGCACGCGCAAAAACGAGTACGTCACGCTCGTGACGTCGGCTTTGACGACGGTCAGCAGTTTTTTCCAGTAGTCGAGGATTTGGTAGTATTCAAAGGCGCCGAGTTCGCGCTTTGCACGCGAGTAGAGTGCAGCGATACGGCGCCCGAGCGGATCGCTCGGCGGCGCAGGCTCGACGATGACGACGCGCTGTGCGACGCGGGAGAGTTCGGAGATGATCTGCGCGTGGAAGAAGGGATCGACTTCGTGCAGATAGTGGAACGCGATCGCCGCATCGTAGCTATTTTCGCGCGCGGGAATCGTCGTGGTACTTCCGCGTACCGTTTTTATGCCGACGTCGGCGAGCGATCCGAGGCGTTCGCCATCGGATTCGATGACCGTCACGTCCGCGCCGATTTGCACGGCACGAACGAACCAGAGCGGATCGATGCTGGCGCCCGCAAAGAGCACGGATTCCCCTTTGCGGATCGCCATCGCATCCCAGACGAGCTGGTCGATGCGGTGAGATTCGCGTTCGAATTCATCAGCTAGGATTGTGCTGTTGTCCATATCTCCTGGAAATCCGGAAAACTGATGGCGATCGGTGCCGCGTCATCGACCACAATGTTCCCCGTTCCGGCCGCAAGTACCGCCGCGCTCATCGCGATTCGGTGATCGCCGGCGCTAGCAACCGGAGAGGTCGCTTCGTGCAGCTTGGCGGGCTGGACCGCAAAGCCGTCGGGACGCTCCTCGATGTCGGCGCCGACGGCGCGTAAGAGCGCGGCGAGGGTCGCGATTCGGTCGGATTCTTTTTGGCGTAACTCTTCGGCGCCGCTCACGACGCTGGGCGTTGCGGCGAAGGCGGCGGCGACGCCGAAAACCGGGAGCTCGTCGATCATGCGCGAGACGAGGGCGCCCGAGATCGAGGTGCCGTTCAACGGTGTTGCGATCACGCGGACATCGGCGATCGGTTCGCCGCCGACTTCGATGTAATTCTCGTAGGTGATGTCCGCGCCCATGGCGCGCAGCGCATCGACGATACCCGTGCGCGTCGGGTTGACCCCGATCCGTTCGACGATCAGATCGCTGCCCGGTACGATCGAGGCGGCGACGAAGAAGAACGCGGCGGCAGAAATATCACCGGGCACTTCGATCTCGGTTCCGATCAGCGGTCGCGGTTCGAATACGATCGTTTCGCCATCCCAGTCGACCTCCGCACCGAACCGCTGCAGCATCCGTTCGGTATGATCGCGGCTGAAACGATCGCCGGTTATTTTGACCGTGCCCGTGGCACTGAGATGCGCGAGCAAAATCGCCGATTTTACTTGCGCCGAGGGGACGGAGAGCTGGAAGGTTCCGCCTGCGGGATGTCGCACGCCGGCGATCGTCGCTGGAAGCCGGCCGTTCGTCGTCTCGATGGTCGCGCCGATCGTGCGTAAGGGGACCGCCACGCGTTCCATCGGGCGGCGCTCGAGCGATTCATCGCCGATGAACCGCGCGCGCACGCCGGCACCGGCGATCAAACCCATAAGCATGCGCGCCGTCGAGCCGCTGTTCAGGCAATCGATGACTTGCACGGGGTCCGAGAGCGTGCCGCCGGAGACGACAAGCGTCGCCCCATTATCGCGGCCTGCCCAGTGCTGAATGCGGATCCCCATCGCCGCGAGTGCTTCGCGCGTCGCGCGCACGTCGGCGCCGCGATTGGAATTCGAGATGACCGTCGTTCCGCGTGAAACTGCACCGAACAGAAGAGCGCGGTGCGAGATCGATTTATCTCCGGGAACACGGACGCGGCCGCGGAGCGCGCCGCGGCCGAACGTCGTAGCAGTGGTCATCATCGGCAAGTTACCTTGGGGAAGGTGGGACTCGAACCCACATGAGCTCACACTCGGTCGCTTTTGAGGCGACTGCGTATACCATTTCGCCACTTCCCCGACCCGGGCAAATTCGCGGAACCGACCCGACGCCCTTGTGGGCTCGCAACGAGCGCGCGAGCCGCGTCAAGCGACTCGGCGGAATCCAGGCGGTACACCATGTGCCGCGCCGGTCCCGGTGCGAGCCGAAGCCTGGCGATCACCGAACCGTCGCCGACCGTGGCTTCGGCTTTCTCGACATCGCCGTGCCTCCATGAAAGCGCGATGACGTCGTGCGTAACTTGATTGTAGATGCCCAGCGCATCGCGTTCGACCGTCTGCGTCGAGGGCGTAAATCCGCGCACGTCGCGGCCGATCACGCGCAGATCCTCCGCGTTGCCGACCAGGCCGAGCGACGAGATGACGATCGCGCGTTGTTCGCGTGCGTCGGGATCGTCGCCGAACGTCACCTGCTCGTCGACTGAGAACGATGTTGCGCCGGGTTCGAGGGTCAGCGTGCGTTCGATGTGTTCGCCGTTGGGGAAGACATCGGGCGGATTGTACGCCAATCGCACGACGGCGTGCGATCCGGATGCGAGGACAGCTGCGGCGTACTTGCGGTTAAAGAAGCCGGCCGGAAAGCTGCGCGTGTATTTCGCGATCTTATCGGTCGTCGACGGCGGCTGCTGGACGAGCACGTCATCGCGCATCGCACCGATCGAGGTGAACCCGCTGCGGCCCGTTGCAAGCGACTCGAAGACAAAGCCGCGCGCGCCGGCGTTGGGAGAGACCACGACGCGAACGCGCTCGTTTTCAAGCACGACCAGCGGCGCGCCGTCTTCGAGCAAATCGGCTTTATAGGCGATCGCCTCGCCGGGCTTTGCCTGCTGCGGATAGACGACTGGGATGCGCACGTCGTCGCGGACGAGCAGCGTCTGGGGTGCGGTGATCGCAGCCGCTTGCGCCGCGTCCGGCAGCGGTGCATCACGCAGTTCGGCACCGGCGCTCGTGAGAGCGACGACTTGCGGGGCGCGGGCTTTGAACTCGAGATGTCGCTCGCCAATTTTGAAGCGGATCAAACAGTCGGCGGGTGAGCTGAATTCGATCGTGGCGCCGCTGCGCCGCGGGTGACACGTCGTGAGGACGAGTCGGTCGGCGGACCCGAATGAATCGATAAGCGAACGCAGCGGCACGTCGGCGGCGATGAGGAGTGCATCGCGTCCCGGGATATCCAGCGGGCCGATCCGTTCGCGCGTTCCATCGACTCGGCGGAACGCAATTTCCTTGATCGCAAGCGGATTGATGTCGTAGTTCGGGACGTCGACGAACGTTGCGCGCGAACGGTCGTCGTGCAGCACGTTTGCGCCCGCGACGCCGGTGACCGCGCGGTCTTTGAGGTCGCCAATCTCGGCAATCGAACCGACGACCTTGACGCCGCGTGCCTGCAGGGCGGTAAGTTTGAGACGGACTAGCGTGATGAGGCGTCCTGCTCGGGGCACGCTCGGAACGACGATGTGGCGGTAGCGTTCGAGGGTCGATTCATCGCTGAAACGCACGTCGATCAAGTCGCACACCAATCCCGCGTTTCGGCATGCGCGCTGTGCTTCTTGCGTGCGCGCCGCAATCGAGAAAATTTCCGCTTGGGGCAACGTCCGCTCGTCATACGCGCTCGTCAGGTACGCGATTCCGACATCGGCATCACGGTGCGCGGAGGCAAGCGCCCCTCCGTACACGCTCACGAGATCGGCAAAGTTTCGCATCGGCGCGTAGCGCGCGTGGTGGACGTTCGGATCGACTCCAAGTGCGCTGTCCCAATCGTAGAGCATGTTGGAGAACGGGGCTTCCCAGCCGGCGGGAGCGATCGAATCTTGCGCCGGAAAATTGACGACCCCGTGTGCTCCGAAGCCCAAAATTGAGTGCAGTGCCAGCGTGGTGTTGCTCGGATCGGCGGGGCGCGGTCGCGTCGCTTCGGGTTGTTGCAGCCAGCCCGCCTGGAATTCGCTCATCGCGACGGGTTGGTGCGGACGCGTCTGCAAGAGCGCGGTCGAAAATTCGAGCGCGCCCCGGTCGTGTTCGCCGATGCTAAACGCGTCGCTCTGATACCAGTTGCCCATCGCCCAGACGGGTGAACTCGCCGTCACCTTCATCTCGTAGGTATTGATGAAGAGCGGGAGCTGCGGCCCGACGACGCCGCGCACGTCGGCAGCAAGCGTGTCGAGGTACGCGTGCAAGTGCGGCGCAGGCCAGGTTTGGTTGTCGATGTAGGCGCCTTGGTCGTCGTCGAGCGCGACGGCGATGACCTTGTCAGCGACCGGGACGAACTGCTGGAGCGCGGTTTGAATCCATCGTTCGGAATAGCGCAGGTGCGTTGCATTTTGGAGCCACGCGGAGGCTGCGTCATCGCTGTTCGCATTTTGCAAGGTCGCCGTCGCCGGATACCGGCCTTCAAGAATATCGTGCAGCGGCATGCCGTATTCGGGGCGCGCGAGCAGCCACGCAGGATAGCCGCCGTTGCGCCACTCGTTGCGGATGACCGGCCCCGGCCGCACGATGATTTTAAAGTCGCGCGTCTTGAGGAGCGCGATGAGTTCGCCGAGGTCCCGGCGCGGGCTCGTGCGACCGTCGAAGTCGAAATCGTTGTCGGAGAGTTCGTGCCAGTTCCACGGTACGTACAGATCGATCGTGTTGATGCCGAGCCTGGCGAGCGCGTCGAGCGACGGTGCCCACGACGAGCGCGGCAGCCGGTCGTAAAAAAACGACGCGCCGTACATGAAGAACGGCCGTCCGTCGACGAGCAGCGTCGATGTGCTGCTGCGCTCCACACTAACACTGTGCGTGAAGTCGGCGGCGCTCGCCGACTGATGGCCGGCAAAGACGAACGCGAGCGAAGCGATCGCGGCAAAGGGCCAACTGCGCATGCGTTTCGCGCGCACGAAGAAGACGACGGCACCAAGTGCCAGGGTGAGGACGCCGAAGGCCATCCCCGTCGTCGTGGTCTGCGTGAAGAGGGCGACCCAGCCGCCGAGCGCGACGATCGCTGGGAGCGGAAAGAGCCACATGCGATACGGTGCGGGCGGAGCCGTCCGGCGCAAAAGGACGAGTGCTGCGATCTGACCGATCCCCTGGATCAGGAAGATCCCGGCGCTGAGGGCATTGATCACCTGATCGAGGGTGAGGAACGCTGTCGCGGGTAGTGCGATGAGTCCCAGGGCGACAAGTGAGACGTCGGGGAATTTTCCGCTTGCGTGCAAATGCGCGAACGGGCGCAGAAAGTTACCATCGAGCGCGGCCGCGTACGGGATGCGCGCCGATCCCAGCAGCAGTCCGTACGTTGAGGCGAATGCCGTGATCAGGATGAGTACCGTCACGATCGCAGCCGGAATCGCACCCCAGGTGCGTTCGATCACGAGCGATGCGACGGACTGCGATTTGGCGACGAGATCGACGGGGATGGCGCTGAACACGCCGAGGTTGAGCAGCACGTAGAGCGTTGCAACGAGGGCAACGGAGAGGACGATCGTTCGCGGGATCGTGCGCACGGGGTCGCGGACTTCATCGCCGAGCGCGCACACTTCATTATAGCCTGAGTAGTCATAGAGAATGTAGATCAGTGCGGAACCGAGCGCGAGCCAACCGACGCTTGTGAACGACTGCGGCACGATCGTCGCTAGTGACACGGTTGGGTGCGTCAATCCGGCAAACGCGATGATGACGATCGTCGCCACGGCAACGACGCTCAAGCCGGTGGCGACGCGAGCGATCGTTGGGATCGCGCGATAGAGCAAAAAGAGCGTAAGCGCACCGACCCCGACGGCGAGAGCCCGTTGCGCGATCTGGTTCGTTCCGAAAATCGGTGCCAAATAGCCCGCGTACTGGGCGAAGCCGATATAGCCGGATGCAAGCGTCAGCGGTGCCCAGAAAATAAACTGCCAGACGAAGAGAAAGGCGAAGAGCTTTCCGAAACGCGACGCTCCGAACGCCTCGCGCAAGTATACGTACGTACCGCCGCTGCCGGGAAAACGCGATGCGAGTTCTGCATACACCAGACCGTCGCAAATGGCAATGAGCGCGCCGAGCACCCACGCGGCGACCGAGACCGACCCGTGGAGCGCGACGACGACGAGGGGGATCGTTATGAGCGGCCCCGCGCCAATCATCGTAATGACGTTGACGGCGAGTGCGCTGCGCGCTCCGAGACCGCGTATCACCCTCGATGATTATCGAGGCGAATCGAACGGCCCTGGAAAAAATGGTAACGATGAACGACCTCTCGCGTCTCCTCCGACTCCAAGGCCAGCTTACGATCGAGACGGTCCACAGCGCGTCGCTTGCGGGCAATCCGCTCGGCGATCCCGCAGAGCGGCCCCTCGCCGTCTACACGCCGCCGGGGTACGACCCCGCAGGCTCGAAGCGCTACCCCGTCCTCTACTGCCTGCACGGGTACACGGGCGATGTCGCAGGACTCGTGAGCGGGCGCGCGTGGGAGACCAACGTCGTACAGTGGCTCGACCGGCTCATCACCACCGGGACGATGCCGCCGGTCATGCTCGCGATCGTCGATGGCTTCACGCGGCTCGGCGGTTCGCAGTATGTCGATTCCGTGCACAACGGCAACTACGCGACCTATACGGTCGAGGAGGTCATTCCACAAGTGGATCGCACCTATCGGACGATCGCGCATGCCGGCGGCCGCGCGGTATTTGGGAAATCCTCCGGCGGCTTCGGCGCACTGCATCTCTCGCTTGCGTATCCGCGAACGTTTGCGGCTCTCGCATCGCATAGCGGCGACTTGTATTTCGGCTACGCGCATCTGCCCTCGTTCCCGGCCGCCCAGCGAACGCTCGAAAAATTCGACTCGATCGCGGCGTTCGTCGCGGCGTTCGAGTCGATGCCCAAGCGTCCTCAGGCCTTTTATCAAACGATCGAGATGCTCGGCTACGGTGCGGCGTATTCGCCCGCCGGCGCGCACGCGTTTGCGATCGATCTGCCGTGGGATCGCAAAACGGGCGAGCTGCGTGCGGATGTCTTCGCGCGCTGGCTCGCATTCGACCCGTGCGAGCGCATTACGACAAGTCTTCCGGCGCTCGAAGCGATGCGCTTGCGGTACATCGATTGCGGCCGACGCGATGAATACGGGCTCGATATCGGCGCGCGTATCCTCGTCGCGCGGATGCGCGATGCGGGCCTCGCAGTCCAGCACGAAGAGTTTGATGACGACCATCGCAACGTCGGCTACCGCTACGAAGTCTCGCTCCCGCTGCTCGCTTCAGTCTTGGATCGGGAATAGTCGTGGCATCAGCGATTCTTGCAGCGCTCTATGCGGGCAACCGTGCGCAGGCGTATCGCCTTGCTCGCACGATTCCGCTCCTCGATGTGTTTGAAGCCGCCGCACTCGGTGATGCTGATGCACTCGCGCAGCGACTCGGGGAAGATCCGACGGCGGTCGATGCAGTCGCGCCGGACGGATTTACACCGCTGCATCTTGCCGCGTACTTCGGCGGACTCGGCGCAGCGCGCTTATTGATCGGTCGCGGGGCGACGATCGACGGACTCTCGCAAAATGTCATGAGCGTCACGCCGTTGCAGAGCGCGGTTTCGGCCCATCAGGCAACGCTCGTTTCGCTATTGCTCGCGAATGGCGCCGACCCCAACGTCGCTCAACGCGGCGGCATCGCCCCGCTCCATCAAGCCGCGCAGAATGGGGACGATGACTCAATCGAGGCACTCCTCGTCGCGGGCGCGCGCCGTGAGGTTCGCTCGGACGACGGTCGGCTCCCAATCGATTTCGCGTCGCCGGAAAAGCGCGCGTCGTACGAAGCGTTGCTGCGGTTTTAGATCCTCACCGGCGCGGAGACTGCGGTGCAGAATTTGCAGCGCGTTGCGGCGGCCGGGATATCGCTCGTGCACTCCGGGCATTCGCGCATCGCAGGCGCTCCGTCGGCGGCGGGTTTCTTGAATCGAGCCGTAACCGCGTTCATCGGTGAGATGACGAAGAAGTAGATCGCGAAAGCAACCAGCAAAAACGCGACGATCGCATTGACGAAATCGCCGACCATGAATGTGCTGTTGTTGATCGTAAACCTCAGCGCTGCAAAGTCCGGCTTGCCGAAGATCGCAGCGATAAGCGGTGTGATGAGGTCTTTCACAAACGCCGTGACGACTGCGCCGAACGCGGCCCCAATGACCACCGCCACCGCTAGGTCGATGACGTTCCCGCGCATGATGAAGGAAGCAAAGCCTTTGATCATGTGGATCAGTTCGCGAGGCAGGGCGAAGCCCCCGGCGCTTTCGCACCGGACGCGTTGCGATGTGAGTAGGGTCTTAACGAACTGCGGCGGTTGCCGGAGCGCCTTGCGCGATGAGTTCGATCATCGCTTTGTTGAACTGCGGGATGTCATCCGGCTGGCGGCTGGTGACGAAGTTGCGGTCGACGACGACCGCCTGATCGCTCCATCGTGCGCCGGCGTTTTTCAGATCGTCCTGGATCGTCGCATAACTGGTGAGGTGACGACCTTCCGCAACTCCCGCCGAGATGAGCAGCCACGGTGCATGACAGATCGCCGCGATCGGTTTTTGCGCTGCATCGAACGACTTCACGAAGGCCTGCGCCTGCGATAACATGCGAATCGCATCGGCATTGAGGCCGCCACCGGGGAGCAAGAGTGCGTCGTACGATTCGGGTTTGACCTCATCGAAGGTTTTATCGGGTGTCACCGTGATCGAAGGCTTGAGGTGCTGGAACGCCTGAAGCGGCTCGCGCTTCTCGGAGATGATGTCGACGACGGCACCCGCATCCCGAAGTGCCTTGACGGTCTGGGTGAGTTCGACTTCTTCGAAGCCGTCGCACACGAGGGCAGCAACATGTTTTCCATTGAGATTCTGCATAGACCACTCGTACCCGATCGCGGGCGCCATACACGTAGCGTCGGCTTGCATGCACGACGGATAGCCGACAGTTTATCGCGTCGGGCTTCCTCGTATGTGTCCGGCACCACGGTGGATCGAACTATTGCACGCGGAGTCGATTGGGTCGATGATGCATGCGTGCCGCAGAGGAACTCCGTATTCGCGCATCGTTTGGACTCCCAGAACGCCGCCGCCGCCGGTAATCCGCGTCCAGGTGCCACGGTCTTTGCCAAAGAGCGTCGCGCCCCCGCCGGAGCCATACCAAAGCCCGCGCGCGAACCGCCCGGAGACGGCAACTTCAGGTGTAAACGGCCCTTGCATTTTTTGACGCACCGCCTCGATATCTGCCCGGGTCCCACGATCGGCGGTTATCGAATCGCACGTTCGTTCGCTGACGTGCGGTTTGGGCATCTTATACATGAGTCGTTTTTTTTCTGCACGCGTCAGAGGGAGCTGTCGAATCTGGCAGTCCGAGCTCAGATCATTCGTTGCTTGCCATCCAAAGGCGAAGCGCTCGACGAGGATCGGGTCCGTAGCCGGCTCGCCTTCGAGAATGCCGCCTTTGGTGAGAACGACCGCGTATCGACCGACAACATTCATGGCGATCGTTCGAATACCGGCAACGCCTCCAACTGCGAGATCGGCCGCACGCGTCGGTGTTGCGGCGTATGCGTGGTGTTCGTCTGCAACGGCAGCCGACGCGGAAAGCCCGAAAAGAACGACGATCGCACCCAACACGTTCATCACACACGCTTACGAATTCGTGTATCGGAGGCCTTCTAGGAGGGCGGTCGATCCAATTGGTGCCGTAGTCCGGCACGAATGGCCGGCCATTCGGCCGCCGTGATGCTGTAAACGTAGGTGTCGCGCAGCGTGCCGTTGCTATGGTGACCGTGGCTCCGGAGTATGCCGTCGAGTCGTGCGCCAAGCCGCTCGATTGCGGCCTGACTTTGCCGGTTCATCGACGAGGTGCGGAACTCGACGGCGATGCACTCGAGCGTCTCGAAGGCATGCGTGAGGAGAAGCAGCTTCGCTTCGGTGTTGAATCGAGTTCGTTGAACGCGTTTACGATAGAACGTGTAGCCGATTTCCAGGCGACGGTTTGCTTCATCGCTATTGCAATAGGTCGTCATCCCGACAGTGGAACCAGAGGCTCGCTCGACGAGCGCGAAGGGCATCATCGAGCCGGTTGCCTGCTCGTGCAGACGGCGCTCGATCTCCGCGGCCATACCCTCGGGCGTCGGGACGCTCGTATACCAGAGATTCCAAAGCTCCCCGTCGCGTACGGCCTCAACGAGATCGTCGTGGTGGGCAGCCCCCAGCGGCTCGAGAACGACGGAGTCGCCATGCAGCGTGACCGCACGGGGCCAGCCCACCAGGGTTAGATCTTCGCTAAGGACAGCGTCGTATCGAGCGCATGCGTGAGGTCGCCGACAAGATCGTTCACGCCTTCGATGCCGACCGAGAGACGCAACAGTCCGTCGGTGACACCGCGGCGTTCGCGTTCTTCTTTGGGGATCGAGCCGTGCGTCATACGCGCCGGATGGCAAAGGAGCGATTCAACGCCACCGAGACTCTCGGCGAGACTGAAGAGCTTGGTGTGTTTGGCGAACTCGAGCGCGCGCGATTCGGGTCCGCGCAGCGTGAACGAGACCATCCCGCCGAAGCCGCGCATTTGCTTCTTCGCCAGCTCGTGTTGCGGATGCGAGGTAAGGCCGGGATAGAACACGCGCGCAACGTCGTCGCGACCTTCGAGGAACGCCGCAACGACCTTGGCGTTCGATTCGTGCTCGCGCATGCGGATCGCGAGCGTCTTCGCGCCGCGCATAGTCAGCCACGCATCCATCGGGCCCGGTACGCCGCCGACCGCGTTTTGATGGAATTTGATCGATTCGTGAAGGTCTTTGTTATTCGTGAGCGCCGCGCCGCCGATTACGTCGCTGTGACCGCCGATGTACTTCGTCGTCGAGTGTACGACGACGTCCGCTCCGAGCGCGAGCGGTGATTGGAAATACGGCGATGCAAACGTGTTGTCGACGATGACCGTTTGGCCGGATGTCTTCATCTTCGCGATCGCTGCGATGTCGACGAGTTTGAGCAGCGGGTTGGTCGGGGTTTCGATCCAGAACATCTTCGTGTTCGGTTTGATCGCGGCGCGCACGGCCGCAAGATCGCTCATGTCGACGTAGGTGAACTCGAGTCCATAGCGCGTGAGCACTTTGGTGAAGAGCCGGTACGTGCCGCCATAGAGGTCGTCGGTCACGATCGCATGATCGCCCGCGGAGAGCAAGTTGAGCACGGCTGCGGTCGCGGCCATCCCGGATGAGAATGCGCTGCCGAATTCGGCTTCTTCGAGTGAGGCGAGTTGCTGTTCGAGCGCGATGCGCGTGGGATTCACGGTGCGACTATAGTCGAAGCCCTTGTGTTCGCCGACCGCCGTCTGCGTATACGTGGAGGTTTGGTACACGGGGACGATCGTCGCGCCCGTGGTGGGATCCGCTTCTTGTCCGACGTGAATGGCGCGCGTGCTAAATTCCATGAATTGCCCTTCCGGATGGTCTTCGGGTGTGCCTATCGCACGCCGTCTTGGGGCCAGAACCCGTAGATCGCGCGGCCGGGTTCCAGGTCCCAGAAGCGCGTCGCGTTATCGCCGACACCGTAGACCGTTGCGAACGGTACGTCGTGGGCGAGAATTGCACCGACGAGACGCGCGAAATCGTTCTGCGACATCCAGGTCGCGGCGTAGCGCTTGAACTTCTGCTCGTCGGTGAGATTGAGCCAGCCCGACGACTTGCGCACGCTCTCGTGCTTGGGATCGTCTTCTTTGGTGATCGAACCGATCCGCACGCAGGCCACACGGAGCCCGTATTTGTCGCTGTAGAAGCGGCCGAGCGTCTCGCCGAAGGCCTTCCACACGCCGTAAAGTCCGTCGGGGCGGTACGGATCGTCGATGCCCACGAGCATCCCCGAGGCCGCTTCGTAGATCGCCGGTTTTTCATCGACTTCGTACATACCGACGGCGTGATTCGAGCTTGCAAAGATGATGTGTTTCGCACCGACGCGGCGCGCCGCCTCGAAGGCGTTGTACGTACCCAAAATGTTCGGACCGTAGGTGTCCTCCCACGACGTTTCGACTTCGACTTTGCCGGCAAGGTGGATGACGGCATCGCAGCCGGCGAACGCCGCTTCGAGCATAGCGAGGTCTTGCACGTCGGCGATGATATCGGCGTCGTGGAGATCGATGCGGACGACCGGGTGACTCGTTGCAAGGTGCGTGGCGAGGCGCGAGCCGATCGTTCCCGCGGCTCCGGTGATGGCGATCTTCATACTTCTAGAGTGTTTGACTCGACGCTGAGAGGAAGCTGATGATGTCCTGACGCGCGAGTACGCCGATCGGCTTGTCGTTTTCAGTCACGATGATCGCGGGATTCGCGAGCGTGAGGAGCCGGTACGCCTTATCGACGTCGTCGTTGACGCTGAGCATCGGGAACGGGCGTCCCATCACTTCGCTCACCGGTTTATGCAGAAGATCCGAGTGATCGAAGACGGCCTGCATCACGGCGACGTCATTGACGCTGCCGACGACTTTGTCGCCGTCCATGACGGGAAGCTGAGAGATTTCGTATTTGCGCAAGAGATCGAGCGCTTCGCGCACGACGGCGGTGGGGCCGACGGTGATGAGTTGCGTGAGCCCGACTTTCGAGCGAAGGACGTCGCCGACGGTATCTTTGCGTCGCTCATCCTCGATGAATCCGTTGGTTTTCATCCACTCGTCGTTGAAAATTTTCGACATGTAGCCTCGGCCGGAATCGGGCATCATCACGACGAGCACCGCGTCTTTGGGCAGCGTCTTGGCGACGCGTACCGCCGCAGCGACCGCGGTACCGGAGGAACCACCCACGAGCAAGCCTTCTTCGCGCGTCACGCGGCGTGCCATGAGGAACGATTCCTTATCGCCGATGCGAATCGTTTGATCGATCACGCGCATGTCGACCGTGACCGGCAGGTAGGACATGCCGATCCCCTCGACTTTGTACGACTTGGGTGTATCGCCCGAATAGATGCTGCCTTCGGGATCGGCACCTCCACGACGATCTTCGGGTTCATCTCTTTGAGGTAACGCGCGGTGCCGGAGATCGTGCCGCCCGTTCCCATGCCGCTCACAAAGTGTGTGATCTTCCCGCCGGTCTGCTCCCAAATCTCTGGGCCTGTAGAGCGGTAATGAGCATCGGGGTTGTTACGATTGTGCCATTGGTCGGGCTGGAAGGCTCCGGGGATATCGGACGTAAGCCGGTTGGCTACGCTATAGTACGACTCGGGCGAGTCGTTTGCGACGTTGGTGGGCGTGATGACGACTTCAGCGCCGTAGGCACGCAGTAAGTCAATTTTCTCACTCGACATCTTATCGGGCATGACCAAGATGCAGCGGTAGCCACGGATCGCAGCCGCCATCGCAAGGCCGGTACCGGTGTTGCCGCTCGTCGCCTCGATGATCGTCGCGCCTTTTTTGAGCGAGCCTGAGGCTTCGGCTTCCTCGATCATGGCGACCGCGGGCCGGTCTTTTACGCTGCCCCCGGGATTGACGTATTCCACCTTGGCGAGCACCAGGCACTCCGCACCATCCGTGACTTTGTTGAGCCGTACGAGCGGCGTGCGGCCGACGGCTTCGAGCGCGTCGTTGAAGTAGTGCATTTCGCCGCTACGGGCTTTGGGTATAGGTGTGCTGAGCGCCATAATGATTCGGCGCTTCCGCAACCGCGGGAGCCCTGCCTGCGTCAAAGTGTTGCCAGACTCTTGTCCTTGAAGGGAGGAACTGTTTCGTGCCGACCGACTTCCGTAGCGGTTCTGTTTTTCCACGACGCGGTCGCGAATCGATCGACCGGTTTCTGTGGCTCGCCCGCTTATTCGATAAGGCGCGCGCCGCGCGCGATCAAACGATTTTTGACTACATTTATCCCTGTCCGATGGACCGCGGCGTGATGGATCGCTGGGGGATCACCGAGCGCGTGTTCAACGCCGCGATCGAGGACATGCACACCGACGAAGAAATCGTCACGTGGCTCAAAGCCCGCGTGCCGGACAAGAATCGCGATGAAGCAAATCGCTGGCTGATCGAAGAGAAGATCGGCAACCTTGAGAAGCAAGACAAAGAAGAGGGCGTGGTTCCGGCCTGAGCCAATGCGCACGGCATGAAGCGCCCGATCGCCATCGTATTGCTCCTCGCGCTTGCCGCCTGCGGCGGACCCGCGCTCCCGGCCTCGCAAAATTACGCGACGCTCACTGGACGCGTGGTCGATTCGGTGACGAATCTTCCGATCGTGGGTGCGATCGTGACGGTCAACTTCGTGAGCAATTCGACTCCGACCGGTGCTGACGGTGTCTTTAAAGTGCAAAACGTGCCGATCGGACAAGACGATTACTCGGCGGCGGCCGCGGGGTACGCGAGTTCGTCGACGGATTCAACATCGTTTGCCGCAGGGCAAACGGTAAGCGTCGTCATCGCGCTCCGGAAATCCCCGTAACACTGCACGTTCTCGTCGCTCCGGACAAATTCAAGGGGAGTGCCACCGCAGCCGAAATCGGACGCGCCATAGCCGACGGCTTGCACGACGTCGATGCGAACCTCGACGTTCGTGTCGTGCCGATGGCCGACGGCGGCGAGGGGACGGTCGACGCATTTTTGACGAGCGGCGCATTCGCTCGCCAAGCGCGCGTGCGCGGTCCGCTCGGCGATCCGATCGACGCGCGGTTTGCGCGCGAAGCCGATGTCGCGATTCTCGAGATGTCGGCGGCCTCGGGGTTGGAGCTTGTTCCGGTGGACCGTTGTGACGTTCTTGCGGCGACGACCTACGGGACGGGTCAACTCATCGCCGCCGCACTTGACGATGGGGCGAAACGCATCGTACTCGGCATCGGCGGGAGCGCGACCAACGACGGGGGTGCCGGGGCACTCGCGGCCTTGGGTGTGCGCTTCCTCGATGCTGTGGGCGAGGCGATCGAACCGACGCCGGCGCGGCTTATCGACGTGCGCTCGATCGATATGAGTGGCCTCGACCCACGTCTTGCATCCGTGGCCTTTGAAATCGCCTGCGATGTCGACAACCCACTCCTCGGGCCGACCGGCGCGACCGCGATTTACGGTGCGCAAAAAGGCGCGACCGGCGCGGTCGCCGAGCGAGCCGAACGCGGGCTGCTTGCGTTCGCCGACGCGATCGCGCGCGTGCGGGAGAGCGATCTTCGGGAACTGCCGGGGGCAGGCGCGGCCGGCGGGTTAGGGTTCGGTCTTGCCTCACTTGCGGGTGCGCGTTTGCGTCGCGGCGTCGATGTCGTGGCCGAAGTGCGCGGACTCGCGGGCGCCCTGCACGGCGCCGCATACTGCGTGACCGGCGAGGGGCGAATCGACGTGCAGACGTTGCACGGGAAGACCGTTGCCGGCGTCGCCGACCTCGCGCAACGTGCCGGCGTCCCGGTATACGCGCTCGGCGGCAGTATCGATCCTTCGGTCGAACGCGCGCTCTTCGCGCGCGGCGTGGTCTGCGTGCCGATTTGCGCCGCACCGATCTCGCTCGAGCGAGCGATGCGCGAAGCTCTCGCCCTTGTGCGCGCAGCAGCCGCGCGGATCGCTAGGTCGAGGCGGGTTCTTTTGGGTCCGACTGGCGGAATTTAACGAACGACGCGCGCTGCGCGATCGTCGAATCGACGATCTCCATGATCACTCGCGCAAGTTTTTCCGAATCGTGCCTCACGTTCTCCGTTTCACTGATCACTTGGGCGCGCACGACTTTCACTCCGAGCTTGGCGATCTCCGGTTCATCGACGAGCACCGGTAACTGGCCCTCTTCGGCGTAGATGCTGCGCAGCTTACTCGGAAGCTGGTCGTTGACGACCACGATGTCGCAGACGTGCGCGCGCGCCTGATCCAGCAATGTTTTCACGTGCGCGGATGCGGTGAAAGCATCGGTTTCGCCGGGTTGCGTCATGACGTTGCAAACGTAGATTTTGATCGCACTCGATGCTTCGACTTCGCGCGCGACGCGATCGACGAGCAGGTTGGGCATGATCGATGTGTAGAGCGAACCGGGTCCGAGCACGATCGCGTCGGCATCGCGGATCGCCTCGATGACCTCGTCGAGCGGTGCGGCATACGGCGGATCGAAGAAGACGTCTTTGATCGGTTTTGTGGCTTTCGAAATGTTCGATTCGCCCTCGACGATCGTACCGTCGACGAGGGTCGCGCACAGCCGCGCTACACCGAGCGTCGCGGGCAAGACGCGGCCTTTGATATTAAGCACGCGGCTCGAGACTTTGATCGCCTCATCGAAATTGCCGGTAATGCCGGTCATCGCCGCAAGAAAGAGATTGCCGAAGGAGTGGCCCGTCAAGCCTTCGCCTTCGCGAAAGCGGTACCGGAAGAGATCGGTGACGAGCGCTTCGTCATCGGCGAGGGCGACGAGGCAGTTGCGAATATCGCCGGGCGGCAAGACGCCGAGTTCTTTTTGCAAGCGGCCCGAACTGCCGCCATCATCGCTAACCGTAACGACGGCGCTGAGATTCGCCGTATAACGTTTGAGCCCGCGTAACAGCGTGGAGAGTCCCGTCCCACCGCCGATCGTGACGATTTTGTATCCGCGTTTGAGTCGCGTTTCGAGGAGTGCATCGATCATGCGATCGGTGCCATACGGCTGCACGGCGGTGACGATCGAATTGAGCCAGCGCCAAATCCCAAGGGCGACAAGTGCGATGCCCAGCGCCATGAACAAGAACGAAATTTTATCAGCGGGAATCACGTCGCCCACGATGTTGTCGACCAGCTCGTTGATGCGGAAGTGCGTGCCTTCATCGGTGAACCAGCGCGAGATACCGTTTACCAAGAGAATCGAACCGAACGCCGCGACCAGCAGCCAGCGTTTGACCCCGAGGCCGGGAAGAAACCAACGCACGACGTTGATCGAGCGCTTCATCGCTCTACGTCCCGTTGCTCGGTCGAGACCGCAAGGGTCGTATTGGCCTGAAGATGCGCGGCGAGGCGGCGCATCAAGTAAACGGAACGGTGCCGGCCGCCGGTACAGCCGATCCCGATCGTCAACTGCGACTTCCCTTCCTTGCGGTACTGCGGCATCAGAAAGTCGAGTAGCGAGAGCGTCTTTTCGAGAAAGACAGCAGTCTCGGGTAACGCTTCGAGGTAGGCGGCAACGGGCACATCGTCACCGGTGAGCGGCCGCAGTTCGGGGACGTAGTGCGGGTTTGGTAAGAAGCGCACGTCGAAGACGCAATCTGCATCGAGCGGTACGCCGTATTTAAATCCAAACGCGAGTAGCGCAACGCGCAGCTTGAGTGCTCCGCCAGCGCCGAGAAACGTCGTTTGGATGCGTTCTTTGAGCATGCCATGCGTGAGGCGCGAGGTGTCCCACACGTGCTGCGCCCGGTCGCGTAGCGGTGCGAGCGTCACGCGTTCTTTGGCGATCGCAACGGTGAGGTGATCGGCATCGGTTGCGAACGGATGGCGGCGACGCGTTTCGCTGTAGCGGCGCACGAGCGCATCATCGCCGGCATCCAAAAAGAGCAGCTCGGGGCCGAAGCCCGCCTCAGCGAGGCCTTCGAGCGCGGTGAGCGGATCGCCGAACGGCCCGTGCGTGCGCACGTCCAGTGCGATTGCAACGCGATGGATTCCGCCTTGCTCGACGAGGGCGACCAAGGCCATCGAGAGGTTCGGCGGTAAATTGTCCAGACAGTAGTAGCCTAAATCCTCGAACGATTTCATCGCCTGGCTCTTGCCCGCTCCGGAGAGGCCCGTTACGATAACGAAGGACTGCAAGCTCATCGAGACACCGCAAGGATCATGAAGCTTTTTTCGCCCGAGAAAGCAAACGCCCTTATCCCGATCCTCTCGCCGCTGCTCGATGAGTTGTGGACGAAGCGGCGCGAGCTCGCGATCCGCTTGCTCGAGAGCGATCCGGCGCTACGCGCGAACCGGCCTGTGGAGACGCACGACCGCCGCGTCTCACGCAAATTCACCGAACTTAAGGCGGAGATCGTCCGGCTCATCAACCGGATCGAGGCACATGGCTGTGTCGTGAAAGACCTCGATCTTGGGCTCTTGGACTTTCCTGCGCTTCGCGACGGCCGGCCGATTTATCTGTGCTGGAAAGCCGGCGAGTCGGTTCTCGCGCACTGGCACGGGACGGACGAGAGTTTCGTCGATCGTAAGCCGCTCGACGCCTAAGACGCAAAACAGGCGCCGCTGGGGCGCCCGTTTTCGTGTTCTCGCGGGGCGGCTTTAGCCCGCCGCGACCGGCTCGACTTTGATGAAGTCCTCGGCTAGGCCCTGAAGGCGGACTTCGCCGAATTCCACGGTGTAGGCGCCGGCTGCGAAGTCTTTCACTTCGCCGACTTCGGGAACGGTAGCGAGCTGTGGGATCTTCGAGCGGATTTCATCGGGCAGCTTTACCTTATCGCCGACGGCGAGTTCCGGTGCTTCGAAAAGTTTTTCGAGATCGGCAAGCAACATGTTCAGCGGGATGCCGTAGCCTTCACTGACCTGTTCGATCGTTTCGGTCTCGCTGATCGCGCAATTGGAGCAGCCACCGAGATGAAAGCGCGCAAACACACGGCGAGCGCCGGCGTGAACTTTAAAGGCGTTTTCGACGGTCAGGTCTTTGTTGAAGTGAACCACATTCTCTCCTACTGAGGCGGCGATGTCGCCAGTATTATTCCTTGAGACGCCACGATGGCCCCGCTGGTTGCGGTCGTGCGCTCCCACGCGGCGCGCAACTCTGCGAGGGACCCGTCCGAACCGCGCAAAATGCGGTCAACTTCGCGTTTGAGCGATTCGGTCTGTAGCACGTCGATTGCCGTGCCGACCGCCGAGGCAAGCGCGGCAATCGCGCCCGCTTCATCCGGCGCGTACGGCTCGGCCGAGCGTTTCGGTCCGATGACGAGCATTCCGGTGAGATGCCCGCGAACGATGAGCGGGAACGCGCGCTCGCCAGAAATCGAGGTATCGCCGGCCTGGAGGATCAGTGGCTCGCGAAAGGCGCGCATACGCACGACCGCCGGATCGTTTTCATCGACGATCGTCGGCATGTCGCTCGTTGTCGCGACGCAGACGAAGCGGTTGGGTTCGGCAAGGTACATCGCGGCCCGTGCCGCGTGCGCGTGGCGCGCCACCACTTCGATCGCGCGATTTTCGAGCACATCGAGGTCGGTGATGAACGACGCTTCGGTTGCAAAGCGCCGGATTGCCGCTTCGGATTCGTGGCGTTCGCGGAAGAAGAAGTCATCGACGAACCGATCGACCCGGTGGTGGATCGACTTGAGCGAGAGTCCGAGTACGAGCGAGAGCGAGAGTTCGATGATCGAACTCGTCGTGTGCGAGATGTCGACGAGAAATTTGCCGAGAAACCATTCGAGCGCGCCGAGCACGAGCACGATGACGATCGAGACGCCGCCGAACACGATCGCGCGATTGACGACAAACCCGATATCGAGCACGCGGTAGCGCAAGATTGCGTAGCCCATACCGAAGGGGATCGCAAGCTCGGTCATCGGTAAGAAATAAATCCAATCGCCGTGTTGCCTGGTCAGCAGCGCGATGATCTCGGCGATAAGGCCGGAGAAGCCAACCGCAAGCGAGAGCGAAACCCAACGGGTGCGCTGCTTTTCCTCGCCCGTGGAGCGCCAGCTTGCAATGACGAACGCCGTCGTAATGGCGATCACGTAGTAGACCCACGGGGACTTGGCGAGAATCATCAGCCAGCCCGGTGGATGTTCCAATTTGATGTTGGCGGTATATTCGAAGAACGCGGCCATCGCGACGATGCCCCAGACGAAGTACGGATTGATCCGGCGGATGAACGCGCGCACGCCGCGTTCGGTGCGTGTAGGAAAGATCGTGGCAAAGCGCACGGCTTGCCCGAGTCCAGCAAATACGCACATTTGCTGGAGAAAAATCAATCCGACGACCGCGATGCCGCTCAGATAGTAGGTCATCGAGGTCGAGAGTGCGAGCGCGAAGAGAATGAAGAACGACGCGAGCGCCCGTCCTTCGGGCAAATCCGACCGCTTTACGACGATTACCGCGGCGACGAGCCCCATGACCACGCGTAAGAAAATATCGACATAGACAACGATGGAGAGCGATCCGTGACTTGCGCCGATCTCGAGCGCGACGACTTGCGTCGGTGTACCCGCACGCTCGCGGCGAATTTGAAAGACATCGCCGGGATTTTCTTTGAGGTACCGCATGCGATCGCCGATCCGTTGGTCGACAAGCTCGAAGGTGTCGCCGACCGCGAGCACCCGCGTCGCCGGAGAGTCCGGCCTGATCGAGAGGATCACGTACTTTTCGTGGCGATCGGCATCGACGAGTTTCGCCGTAAAGCCGCGATCGCCGATTTTGGTCACGACGCTCAAGTCCGTGAGCACCGTCACGACGAGGACGACCAGGCCGATCAGGGCGACGATACGCCAGAGCGATGGCTTCATGAGGTCGGCTTCGCCGTCGGAGGTGACGAGGCTTGTGACTAAAGGCAGAGCGGAGGGCGCCTGTAAGCCGGATTCTGTCCCGGCAAAGCCGGTGATCATCATCTCTCTGGGGTCGACGTTGCCGACGACCTCGGTGCGACGTAACTCGTTCGGACGGGAATCCGCGACGCGCGAAGCGTCGTAATCGAGCGGTCTTGCTTCAGGTGGGGTTTACCCGCGCCCACGTCTCCGTGGAGCGCCGTGAGCTCTTACCTCACGATTTCACCCTTGCCGCGCTCGCGCACGGCGGTTTGTTTCTGTGGCACTTTCCTTCGAGTCGCCCCGAGCGGACGTTATCCGCCACCACTCCCTATGAAGCCCGGACTTTCCTCACCCTCGCGGGTGCGATGATCCAGCGTCCTCCGCCCGCGCATCATACGCGATTGATTGCCGTGCGGCAAGAACGGGTTGCCCGTCGGAACGCTTGCGGACGCACGGTTGTGGGTACAGGCCGCTTAGCCCGCGGTTGCGGACGGTTAGGCATCCATGCAGTTCACGTCGTCGAATATACCGATCTCGAACTCAAAAAACGGACGCGGATCGTTCCATCCGCTCGAAGATAGTTCGTACATGGTTTGGACGTACAATGCCGCTGGCGAGCTGAATTATGTCAATCGCATGGTGATCGCCTATTCGGGGCTATCGGGAGACGCGTTGTTCTCATCGACGTCGCTCTGGATGCATTTGCTCGATGCCGCTGAGGCGGCGGATTTCCACGCCTCACTCCAGGCCGCCATGGAAAACGGCAAATCGTTTCGTCGTGAAGCGCAATTTCTCGGTGCGGCATCCCAGTCTCACGATAGGCACTGGCACGTCGTCAATGTCGATCCCAACCGCGGTGAGGGCGGGCGTATCGAATCGTGGAGCGGGATCGCGGTCAGTATCGACGATCGGATACGCGCGGAAATTGCGCTCGACGTTCGTGAGGAACAGTACCAACAAGAACTATCGCGTTCTACTGCATTCCAACGCGCGGTTCTACCGCCGCGTCTGCCCAGCGTTCCGGGTCTGACGTTCGACGCGATTTACGAGCCGGGACTGAGCAACGAGAACGTCGGCGGCGATTGGTATGATGCCGTCCGACTCCTCGACGGTCGCGTCTTGCTGACGATCGGCGATGTGTCCGGGAGCGGGCTGCATGCCGCCGTTGTGATGGGGGTCGTGCGCCAAATCATGCGTGGGATCGCACAGCTCCACGCGGAGCCCGCGTTGATGCTCGATGCTTCGGATCGAGCGCTACGACAAGAATACCCGGAGGTTCTTGTCACCGCGTGGGTTGGTATTTTGGACCTCGTGAGCCAGACGCTCACGTATGCCTCGGCCGGTCATCCCTCGCCGCTCCTCTTAGAAGTTGACGGATCGGTCAGCGATCTCGATCATCTCACGTTGCCGATTGGACTGCGACAAGGGCATCAAGGCCACGCCTCGACGATCCCGCTCGAATCCGGCAACGCGATCTGGCTCTACACGGACGGGTTAATCGAGTCGAAGCACGACATCATCGAAGGAACGCGCCTGCTCGAAGAAACCGCCCTCGATCCGCGGATGCGAACGGTTGCTGGACCAGCGGCGATGATTCGGCACCTCGTGATTCCCGATGGATCGCCCGACGATGTCGCGATCTTGGTCGTGAAGATCGACTTCGAGGAATCCGAACGGCACATCGTCCGCTCGACGTTCGATTCATCCGATGCGAACGCGGCGCGCGAAGCTCGACGAACGTTTTCAAACGGGCTCTCGAGCAAGCACTTCTCTCCGGTCGATATTGCCAATGCCGAAGTCGTCTTCGGCGAACTCTGCGGCAACATTGCGCGTTATGCGCCGGGAATCGTCGACATCATCGTCGACGGCAGCGGCGAGCAGAGCGTCTTGCACGTGCTGGATCGCGGCGTCGGATTTCGGCATCTCAGTCGTTTACCGTCCGATCCGCTCTCGGAAGACGGCCGCGGGCTGTTCATCATCGCCGCGATGACAACGGAATTCACCGTCGGCCAGCGCGTCGGCGGCGGGAGTCACGCGCGCGCCGTCTTAGTCGGGCGCTATCCGGTATCGCTACTGCGCGATATCTCGCTTCCGGCCGTAACCGACCAGGTCGCGGAGGTCTTCTAAGCGCGTCGATCGATTGTGGAGGATAGGAGACTCGAACTCCTGACCCCTTGCATGCCATGCAAGTGCTCTACCAACTGAGCTAATCCCCCGAGGCCGACCGACGACGATTTGGGAATGCGATGCGCCGGTCCTGCAAATGGGAGCGAACTTCAGCGGTAATAGGAGTTCCGGATCGCGTTTTCCGCATGTAAGTGCATCCGATTCGCGACGCGAACGCGGCTTGGACTCGGGTCGGTTAAGCTTTTGTCAGCAGCAGCGCGTCCATGCGCCGCAAGCGGTCGGCCATGGTTTGCATGACCTCGATTGCAAAGAACGGCGTGTTCTGAACCAAATACAGGAAGCGCTTTTGCGCGATCGGCGCGACCCTCGAATGGACGGTGGCCACGGCCGTCGCCGTGCGCTCTTTATGCTCGATAAGCGCGAGCTCGCCGAACATCCCGCCGGGGCCGATCCGCTCTACGACACGGTCACCGAGGCGGATTTCGATCTCGCCTTCGATCACGACATACATGACGTCGCCCGGGTCGCCTATCTCAACGATGTGCTCGCCGACGGCGACCTCTTGGATATCCGAATCAAGCCGGAACACGTCGATTGTCGTCATTCGGTTCGCATTGTGGAAAAAGGCGAGGTGCTCCTTGGAAACGCGACGCCCCAAATGGTAGGACTTGAAAGAAAAGCCCCGCGCGCTGCGCGGGGCTTTTCTTTGATTGTGGAGACGTGGAGATTCGAACTCCAGACATCCTGCTTGCAAAGCAGGCGCTCTACCAACTGAGCTACGTCCCCGCGACGTGCCCATTTCCGGATTGGCCGAACCAGACCCTTGCCTACGTCGAAACCATCTGCACGAAGCCTTGCACGAAGCGGGGATCCCACTGCTTGCCAGCGCCGTTGGTGAGGATACCGCAGGCCTTGTCGATCGTCATCCCTTTGCGGTACGGGCGCGTTGAAACCATCGCGTGGTAGGCATCGGCAATGCTAATGATGCGCGTCAACCGCGGGATCGCCTCTCCTTTGAGTTTGAGCGGGTACCCGGTGCCGTCCCAGGATTCTTGATGCGTCTCCACCAGGGCGGAGACGCGCCGCATCTGCGGGATCGGGCTGAGGATACGCGCGCCATCGCCCGGGTGCTTGCGCATGATGTCGAATTCCGCGTCAGTGAGCGGGCCGTCTTTGGCGAGAATGCTCTCGGGCGTTCCGATCTTGCCGACGTCGTGCAAGAGCGCGCCGAGGCGCAATTCTTCGAGTTCGGCGTCACCGTAGGCGAGTAGTTTGCCGAGTTTGAGCGCGTAGTTCGCGACGGCATGCGAGTGGCCGCTGGTGTATTTGTCCCGCACGTCCACGGCCTGCGCGAGCGCTAGGGCCATGTCGATATTGCGACCGCCGGAGCCGGCGACGCGTTCGGCCGCCTTTTCGATTGCGTGCGGGCCGGTCGAAAATTGCTTTGAGGTGAGCACGGCAAAGAAAGCTTCTTGGGCGAGGCGCTCCCACTCGCTATTGATGTTACGATTCGCGACGTGCAGACGATTGCGACCGCCGTATTTCGCAACGTACAGCGCTTTATCGGCGATCTCAAGGAGCCGATCGGCTTGCGTGCCGTGCATTGGGGTCTCGGCGATGCCGATCGAAATCGTGCAGGCTGGAACGCCGTCAGTGGTGTTCTCGGCGATGCGCTCGATGAGGCGGCGCGCTCGCGACGTTGCTTCTTCGACGCCGGTGCTGGGCAGCACCATGATGAATTCTTCACCGCCGTAGCGGGCGGCGACTTCGTGCGACTCGACGCTAGCCTTGAGCTCGGATGCGACGTAGCGCAGCACGCTATCCCCGACCAGGTGCCCGTAGGCGTTGTTGATGTCGCGCATCTTGTCGATATCGATCATCAAAAGCGAGAGCGGATTTTTTGACGAGCGCGCTTGTGCGAAAAGCGCGTTGTACTGTTCCATAGCAAAGCGATGATTGTAAATACCCGTAAGGCCGTCCGTGATCGCTTCGTAGCGCACACGTTCGTAGCGTTCGGCTGTGGTTACGGCCGAGGCGACCATATTCGCGACCGCTTCGAGAAATTGCGCATCATCGGCCGAGAGCGTTGGCGCTGCAAGCGAGATATCGAGCGCGCCGACGCCGTCGCCGTTGACGATCATCGGAACCACGACGCGGGATCCTTCGCCGTTGTCGCGCACGAGCGTCTCGCCCGTCTCGAGGGATTCGGCGATCGTGCGGTCGTGACTGGACCGAATCGAAACACGCGCGCTACCCGCTCCGTAGACGCCGGCGAGTTGCATCGACACCGAATCGATGATCGCATCGGCGCCGCGGTGATCCGCCAGGGTCTTGGCAAGATTGCTCAACATGTTAAGTTGCGCACCGCGGATTTCGAGCGTGGCATCACCCTCAGAGATATGCAAACCGCGTTTTGTCCCGCTAATTCCCGCACCGATGACGCGTGCAATCTTTTGTAGCGCCGTCTGGACTTTTGCATCCCAGGCGCGCGCCGAATTGTAGACGTCGACGACGAGCAGCCCGGCGGGTTTGCGTTCGCTTGAGAATGGTACGATGAGGCTGGACTTGACGTTCGAGAAGCGAAGAGCGCGCCGCTGGCTTGGGGCGATCGGGTAGCGATCGTAATCTTCGATTGCGACTTGCATCCCGGTCTCGAGCGAGTTGACCAGAAACGCGGGTAGCTGCGCGAGCGGATGGATCGAGCCCAAGAGTGAGGGGGTCGCACCGCTCGTTTCGTGGGTGATAACAAGTCGCTTATCCGCCGCATTGAAGCGGTACACGACGGCCCGGTCGATCCCAAGCAAGACCGGCAAACGACCGACGATCCGTTGCAGTCCGGCGCCGACGTCGCGGCGCGACGCCAGGCGTTTGAATTCGTCGATTAACGTATCGACGGGATCGGCGGTGACCTTAGTTGCGACGAACAATAGAACTCCAACCAAGCAACTGGAGTATAATAGTGAGATTCGGCAGAACGCCGTCACATACTTAGAGCCCGCGTAGCCGTGTAACCGGAGTGTAATTGACCTCGATCATTCAAACCTCGGGCGAGTACCCGAAGGCCGAACGGCTCGATCACGTCGACGATTATCACGGAACGCGCGTCGCGGATCCGTACCGCTGGCTCGAAGACGTCGATTCGCCGCAGACCGCGGCCTGGGTCGAGGAACAAAACGCACTGACGGAAGGCATGCTGGCACGATCCAATCGGCGTGAGGGGATTCGCAACCGCTTGAGGTCGCTCTGGAACTACGAGAAGTTCGGAATTCCGCAAGTGGCCGGACGGCGATTCTTTTACACGAAGAACGCCGGCTTACAGAACCAGTCTGTCCTGTATACCGTGCGTTCCCTCGGCGCGACGGCGCGCGTGCTGATCGACCCCAACACCCTCTCGAGCGACGGGACCGTCGCCCTCTCCGGACTTTCGATCAGTAACGACGGACGGTACGTTGCCTATTCGATTTCGTCCTCGGGATCGGATTGGCAGACATGGCGTGTGCGCGAAGTCGCTTCGGGTCGCGACCTGCCCGATACCCTCGAGTGGAGCAAGTTCTCGGGAGCCTCGTGGCTTGCCGACGGCAGCGGCTTCTTTTATAGCCGCTTCGAGGCGCCGGCGGGCGATACGCAGTTTAAAGAAGCGAACTACGACCACAAGCTGTACTTCCACGCGCTCGGCACGGCGCAGGCAATCGACCTGCTCGTCTACGAGCGGCCCGATCATAAAGACTGGACGCTCGGTTCCGAGGTCACCGAGGACGGGCGTTACTTGCTGATATCGGCAACCAAAGGCACGGAATCGCGCAATCGCGTGTTCGTGCGCGATCTCAGCTCGAGCGACTCGGCCGTGCGCGGGGTCTTCACCTCGGCCGACGCGCAGTACGGCTTCGTCGGCAACGTCGGCACGACGCTGTTCTTTCAAACGACGAGCGACGCCCCACTCGGCCGTCTCATCGCGCTTGAGGTCGATGCACCGCAGCAGATGACGACCGTGATCCCAACCTCTGAGGATACGCTCGAAAGCGTGCAGCTCGTCGGCGGACGGTTGATCGCAAGTTATCTGCACGACGCGCATTCGGTCGTGCGCGTGCACGACCTCAGCGGCGAGCTTGCGTATAACGTTAACCTGCCGGGCTTGGGCACGGCATCGGGATTCGCCGGTCGCGAACAGGATACGACCGTATATTTTGCGTTCACATCCTACGTGGCACCCGCCGCCATCTATGCGCTGGATCTCGGTCGGGGTACGACGACGGCCGTTTTTTCCCCCGCGGTGAACTTCGACCCGGTGAACTTCAGGAGCGAACAAGTCTTTTATACGAGTAAAGACGGCACGCGCGTGCCGATGATCGTCTCATCGAGGGCGGGTGTCGCGCGCGACGGGACGGCGCCCACGATCCTCTACGGCTACGGTGGCTTCAATATCTCGCTGACACCGGCGTTCTCGCCCGCAATTATCGTGTGGCTGGAACTCGGCGGAGTGTACGCGGTGGCCAACATTCGCGGCGGCGCAGAATACGGTGAAGCGTGGCATCTCGCCGGTACGTTTGAGAAGAAGCAGAACGTCTTCGACGATTTCATCGCCGCTGCCGAGTATTTGATCGACCAGCGGTACACCACGACCGAAAAGCTTGCAATCGCCGGCGTAAGTAACGGTGGCCTCCTCGTCGGTGCGTGTATGACGCAACGGCCCGAACTCTTCGGTGCCGCGCTGCCTGCCGTAGGCGTAATGGACATGCTGCGGTTTCAGCACTTCACGATCGGCTGGGCGTGGACGGCGGAATACGGCTCGGCCGAAGACGCACGGCAATTTCCCGCGATCTACGCATATTCGCCGCTGCAAAATCTACGCGAGGGAACGCACTATCCCGCAACGCTCGTAACGACAGCAGATCACGACGACCGCGTCTATCCGGCACATAGCTTCAAATTCGCCGCGGCGCTCCAACACGCCCAAGGCGGCTCAGCGCCGGTCCTCATTCGCATCGAACAGAAAGCCGGACATGGCGCCGGAAAGCCAACGACCAAGGTGATCGATGAAGTCGCCGATCGCTACACCTTCCTCGCACAAGTGCTGCACATCACAGAGGCGGTAAAGGAATCGTAGGGACGTGATAAAAGGTGCGGTCATGGTCGCACGTTTCTGTCTTGCCGTCGTACCGGCGTTCGGGCGCGATGAATAATATTCCGAACAGCTTTTCGACCCTCAATTCGCGTCAGGAAACGCCCGCAATCTTACGTCGCGCCGGGGTGAGCGTCGTCCTCGTGAGCAGCGATCCGGGCGGCGATTCACACAACTTTAACGCGCGAAAAACCAAGTACGAAGCGGGGGAAGCCGTTGCATACGGTATGTCCCACGACGACGCGCTGCGTGCGATCGCGTTAACGCCGGCCGAAGTTTTCGGCGTCGCCGACCGGATCGGGTCGCTTGCACCCGGACGCAACGCCAACGTCGTGGTGTGGAGTGGCGACCCGTTCGAATTCGCGACGCGCTTGGAGCATGTCTTCGTCGACGGACGCGAACTGCACGAGCGAACGCGCCAAGATCTGCTGACCGAGCGATACCGGACGCTTCCGCCCGCCAAGAAAACTCCGTAGCCCTTGCTGCGGATCGCACTCCTTGGCGAGCCGCATTTTTCGTTTCGCGGGGAGCCGTATCGATTCGAGGCACTGCCGCGCGCATTGCCGCTGCTCGCCTACCTCATTCTCAAACGCGCACATCCCGAATCGTTCGATGCGGTCGCGAGCCTGATCTGGCCTGACGATCGGGAATCGGATGCGCGCGTCAAACTTCGGCGGCACGTCAGCGTCTTGCAAGGCGCGCTACCTCCCGAGGACCCGGCGCAGCCGTGGATTCACGCAACGGGCGACACGCTTCAGTGGAATAGCAGTGCCGGCTCGACCTGCGATTTGATCGGGTTCGAAGAAGATGCAGCGGATCTGGCGACGTACGATGCCGCCGTCGATCGCTACGGAGGGGATTTCCTTATCGGTTATCACTCGCCGTGGATCGAAGCGGAGCGCGACCGCTTACACCGGATCTACCTCTTCCGGCGCGAAGCGCTCATGGCGCTTGCCGAAGACGACGCGCACTCGACCGACGCCATTCGGCACGCGCGCGCGATTCTCGATGCCGATCCATGGCGTGAAAGCGCCGTTCGCGCGCTGATGCGCGGACTCGCCGCGAAAGGCAACTACGCGGGGGCGGCGGCGGAGTTCGACCGATTTGCCCTTCGGTTGCGCCGCGAGCGTTTGAGCGAACCCGGTTCGGAGACGCAGACGTTGTTGCGCGCCTTCGTTGGCGTTCGTCCCGTCCGTCCGTCGCGTGCGGTGATGGATCGCGAACAAGAACTCGCAACGCTCGACGCGGCCTACGCCCAGGTTCGAGCTGGAAGCGGAACGGCGATGTTTCTCATCGGCGAGCGCGCGAGTGGGAAGGCGGAGTTCGCGGAAGCCTTCGCCGATGGCTGCGCCGACGCGCGTGTTTTCGTGGGGCGTCTTGCCGCGCGCGAAGGCCGGCCATATGAGTCGCTGGTCGCGGTCCTTCGCCCGGCCCTCGCGCACCTTCGAGAGTTGGCAAGACCGGGCGAGTTTACCGCGCTTGCCGTGCTTCTGAACGAGATCGGCCGTCCGCTACCGCGGACGCACGCAAGCGACGTCGATCGCGAGCGGCGGCGCCTCTACGATTCGATCGCTTCCGCCGTTCTCGCACTGGCGCGCACCGCACCGCTGATCGTCGTTTTGCCGGACATTCATCGCGCAGGTTATGCGACAGTCGCGGCGCTGGAATCGCTTGCGAAACGGATCGCCGGCGCACCGGTCCTCATCGTGGCGACGGCGTCGTCGGTTTCGGAACCGCTAGGATCTGCGATTCGACGCCTCAGCCATACCGGTCGTGCGATGACGTTGACGCTTCAAGGCGTTCCAACCGGTTACGAACCGCTTCCCGGCACGCCGGCAATCGCGGCGCAATTCGTCTCCGCGCAAGAGTATGCCGCAAATGCGCGAGCTGCAGTCGACGTGTTCGCGGACGACGACGCGCGCATCGCGATCGAACGCGGTCTTCGCGCCTCGGAGAGCGACGCGACGCGGTATGCGCTGTTGATCCAACACGAGCGCATCGCCGCCTCGGGGACGAGCCGCGCAGAGCACACGCGGTTGCTTGCCGAACTTGCGGGACTGGCCACCGACGTGCACAAACGTGCCGAAGTCTTACAACTTCGCATTCGCTGGGCGCGGATCGCGAGCGACGCGGCGGAGCGCGAGCGTCTCGTCGGCGAGTTTACGACGCTTGCAAGCGAGCTCGACGATCCGTGGCTCATCATGCTCGCAAGTCTCGCACGCGGCCAGGCTAGGCGCGATGCTGAAAAATTCTCCGCAGCTCGCTTCGATCTCATCGATGCATCAGATCGTTCCCTCGCCCTCAACGCTGCGCCCGTGGCATGCGAGACACTGCTCTCGCTTGCAGAAATGGAAGCGTCGCTCGGGAACTCCGCCGCCGCATACGACTATCTCAGACGCGCCGATCGCGAAGCCGAACACGCGGGAGATCTCCTGGGCCAAGCGCAGATCGTGGGACTAACGATCGGCATGCTCCTGAGCGACATGCGGATGACCGAGGCGCTCGCAACCTCGGATGCTGCCAAACCGCTGTTTGCCGCCTTCGGCGATCGCGAGACGTACGCCGACGTGCGAACGCAAGTGGCGCGCGCGCTGACGCGCGTCGGCCACTTCGAGCGGGCGCTCAGAATCTATCGCAGCGTCGCCGATGTGTATCGCGAACTCGACGTGCCGCGCGGAGAGGCAAAGACGCTCATCAACTCGTCGATCACGCTCATGCGGCTTGGAAATTACGACGAAGCGCTGGCGAACGTGCAGCGTGCTGCGGCAATTTTCGGGTGCATCGGCGACGTTCGCGGACATGCGATCTGCGTGAGTAACGCGGGGCTCATCGCCTACTACCGGCACCGCAACGACGATGCGGTCCATGAATACGAACGGGCGCTCGCGCTCGCGGAAAAGCTCGGGAACGAGGACATCATCTCGAATATCACGAGTAATCTCGGTGCGGCGGAAAGCGCGCGCGGCAATTACGAACGTGCGATCGACTTACTCGAACGCGGGATCCGTATGGCAACAGCGCGCGACCGCGTCCTCGCCGTCGTTAACGACATCCCGGATTTGGTGCTCGCCTACGTGCGGCGGGGCGACTCGCGGCGTGCCGAGATGACGGCGCGAACGATGCTCGAGGTGGTCGCGCGCCTCACCGATCCGTACGATGAGATGTACTACGTCGAATACGTCGCGGGGTTGGTGGACGATCGCCGTAGCCGCGTCAGTTCCGCACGCGCGCACTATGAAACGGCCGAGCGGCTCTTCCTCGAACGCGTGGCATCGTTTGCCGATGAGGCCTCACGTTCCGCATTTTTGGACTTGCCGAACAGCCGGCTCATCCGCGAGGGGCTAAAGCTGCGCTGAGGGGGCGCGGTAGACGGTGCGTCCGCAATCGACCGTCTGCAGTACGTGCGTGCCGAGAATTTGATCTGATGGTGAGGCATTGCCCTCGATTTTGATCACGTGCCGTATTGCCGACTTAAAAAACCAACGCCCTCGAATGCCGAGGGCGTTGGTTTTTGACTTGGTGGGCCATCCTGGGTTCGAACCAGGGACCTCATG
>JANLVI010000012.1:0-255168 GCA_031363915.1 Vulcanimicrobiota bacterium
ACGCACCGGCGTTGTATTCGGCGAGGATCTGGACTATTTGCGATTCCGTGAACCGGCTCTTTCGCATGGGCGGATCTCCTATTTGCCTTCATCGGCGGAAATCCACAGTTATTCCTGGCTCCCGATTCAGGGCCGAGCCCAAGGCTTACAGTATAGATCTCGGCTTCTATGCTAGCTTTCGGAAAATGCAGAATCGCTTTCGCGAATACGATGTGACGAACACTGATGACGTCCGGAATGGGCCAATAATTGATGAGAACACAATTCGGCAGCTTGTCAAGGATGCGCCGAAGGATGTCGAATTGTCATTGACTGCCGAAAACGGAGAATGATTTTGTATTGCAAACTCGAGTCAGCATGCCCGATAGCTGAGCGAATGCAAGAGCCCCTGGTGAGGGGTCAGCCTCACGAATTCGCACTTTTCCGCGGGATGTTTTAACGCGCGCACGTCACTTTCAGCCGTCTTCTAAAATCTAGCGTTCGCTCGCTATGCAGCAAGCTGCTTCGTAAATTGCCGTGCAAATGATCTGAGCCCCTCCAGCTTAGGAAGGCTTAAATCGATTGTCTCAATTTTGAAGTGCACTTCGTCCATTCTATAAGAAACGGATATGTCTTGATTGTCTCTGGGGTACGCGAGTATTCCGGGGCATTTTAGCGCAGCAGCATAAGTCATGATTTGATAGACATTAGTGTTCCGAAAGCCCATTCGATACTGCCCTTTGGCTAACGGGCGTTGGTACTTTGCATCAATTACGAATTGAGCTGATGAAATGCTTCGGGCAATTACTGCTGTGGGCGTGAGCGTGCTTACAATGTCAGGCCTCATCGAAAAACCGAGATTCGGAACGCCCGCCACGTGTTGTAATCTTTTCCCAATTTCGGGCTGATAGTGTACTAGTGCACCGCCTAATTCTTCGACCAGGGCCGCATGTAGCGCTCGCTCGAAAATGCGATCCATTTTGAGGAAAAGCCCCGGAGCAGCTGTCTCGCCAGCCGCGTAAGAAACACCGCTGCCAGCGAATAGTAATCTGATAAGTTCAAACGCTGGTTTGTAAGCCGCGTGAATGGAGTCTACGACGATATCATCGATATCTTGTAGGCTCGGCCGCGTATACTTGACATAGCCCAACCCTGAGAGTAAGCCAAACGCCTTCAGCTGAATTTGTCTCTGGTATGGACCGTCGGAGATCAATTCGAGCGCTGCGCGAATTATGCGATTTTGTGGCGTATCAATTTGATAGTCGCTGTAATTGCATCTGAGTCTCGCATCACCAAACGAAGGCCTTGTGAAGTCGATTGACCCACGCAAGAAGACTAAAGATTCCGACACATCGACGTAGCCGCTGCGCAACTGGCCCCTTAGTAAACCTTCAATCTCCGAAAGAACCAAAAAGGAGAACCAATCCGAAACGCCGCCAGATTGATATTTGGCAGTCGTATTTGGATTTGGCAGAGAGTGGAGACGGTGACCGAGCCAAAGCAGCTGATAGAAGTTTTCCATGGGCACTTTAGGTTGTATGAGGATTTGCCGATTTGGCGATAGTTTGCAGGCACCGACGTAGCCACCGCGGGGAGCTATGCGATACTGCCCATCTCCAACTTTTTGCACCTTAAATATTTTCTCGTGCGAACTTAGAGCTGCCGCTTCGTCTTTATTTAGCCGCAAGATTCTCGCAGGGCTCCACTCCTGAAATTCGATCGTCTCGTTATGCACGGATTAGCTGCCACTCAGGAATAGATCGCGAAGTCGTGGCAATTCTTCAATTTGACTGTATAAGTGCTCTCGAAGAACCGGCTCGAGGTCCTCGTCCCAAATCTCCTCAAAATTTAGATCACTCGGTGAGGATTTTAGAAAGAAAGATTGCCCCACAAGTCGCTCTGGACCAATTAATGGGAGAAGTTCGTCGTTAAGCCGGCGGAGCCGCGAAATGGCGCTGAAATCGTTACCCGATGCGCCGCGTTTCTTAAAGAACAGGTTTAGCGCTTCATAATCCGGCTGTAACGTCCACTGGTGAAACCGTCTTCGAAAAGCCGCATCCAACAGGGCGATACTTCTATCTGATGTGTTCATTGTTGCAAGGATCCAAATATTTTCTGGTAAGTAGAAAGTTCGACCAGAATATGGAAGTTCGACCGTCTTCGACGGCCCTCTGTATTCCAAGCAATATAGTAGCTCACCGAAGACTCGAGCAACGTTAGCTCGATTTATTTCGTCGATAACTAGAACATAGCGATTATGAGGATCATCAGCTGCGCTTTCCGCGAAGCGCTTCAGGGCACCGCGTCGCAGCTCATAGGTTAAGCTAGAAGCTCCGGCCGCTTCGTCTGCGTTTCTGATTGAATCGGCTAAAACCGGGCGCAAGCCCTCAACGAAATCCTCATAAGCATATGATGGGTGAAATTGAATAACGCGGCGGTGGCTGTGAGTAGCGGTCGCGAGTTCTGCTATCGCTGTCGCTATATAGGTTTTGCCGGTGCCAGGAGGTCCCGCAAATATTATTTGCTTGGATCTATTGAAGAGTTGGATAAGTTTGGAAGTCTTTTGTGTCGTCCAATTGAGCTTAGCCGCTAGCTCTTCGTTCGGGTCAGGGAGCATCGAGTAAGGTGTTTGACGTATCGGCTCGGATCCGGTAATGAGATCGTAAATGTCTTGTGAAATTGGTCTTATCGAATGTTGCACGTTGTAGCCGGGCATACTTCGAATCATCACTTGAAGTCGCTCGTTAATCGGCCGTGGCGGATTGAAGTTTGCGACGTTACTTAGGCGTGCAAATAGGTCTCGAGGTTTTGCGTTGGGTTCTGGATCGTCAATTAGATCAACATCCGCGATCCCGGTTATTAGAGTTTCGCCATTGCTCTTGCTATCGAAAACGACTTTGCTTCCGATGGCAAGCTTCTTGTAATTTGGGACCGTGCTGCCGTAGTGATAAGTGCTTTCGTTGTCGTCCCAATCCGAGGTAAGGTTTCGCCTCAAAAGGAAATAGCGGTTCGAGATTTCCGCGCTATTGAGAAAGCGGGAAGCCATAAACTCATCTAGTGAGCCGTACTCGCCCAGAATGCCCTCCATTCTCTTCGCGGGAATATTCATAAAGCTCTGATATGGCGCTGTTTGTAGATGGTCACCTAGCCGTTCGATCGGGACATCAATACGGATCGGCTTGGCAACAAAATAAACGTGGCGCCAAGAAGTGCCATCTTCCGTTGTTCCCCAGAGCGCTTTGGCAAAATCGGTATTATCGATTTTTGCTAAAACTTGGGCAAGAAACGTGTACCGCTTGCTCTGGTAAAATAAAACGTAGTCATTTCGATTCATTTTTGACCAGGTTTGGGTGTTGTTTGGCCCTGGTCGAGCGCCCCAGGCGTAATATTCTTCTTGTTCGCCTTCGCGGGCAGATGCCAGAAACGCGCTATCAAAAAAGTCGCCTGGTCGCACTTTTGTGATCGGGTTAGCTATGGAATCATTGACGTGAAGGGCAGCGTTTGTTCCCGATGCAGGGCAGACAAATAAGCCTTGCTGCTGGGGATCCCCCGGATTGTTGGCGCCATCATCGTTCAACTATAATCACCCCGAGCAATACGATGCGAAACGTGCCTTCTAGCGGCTGTCTTTTTGATCCGCGATACTTTCCTGATATGCAGTCACTGCTAGGTTAATTCCTCGGCCGATTACGGTAGTGCCGCCCGTGCGGCAAGGGCCGAGAAATAGTGCTCCCACGCATGGCTGATCTGGCCGGACTCGTGGGCTGAGTTTTCCAGTCGGTCGATTCGGCGCGATAACGGCATGTAACCAAATGATGATTAATTCTGTCGGAAACAAGGTGCCTGAGCTTCCCGAAGTCGAGACAATCTCGCGCGGTTTACACAACAAAGTGGTTGGCAAGGAGATTCTGCGTACCGACATTTTCATGGCGAAAAGCGCTTCATATGATGGCGTCAAGGGGTTTGCCGAAGGAGTTAACGCTGACAGCATCGAGTCGGTTAACCGCCGAGCAAAATACGTAGTAATCCACTTATCCAGCGGTCGTCGCCTAACAGTCCATCTCCGAATGACTGGGCGCCTAATCTTCCAGCCCCCCGGCACAACGCACCTCGAGCCATACACCCACGTCCTCATCACCTTCACCGACGGCGCCCGGCTCTGTTTTGCCGATATGCGGCAGTTCGGGCGGATGCGGCTCCTCGAGGCCGGCGACCCCTGGGATGCCGATGGCGGGGTCGAGCCCCTCTCTGAGGACTTTACCTTGGAGCGATTTGTGGCTATGCTGGATGGACGCAGGACTCCCATCAAAAGCTTTTTGCTCGATCAAAAGCACATTGCCGGAATTGGGAATATCTACGCGTGTGAAGCGCTCTGGGCGGCGGGGATTCGTCCCACCCGGCCAGCGCACCAACTCACCAAGCCGGCCCGCCGGCGCCTCCACGAAGCCATCCGCACCGTTCTGACCGTGGCGTGTGAAATGCGCGGAACTAGCGTCGACGATTATGTCGATGCAGAAGGCCTCAAAGGGGGCTTCCAAAACGTCCTAACCGTCTATGGCCGCCTCGGTGAGCCATGCCCACGTTGCGGGAAACCGATCGTGCGGACGGTCCTCGGACAACGCGGCACCTGGTGGTGCCGCGGATGCCAGAAATAAGAAAAGAACACTCCGGGCTACTTTTGTCCCCGTCGGACCCCCTTGCGAGAGATCGTGAAGCCGATGTGGACCCGGGCCCAGAGTTTGGGGGACTCGCGCGATTCACACACGCGCGGGTGGCACGTCGATCAGCCGAAGCATGCGACTTCATCGACCGACGCGACCAACAATCAATGAGGAAACACTTATCACTACCGAATTAGCACCGACCCCGGTCATCGAAGAAGAAGAAGACCAGCTCGCCCTCGAGCAGCGCCTCTACGAAGAGAGCCTCAAAGTTCTTGACGAAGGCCAGGTCCTGACCGGCGTCATCGTTGCGAAATACCAGGACGAATTGCTCGTCGACATCGGCGGCAAATCCGAAGGTACGCTTCCCTTCCGCGAGCTCTCGCTTGCGATCGAACCAAAAGAACTCAAAGTCGGTGACACCCTCGAAGTCATGATCCACCGGATCGATGACCAAGACGGCTCCCTCTTCCTGAGCGAACGCCGCGCGCGGGCCCTCAAGACGTGGGAAAAAGTCATCGCCGCGCACGACAACGACGAAGTGATCGAAGCAACGGTCACGCAAGTCGTCAAGGGCGGCGTCCTGGTCGACCTGGGCATGCGCGGCTTCGTCCCCGCATCGCAGATCCGTCGTCAGCCCGTCGGCAACCTCGACGAACTCGTCGGCAAACGCCTGCGCCTCAAAGTGATCGACCTCGATCACAAACGCCATCGCGTCGTGCTCTCGCAGCGCCAAGTTCTGGAAGAAGAACTCAACCAGAAGAAGCAAGAGCTGCTCGGCACGCTGACCGTCGGTCAGATCCGCGAAGGCGTCGTCGTTCGTCTGGCTGAGTTCGGCGCATTCGTCGACCTCGGCGGCATCGACGGCCTCATCCACAATAGCGAACTCTCGTACGCCCGCATCAAGCACCCCTCAGAAGTGGTGAAGATCGGCGACGTGGTCTCGGTCGAAGTGATGAAGTTCGATCCCGACGCGAAGAAGGTTTCGCTCTCGCTCAAGCACGCGCTGCCCGACCCGTGGGTCGAGCACGCCGACAAGCTGTTCGAATCGAACAAGCTCGTCGCGCAAATCGTCAAAGTCACCCCGAACTATCTCCTCGTCGAGATCGTCCCGGGCGTGCTTGCGATGGTGCCCAAAGGCGAATTCGATCCTGCCAAGCAGTACAGCCCCGGCGAAGAAGTCGAGGTTACGCTGCTTACGATCAACCAGGGAACGCGCCGTATCACCGGCTCGATCCAACACGTCGCGGACGTTGCGCCCGAAGAAGTCGATTACGTTGCCGAAGAACTCGGCGGCGGATTCGGAACGCTCGGCGCGGAGTTGGCAGCTCAGAACGTCTAAGCTGCGCGTCGGTCTTACCGGCGGAATAGGCTCGGGGAAGAACGCGGTTGCCGCGTTCTTTTCTGATTCTGGCGCCACGATCATCGATGCCGACGCACTCGCGCGCGACGTCGTCGCGCCCGGCAGCGGCGGCCTTGCCGAGATCGCACGCTTCTGGCCGCAGACTGTCGTCGACGGCGCGCTGGATCGCGCGAAGCTCTCGGCAGTCGTTTTTTCCGATCCGCATGCGCGCGAGACGCTCGAGGCGATCGTGCATCCGCGCGTGCGCGCTCGCGCCGCGGAACTCGAAGGCAGTGCACCCCCCAACAGCATCGTCGTGCACATGATTCCGCTGCTCTTCGAGGGCGACTATTGGAAGCAGTGCGACGTCAACGTGCTCGTCTACGCGCCTATCGAGGCGCGCATCGAACGGGTGATGCGACGCGACGGCTTCTCGCGCGCCGAGATCGAGGCGCGTATGGCCGCTCAGGTCGATCAAGAGAAGGCCCGCAAGATGGCGGACTATGTGATCGAGAACGATGCGGATTTTGCGACGCTCAACCAGCGGGCGGCCGATGTGTACGGCGCGCTCTCGATGTTCCGTCAGAAGCCGGGCGAACGAAACTGATTCCTCGCTTGCATGGCCGCGTTCGCGGTAGTCGAAGATAGCCGAATGATCGCGCGGGAGTCAGTAGAGCTCAACGTTTTTGAGACGGCGTATTCGCTGAAATTTCCGGAGCGGGCACCCGGGCATCTCGACGAATTCAAACACATGCTGCCGCCGGGACCCGACGCTCCGGGCGTGCCGATTCATGTCGAACCGCAAGGGCGGCAAGAATGGGTGCTCGTCGTCAACGGGCTCGTACCCAGCGGCACTCCAGAGAACGAACTCGCCGTCGTAGCGTTGCCGCGCTCCGATACGTTTCTGGTCGCCGCGCGCGGCGGTGAGGCGTATGGCGTTTACGTCGATCGCCCCGGCGAGTATCTTCCGCTTACCAAAGGTGTGACGGGGATTCGCCCGATGCGCAGCCGCGAATGCGTGCTCTTCACCACCTCGGCCGGCGTCGAGTGCTGGGCGCGCACGGGCAAACGCTGGTCGGTCCCGTTCAAAGGCATCCCGGACATCCGCATCGTCGATGCAACGCAGGCCGATGTCGTCGTTCACGGTCACGATACGACGCGCGCGAATGCAACCGTGTGGTACGCGATCGGCATCGGCGATGGACGGTCGAAGCCGATCAACCCGCTACCCGACGTGAAGACCGGTGATCTTCCGTTTCTCGATAAGCGCAACGCACTCAACTAGCGACCGGCGTAGCTCCGTGCGAAGAAGTCGTGTTGCCTCTCTGCGCATACTTTGCAGAGTCGACACCGTGACACCGTAGCGCGAACTCGAAGCGACGCGTCGTCTTGTGACGGCGTCGGTTATTGCTTATACCGTGACTCGTTGCATGTGGTGCGTCAGCGGCGATATGCTTGCTGTGTCAAGGATGGCGCTCTGCAGGCGCAATTCAAAACGGTAAACGAAGCGGTCATACTTGCGCTGCAACAGTACATCGAGACGGAAACGGCCGGACCGCTCGCGCATCCGAGCGGCACGTTTGCCATCGGTGCGGATCAGTTCGCTCGACGCCTGGCGTTGCAAGAAGGCCGCGATCTACCGCTTGCAACGTACGAGCGTGTCGGTATGGCGGCGCTAACCGAGACGAAAAATGCGTTCGTCGCGCTGCTACACCTTCGGTAAAACTAAGGGCGCGGACTGGGACTGGGCGTCGGATCGGGTTTTTCGTCGGGGTCCCGTAACGGCATGAAACGTGCGACAGAAAACTGCCTGCCGAGTTCGTTGATGTCGACGTAGCCACGGACGGCGTAAATTCCGACGGCGCCGATGCCCAGTGCAAGCGAGAGGCGGATCGCACCGGTGCCATCCGAGAGTGTGGTGATCCCCTTCACCACGGTCGGCGTGCCGACGATCGTTGCGATCGTGCCGTTTTTTGCTTTGAGTGCGCGATCGATCGGCAGCGGCGGCGCATAGACGAGCACCCTGTCACTGATCGGCGCAAACGTCTTGCCGAGCATCGCCACGCGAACGGTGTAGGTGCCGGCCGCAAGCGCGCGCCGACCGTTCGTCGTTCCTTCGAGAACGTAATTCGCGAGTTGAAAGACGCCGGGCGCGACGGAGATCGTGCGGCCGATTTCGATCGGCTTGTGTTCGAAAGCGGAGGACCACAGCACGCGGTCTTTCTCGCGAATTTCAAGGACGAACGTTTCGGCGTTGGCAAACGCGACGTCGATCACTTTGGTCGAGCGGTTTCGGATGCCCACGCGCACCGTTACGGGTGAGAGCACGTCGATCGGTCCGTTCGGCACGAGCACGATTTCGGGTGAGAGCAACGGACCGATCGTAGGTGCGTGCGTGGGAGGGCTGGTCGCGCGTGTGGTTACGCCGAGTGCGGAAGAAAGCGTACCGAAGAGAAACGACGAGCGGTCTATCACGTGCAGCTATCTTACTCGCGTTTACGCGCGAAGGGAAATGCACGCGGCTGAACGAGCGTGATCGTCCGTTGCGCGACTCGTAAGAGCCCCACATCGGCGAGGACGCTGAGCTCCTTTGTGAGCGTCTCGCGGCTCGTGCCGATCAAATCGGCGAGATCTTTATGCGTGAGGTTGAGCGCGATGCGCAGCGTACCATCAGGTTCTTCTACACCGTGTTCGCCCGCAAGTTTCCCAAGTACGTCGACCAGGCGGCCCGGTACGCTTTTACCGGCGAGTTCTGTCAGCTCGTGTTCTGCGCTCGCAAGCCGGCGTGCGATACCGCGAGCAAACGCGTGCGCGACGATCGCATCGGATTGCAATAATTTTTCGAACGGCGCGGCGGAAACCGTTGCCACTTCACCTGCCTCGATCCCGATTGCGCTCGTTGCCCGGCGGCGCGCATCGTTCATCCAGGTGAGCTCGCCGAAAATGTCGCCCGCATTTCGAATGCCGACGATCACCTCGGAGCCGCTCGCTGACATGCGCACGATCTTCACGCGCCCCCCGATGACGAAGTGCACGCCTTCGGCTACATCGTCGGAGGCGTACAGCGTCTCACTGCGTGCGAATTTGCGCGTCCGCGACCCGGCTAAAATCGCCGCGCGTTGCTGCTCCGGCAGGTCGCTTAGATTCATCCGCCGCCTCGCAGTGCGCGCCCGGGTCGGGCGCTTGTCGCCTCAGCGTCGCGCACGACGGCAGTCCCGTTCACGAAGACGTCGCGAATTCCGACCGGTCGCGCGCACGGCGTTTCGTAGGTGGCCGTATCGCGCACGGTCTTGGGATCGAACACGACGAGGTCGGCATACGCATTGACTGCGATCGTTCCGCGGTCGCGCAAGCCGAAGATCCGCGCGGGCAGTGAGGTCATCCGACGAATCGCTTCTTCGAGTGCGAAGGTGCGGCGCTCGCGTACGTAGCGGCCGAACACGCGCGGAAAGCAGCCGTACGTGCGCGGATGCGGCACCCCGCGTGCCGTAATGCCCTCGAACGCGCGTGCCGACGCATCGCTCCCGATACACGTAAACTCTGCGCCCATGACCGTTGCGACATCGTCTTCGCTCATGCTGAAGAACGCACACTGTACCTCGAGATCTTCTTCATCGAGCAGGCGAACCGCGGTGCGGGCGGGCGAGAGTCGCCATTGCTCGGCGATCTCATCGATGCGCATCCCCGCGACCCACGCGTTGCGTTCGGAACCGACGTCGGTGACCAAAATGTCGTGCCACGTATCGCCCCCTGGGAGACTGCGCTGCAGGTTAAGTGCGAGCATGACGGAGACGGCGATCTCCGGATCGCGCAATCGTTCGAGCGCCGCTGCGTGTCCGCCGCTGCGAATCGAATCGGGCAAAATAGTCGCGAGCTCGGTCCAACTCGCAACGTACGGGTAGACATCGGTATGCACCGACATGCCGCGCGCGCGCGCGCGGTCGATCAGTTCGAGCGAGTGGTGGACCTTGCCCCAATTCTTGCGGCCGGCGGCTTTGTGATGCGAACATTGTACGGCCACGTCTGCGCCCTCACCAATCGCAAGCGCTTCTTCGACGGCTTCGATCAAGTCATCGCCCTCGTTACGAATATGCGAGGCGTAAAGTGGTTTGCCCGCTTCGCGTGCCGCGCGCGCACAAGCGATGAGTTCGGCGCGATCCGCGTAGCGCCCGGGTTCGTAAATGAGGCCGCTCGAGACGCCGAGCGCACCTTGCTCGACGCTCTCATAGATGAGTCGCGCGAGTGCACGCAGTTCGGGTTCCTCGAGCCGTCGATCGTCTGGACCGCTGATGACCGCACGTGCGCTACCGAGACCAATGAGCGTCGCAACGTTGAGCGCGACACCGTTTTTTTCAACGAGATCGAAGAATTCGTGCAAATCGGACCATCCGACGTCGGCGCGATACGTTTTCATCTCCGCGCGCGCTTTTTCAAGGGCCAGCCCGCCTAGCGGAGCAACCGACGTGCCGCAGTTTCCGCCGATCTCCGATGTGACACCTTGATAAATTTTGCCTAAAGCACGCCCATCGATGAGCCAAAGTCCATCAGAGTGGGAATGAACGTCGATATAGCCCGGCGAGACGGCCAGTCCCGAACACGCGATTCGCTCGAGAGCATCGCGCTCGCGAGCGTCACCGATGTGAACGATCCGATCGCCCGCAAGCGCGATATCGGTCACAAACGGTTCACCACCGTTTCCATCATAAATTGTCGCAGATTCAAAAATTGTGGTCAGCAACCGAGTTTAACCTAGTTCTGCCAGGGTACGAACGTACCGATGGCCCGATAGCTCGAAGGGGGTTCGTACCAAGCCATGTCAACAGAAGATAAAGCCACAGTCAATACCGGCGGAATGAGTGTTCGCGAAGCCGGCAAGCGCGGCGGAGATCGCGTTAAAGCCAAGTACGGTTCGGAGTTTTACGAAACGATCGGGCGTAAAGGCGGAGAAGCGACCAAAGAAAAATATGGCGCGTCGTTTTACGAAGAGATCGGCCAAAAAGGTGGCCAAAAGCTGAAACGCACGGCCGGAGAGCCTACTAAGTAACGGATGGCTGAACCGAAGAAACCAGCCACCGCACGCAAGCCAGCCGCAGACGCGGTTGCGGCCCCCGTCAAGGATGGCACCGCCAAAGAATCCGGCGGGGAAATGTCGGTACGCGAAGCCGGCAAAAAAGGCGGCGACACGGTCCGCGACCGTTACGGCTCCAGTTTCTACGAAGAGATTGGCCGCAAGGGTGGACAGGCGACGCGCGAGCGTCACGGCGCCGAGTTCTACGAAGCGATCGGTCAAAAAGGCGGCAGGGTCGTCAAAGAAAAATATGGCGCGAATTTTTACGAACAAATCGGACACAAAGGCGGACAGAAGGTCAAGAAGCTGATCGCCGACGCGAAAAGAAGCGCCGCCGAAGCCGAAGAAAAAGCCAAGCAAAAAGACTAGCGGCAAATGCCGCGGCGCACGAGGCGACGGAATTCCGCCGCCATCGCGTGCCGGTCGGCGTTAAAGTCGGGCTGCAGCGTCATCACAAGACCGCGCGGGGTCGACCAGATATAGCCGTTTGCGCGCTGGGCGTGCTGCGTGTGGAAGGTGTGTACGTCCGTGCACTCGCCTTCTTTTTGTGCATTCTCGTACGACGCGAGCGACTGACCGCGTTGCGGCCACTCCGAGAGCGCAAATCGTTTGCCGTTCACCGCATATTCGAGGCCGATGCCCCAATTTTTCGGATTGTCGCCGCCGAAGAACGCCGGCAGCATCGCAACGTCGACGTAGTCGCGCGACGGTAAATACGGCCGGAAGGCGACCTTGCGGCGCGCCTCATCGAGCGAGAACGTTTTCCCACGGCTGGCAATAAAAGTCGGCTCGGGTGTCGCCTGGGGAGGAGCGGCTTTCGCCGCGCAGCCGGCGCACGCAAGAATCAGGACCGCTGCGAGAAGAGCACGCGCGTTCATAATTCGGCTTTTCGGAGCCGAGACTACATCGTCCCGCGGATTTTTCCGAGCTTCGTTTCACCGGTCTTGACGTTCCAGCTCAGATGGTCGACGTGAAGCACGATGTCGCCCTGGGTGAAGGTACTCGGGTGCGCCAGAACCAGCGTTTGACTGAACGAATTCCATACGGCCGAGTCGCTCGTAAACGTGCGTATCTTGCCGTTTTCGGGGGCCTTGATCGTCACGGGCCCGGCGAGCGTGAAATCGTTCGAGGCCGTATTAATCGTGGCGTGTTGGGCCTGGAGGCGGACGGGCGGCTTACCTTTGCGGAAGAGCTTCCCGTCGTGGATGCCATCGAGGTCGGCCGTCACCTGGTCGGTGCTCATGCGGATCTTATCGTAGTCGAGCGACCAGGAGCGCCCATCGAGCCGGTGTCCCTCGGCTTGGCCGTGCCGGATCGTGGTGGGCTGGAGGCTGGGCGGCGGCGGCGTGTCGATGCCGGCCTGGTAAATGCCGATTCCAAAGCCGATGGTGACGAGGATTCCGACCGTCCATGCGACCGGCTTGAACCAGCCGGGCAGCTTCATGCTCGGCGCCTCACCAGGAACGGTCCGCATGCCAAAATTAGCATCGCGATACCGATCGGAAGCGGGCCGATGCTGGCGTATGGGCCGGGCTCAGGCACGCCGACGTCCCCGACGACCACCGTCTGCGTGTTCAGTTCGGAGGCTTGGGTGTAGCGGCCGTTGGGCGCGATGATCCCCGAGATACCCGTCGATGCCGCCCGTAGAACCCAGCGGCCCGTCTCGATCGCGCGCAGCGAGGCGATTTGCGCGTGCTGGTAGGGGCCGGCGGATTCGCCGAACCATGCATCGTCAGTTGCTATCGCGAGCAGTTGCGAGCCGTGCTGCGCTTGATCGACGGCGAGATCGCCGAACACCGACTCCCAACAGATCAGCGGCGAGAACGCGAGGCCATTTGGATCGATAATGCCACGATCCGTGCCACGTGCGAAATCGGCGATGAGGTCGGTGAACGGCAACCCCCGCAGCGCCGCGCCGCCGGGGAGATATTCGGCGAACGGAACGAGTTGGCGTTTGCGATAGACCGCAACCGGAGCGCCGCCCGCGCCGTACACCCAGAGTGCGTTGTAATAGGGCGTTGTATCGCCTTGAAATGCGCCGACGACGAGCATCGCGCCGAGCGATTTTGCGAGCGCTCCGAATTGCGCGGAAAGTGCCGCATTTTTGGGATTTCCGAGATTCGTTGTGATGACAGTCTCGGGCCAGAGGATCAAGCGCACGTGCCGGTTTGCAAGCGTCTGCGTGAGCGCGGTGTAGCGGCCGACGGCGAGTTTGAGGGAGTCTGCAGAGTGTTCGTTCTTGAGTGTCTGCTTGATGTCGCCTTGCACTGCGGCGACGCGAATCGCCGGCGTCAGAATCGTGCGTGCGGGCCAAGTGAGATTTGCCGTGATGGTTGCGAGGATGCCGATCCCAAGCACCACGGCAAATGCGCGCACGCGCTCGCGCGAACGATCGAGCATGGCGGCAGCGGCATACGCCGCCGCGACGGCGATCGTAAACGTGAGGCCATAGCCGCCGACGAACGCGGCGAGCGGCGCGAGCGGTGTGGCGACGAATGGCGGGGCGATCTGGCCGAAGGGAACACCGAACTCTCCGCTGCTTCGTAGCCATTCGAACGCGACGAACGCCGCAGCCCCGGCCAGGGGTGCGAACGGGGCGGCAACGTACCGGACGGCATACGCCGTGACCAATCCCGCAAGCCCGAAGGCGAGTGCCTCGAGGACCGCCGGTCCGGCTGAGATCAAAAAGGCAAATGGGCCCAGAAAAGCGCCGGCAGTCTCACCAAACCACGAAAAGCACAGCGCGAAATACAAAACGCCGGCGACATAGCCTAGGCCGAAGGCCGCTTTTGGTTTTGCGCGCATCCACACAGCAAAGAGACCAACAAGTGCAACGGGGCCCAGCCAAGCCGCGTTCAGCTTTGGGAAGGCCGCCGCAAGGGCGAGCGCACACAACAAAACGGCGGCCAGCGGAGCCGCCGCGCGTGAGGGATTCATGGTTCGGACACTTGCTCTGGTCGTCGTCGTCTTCTCACTGATGCTTGCGGCATGCGGCCGCCAAGTAACCGGGCTCAATGGCACCGGGACGACCAACTCGATTCCAAGTGGCCAGATGCTGATCCGCTTTCGGACGCTCGGTACGCTTGACCTCATCGCCAACCGGTATGTCATCGTGTTCAACACGACCGGCAACGGACAGCAGCCTTATGCGAACGGCTTTATCACGGGGCTCACCAACTATTCGTTCACGTTCGTTGTGGGCGCAACCGCGGGCCTCGCGCAGTTCCCGCTACTCAACGAGTACTATTTCCCGCCCGGCTCGCAACAAGCGTCTTCGTTCCCCGTGCCGATCAATTCGCAGCAAGTGCAGTTTAACCCGAATTCAAACGGTAGCGGCACCGAGTTCACGTTGACGTTCTTGCGGACCGCTCTCCTGTGCGCCCCTGTGGCGAGCGCGTCTCCCGCGCCGTCTCCATCGCCCGCAGCCGGCGCCTCGGCAACGCCGACCCCCTCGCCCTCGCCGACCGGTACGGGCGCATCGCCGACCCCCTCGCCTTCGCCGGCGAACGGGACGTGCGCGACGCTGGGCGGCCGATCCACGACCTGGAATATCAACTTCATCACGACCGACGCGCAGAGTCTGCCGGTCGACGCGTTCGGTGCTTCGGGCAAAGACGACGTCTCCTTCCAACTGCAAGTCGATACGACGACCGCCTTCGACAGGCAGATCCAGCGTGCGACACAGCTGCAGATCAATCCCCAAAGCGCTCAGATCTCCGGCGGCGAAATCATCAACTCGCCGTAGCCCGCAGCGAAAGCGGGTAAGGAGATCGTATGAGCACACACACCCAACCGTGCGAACACGCCGAATGTCACTGCGTCGTCGTGGGGCCCGTCGAGGGCGCATCGTACTGCAGCGACGTCTGCCGCGAACGCGATAACCAAAGCGAAGAGATGGAAGTCGGCTGCGAGTGCGGCCATTCACCATGCGATTCGGAGTAGCTTAGTAGTTTCCGAACGACTGCGGGATGATCGGGCCTTGGTTTCCGATGCCGAAGTTTGCAGAACGGCTGGGGAACGCTAAGAGCTCGATTCCCACGTTGACGGTTTTGAGGCTCTGGTTGTACTGGAGCCGCACTTCGTAGCAATTGCCCACGATATGACTGTAGTAGATCGTCTTGTTTTCGAGACGGCCGCGTTTTTTCCAATCCACGTTGGTAAAGAACTGCAGTTCGCTATCGCGTCCGAAGGGCGTGAGGATTTGCACGTTGGTCGTTGCGAAACCGTTGCCGGGTCCGGGGACGTAGGCGCCGCCGAGTGAGAGCGACGAGCGGCGTGAGGGACGGGCGCTGAGCTGATAGCTCAGCGGCTGCGCTTGCCGGTTGAAAAACGTCCCGTCCGAGAGCGTGAGCACGTACGCGTCGCCGTTGAAAATACGCAAGACGTCTTGTGCGCCGTGCGATGCGCCCGAGATGATCTCGTACGTTTTGAACGGCTCGGCTTGCGGGCCGTTGGAGTTGTTCTCGTTGTACTGGACGAGGTTGCTGAAATGGCTGCCGAGCGGCGTCGTTAGGGTTATATTTTGCGCGACCGACGCTTTGAGATCGCCCGTCCCGAAGGCATCTTGCTTGACGTTCACGCCGGCGGAAAAATCGCTGCGGCCGAGGTGTAAGAGCGCGGGCCCGAAGTTGAGTGCGGCTTCATAGGCTTGGGTGGAGATTTTCGTCTGGCGTTCGCTATATTCGCCGATCGTGAATTGCGTGCTAATCGGGAAGGCGCGAAAGCGCGGTAAGAGATTGTTCGGCCGAATCTGCAATTCGGGGATTCTATCGATCCCCGAGGGCGATGCAGATTCGGTTTTATCGATCGTCAGATCGTAGCTCGCGCCGATGCTTTGAAGATGCGTGAGCGTATTGAAGTGCAGCGTATCGATTTTGGTCGCGGGCGTGGTCAGCGTGGAGTTCGTCGTATAGCTGATGTTCTCGGCCTGCGTGAGATTCTGCGAGATGGTGCGTTGATCGACAAAACCGAAGTTATTCGAACTCTGGTAACCGCTGGTTTGATTGCGCTGGAACGTGTACGACTGCGAGGCTTTCCCCGCCGCATGCGCGACCGAGCCGCTGTAGTTGTAATTCGGCGGCAGGCTGATGCCCGTGCCGTAGTTGCCCGTGTAGGCAGCGCTGAATTGACCGCGCAAAGTCGGTGAGAAATTCTCCGACTCATCGACGTTGAAATTGGTCGCGGTCGTACTCGAGATGCCTTTGTATTTGCGCGAGAAGACGTTGATGTTCGCGAGGCGCTTATTGTTCTTGCGCTTGAACGTCGCGACGTAGCCCAGGCCGTAACCGGTCTTCTGGTAATACTCCAGGCGGTAGTAGCCGAAGTAATCGTCGCTTGGGGCGAACCCCAGGCGCGCGCGAACGTAGACGCCGTCGACTTGCGAGTAGCCGATTTCGGGGATGAAGCCCGCCGCGCGATTGATTCCCTGCTCGTGTTTGAGCGGAATGATGATGACCGGAATGTAGAAGACCGCAAGCGCCCCCAAGAAGAGCACGGCGCTGCGCGCGATGAGTTTGTCATCGGGCTTGAGGTCGATCGACTTTGCTTCGACGTGGTAGCCGCCGCGCGGATTCTCACAGGTCGTGAACGAGGCGCGATCGCCGTGCGAGTTGCCGTTGCGATCGGTGGTGAGCGTCTTTGCTTTGAAATAAAATTTTCCGCGCTCGACGCCTTGCGTCGTCTCGCCGTGCCCGTTGAGCAGCGTCGCTTTGCGCGTCACGGTATCGAAACGAATCGAATCGGCATAGATGATCGAGTCGTCGGCCCGATTGCGCACGTACGTGTGGCCGGTCAGGTCGATAAACCGCTTGCCGTCGTAATGCGCGTGGTCGCCAACGATCACACCCTCGGTGTAGAGAATGTTGACGTTGCCATTCCAGTCGAACACTTCACCCGGATTTGTTCCACCGCCGACGGTGTCCGAGAGAATCGCAACGTCGTTGATACCAAGCGTTGGGACGGGTTTAGGCGTCGCAATCGTCTCAGGGCTCGGCGATGCACTCGCAGGTGAGGCGGAGGCGCTGGAACTCGCACTCGGTCGCGGAGACTCGCGTTGCAGTAAAACGGGTCCGGATGATGCGCTCGCACTTGGAGACGGCGTGGGGATCGGCGGCGGGGATGGCGCGCCTGCCGTCGGCGTCGGCAGCGGAATCAGCAACTGCGTCGGGCCGTTTGGCGCGCGCGGCACGGGGATCAGCGATGGCGACGGACTCGGGCTCGGGGAGGCGCTCGACACCGGGCCGGGACTCGCGTTCGGACTCGCGCTATCGCTCGGAGAAGGCGAGGGACTCGTTACTTGCGCGACGGTGAGCGGCGCGTGCGTCGCGCACGATTGCGAGTCGAGCAGATCGAGCGCGCGACTTGCGTCGGCCGACGACGAATCGGCCGCGGCCGAAGCAGCGGATGCGGGCAGGGTGTGTCCGAGGGCGAGCGCGAGAGCAACGAACGTGGCGAGCCACACACGTGCGAGAGCGAATCGAATCAACCTTACTGGTCTTCTTGAAAGATGAGAAATCCGCCCGCGAGCGCGAGTACGATATTCGGTGTCCACGCGGCAACGTACGGATCCATCGTGTTATTCCGGGCGAGCGCGGCGGTCGTCGCGGAAAGTGCGTAATAGACGAAGAGCATCAATCCGGACATCGTCATGCCGAGCGCGCGGCCTTTCTTACCGAACTTCACCGCGAGCGGCAAGGCGATGATGATCGAGATCATCGCGGCAAACGGGTATGCAAGTTTCTGCGCGAGCGTGATTTTGCGATTGGCAAGATCGGTGCCGCCGAGGCCCGTCTGCTCGCGCACTTTGATATCTTTTTTGAGGGTCTTGCTGTCCATCGTATACGGATCTTGCGAGGCCGAACTTAGGAATTGGTTCTCACCCTCGCCGAGCGGTAGACCGATCGTGACATCTTTGCCGTGTTCGGTGAACGAGACGTTGCCGCTGGGTCCGTACTGTGTGACGATCGTCTGGTCCATCTTCAGCGTCGGGCCGTCGATATAGGCTTTTTTCGCCGTCGTCGTGCTGACGAAATTCGACGTACGGCCGCGCTCGAAGATCATCACGTCGTTCATCGTTTTCTTGCCGGTGACCGGATCGACGGCGACGTTGCCGACGTAGAACGTACGGCCCGTCATCGGATCCTGACGGAAGATCTGCGGATCGATCGGCAAGGTCGCAGTCTTGTAGACGATTTGATAGAACGTGCGCGTCGACATGTCGGTCGAGAGCGGCACGAGTTTTTCATCGATCGCGTACGACAGCCCAAAGATCGCAAGACCGAGGACGAGCGGCGTCCGCGCGATACGCCAGAATGGCACACCTGACGTGCGCAGCGCGGTCATTTCGTTGTCGGCCACGAGTCGCCCGAAGGCGAGCAGGGTGCCGAAGAGACACGCGAACGGAAACGCCAGCGGCGTCGCTTGCGGGACGCGGAAGAGCAGAAAGCGCATCACGAGAAAAAACGGCGCGCCTTTGTTGATGATGTAGTCGGCCGCGACGAAAAAAATGTTGATGAACCAGAAGAGCAAGAAGGCGCTGAAACCGTACACGAGCGGCGGCCACATCTCGCGCAAGATATATTGATCCAGAATCGGCAGCCATCTGCCCGGCGGCGAGATCGGGGCGAAGGCGACGTTGCGCCGCGCCGGGATCGAAGCCATCGGTGAGTTATTTTCCGCCGAACGCAGAGGTCACGCGTGCGACGTACGCGCGTGTTTCGGCAAAGTTCGGAACGCCGTGCGCGGCATCGACGGCACCGGGGCCGGCGTTGTACGCGGCCACAGCCAGCGTGACGTTCCCGCGATAACGCGCGAGCAAATCGTGGAGGTAGCGCGTTCCGCCGCTGACGTTGGCCCACGGGTCGAACGGGTTGCCGACGCCGTACTGCGCGGCGGTCCCGGGCATGAGTTGCATGAGGCCCTGTGCCCCGGAACGCGAGATCGCACTCGGATCGCCGTTGGACTCTGCTGAGATCATCGCCGAGACGAGGCGTTCGGGCACGTCGTTTGCGACCGACTGCTGGTGTACGATCGTCTGAAGGGTGCCTGGGGCCACGAAGTGGGTCCCGCCGGGCACGAGGCCGCTCGAGCCACATCCGAAGAGTGAGCCAAGCAGAACGGCGATGAGGAGACGACGCTTCACAGATTGGGTTCTTTCGGGTGATTCAAAAAAGCCGCCTCTCGGATGGGGCCGGCTGCCTTTGTATTATCGGCAACGTCTCACAAAGGAAAGAGTTCCGGGGTCGCCTACTTGGGCTGGCGCCAAACCGCGTCGAGTCACGCCCCGGCGATGATGATGGGCGCCGCGAACTTTACCAGCTACGGGAGAATCGCGAGCACGCGTGCCGGGAAGCCCGAACCGCCGGCGGGTTTCGGGAACGTTACGATCGCGATCGCCCCGCTCTCCGGCACCTTGTCGAGGTTCGCGAGCAGTTCGATCTGGTAATGATCGTGGTGCAATATCCAACTCTCGAGTGCGAAGTCGTTGTGCGAGGCGTTCACTCCGGGATCGGTGTCGGTCGTCTCATGGCCGGATGCCGTGATGCGGCGCTCGAGATAGAGGTACTTCAGCACCGGCAGACTCCAGCCGGGATAGTGCGAGATGCCTTTTCCATCTTTGTTCGCCATCGCCGCGTCGCCGCCGGAAAACCGCTTCGACCAGTCGGTGCGCATCGCGACGAACGCGTGCGCGGGCACCGGTCCGTGTTTCGCTTCCCACGCCTTCACGTCGTTCATCGTCAAGATGTAATCAGGATCGCGCGCCGACTGTTCGTGCACGTCGATCACGACAAACGGCATCACCATTTCTTTCGGCGCGATCTGGTCGACGGTGCGACCGCCGGGCCGGAAGTGCGCGGGCGGATCGACGTGCGTGCCCCATTGTCCCACTTGACAGAACTGTTGCGCGAAGAAGCCGTCTTTCGCCGTGGTGTAGATCGTACGCACCGTCTCTTTCGGAAAGCCGTGCCAGTGCGGGATCTCGGGCCCGAAGGTGTGCGTAAGATCGACGAACGGTTTACTCGCGATAACCGCGTACGCGTCGGCAAGCGACGTCGGCGTTTGCGAGCGCGCGTCGCGCGCACCGGCGGCTAATGCGATGGCGAGCACTGCGGCGGCCGCGAAGGAGATACGTTTCGTCGTCATGGTCGGGTGTATTCCGCTCCGTTCTTGATGGCTTTTTGGATTACGTATCAACTTCGTTAGCGTGTCCAAGCGCGATTTCATGATCCGCGCCATGAGGTGCGGATCGGCGGATCAGCCTCAGCACCCGAAGAGCGCTCACTTTGGGGCGCGTCGTGACGAATCGAGCCCGACGAACACGGCATAGAATGTCCCAAGCGCCAAGCAGGCGCACGAGCCGATGGCAATCGCGAGAGCAAACGGACCGAATGGAAGCGCCGCAACGCTTCCGATTTCCAGCACGAGCATCAGCCCGGTCAACCACGCGGTTCTTACGGTCGGCATTCCGGAGTTCATCGAACCAAAACGAGCACTGCGCTCACAGCGACGCCGATGATCGTGACGATCCCGGTAATGATGAGGGCGGGGAACAGTGGAAGCCGTGCCGACCGGTCCGCTCGGATCGCGCGGTCGGCTTCGACATAGCGGTAGCCGCCGAAAAGTGCGATCGTGGTTCCAAAGACTGCGACCGCGATGCCGAACGCGTTCGAAAAGCCGGGACTTTGGATCGTGGCGTGCGAGAGGCCGGCGATTTCTCGTGTGAAAAGCGCGAAGCGGGCGATGACGAATCCAAATGCAATGAAACTTAGCGAGGTGCGCAAGTAGGCGAGAAACGTTCGTTCGTTCGCGAGGACATCGGTTGCGCGTGCGATCATCGTCGTCTCGCTTAGCGTCCGCGAGTAGCGCGGCCTTCGCGTAAGAGAGCGACGAAGGCGAGCGCCGCGGGCGACGGGGTTTGCCGACGTAGTCGCACGATTCGGAAGGTTCGGTGAAGCTGAAGACCGCGGACGCGGACGCGCGCGACGCCGCGTAGCGGGCTGTCGACATGCAAGTCAGCGGCATAGAGAAAACGCATTAATCGTGAGCACCCCGACACGAGTTTGGACCGGGCACGTTAGGCTCGCTCGGCTTGCCTCCTGCGACCTGGATCAGATTCGCAGGGCGTCAGGGCACCTGGCGGTAAACTCGCCCGCCCAGAAAGTAGACAAGGGAGGGGTCCATGACCCGTTACATTGCTCTCGATACCGAAACGACGGGTTTCTCTGCCCGGCATCACCGGGTAATCGAATTTGGGGCGGTTGAGGTCACTCCCCGAACCGGATTTCTAGGTGCTGAACTCCGCCACTTGATCGATCCCGGCGGCCCGATCCCGGCAAACGCGACTGCCGTCCATGGCATCCGGGCCGAGGATGTGCGGGGGAAGCCACGGTTCCGCGACGTCGCCAGCGAGATCAGCGCATTCATCGCCGATTCGGTGTTGGTTATTCAAAATGCCGAGTTTGACGTCTCGATGCTTGACGCCGAATTCGCGCGCGCGGGCTGCGCTTCCGTAATGGACACGGTAGCCAGAGTCGTTGACCTTCTCGACATCACGGCAGGCGTGCATCCGTTCATGGCAAGCCGAACGCTCGATGCGGTGTGCGAGCACTACGCAATTAGTCTCGCCGATCGCACAATGCATGGCGCGCTACTTGACAGTAAGCTCATGGCGCAAACGCTTCCACGCCTCGCTTATGATTATGATCGGTGGAAGGCGATAGTCGAAGACCGATGCGCGGTAGAAGTAGCTGATTTCTGCGGGCAGCTCGACGCCTTTACCGATCGCATGATCTCTGGCGTTGACATGAGAACAGCCGAGAAATGCGAGGCGTCGTATACACGACTCGCCGCAGCGGAAAAAACCATAAGTAAGTTGAGGAAACGGTTCGACGAATCACTCGACGAGTTGCTTGCAGCTGACGCACAATGGTCATGCAAGCATTTTGCCGCGTATTGGAAACCTTCTGGCCGCACCTCTTGGAAAGACGTGGCCATCGCCTACCTTTCCTCATCCGATCTAGAAAAATACGCGAAGTACGCAACTTCCGCGACATACACACCGACCGCAGATGCAAGCGTAATCGCTGAAGGCGAAAAACTTTCAGTCGTGGCTGCCGAAAACGTTATTTCCAGCTCAATAAGCTGCGTTTCACGCGCAATCAACTGCTTGAGAGCGGCGGACAAGAGAATCGAAAAATCTCGCGAGGCGGTGCGCACGCAAATTCTGTCTCTCGTCGACGCTGGATATTCCCTGAAGTTAGGTACTTTTAAGACCGGTAGCCGCAAAACGTTTAGTTACAAAGAGGCCTGTGAAGATCTGTGCCCTGACGCCGACAAGTCCGAGTTCATCTCACAGAGCAAGTCGGTCGCTGTGGTCGACCGCGACTCCAAAGCTTGCGAGGAGCTTTTTAGTTAGCAGCGGGTGCCTCAGCTGGAGGAGTTCGGCGAGGTCGATCTCTCACGTCGAACTTTCCCGTACCTCGTAAGCGCAATCGACGGCGGCACCGACCACTGGGGTCTGAGGTACTTCGCGCGCAAGATCGATTTCGGCTTCGAAGTGGCCTGCGAGTTCAAGTACGGCCGCACAGGTTCGTCTTGCCCGCTGGCCGGCAGCAATCACACTTTGTATTTACGCCCTATTGATTTTTCGCGACCACTGCTGATTTTCTTAGGACCACCCGCTTCTTCCACGGGCTTTCCGCTCGATCGCGCCGGGAATCCGCTCAGGCTTGTTTACCTAGACTCGGTCTCACCGTCTTCGTCGAGTCTCCCTACAAGCCACAACGCTCCCTGTAGCTATTATGCGATAGCGGTGATGTAAGGTACACCGCGCGCTCACGCAAGATCAGCGACGATCGCAGTTTTTTTGCCGCGCCAGGCTGCCGGCATGGCAAAATTATCAAACCTTCTCGCACTAGTACCACATAATTTTTCGGTCCCACACACTTTGCTTGAATCCCATTTCCTTTGTAAATTCACAGATAATGTCGATCGCATCTTGTCGGGGGGAGGCTGGAGGGCGTATAGTGGTGCAAAGTGGTGTCTAGTGGGAGCTAGTGGGGATATCTTTTGGCCGCCGATCGACCGCTCTTTACCGGGTCAGTCGAACACAGCCTTGATGACAAGGGCCGCCTTGTCGTCCCCGCCCGCTTCCGCGAACGCCTCGGCGCCGGCTTCTTCTTAACGATCGCGGAGCCCGACCAGTGCCTGGCCCTCTACCCGGCCCCGACTTGGGCCGAGTTCTGCGCCAAGCTCGAGTCCGCGCCGACCAAAGACGCGCGGTACCGCAGCTTCGTGCGTCACGTCTTTGCCAATACCGAAGAACTCTCGTGCGATAACCAGGGACGGCTCGTCATCCCCGGTCATCTGCGTGCCCACGCAAAAATCGAGAAAGACGTTGTCTCCGTTGGTTCGCTCACGCGTATCGAAGTCTGGGGCCGCGAACGCTATAAAGAGCAAGCCAAGGCTGCGGCGACGGAGTTGTTCGACTTTGCCACCGAGCTTGGGCTGTATTAGTGCGTGGGGCACGTCTCCGTTCTGCCCGTCGAGTCAATCGCGGCGCTTGCTCTCGACCCCGACGGCACGTATGTCGATGCGACGTACGGAGCGGGCGGTCATACGGCTTTGATGCTCGCGGCACTCTCGCCCGCGGGGCGGATCGTTGCCTTCGATGCGGATCCCGACGCGCGCGAGCGCGTTCTGCCGGACCCGCGCGTGACGCTCGTGCATGCAAACTTTCGCGCCCTACGCTCGGAATTGGAAGCGCGTGGGATCTCACAGATCGATGGGATTCTCTACGACTTGGGGACGAGTTCGATGCAACTCGATAGCGCCGAGCGCGGCTTCTCGTTTCGCGAAGACGCGCCACTCGATATGCGCCTGGATCCGACTCAGGGAGAATCCGTCGCGGAACTCCTTGCCGAGCGCGAAGAAAAAGAAATTGCCGACATCATCTTCGAATTCGGCGACGAACGCGCCGCGCGCCGCATCGCGCGCGCGATCGTTCAAAAGCGCACTGCCGGCCGCGTGCCTACGACGACAGGGGAACTCGCCGCGCTCGTTTCCGGCGTCGTGCATCAAGCGGGCAAGCGCGAACGCACGCATCCCGCGACACGCACGTTTCAGGCGCTACGCATCGCGGTGAACGACGAACTCGGCGCGCTACGCGACTCGCTCGATGCGGCGATGGACGTGGTCAGGCCCGAGGGACGCATCGTCGTCATCAGCTTTCATTCGCTCGAAGATCGCATCGTGAAAACGACCTTCCGCGACGACACGCGTGTCGCGCGCGTGACGCGTAAACCGATCGTCCCAACCGAGGCGGAGACCGCCACCAATCCCCGCTCGCGCAGCGCTAAACTGCGTGTTGCATCCGTTACCGCTCAGGAGTCCGACGAATGATTGCCCCACAGCGTGTTCCCCAATACGAAATCCCGCGTTCGCGCGAACGTGCGAAGCACGCGAAGCGTCGTCGTTCGACGCGTGCCAAAGCGCAAGCGTACGCGGGTCTCGGACGCGTCGCACTTGCGATCTGCGTCGTCGTCCTGCCGCTCATGGTGTACGTGACGCTCACTGCGAATCTTACCGGCATGCACTACGCGGTCGCGCGCGCGGAGACACAGCGCACCACGATTACCGAGGAAACGCAGCGTCTCGACGATCGGATCGCCCAACTCGAATCTCGCGACCGGCTCTCGGCCGTTGCGGCAAAGTTGCACATGCACGATCCGCAGGAATACGCCGTCGTTGCGTTGCCGGACCCCGCCGCGAAGCCGAAACCCAAAGGCATTGCGTTTCTCGGCACCATGGGCGACTGGTTCAGTCGCCCCTAAGTGGCAGCACGTTCGTTTTTGCGCGTCGCTCCGGGGCGTGCGAAGATTACGTTCTACGCGATCGTCGGGGTCGCGCTTTTTCTTTCTTGGCGCCTCTATGACGTGCAGATCCGTCAAGGTCCGCACTTAGCGGCCGTCGCCCAGAGCCAGCGTTCCGATACGGTCGATCTCTTTGCGAAACGCGGCTCGATCACCGATCGCGACGGCAACGTGCTCGTGCGGTCGATGCCCTCCGAGAGCGTCTCGGCGGTGCCGACCAACATCGTCGATCCGGTGAAGACCGCAACGGAACTCGCGCCGATCCTCGGCATGAAAGAGCACGACATCGAACTTGCGCTCCGCGACCGCTCGCAATTTCGCTGGCTCGCGCGCAAAGTATCGCACGACGTCGCGCTGCGCGTCGCCGCGCTAGGCGTCACGGGCATCTCGATCATCCGCGAAGAGACGGGAACGCGCTTTACCCCCGCGGGTCACCTGGCCTCGACGGTGCTCGGATTCGTGGGTGTCGATGAATCGGGCCTCGAGGGACTGGAGTCGGCATTCGACTCGTACCTCAAAGGGAAGACCGGCAAGATGAAAGTCGAGGCCGATCAATTCGGCCGCGCGATTCCCTTTGCCGAGACGAAGATCATCGAGCGGGCTCACCCGGGTCGCAACCTCCAGCTCACGCTTGATTCGTCCTTGCAGTTTGAAACCGAACGCGCACTACGCGATCGCGTGCGCGAGTCCCACGCGCGCAGCGGAACGGCGATTATCATGGATCCCAACACCGGCGAAATTCTCGCGCTTGCGAATTCGCCCGACTACGAGCCCGCGCACTTTTACCGGTTTCCCGCCGATGCTCGTCGCGACCGTGCGGTGATGGATGCCTACGAGCCGGGATCGACGTTCAAATTGATCACGGCTGCTGCGGCGCTGGAATCGCACCGCATCGGGCCGAACGCCATGTTCCCCGCGCTCGACTCACTCGAAGTCGGCGGACGCGTGATTCACAATGCCGAGGACGGTTTGATGGCCGGCGGCGGCGGGAGCGAATCGCTCGAACAGATCATCGCGCTCTCGCATAACGTCGGCGCCGCCGAAATCGGTATCGCAACGGGTCCGCGCGATCTCTACAAAACGATTCGGGCCTTTGGGTTCGGCGATCCGACCAACGTCGAACTTCCCGGTGAGAATCCCGGGATCGTGCCGACGCCCGATCAGTGGAGCGGCAGCTCGACGGCGACGATCTCGTTCGGTCACGGCATCTCGACGACGCCGATCGCGCTCGTGCGCGCGTATGCGGCGATCGCCAACGGCGGCATGCTGCTGCGGCCGCGCATCATACACGCGCTCGTCGGCGAAGACGGCGTGCCCTTCTTCACCTACCCGACCGAAGTCGAACGTCGCGCGATCTCGCAGCAGACTGCTGCCACGCTCCGTCGCTACTTGCGTGCGGTCGTCACGCGCGGAACCGGCAAAGACACCGCGCAAATTCCCGGCTATACGACGGCGGGCAAAACCGGGACGGCACAAGTCGTGGAAAACGGGCGCTACGAACCCGGCGAATATATCGCCTCGTTCATCGGTTACGTTCCGGCCGAGCATCCGCGATTCGTTATTCTGGTGAAAATTGAGCGGCCGCGCGGCGTCTATTACGGCGGCACGGTCGCGGCGCCGGTGTTCTCGCACCTCGCACGCGTCGCGATGTTGCATGCGGGTATTTTACCAACGGCGGCGGCGAAAATGCGCGTCGCGACGAAAACCCTGTAATGCTGGACATGGGGGGGCTTGCCGCGTTCGTTCCCGAGGGTCATCTCGTGGGGTCGCCCGCGGTCGCGATTTCCGCGCTCGCTACGGATTCGCGCCGTGTCACGCCTGGAGCCGTCTTCGTCGCGCTGCGCGGCGCGCACCAAGACTCGCACGCATTCGTCGCACAGGCGATCGCGCGCGGCGCCGTCGGCGTCGTCCTCGAACGAGAGCAAACCCTCGACGTGCCGCAACTCGTCGTCCCTGATTCGACGCTCGCGCTCTCGAAGCTGAGCGCCAAGTTCTTTGGCGATCCATCGCGGCTCTTGCACGTTGTTGGAATTACCGGGACCAACGGCAAGACGACGACGACGCACTTGGTGCGCGCGATCGTTGAGGCTGCGGGTCGTTCGTGCGGCGTGATCGGCACGCTCGGCGCGGCGCTCGGCGGGCGGGCGTGGTCGCTCGAAAATACGACGCCGCTCGCGCTCGAACTTCAAGGACTGCTTGCGACGATGCGCGATGGCGGTGCGTCGGCCGTAGCGATGGAAGTGTCCTCGCACGCGCTCGCCCTGCACCGCGTCGATGACGTGCATTTTGCCGTCGCTGCATTCACCAATCTCACGCGCGACCACATGGACTTCCACGAGACGCCGGAGGCCTACGAAGCGGCAAAGCGGCGGTTGTTCGACCTCGCGCCGATTGCAGTGGTCAACGTGGATGATGCTGCGGGCGTACGGCTCGCGGAAGATCTGCGCGCACGCGGAACGCAGACGATCGGGTATGCGATCGATGCGAAGAACGCGGATCTGATCGCACGCGACCTCGTGGTGCGCAGCGAAGGCTCGACGTTCACGCTCGACGATCGTTTCGTGAAGCTCGCTTTACCGGCTCGCTTCAACGTGTACAATGCGCTTGCCGCGATCGGAATCGCCGACGCGCTCGGCATCGCGCGCTCCGTCGCCGTCGACGCCCTTGCGAACGTTTCTGCTCCGCCCGGGCGGATGGAGCGCATTGCAAGCGACGGCATCGACGTGATCGTCGATTACGCCCATACGCCCGATGCGCTCGGTAACGTTCTGCAGGCCGCACGCGAGGGCACGCGCGGGCAACTCGTCGTCGTCTTCGGCTGCGGCGGCGATCGCGACCCGGGCAAGCGGCCGCAAATGGGCGCGATCGCCGCACGTCTTGCCGATCGTGCGATCGTGACTTCGGATAATCCGCGCAGCGAAAATCCCCAGACGATCGCCGATGCCATCGTGGCGGGTGGCAAAGGCGAGATCGAACTCGACCGCCGCGCGGCGATCCGTCGTGCGATTGGGGGTGCGCGTCCGGGCGACGTCGTCGTCATTGCCGGCAAAGGTCACGAGACGTACCAGATCGTCGGCGATCAGACACGCCACTTCGACGATCGCGAAGAAGTGCGCGCCGCCTTCGCCGCGCGTTCGGCTGGTGCCGGATGATCGTAGGTTTTTCGGAGGCGGTCCTAGCCCTGGATGCGCGCATCCTCGGCGACGGCGTGCCGCCGCGCTCGCTTGAGATCACGACCGACACGCGCAGCGTCGCACCGGGACAGACGTTCCTCGCGCTGCGCGGCGAGCGGTTCGACGGTCACGCGTTCGTCGCGCAAGCATTCGCTGCGGGCGCTGCGTGTGCGATCGTCGCCGATGCGAGCGTCGTCCCCTCAGGTGGCTGCGGCTTGCTCGTCGTCGATACGCTAGCGGCCTACATGACGCTCGCTGCACTCGCACGCGATCGGCGGCATGGAACCGTGATCGCCATTACCGGGAGCACCGGCAAGACGACGACGAAGTCGTTCCTGCGCGATCTCCTCGCACGGAGCGATCACGACGTGCAAGCAACGCCCGAAAATGAAAACAACGAAATCGGCGTGAGTAAATTCTTGCTGAGCCTCGCGCCCGGTGACGATGAATCCGTGGCGATCGTCGAGATGGGCGCGCGTCATGCGGGTGACATTGCGCCGCTCGCGCAGATCGCGCGGCCGCACGTCGGTATCCTCACCAATATCGGCGAGGCGCACTTGGAAATCATGGGCTCGCGCGAAGCGATTGCGGAGACCAAGTGGGGGTTATTTGCAAGCGGTGCGCGCGCCGTGATCGGTCTTGCCGATTCTGCGTCACGTGCGCGGGCGGGAAGCTTGCCGCAGGTGCCGCAGTGGTTCGGCATCGACGATGAAGCCGTACCGGCAACCGAACACGCCGCAATCGTCAACGGCACCCACGAATTGGTCGTTCACGAACGCGGCAACGTGAGGCGCTATCCCATCGACGTGCGCGTTCCCGGCGATCACAATCGCGCGAACATCGCCGCGGCGATCGCGGGCGCAATCGCGATCGGCATCGATCCGGCACAACTCGCGCCGCACGTTGGAGCGCTCGAACTCCCGCACGGTCGCTACGAGAAGTTTGTCGCGGGCGATCTCACGATCGTTTTCGATGCCTACAACGCCTCGATGAGCGGCACGCTCGCGACGCTATCGGCATTCGCTGCGGAGACGGCGAGCCGACGAATCGCAGTGCTGGGTTCGATGGCCGAACTCGGCCCCGACGCCGCTTCGATGCACGAACTCGTCGGAGAGGCTGCCGCGCACAGTAATCTTGACGCCTTGTTCGTCGGTGGAGCGTTTGCCGATTCGATCGTCCGCGGTGCGCGCACGAACGGGTTTGCCTCGAACGCGATTCACTTGTACGAGGACAACGCGCACGCGGCGACGTTGCTCCGCGAACTCACGCGTCCGGGCGATATCGTGCTGCTCAAAGGCTCCAGGATGTATAAAATGGAGCAGATCGCCGAGGCGTTTGGCGTGAGCGTCCGATGATGCCGCTCGCCGTTCACGAACCGCCGTTGCCCGATGGACTCGTCGCGATCCCCGTGCGTACGCGCCTCGTCGGTGCGGGCGACGATCTGCTCGCACTCGTGCGCGAGGCGCTGCGCGGCATTGCCAAACCCGGTGACGTGATTGCCATCGCCGAAACCGCCGTCGCGATCGCACAGCGACGTTTCGTGCCGGCCGAATTCGTGCGACCCTCGATGCTCGCGTATCAACTCTCGCGCCGCGCGGGCGCCCTTGCTACGGTCAGCCAACCGGAATCGCTGCAGATCGTCATCGACCAAGTCGGGCCCTGGCGCGTGGTCTACGCCGCCGCGGCGCACGTTGTGGGCCGACTGCTCGGCAAGCACGGCATGTTCTATGAGATTCTCGGTGAGGCGATCGCGGCGATCGACGGGTACACCGGCACGCTGCCACCCTACGAACGCGCCATCGTCTTCGGTCCGCTCGAACCCGATCGCGTGTGCACGGAATACGCCGAGGCCCTCGATATGGGCGTGGCGATCGTCGATGCCAACGATCTGCGGAAAGCAAAAGCGCTCGGTGTCTCCCCGAATCTCGTACGCGAGCACGTCGAACTTGCGCTGCTCGGTAATCCCCACGGCAATTCCGACGAACAAACGCCGCTCGTCGTCTTGACGTGGCGTGGCGCGGGAAAGAATCCCCTCTACGCATGAACCTCACTGCCGTCGCCGCTTTTCTCATCACGTTCGCGGTCGCGCGCGCGTCCGCGCCTTCGCTCATCAAACGCCTGCACGCGCTCAAGTACGGACAACGCGCCTACGAAGATGCGCCCAAGACGCACCAGAAAAAAACCGGCACGCCCACGATGGGCGGTCTGCTGTTCCTCATCGCGCCGCTCGTGCTGCTCGCCTTCGACCAGAGCCGGAGTGCCATCGGTCTTGCGGTGCTCGTCATCGGGATGGCGCTGATCGGCTTTCTCGATGACTACTCGTCGGTCAAGGCGGGGCGTAACCGTGGACTGCGCGCGCGCGAGAAGTTTCTTGCGACCGCCGTCATAGCCGCGGCGTTTCTCTGGATCGTCGGAGGTGAAGCGTTCACGGGCGCGTGCGGTGTGAAACCGCTGCAAGAGAGCGGTCTGTTTTGGTTCGGACACGCGTGCGGGGTCGCGGTGCCGCTTTGGTTTTGGTGGGTGCTCGGCATCCTTGCGATCACCGGCTCGACCCACGCGGTGAACTTGACCGACGGGCTCGATGGACTTGCGGCGGGAACGATTGTACCGCCGCTACTCGTTCTCTTCTTGTTCGCGCAGTTGTTTGCAGGTATGATGAGCGTTGCGACGCTCTTAGCTGCGAGTTTAGGCGCGCTCGGCGCCTTCCTGATTTTCAACCGCCATCCGGCGCGCGTCTTTATGGGCGACACCGGATCGCTCGCGCTCGGCGGCTTGCTCGCCGGGACGGCCATCGTCACCGGGGCTACGCTGATCGTCCCCATCATCGGCGCGGTGTTTGTCGCCGAAGCACTCTCCGTTATGATACAAGTGGCCTCGTTTAAAATGACCAAACGCCGTGTTTTTCGCATGAGTCCGCTCCATCATCATTTCGAACTCGGGGGTTGGCCGGAGACGAAAGTGACACGTCGTTTTTGGACGGCGTCGCTTGCCGTATCGGCGCTCGCCGTCGTGCTCGCTTTCGTCGTGAGGGGCGCATGAACGACCGTCCGACCGGGAAATTCGATCGCGACGAGCACGTCCTCGTCATCGGCCTTGGCCGCAGCGGCCGCGCCAGTGCCGAAGTGCTGCGCGAACAAGTGGGCTCGCTGATCATCACCGATGAAAAACCCGAAACCGAATTGCGCGAGGCAATCGCCGACCTCGCCGCGCTCGGCGTTCGCTTCGTCGCACCGGACGAACTCGGGCCCGCGCTCGCATCGATTACCGCCGCCGTCCTCTCGCCGGGTATCCCACTCAACGGCGAACTCGTGCGCCGCATTCAGAGCGCCGGGATCCCCGTCTTCAGCGAAGTCGAAGTCGCCTATCGCATCTGCAAAGCGCCGATCGTCGCCCTCACCGGTACGAAAGGCAAGACCACGACGACAACGCTTATCGGCGAGATTTTCAAACGCGCCGGCAAGAACACGTTCGTCGGCGGCAATATCGGCAACGCGCTCATCCACGAGACCGCGGTCGCGACCGCGAACGACTGGATCATCGCCGAGGTGAGCTCGTTCCAGCTCGAAACGATTCGCTCGTTTAAGCCCAGAATATCGGCGATCCTGAATATCTCGCCCGATCACCTCGACCGCTACCATTCTATGGATGAGTACGCGGAAGCAAAATTCCGCATCTTCGCAAATCAGGGTCCGGGCGACACGTTCGTCGGCAACTTCGATGATGAGCGCATCGCCGCGCTTCTTGTGGGCGGCGAAGATGAGGGCTCGCGCATCCACGCGCAGGCGCGCTGGTTCGCACGCGAACCGCACCGCGAGACGGCGCTCTACCTGCGCAACGAACAAACCATCGTCTACGCTCCGCCGACCGGCGATCCGCGCCCAGTCGAAATCATGGACGTCGCGCAGATCCCGCTACTCGGCGACCACAATATTGAAAACGTCATGGCCGCGATTCTGGTCGGTCTCTCGGCGGGTCTCGATCGCGAAGCGATCGCATCGGCCGTGCGTGACTTTCACGCGCTCTCGCACCGCCTTGAAATGGTTGCCGACGCCGCCGGCGTGCTCTACGTCGATGATTCGAAAGCCACCAATCCCGGCAGCGTTATCGCGGCGCTGCGTTCGTTCGACCGACCCATCGTGCTCATCGCGGGCGGCAAAGCAAAAGGCACCGACTTTGCCGATCTCGGGCGCGTCGCGAGCTCGCGCGCCAAAGCCGTTGTCCTCATCGGCGAGGCCGGTCCGGAGATCGCAAAGTCGATCAAGCGCGCGGCCGTATCGTTTGCCGACTCCATGGACGTTGCGGTCGAGCAAGCGATGAAGATCGCGGAGTCCGGCGATGTCGTGCTGCTCTCGCCGGGCTGCGCGTCGTTCGATATGTTCCGCTCGGCGGAAGACCGCGGCGAACAGTTCGCCATAGCCGTGCGCGATCGTGTCGGTGTGCGTGTACCCTAGCGCGAGATCCACCCGGGTCGCGCGTCGCGACCGCGAGTCGATTCCGACGCTGCATCGCAGCGCACTCGCGCCGCCGGATGCGCTCTTATTCGCCGTTGTCGCGGCGCTCATCGGCGTCGGCTTGGTGATGATCTTCAGCGCGTCGAGCGCGACCGCGTACGCCGATTTCCACGATACCGCCTACTACCTCAAGCGCCAATCGATTTGGCTCGTCGTTGGCCTGGGTGCGGCGTTTGCCGCGTACCGCTGCGACTATCGAAAAATTAAATCGCTCGCCCCGTACGGCGTCGTCATCACACTTTTCTTTCTCATCCTCACGCTCATCCCGCATATCGGGCTCGCAGCCGGCGGTGCGCGACGCTGGCTTGGCGCGGGGCCGATTAGCTTTCAACCATCGGAGATGGCCAAACTCGCGCTCGTCGTCTACCTTGCGACCGCACTCTCCAACTGGGGCGAGCGCGTGCGTTCGCTCACGCGCGGCGTGTGGCCGATCCTGTGCGTCACCCTCGCGCTCGCACTCCTCATTCTTGTCGAACCCGATATGGGCACGGCGTCGCTCTTGATCTTTACGGCGTTCGTGATGCTCTTTGTGGCGGGTGCGCGCGTCGAGCACTTAGCGCTGGTCATCTTCGTCATGTTGCCGGCGGTGGCGATCACGGTCGGGTCGAGCTCGTATAAACGCGCACGCATTCTGGCGTTTCTCGATCCGTGGAAAGACGCGCAGAACACCGGCTTCCATATCGTTCAGTCTCTGCTCGCGCTCGGCAGCGGCGGCGCGATCGGCCTGGGTCTTGGCGCATCGCGTCAGAAATTTTTCTATCTTCCCGAACAGTATACCGACTTTATCTTCGCGATCATCGGTGAGGAACTCGGCCTCTTCGGCGCGATCTGTGTCGTGGCGCTCTTCGTGATTTTCGCGTACCGGGCGATTCGCATCGCGCTTGGCGCACCCGACCGATTCGGATTTTTCCTCGCTATCGGGTGCACGTGCATCATCATCATCCAGGCGTTCATCAATATCGGCGTCGTTACGTCGTCATGGCCCGTGACGGGCGTGCCGCTGCCGTTCGTTTCGTTCGGCGGCACGTCACTCGTCGTCTCGATGATCGCCTCCGCTCTCATCATCAACGTCGGCCGACACCGCGCGCCGCGATGAAACTGCGCGTAGCCTTCGCCGGCGGTGGAACGGGCGGACACATCTACCCGGCGCTTGGAATCGATGAGGCGATCCGCGCGCAGTTCGCACCCGAGGCCTATGAGGCAGAATTTTTCGGCAACGCGGGCGGTCTCGAGCGCGATCTGGTCCCAAAGCATATCCCACTCGCATTCGTGCCGAGCGCACCGCTGCAGCGAAAAATTTCCCTGGACACGCTCCGGACGGTCGCGCTGAACGCCGCAGGCGTGGTCAGAGCGATCGCGCAACTCGCACGCTTCAAACCGCTCATGGTGATCGCAACCGGCGGCTATGTCTGCTTCCCCGTCGTCGTCGCGGCGCGCATCCTACGCACGCTGCGCGTTCTCCGCTGCGGTATCGCGTTACTTGAAATTAATGCGACACCCGGTTTGACGAATCGTTTGCTTGCGCCGCTCGTCGATGAAGTGTGGATCACCTACGCTGCGTCGAGCGCGCTCTTCGGGAAGAAAGCCGTTCTGACCGGAACGCCCACCCGCGCGTCGCTGCGCAAGCGCCACGTCGCCGCTGATGCGCGGGCACGCCTCGGCCTGCATCCGACGAAAACAACGATCGTTGCGATGGGGGGGAGCCAGGGCGCACGCTCGATCAACGAGGCCGTCGCCGCGCTGGTTACGCGGCGTAGTCTTCAGCCGAACTGGCAGGTGCTGCACGTGAGCGGTGCGCGCGATTACGCGTACATGCAGGCAGAAGAACGCGAGCTTGCCGAGGGCAACACGGTCCGTCTCGTCGAGTACCTCGCCGATCCAACCGACGCGTACGCGGCCGCCGATGTGGTTATCGCTCGTGCCGGTGCATCGACGCTCGCTGAACTTGCCGTGACGGGTACGCCGGCGATCCTCATCCCGTATCCGTTTGCTGCAGAGGCACACCAGCAGAAAAATGCCGAACTTTTTGCGGCTGCCGGAGCGGCCGCGATCGTTGATGACGGCAAGCTCGATGGTGACATCATCTGGTGGACGCTGCTTGACGCGCTCGCGCCGGACGCGCAGCGGACGATGCGCGCAGCGATGCGTTCGCTTGCACCGGCGGACGCGGGTGCCGCAATCGTGAGCCGGATTCAAACCTTGATTCAGGCGCGGGTAATCGAGCATACGCCTTCGAACGAGACGCCCCGTGGTTAACGGAGGGGTGCATTTCGTCGGAATCGGCGGGATCGGCATGAGCGCGATCGCGCGACTAATACTTGCAACGGGCGAGCGCGTCTCCGGTTCGGATGTACGACGCACGCCGCTGATCGAAGCGCTCGAACGCGAAGGCGCACACGTCGCGATCGGTCACCGTGCGGAGAACGTCGGCGAGGTGCGGTTGCTCGTCGTCAGTTCGGCTATTCGACCCGATAATCCGGAGTACGCTGCCGCGCAGCAACGCCGGATTCCGATCGTCGTGCGCGGCGAAATGCTGGCGCGGATCATCGGCCCGCGCCAAACGCTCGCGGTCGCCGGAACGCACGGGAAGACGACCACGACCGCGATGGCCGCCTCGATTTTCGAAGGCGCCGGATTCGATCCGACGGTCGCCGTCGGCGGCGAACGCATCGATACGCAAAACAACGCGCGCTCGGGCGCCGGGCTGTGGTTTATTACCGAAGCCGATGAGAGCGACGGCACGTTTCTTGCGCTATCGCCGACGATCGCCGTCGTGACGAACATCGAGAACGATCACATCGCAAACGACACGGAGATGGCGGGGCTGATCGGTCAGTTCGTCTCGTTCCTCGGGAAGGTGCCGGCGTCGGGGTCGGCTGTCGTCGGAATCGACAACCGCCATTCGGCTGCGCTTGCGGCAAAGCTCCGAGCACCGAACCTGCGGACGTTTGCGACGCGCGACTCGACCGCGACGTACTTCGCGCGCGATATCCGCTACGATGGCCTCGGCTCGCGCTTCGAATTCGTCGAACGTGGCGAACTGCTCGGTAAGATCGTGCTGCGCGTCCCCGGTGAGATCAACGTTATGAACGCGCTCGCGGCTGCGGCCGCCGCGCGCGCGGCGAATGTCGACTATGCAAGTATTGCCCGCGCTCTCGCTGCATTCGGCGGCGTTCGTCGGCGCTTCGAGGTTGTCGGCCGCTCGGATCGGATGACCGTCATCGATGACTACGCGCACCACCCCACGGCCGTGGAGCAAACGATCGCCGCGGCGCGCCAGGTGACCGGTGCGAAGATCGTCGTCGCGTTTCAGCCGCATCGCTACACGCGCACCCAGTATCTGGCCGCAGATTTTGCGCGGGCTCTCGGCGGCGCCGACTGCGTGTACCTGACGCCGGTGTACGCCGCAGCCGAAGATCCAATTCCGGGTGTAAGCGAACGCTCGATCGGCGATCCGCTCGCAGCGGCGGGCACCGACGTGCGCTATGTCGCCGATGTCGAAGCGCTCATCGCGACGATCGCTGCCGACGCACCGCAGGGTGCGCTGGTCCTCATGCTCGGCGCCGGTTCGATCTCGAACGTCGCACACCGACTCGGCGAGGCGATCGATGCGCCCCCGGTCGGCGCTCCGTGACCGCCGCGACGACGGCAACGCCAAGCGCGATCGAACCCCGTGACCGCGACGAACTCTCCGCGTTCTTCGGCGAGCGCGTACGATACGCCGAGCCGCTCGCGCCCTACACCTGGTGGAAGATCGGCGGCCCCGCCGATGCCTTTATCAGCGTCGAAACAAACGACGAAGTCGCGTTTTTGATGCGCTTGTGCTTGCGTCGCCGGCTGCCGTGGTTCGTGCTCGGCAACGGCTCGAACGTGCTCGTCGGCGACGGCGGGATGCGCGGCATCGTCTTGCGCCTCGGCGGAAATTTCGGCACGATCGACTTTGCCGAGGGTGATGATTTCCGCGTCATCGTCACGGCCGGCGCATCCGCGTCGTTGCCGCAACTCGTCGCGCAAGCGGCTTCGCGCGGTGCGATCGGGATCGACGGCTTGGCGGGCGTGCCGGGCACGGTTGGCGGCTCGCTCTTCATGAACGCCGGCACCGATCGCGAGATCGGCGAGTTCGTGCGCGAAGTGCACGTGCAAACGCTCAATAAACCAGACGCCCATCCGGTGAGCGTCCAGTATTACTATCGCCACACGAACCTCGAACGCGACGCAATCGTCTCGCGCGTGGTCCTCACCTTCGAGCGCGGCGAGGTCGCCGAGGTCCGCGAACGGCTCCAAGACCGCCTGATCCGTCGCAAGGCCACCCAGCCGCTACAGTGGGCCAACGCCGGTTCGTGTTTTCGCAATCCGGCAGGCGATAAGGCCGGACGCCTAATTGAGGCCGTTGGGGCAAAGGGCTGGCGCGTCGGTGGGGCGGAAGTCTCCGGTGTGCACGCCAACTTCATCGTCAACACCGGTGGCGCTTCGGCCTTGGATGTGACCGCGCTACTTGCGCGCGTGCGTCGTGCCGTCGGTGACGAGTTCGGCATCGATATGCAGCTCGAAGTGCACTTGGTCGGAGAATTCGTTGCCGAAGCGTAAGATCGCCGTGGTGATGGGTGGCCCCAGCGCCGAACGCGACGTGTCGATTGCAACGGGCACGGGCGTCATGCGTGCGCTCGACAAACTCGGCTACGATGCGCGTTCGCTCGATTACGATGCACGCTTCATCGAAGCGCTGCGCGAACTCGAACCCGATGTCGTCTTCAACGCGCTTCACGGAAAAGGCGGTGAAGACGGTCAGTTGCAGGGCATCCTCGACTGGATGGGCCTTTCGTATACGGGCAGCGACCTTGCCGGTTGTGCGCTTGCAATGGACAAGCACAACACAAAGAAACTCCTCGCCGCCGAAGGTCTGCCGACGCCCGCCTGGGACACGTATGACTTGCGCGGCGGCACGCTGCCGCTGCTGCCGGGTTCGCTCAATCTACCGCTCGTTGTCAAACCCCGCGCGGATGGTTCGAGCGTCGGCGTCACGATGGTGAAGACGCACGAACAGTGGACTGCAGCGATGATCGGTGCTGCCGCGCGCACGAACGATGTGCTCGCAGAAGAATATATCCCCGGACGTGAATTCTCGTGCGGAATTCTCGGCGAAGAAGCCTTGCCCGTCGTCGAAATCGCCGCAAGCGACGAGTTCTACACCTACGATGCAAAATACAAACCCGGCGGTAGCCGTCACTACGTGCCCGCACCGATCGATTCGGACCTCGCATCGCGCCTGCAAATGCTCGCGCTCTCGGTGCACCGGCTCATCGGTCTGCGAGACTACTCGCGAACGGATTTCATCGTCACCAAAGAAGGGCGTCCTTACATTCTGGAGATCAACGCGCTGCCCGGTCTGACGCCCTCGAGCCTCTTGCCCGATGAGTGCAATGCAATCGGCATTTCCTATGAAGCGCTCATCGAGCGTCTCGTCGGCTACGCCGACGGTCGGAGAAGCGTCGCACTGACGACCTAAGGTGATCTTCAAGATCGCGGCCTTTGTCGTGCCGCTCGGATTCGATACGCTCGCGGTTGCTATTGCGCTTGGCCTGCGCCGGGTCGCTCCGCTCCGACCGGCCATCGCGTTTGCGTTTTTTGAGGCGTTCATGCCGTTGGTTGGTTTGGGCCTCGGCTATTTCGTCGGGGCACGTTTCGAATCGATTGCGACAATCGCCGGAGGCGTCGTGCTGCTCGGGGTCGCTGGATACGTGTTCAAAGAGTATCTAGAAGATGACGATGAGTCCGAAGCGATGTCGTTTGCGTCGTTGCGCGGCGCGATGCTCGCCGGAATCGGGATCTCGCTCGACGAGCTCGCTATCGGTTTTCCGATGGGAACGATCGGCGTTCCGATCGCACCCACACTTGCGGCGATCGCGTTTCAGGCATTCGCAGTAACGTTCCTTGGCGTGGCGATTGGCAAGCGGATCGGCGCCGCTTTCGGACATCGCGCCGCGCGTGCATCGATGCTTGCCTCGGCTTGCTGCTTTGCCGTCTTGGGGACGTACGTCATCGTGCAGCGCACGATCCCAGGTCTGCCTGCACTCTGAATTCTTCGGGAATTGGCAGGCCGTGTGTTCCGAATTGGATGGATTCGCTCTCGGGGCCTCGAATTTTCCGCACGTTATGTCAGGTACAATCGTCGATCGTGGTCTTGAAGGCGTTATCGTTGGAAATACGGAGCTCTCGAACGTCGAGGGTATTGAAGGTCGTCTCACCTACCGCGGGTTCGATATCCACGACCTCGCGCGGAGCGCCAGTTTCGAAGAAGTCGCCTATCTGCTGCTCTTCGGTCAGCTTCCGAATAAATTCCAACTCGAGGATTTGAAGGTCCGGCTTGCGGCAAACCGGATGCTGCCGCAGCCGCTCATCGACGTGATGCACGCGATCCCAAAGTCGGCTTGGCCGATGGATGTGCTGCGCTCGATGATCTCGGCGATCGCGCACTTCGTGCCGCACCTCGAAGATGGCTCGCACGCTTCGAACCCGCGTCAAGCGATTCACCTGATCGCGAAGACGCCGACGATCGTCGCCGCGTGGGATCGCATCCGCCGCGGACTCGAGCCGATCGAACCGCGGCTCGAACTCTCGACCGCTGCAAATTTTCTCTACATGCGCACGGGCGAGGTGCCGCTCAAGGCAGCCGAACGCGCGCTCGACGCGTATCTCGTGCTGCTCGCGGACCATTCGTACAACGCCTCGACCTTCGCGGCGCGCGTGTGCGCCTCGACCCGCGCCGACATTTTCGCCGCCGCGACCAGCGCCGTAGCCACGCTCGAAGGCGATCTGCATGGTGGTGCGCCGGGTAAGGTGATGAGCATGCTGCTCGAAATCGGCAAGCCCGAACGTGCCGAGCCCTACGTGCGCGACTTACTCGCGCGCGGCGAGAAGATCATGGGCATGGGGCACCGCGAATACAAGATCCGCGACCCCCGCGCGCAGCATCTCGAATTGATGGCGAAGGCCTTGGGCGATGCGACCGATCCGCGCTGGTTCGAAATCGCGCGCGCGCTCGAAGATGCCTCAAACAAGGTGCTGCAAGAAGTCAAACCCGGCCGCCGCATCTACGCAAACGTCGAGTTTTACACCGCGCCGACGCTCTTTAGTCTCGGTATCCCGGCCGATGAATTTACGTGCATGTTCGCTTGCGGCCGCATGGCGGGCTGGACGGCCCACATCCTCGAACAACTCGCCGACAACCGGCTGATCCGTCCCCAAGCAACGTATGTTGGCCCGCCGCTTATGCCGTGGGTTCCGATCGAAAACCGCAGCCGCTCGACTTTCACGGGGACGCTGGCCACGATCGTTGCAGCAAACGGAAATGGCAAAGCGAAAGCCGAGGTAGCGTCCTGATCGATTCACGCACCGCGACCATCGAACGCGCCACCAAAGAGACGCAGATTACGCTGCGTCTCGCGCTCGACGGCGGCCCCATCGCCATCGACACGGACGTTTCGTTTCTCAATCACATGCTCGATGCGTTCGCCAAGCACAGCGGCTGCGGTCTTACGATCACGGCGCGCGGCGACGGGATGGACCATCACCATGTAATCGAGGACGTCGGCATCGCGCTTGGCAAGGCGATCTACGATGCGCTGGGCGAGAAACGCGGCATCGCGCGATTCGGCTCCGTCATGGTGCCGCTCGATGACGCGCTGGTGGCGGCGAGCATCGATCTTTCGGGTCGCGCCTATTTGAATTTCAATGTGAAGTTCACCGGCGTGGAAAATCTGGGTGATTTAAAAACCGAGATGATTCGCGAATTTTTCCGCGCCGTCACGGATAACGGCCGCTTTAACCTGCACCTCGTGCAGATGAACGGCGACGTCGCGCACCATCTGTGCGAGGCGAGCTTCAAAGGCTTCGCACGGGCGTTTGCGCAGGCGAAGGCCCTTACGGGCACCGGTGAAGTGCTCTCCACCAAAGGCCTTCTGGAATAGACGATCGCGGTCAGAGTATAAAGGCGAATCCGTATTGACGGAGCGCTTTTTTTAGTACGTTACTTCGATGCGACAGGTCGGATGCGATAGATCCTGCCGCCGTTGTCATCGGAGACGAAGAGATCGCCTTTTGGCCCGACCGCGATGCCGCTCGGTCGCGCCCCTCGCGAGCCGTCGCTCTTCTGCAGTCCGCCGACGAATTCGCTCCACTGCGTGTCGGGGTTCGACCAATCGACGGCTTTGTTTGGTTCGTCCCCGTGCATCGGAACGAACGCCACGCGCGGCGGCACGAGCGGCTTGTGCCACGAGCCGTGTAGCGCGACGAAGAGCCCACCGCGATAGGCTTTGGGAAACGCGTGGGGAGCGTCCATTTTGGTGGGGTAGAACGTCGCGCCGATCGGGGTGTTGTAGGCCGGGAGCACGACGCGTGGAACAACGACAGCGCCGCATGCACGTTTCGCGTTCGGTACGCTCTTGCGATCTTCGTAACAGTAGGGCCAGCCGTAGTCGGCGGTTCCCGGATGTGATGTGAGGGCATCGACGATTTCATAGGGATGGCCGTGCGGCTCGATGGCGTCTTGCCCCGCAACCCCCGCCCACAGCATACCCGTATCGGGATTGACGGTCAGGGCGATCGCATTGCGAATATGTTCGGCGCGCGGATGAATCCCCGAACCGTCAGGTTTCATCTCTTGAATCGTGGCGCGCGTTGCGTCGAGTTCGGGATCGCACGCGTCGCACGACGAGCCGACGCTTGCGAAGAGATTGCCCTCGGTAAATGCAAGCGTCGTGGTTACGTGACTGCCCGACACACCGCTCGTGCGGACGGATGCAATCTTCACCACGGCACCTCGCGGCGTGCGGTCGCCGACTTTATATGGAAGCCGATACACGCCGAACTGACCGCCGATGTAGAGCCAATCGCCGTGGACGAGCACACCCGCCGCCGGGCTGTCCTCGATCGTGACGAACTCTTTGGCTTCACCGGGCGTCTCATCGGCGCTCGGCACGACGTAAACGCTGTTCTTGGACGTTCCAACGAAGAGGTCGCCGTTGGGCGCGACGCTCAGTTCGCGTGCGCTTGGGACGTTCGCAATCGCGGTAATCGTGAATCCCGCGGGAACCTTCGGCAGTTGCTCCCGCGCGAGTGCGGGATGCTGCGGACTCAGGGTCGCGGCAAGTGCGGTGAGGGCAGCAAGTGTGAGAAGTCGGTGCATGCTTAAGACGTACCCGGACGGACCCCCGGAACTCCTCGCTCCACGGCGAAAATGCCGAATGTGAATGACGATCGGATTGCCGTCATCGACTATGGCGGCGGGAACATGGGCTCGCTGCGCTCCGCGCTGACGCGCCGCCAAGCGCAATTCTTCATCACCGACGATCCGGAGCAACTCGCGCACGCCCGCGCGGCGATCCTGCCCGGTGACGGGGCCTTCGGCGCGACGATGGCGGCACTGGCGGAGCGTGGACTCGACCGTGCGATCGGCGTTCACATCGGAGCGGGGAAACCGTTTCTTGGGATTTGTGTCGGCATGCAAGTGCTCTTTGCCGAGAGCGATGAGTACGGCGGCCATGCGGGTCTGAGCGTCTTTCCGGGCGTCGTGCGCCGCTTCGCCTGTGCCCCGCGCGTGCCGCACATGGGCTGGAACGATCTGCGCGTCGACGGCTCGCATCCGTTCGTCGAAGGTGTTGTAAACGGTGACTACGCGTATTTCTTGCACTCGTATCGCGTGGTTGAGACGGACGTAACCCTCGCTTCGTGCGAATACGGGGAGCGTTTCGCGGCGATCGTCGCGCGCGACAACGTGATGGGCACGCAATTTCACCCCGAGAAGAGCCAGCACACCGGTGCGATTTTGCTCGATAACTTCATTCGGATCGCGGCGTGAGTCGTGCCCTCACGATCGTCCCCGCGATCGACTTGCGCGGCGGCCGTTGCGTGCGTCTCGAACGCGGCGATCCGAATAAAGAGCGCAGCTACGGCGACGATCCAGTCGCCCGTGCCCGTGCATTTGTCGAAGCGGGTGCGTTGCGGCTGCACGTTGTCGATCTCGACGGTGCGTTCGGCACCGGTGAAAACCTCGAAGCGTTGCGCGCGATTTGCGCTGCAGTCGACGTGCCAGTGCAAACGGGCGGCGGTATTCGTCGTGCCGAGGACGTTCAAACCAAGATCGACGCAGGCGCGAGCGCCGTCATCGTGGGGACGTTGCTTGTCGAAGCACCCGAGGTCGTGCGCGAACTCGCCGCAACGTATCCCGGGCGAATCATCGCGGGCATCGACGCGCGCGGAGATCGCGTCGCGACGCGCGGCTGGCTTGCCGATGCCGAGCGGTCGCGGGATGAGCTCGTGTGCGAGGTAGCCGGGTGGGGAATCGACCGTGTCATCTATACGGAGATCGCACGCGACGGCATGGGTAGCGGCTACGATCTCGCTGCGCTCGCGCATGTTGCGGGACTCTCGCCGATGCACGTGACGGCGAGCGGCGGCGCAAAATCACTCGACGATCTGTGCGCGCTCGCCGAGCAGACGCCCGCGAACGTCGATCACGCCATCGTCGGCCGCGCGCTGTACGAAGGCACGATCGATCTGCGCGAAGCGCTCGCGGCGCTCGCGACTTAGTTCACGTACGTTCTCGGGAGATTCGCCGGTAGGCGCGCCGTCATCTCGTAGTTGATCGTATTCGACCACGTACCCCAATCATCGAGCGTGATCCGCGCGTCCCCGTCCGCTCCGACGAGCGTCACCGTCATGCCCGGGTGGGCGTTTGGTACATCAGTGACGTCGACCATCGTCATGTTCATGCACACGCGTCCGGCGATCGGACACTTCACGCCGCCGATGAGAAAGAAGCCGCGGTTTGATGCGGCGCGCGGGATGCCCTCGGCGTACCCGATCGGTAAAACGCCGATGCGCGATGCACTATTCGCACGATACGTGCGGCCGTAGCCGACGGACGTGCCCGGTTCGACATCGTGCACGAGTACGAGTTCGCTCTCCCAGCGCAGCGCGGGTTGCAAGATGAGGCCGCGTTCTTCCATAACGGTTTTTGTTTGCGCTGAGGGCCACAGGCCGTACATCGCGATCCCGGCGCGCACGCTCGAAAGACGCGTACGTGTGAAGAGCATGGCGGCGGCGGATGCGGCGATGTGGCGATCGACCTCGGGGCCGAGCAGACGCGTGACGCCGAGAAAGCGTTCGAGCTGCACGTCGGTGAAGGCGGCGTCGAGTTCTTCTGCGGCGGCCAAATGCGAGAACACGCCGGCCATCGTGATCGCAGCGCTGTCGTGATAGCGCTTGAGCATGGTCGGTGCATCGGCAATCGACATTCCAAGCCGGGTAACGCCGGTATCGATTTTAGCGTGGACGATTGCGGGATCGCCATGGGCGCGTGCGGCGCATTCGAGATCGGCAAGATACGTGCCCGCATCCCAGAGCGTTATTTCGATTGCGTTGGCGAGTGCTTCGTCCAGCCGCGCAGGTGGGATGGGGCCGAGAACGTGGATGCGCGCGCGTACCGAGGCCGCACGTAGCGCGAGCGCTTCATCGAGCTCGTACACGCACAAGCGATCGACGTCTTCGGCGAGCGTTCGTCCGACTTCAACGAGTCCGTGACCGTAGGCGTTCGACTTGATCACCGCGGCAAGGCGCGCCGGCACGACGAGCATCCGCATGGCGGCTGCGTTCGCGCGGATCGCCGCGCGGTCGACGATCGCGCGAGCGAGCATTTATCCGGCGCGCTTCGCGAGTCGCGCGACGATCGTCGCGACAGGGACGCCGAAAAAGAACGAACATCCCATCAGCGCGAGGACGGCGTTGTTGGGTCCCGGCTGAACGAACGCGTTGACCGCAACGAAGATCAACTGCATGAAGAAAAAGATGATGACGCCGAAGCCGATCCCCGAGGTGATCGGACGCGCGATGAGTTGGCGCTGCGACTGCGCGACGAACGCAAACCCGGTGCCCCACCCGATCGCTACGAGGAGCGTGACGAACGCGACGAGCGAGATGCTCCCCGTTTCGAGCGGCGTACCAGGTCCGACGACGACGCGGGCCGCGTAGGAAAGGGTTAGCGTCGAGGCGCTGGCCGGTGCGAGTCCGTGGGCGATACCGACGATGAGTCCGTACAGCGAGAGGACGACGAGGCCGGCGATCCCGGCCAGAATTCCGGTGCCAAAAACGGTGCGATTGAGTGCGGTCACGATGCATACTCGTTCTCAAGGCGACGAGTCTATTACTCCACGCGTACCACGGCCGCGCCGCCGCTTCCGGTATCCTCGCCGTTGAGAAGAAACACCGTTGGAATCGCGAGGATGAAGAAAATTCCGCAGAATCGGAAGAGGTCGTTGTACGTTTTACCGCCGTGCCGACCATCGAATTCACCGCGGGATTTGCAAGCGTGCGGGCTGCAGCTGCGTCGGCATGTTTGGCGCGCGCGAAAATCGAAGTGGATAGCGTGCGCCTGCAAGAGGATAGGTGGTTGTCGATCGATTCGCCGGTCGGGCGGTTAGCGCTCGATGATACGCCGCTCGATTCCGGTAACCGCGACCTTATAGTCCGTGCGGCCGAGCGCACGATCTTCGGCGATGGCTGACTCCGCGCGCGTGCCCGTGCTCATCGTCGGCGCTGGTCCGACGGGACTCGTGCTCGCGCTCTGGCTGACGAAAGCCGGCGTGCCCGTGCGCATCGTCGATAAAAATTTAACGCCCGCGATGCAGTCGCGCGCGCTTGCGATCGCCGCGCGAACGCTCGAGTACTACGACCAACTCGGGATCGCAGCGCGCGTCATTGCTGCGGGCGTTGCGTTTCGCGGGGCAAACGTGTGGAGTCCGCAGGGTCGTGCGGCGCACGTCTCCTTTAGCGATATCGGCGGTGGTATCAGCCGCTATCCCTTCGCACTCGTCTATCCGCAAGACGAACACGAACGGCTGCTCGTCGATGAATTGGAACTCGCGGGCACGCTCGTCGAGCGTCCGGTCGAATGCATCGGGCTCGATCAGCGGCCCGGCGGCGTGGACGTAACGCTCCGCAACGCAGACGGCACGCTCGAATGCGTCGATGCCGCCTATGTTGCGGCGTGCGACGGTGCGCACTCGCCGATCCGCACGGCACTCGGCATCGGCTTCGAAGGCGGCACGTACGAGCGGCTTTTTTACGTCGCCGACATTGCAGGGTCAGGCGGCGCGATCAACGGTGAAGTCAACGTCGGCGTCGGTCACAACGACTTCATTGCCGCATTCCCGTTGAAAGAAACAGGCCGTGCGCGTCTCGTCGGAACGGTCGCTCCCGCATCGACACTCGGCCACGAACCGACGTGGGAAGACGTCGATCACACGACGCTCGACTTGCTCGACGTGCGGGTCGAAGGCGTCGCCTGGTTTGCGACCTATCGCGTCCACCACCGCGTCGCAGCGGAGTTTCGCGACCGACGCGTCTTCTTGCTCGGCGATGCGGCGCACGTGCACAGTCCGCTTGGCGGGCAAGGAATGAATACGGGCATCGCCGATGCGGTCGACCTCGGCTGGCGTCTTGCCGACGTGATTCACGAACGCGCGCACGAACGCGTCCTCGCAAGCTACGAGACCGAACGCATTGCCTTCGCCCGTCGACTCGTGGCGACGACGGACCGTGCGTTCGCGGTTATCGCAAGCCCCGAGGACGGTGCGCGTACGGCGCGGGCGCTGCTGCCTCGTCTAGCGGCGTTCGCCTCGCGGTTTCGGCCGATCCGGCGGCAGTTGTTTCGCGCGATCTCGCAGACCGCGGTCAACTATCGGATGAGTGCCATCAGCGTGGGCGAGTTCCTCAGCGTTCACGGCGGCGACCGCCTCCCATGGGTCGCCCCGGGCGATCTCGATGTCCCCGGCGACAACTACGCGCCGCTCGCCGAGCGCCGTTGGCATCTCCAAGCTTTTGCCCCGGTCACCCCGGACGTGCGCGCGTTTTGCGACGGCCACGGAGTCCCCGTACACGAATTCCGCCTGCGTCCGGGCGCCCGAACGCCGCTCTCGTCCGGGGCAATCTACCTCGTGCGGCCGGATGGCTACCTGGGCTTAGTCGCCGAGCGCAACGCAGTCGATCGCCTCGAAGAATACTGGCGCCCGCTCACGTGAGACGGAGCCGCCGAGGGCTGGACTCCCCCTTGCACTCCTCACCGGAGTCTGCTAATCTTGTGGGTGCTGGCAGTCATCTGCCACGAGTGCCAGATTTATCTAATTTGAGGAGTTAACGAAGTGAATTTGAAGCCACTGGGCGATCGCGTGGTCGTCGAGCACGTGGAACAGGCAGAGAAAACCGCCGGCGGCGTGTTTCTCCCCGACACGGCCAAAGAAAAGCCGCAGGAAGGCCGCGTTCTCGCCGTCGGCTCGGGTCGCACCCTCGACAATGGCACGAAGCTCGCCATGGACGTTAAGGTCGGCGACAAGATCATCTACTCGAAGTACTCGGGTAGCGAAGTGAAGATCGACGGCAAAGAAGTTCTGATCATTTCAGAAAAAGACGTGCTCGCGATCATGAGCGAAGAACTCGCAGGAGTGAAGTAAACAACAATGGCTGCTAAAGAACTCATTTTCGATGAGAACGCACGTCGCGCACTCGAGCGCGGAGCGAACATCCTTGCCGACGCCGTGAAGGTCACGCTCGGTCCGAAGGGTCGCAACGTCGTTCTCGACAAAAAATTCGGCTCGCCGACCATCACCAACGACGGCGTGACGATCGCAAAAGAAATCGAACTTCCCAATCCCTTCGAAAACATGGGCGCTCAGCTCGTCAAGGAAGTTGCTTCCAAGACGAACGACATCGCCGGTGACGGCACGACCACCGCAACGGTGCTCGCGCAAGCGATCATCCGCGAAGGTCTGCGCAACGTGACCGCCGGTTCGAACCCGCTGCTGATCAAGCGCGGGATCGAAAAGGCCGTCGAAATTGCGGTCGAAGAGATGAAAGAAAATGGTCGTCATCGTGGATACGACCGAGAAGATCGCGCAAGTCGCGTCGATCTCCGCAAACGATAAAGAAATCGGCGGATTGATCTCCGAGGCGATGCAGGCGGTCGGCAAAGACGGCGTCATCACCGTTGAAGAATCCAAGTCGATGAAGACCGACGTCGAGACCAAAGACGGCATGCTCTTCGATAAGGGCTACATCTCGCCGTACATGGTTTCCGACAGCGAACGGATGGAAGCCGTCATGACGGATCCGTACATCCTCGTAACGGAACGCAAGATCTCGGCGATCGCCGACATTCTGCCGCTTCTCGAGAAGATCGTTCAAGTCCAGAAGCCGCTGCTCATCATTGCCGAAGACGTCGAAGGCGAAGCCCTCGCGACGCTCGTCGTCAACAAGCTGCGCGGAACGTTCACGACCGTCGCCGTCAAGGCGCCGGGCTTCGGCGACCGCCGCAAAGAAATGCTCAAGGACATCGCGACCCTCACCGGCGCGACCGTCGTGAGCGAAGAGCTCGGCCTCAAGCTCGACAAAGTGACGCCGGATCTGCTCGGCCAAGCCAAGACCGTCAAAGTTACCAAGGAAGAGACGACCATCGTCGACGGCCGTGGTAAGCCGGACGCGATCAAGGGCCGCATCGAGATGATCAAGCGCCAGATCGAAGAAACCGATTCCGACTTCGACCGCGAGAAGCTGCAAGAACGTCTTGCCAAGCTCTCGGGCGGCGTTGCCGTCATTCAGGTTGGCGCGGCCACCGAAACCGAACTCAAAGAGAAGAAGCACCGCATCGAAGACGCCCTCTCGGCGACGCGCGCTGCCGTGCAAGAAGGCATGATCCCCGGCGGCGGAAGCTCGCTGGTCCACGCGATCAAGGCCCTCGAAAAACTCGACCACAAGGGCACGGCCGACGAAAAGATCGGCTTCGACATCATCCGTCGCGCTCTCGAAGAACCGCTCCGCCAGATCGCGGAAAACGCGGGCTTCGAAGGCTCGGTTGAAGTCAACCGCGTCAAGCTTGCAAAGCTTGGCGAAGGCTTCGATGCCATGAGCGGCAACCTCGTCGACATGGTCAAAGCCGGCATCGTCGAGCCGTTCAAAGTCACGCGCTCGGCCCTGCAAAACGCAGCGTCGATCGGTGCACTCGTGCTCACGACCGAAACCCTCATCGCTGACAAACCCGAGCCGAAAAAAGACAACGGCATGGGCGGCGGCGGCATGGGCGGCATGGGCGGCGGCTACGACATGATGTAATTCGCGCAAGCGAATGAATCGAAAAAACGACCTCGGCAGTGATGCCGGGGTCGTTTTTCAATTAGAGCGGAAACGGATCTCCGCGTCGCTGCCGCACGCAATCGAGGCCGGGCAAACCTGCGTAGTCAATCTTCCGCGTCTTTTCAAACGAATACGAACCATCGGCGAGGCGTTGAAGTCCAGGGTCGAGGACGAGCGTTGTCGGGTGCGACCAGCAAATGCCCCAGCGGACTTTCACCGTATCGTAGAGTTTCCGTTCGATCGCAAATCCGACCGACTCTTCGAACGTTCCGCCTGGCGGGAGATCGAGCGTCTTATCCGTCCCAAAGGAATGCCATTCGTTGACGAATGCCGAGACCAAGTGCTCGGGCTCGGGCACCAGGGCATCGCCGGACTCGATGATGCCGCTCACAGGGCGGTTGAAATAGGGGGCGGCCTTCGAGCCGTACCGCTCACCGTACGAATTAATGTACAGGCCGGCAAACGATGCGGTCGACTCACGGTCATTTTTGATGTGCATCCGGACTTTGACGAAGAGCCGGCCGTCGCTGAGCGGATGATCCTCAACGAACATCGTTACCTGAAAGTGCGGCGGAACGGTCTCCGGTTTGATCCGTTCCTGATAGATGAAAATGTACACGGCCCACGACGCGGCAATGATGAATGCCGCAATCTCGATGACGTGACGCCAGTGTTCGACGCGCGAAGGATGATTGTGAAGATGAACGTCGCGACCCACACGCTCGTCTTGCTAGGGAGTGCGGCGCGCACCTTCAGCGTGCTTCCCTCCAAACACGATACTGGCGCGGCCCGTCAAGGATCGCGAGAACGAAGCCGTAGCATCGGCTGGCTAGGGCTCGCCAAGCGTGGAAGCGAGCGATTTGTGGGTAGAGGTTGGTATTCGCATTCTTTTGGAGTACCGTTCATGAGTTTCGCCCGTATTTTCTCGGCGGTCGCCCTTGTCGGCGCCGTCGCCATCGTAAGCCAACCGGCATTGGCCATGAAAACCTCGATTTTCGAGGGCATCACTCGCCACGTGTCCTCGAACAACATTAAGGTCGAGAACCCGAAGACCCATCAGACTCTCAGCTTCGAAATTGTGCCGAAGTTCGATCAAGTGTTCTCGTACAACGGCAAAGAAACGTACCAAATGAAGGCGATCAAAGCCGGTCAATACGTTAAAGTGTACTTCGATCAGAAGTTCCTCGGCGTGCGTCACGCTGATCGCATTCTCGTCATGACCAGCCGCGATATGGTTACCCGCAAAGAGTAGTGGCGAACGCGGCGACGAAAGCCGCGCGCATGCGTAAGATTTTCGTCGCCGTTCTCTTCTCGCTAGCGCTTTCGGTGCAAGCCGCCGTGGCCGCCGATCGCTTCAACGTAGTCTCGCCTGCGTTCAAAGACGGCGATCTCGTCACGCAGACATCCTACCTCGGCAATCGTGTTTCGGGCGATGGCTCGCAATGCGGTGGTACCGACGTTTCACCGCCGCTTGCATGGTCGAACGCACCGGCTGGAACACTCAGCTTCGCGTTGACGATCGTCGATATCGACGGCGGGATGGGGCAAGGCTCGACCCACTGGGTGACCTACAACATTCCGCCGACGCAGATGGCGATGAACGAGAACGCCTGGCGTGCGCCATCGTTTCCGTTCGCGCAAGGGAAGCTCGCAAGTGGCTTTACCGGCTATCGCGGTTTTTGCCCGCCGAAGACCGATGTCGCGCACCATTACGTGATGATGGTGTATGCGCTCGATCTTCCGCCGACGCTTGCGGCTGACATGACGCGCAGCGATCTGCTCGCCGCGATCAACAGGCATTCACTCGGCGTCGCATCGATGGTCGCGCGCGTCGCGCGCTGACGCCGTTAGCTTAACGTCATGTTAACGCAATGTTACGACTCACAACGAATTGTGGATGATGTGGATGGATTTTTTCATTAAGCATCCGGCGCGAGGTTCGATCCAAGCGTAAAGGCCACCAGATCCTCCACGAGCGCGACCACGGTATCGGGGATTTTCTCGGCCGCCGAGACGCGGATGCGCTCACACGCAAACGATCCCGCGACGGCACCGAGCACGCCCAGTCCGATCGCGATCCGGCGGTCGACGTCCTCGACATCCTGCGTCACGATGGCACCGCTGACGCCGCCGGAAACCGCGCGCACCACGAGCGGTGCAATCATCGTCCGCGAGGGCGTAAACGGCAGCTTGTCGACGAGCATCTCGCCGAGCATCGCCATCGTGAGAACGGCGGAAATGTTATCCTTTGTTTTCGCGCGCGCGATTGCGGGCGCCGCCATCGAGCGCATCCCCGCGACCACACCAATGCCGAAAGCACGCAAATACGCCGACGTCACATCCATGACGTCGGCGTACCCGTGCCTAGCGTTGGCGAAACGCTACTACTGTGCGTGGTTGAAAAAGGCGTTCAAGAAGCCGAAATTGTTGTTCGCGTTGTGCAACACGTTGAGCGTGATTTGCTGCTGGAGTTGTGTCGATGCGAACTGCGTGGCGGCCTGACCGACGTTCAGATCGGTGATATTGGAGGCCGACTGCTGCAGGTTCACCGAGGCGATATTGCTGTTGTTAATATCGTTTTGGATCGAAACTTCTTGGGCGCCGACTTGGGCGCGCGCGCTCGAGAGATTCTGAAGGGCTGAGTTGATCTGGCCTTGGGCGTTGGTGGCCGTCTGGCTTGAGGAAAAGTCGATGTTGACCAGGCCGAGCGCGCTCGAGCTGCCGTTGGGGAGCGTGAGCTGGGTCGTCGCGCCTTGGTTTGCGCCGGTCTGGACCGTCGCGCCGGTGCCCGTCGTGCCGGCGGTCGCGCCGGTGACCTGGATGGTCGACGTCGTGCCGACGTCGAGCGAACTGAGGTTGCCGACGGTGAAAGTGGTGCCATTGACGGTGGTCGTCGCACCCGAGGCCAGTAGCGGGCCTGCGGTGACCGTGCCGGTCGCGGTGTCCGTGGTGGTGACCTGGGCTTGAATCACGCCGCCGTTGTTTACGACGCTGAGCCCGATCGTCTCGGCCGTCGCGGCCGGTGCGGCGCTCACGGCGCTGGCAAGTTGTCCGCCGCCCGAGAGCGAGGCATTCGATGTAACTGCCGCCGCTGCCGGCGCCGCTGCGGTCGTGCCCTGGAAGCTGCCGTCGAGCAACTGGTTGCCGTTGAACTGCGTGTTCTGGGCGTTGGAATTGATCTGCTGAACGAGCTGGTTGGCTTCGGTCTGCAGGCTGCCGCGCTGAGCGGGGCTCAGGAAATCGCTCGAAGCCTGAATCGCGAGCTGCGACAGGCGCTGCAGCGAGTCGCTCGATGAGGAGAGTCCACCTTCAGCGACGGCGGCAGCGTTACCGGCGTCCTGCGCGTTCGCGGCGCCCTGGTCGAAGCCGTTGACTTGCGCCTGCAGCGACGCGGCGATCGCCGCACCCGACGGGTCGGAAGCAGCCGAGGTGATGCGCTTGCCGCTCGAGAGCTGATTGCTCTGATCGAGCAAACGTTGCTGGTATTGCGCCAGCGGGGTAAGCGCGGCATTTGCGGTCGATGCGCTGATTCCAAATGACATTGACTTCCTCCGTGCGGGGCCGACCGGGCCCCGGTTGCTCGCTACTGCTAGCTTACCAGATATCGGCGCTCGGGGGCCAAAGCGTTAGGGGCTCGCTGTCTTGCCCGTTAGATGTGACGAGCGTCCGCAGGAGGCCGTGTCGCAGCACGTCCCCCGCACCTAGTTCGAGATAGATGAATCCGTTCACCAAACGACGATAGCACGACGATGCCAAGACAAGAAAAGCGCGTCATCGGCGGCGGCGGTACGGCGATTGCGACCGCGGCTGTCGGTCCCGAAACCGTGCAACCGATCATCTTCATTCATGGGTGGTCGCAGTCGGCGCACGCCTGGGACGGTGCACTGCATGGAGCGCTCGCCGAAGACTATCGCCTGATCGCGATTGATCTGCGAGGTCATGGGCGCAGCGATCGTCCCGACCCGGTCGTGTCTTATCGGGAAAGTAAGCTCTGGGCTGACGACGTCGCCGCCGTCATCTCCGCGTACGATCTCAAGAAGCCGATTCTCGTTGGCTGGTCGTACGGCGGGTACGTGATCGCTGATTACCTCCGCCACTATGGCGAGGGCAACGTCGGCGGCGTACTCTTCGCGGGGGCGATCACCCAGCGCGCGACGGAGAAAGCGAAGCGTTACCGGAACGCCGAGAGCGGCGCGCGGTTCAAAGCCGCGATGACCCCGGGCGGCAACAACCGGGAGGCGGCACGCGATTTTCTCCGCCTCTGCACGTACGATGCACTGCCGCCTGCCCGCGTCGAATCCCTGATCGACGAGATGGCGCTCGTCCCGGTCGAGGTGCGGGCTGCGCTCTTCGACCGTCCGACGATCGACAACGACGATGTCCTCGCGAAGCTGACGATCCCCGTCACGGCCGTACACGGCGCCGAGGACCGGATCGTCTTACCTGCATCCGCCGAGGACCATGCGGCAGTCGTCCCGGGAATAACCCTGCGAATCTACCCTGGCGTCGGGCACATGCCGTTCGAAGAAGCTCCGGCGGACTTCGAAGCCGACATGCGGGAACTCGCCGAAACGGTGGCCCGGGGTGCATCCCACTAGGCTAGCAGTGTGTTCATAAGAGTGCTAATGACTCTTGAAAGGATCGAGGCAACGTGAGACAAGGCGACGAGTTCGACTTGGCCTTCGCCGAATTCGCGACACGGTCGTGGAGCGGGCACTTTGAACCGAACACCGACGTCTTCTTCGATGATGCCGGCGAGCGGATCGTGGTTCACGTGGAACTTGCGGGCATCGATGCCGAGAGCTTACGCGTGGGTGTGGACGAGCGCCATCTGGTGATCGTCGGGTCGCGAACTCCCGGTGCACGCCACGGCTCGCTCCTCCAAAAAGAAATCCAATACGGCGAGTTCGTAAAAAAAATTCGTCTGCCGGTGCCCATCTCATACGAAGATGCAAGCGCCCTTTACCGCGACGGCATCCTCACCATCGAGTTGCCGGTCTCTGCGACCAGTCATTTCCCGACGCACCGGACCGAAATCCGGATGATCGTCAGAAGGACCCCCGCCTAATGGCATCCCGTTCAAAAACTCCTGACATCATCGGAATTCTGCCGCTGCAAGAAGCGGTACTCTTCCCGAACACCGTGATTCCGCTAGCCGTTGTAAAGCGGCCGGGCATTGCGCTCGTTGAAGAAGCGCTGCGCGAAGGCAAGCAGATCGGACTCGTCGTTCTCAAAGATAAAGAGATCGACGATCCGGGCCCGGGCGACATCCGTCGCTACGGCACGATCGGCACGATCCAGAAAATGCTCAAGGTGCCGGACGGCACGCTGCGCTGCATCGTTGCGGGCGGCGACGTGTTCCGCATCGATGACTACGTGCAGACCGAACCGTATCTTGCGGCGACCTACACGACGATGCCGGATATCACCAAAGAATCCGACGAGCTCGTCGCGATGCAGCGCAACCTCGGCACGCTCTTTCAGAAATTGCTCGGCTACCTTCCCCAAGCTCCGCGCGAGATGGAGATGGAAGTCAACAATATCAACGACCCGAACCTGCTGACGTATTTCGTCGCAAGCTCGATGCGTCTGGATACGAACGACCGCCAGGCATTGCTCGAAGAGCGCAACACCGAAAAACGCTTGCGTAAGCTCACCATGCTCATCACAAAAGAGCTCGAAGTGGTGGAACTGGGTCACAAGATCCAGGGCGACATCCAGCGCGAGATGGAAAAGAACCAGCGCGACTTCTACCTGCGCCAGCAACTGCGTGCGATTCAGGAAGAGCTCGGCGAGACCGATCCGCAGCAAGCCGAAGTCAACGAACTGCGCAAGAAGATCGACGAAGCGCAGATGCCAGAAGATGCGAAGAAGTCAGCCGATCGCGAACTCGACCGGCTCTCCAAAGTCCCGACTGCATCGCCGGAATACAGCGTCATCCGCACGTATCTGGACTGGCTCGTGCAGCTGCCGTGGGGCAAGACGACGAGCGACCAGATCGATATCGCGCAAGCGCGTCGCGTGCTCGATGAAGATCACTACGGTCTGGATAAGATCAAAGAACGTATCATCGAGTATTTAGCCGTCGGCAAACTCAAGAACAAGCTGACGGGCCCGATTCTGTGCTTCGTCGGACCGCCGGGCGTCGGCAAGACCTCGCTTGGACAATCCATCGCAAAAGCGATGGGTCGTAAGTTCGTGCGTCTCTCGGTTGGCGGCGTACGCGATGAAGCGGAAATCCGCGGACATCGCCGCACCTACATCGGCGCGATGCCGGGCACGATCGTGCGCGCTCTGCGTGATGCCGGGACGAAGAATCCGGTCATGATGATCGATGAGATCGACAAGGTCGGTGGCGACTATCGCGGCGACCCGCAGTCGGCGCTGCTCGAAGTGCTCGACCCCGAGCAAAACAACTCATTCCGCGATCACTACCTCGATCTGCCCTTCGATCTCTCGCAAGTGCTCTTCGTGTGTACGGCAAACCAGCTCGACTCGATCAGCGGCCCCCTGCGCGATCGCATGGAGATCATCACGCTCTCGGGCTACACCGAACTCGAGAAAATTCAAATCGCCAAACGCTACCTCGTGCCCAAGCAGCGCAAAGCCAATGGCTTGCGCGAAGTGCAAGTGCAGATCAACGATGCCGCGATCAAATCGGTCATCGGCGACTACACGCGCGAGGCGGGTGTCCGTAACCTCGAGCGCGAGATCGGCACCATCTTCCGCAAGACCGCACGCAAGATCGCGGAGAACGCGCGTTACAAAGGCCGGATCAAGCCGGACACCCTGGTCGAGTATCTGCAGAAGCCGCGCTACTACAACGAAGTCAAGAAACGCGTCGCCTCGGTTGGCGTCTCGACGGGTCTTGCCTACACGCCGGTCGGCGGCGACATTCTCTTCATCGAAACAACGGCGATGCCGGGCAGCGGCAAGTTGACCCTCACCGGTCAGCTCGGCGATGTGATGAAAGAATCGGCAACGGCGGCGCTCTCGTTCATCCGCTCGCGCTCTGCGGAACTCGGCCTGGCCGATGACTGGTTCGCGAAGCACGACATGCACATTCACGTGCCGGCAGGCGCCATCCCCAAAGACGGACCGTCTGCGGGAATTGCGATCGCAACCTCGATCACCTCGTACCTCACCAACATCAAGGTCGATTCCGACCTTGCCATGACGGGCGAGATCACGCTCACGGGTCAAGTGTTGCCGATCGGCGGGGTAAAAGAAAAAGTGCTCGGTGCAAAGCGCGCCGGCATCAAGAAGATCTTGCTGCCCAAGCGCAACGAGATGGACCTCGAGGATGTGCCGAAGGAAGTCCGCGACACCATCGAGTTCCACTTCGTCGAGGAACTGAGCGAAGTTCTGCAGCACGCGCTCGGCAAGCGCATCATCACCCCGGTGCTGCTCGGCCCAGACGAAACGCACCGCGCCAGCAACGTCGTACCGATGCGACCATCGGCAAAGACAAAACAGCAGCGCGAACGCAAACGTCCCGTCGCTCGGTCAGGCGTTCAAACCCGCAAACGCTAACGCGCCGTCATCACCTGAGGTAAGAGTCGAACCAAGGCCGCCCCGTCGATTGCGACGGAGCGGCCTTCGACTATTGCGCGGCGGCCGAAACGGTCGATTACGATGGTGAGGCGGTCGCGTTCGGCGGGGTCGCGGAACGTAATGATCCAGCGCGCGTCGGTGTGGCCCGGCGATTCGACGATTGCCGTGCGCGCAAATGCCGTTGCGACTTCGTTGATGATCCAGATATCGGTTGTGAGAAAGTGTTCGTCGGCGAATAGTTTTACGTCATCGGCGCTGAGCGCGGCGCGCGTGCGTAGATCGTCGCTTACGTGCACGATCGTAAGCTCGGAGAATTCGCGTCGTCGGGCGATGGCTGTGGTTACGAACGGCGGGCGATGCATGGTAAATGGAATCATCGCGCGACCGGCGAGGCGACGGCGTACACCGAACCGCGATGATCGTGGCGCACGTCTTCGCCAAGCGTGCGCGCCGCATGCGTTTCCGAACCGGTGATCACACGTTTCTCTTCAAGATTATCGTAACTCGGATCGTACCGGCTTGCGAACTGCTCGGCTTTGCGCGGATCGAACGTCGCATGGTCGATTTCATGCCCGAGCCCAAGCGCCGCCGATTGGTGCCCGCCGCAGGTCGTGCGTAGCGCGCTGTACGGATCCCAGTTGATCTGGTGGCGCGTTGGATCGTACGAGTCGTTTCCATCGTGAATGATGTTGAGACGATAGTGCGTCAAGCCGTGTTCGAGTTTGTCGATTAGGCCGCGCTCGATGGAGTCGCCCTGCAAGTAATTCACAGCGGTGTCGAATACGGCGGCGGCAGATTTTGGCACGCCGAGCGAGCCGTAGGAAACGAGAGCCTCGTTCGCTTGCGGTCGCCGGGGCAGGGTGGTGTCGGTCGTACGCATGGTTATCTCCAAGGCGGGTGGTCATGCGACCAATCACGCTTGCGGGAGAATCAACAACAGGCGCAACCAAGCGCCCATCGACCGGCTTTGATGAAATGGATGAAAACGATCGAGGCCGGCGCGCCGAATCTTGCCGTCGTCGCTGCTGCCGTACCAACACGCGTCCGTGGCGATGCGATCAAACTCTCCGTCGCACTCTTCGCGGTGTGGGTGTTCTGGGGATCGACGTTCGCGGGCATGCGCCTCGCGGTCGCATCGATCCCGGTCTTCGCGATGGTCTCCTCGCGCTTTCTTGTCGCCGGTTTGCTGCTCTTGGCGTTCACGGTCATCACCGGGAAAGCAACGCGCATCACGCGCGCCGACCTCACGCGCGCGCTCGTTACCGGCACGACGCTGTTGCTTGTCGGCAACAGTCTCTCGACGTGGTGCGTGCAGTTCATTCCCACGGGCGTCGCATCGCTGCTGGTAAGCCTTTCGCCGGTCTACATGACGTTCTTTGACTACGTGCTCTATCGCAATCGGCCGTCGCGCTTTGCGATCGCCGGTATGGCGCTCGGCTTTGGCGGCATGATCCTTTTCGCAATCCCCAAGGCGTCGGGGCATTTGCCGCTCTTGCCGACCGCCGTGATTTTACTCGGCAGTGTCTCGTGGGCGTTTGGTTCGATCTATCAGCGCCGAGCCGGAGCCGCGCGGAATTTGCTCATGGCAACGGCACTGCAGATGATCGTGGGCGGTTTGCTCACGGGCGCGGTCTCACTCGCGCTTGGCGAACTGCGCGGATTCGATCTGCATACCGTCACGCAAAGCGCGGCTCTCGGCTGGGGTTACCTCGTCGTATTCGGCAGCCTCGGCGGCTACGTCGCCTACCTCTACACGATGCAGCACGCGCCGACGTCGCTGGGATCGTCGTACGCGTACGTCAATCCGCTCATCGCGGTAGCGCTTGGAATAGTAGTCTTCCACGAGGCGTTCGCCCCGATCGAAGCACTTGCGGGGGCTATCATTATCACCGGGGTCGTGTTAATGATGTTGCCCGACCGGAAAGAAATTGCAACAGCGTAAGTTTCTTACCATTCCGTAACCCATGATTTGAGCGCAGTTGCTTGTTTTTTGGGCGCGAACCTGCTTAACTGAACGCGTCACGCTACGGGGTCTTTGACGCCCCGCCTTCTTCGTGGGGTATATGGCCGTCAATCATTTTTGCTCGAACTGCGGTCAGCCGATCGTCGGCGATCGCTGCGCGAAGTGCGGCTCGGCACAAATCGCTGCCGCAACTCCGACGTACGCGGCGCTGGCGCCGGGGGCGCGCTACATCGGCCAGTGGAATTGGGGCGCATGTCTGCTCTGCCCGTTCTGGCTAATGAACCACGGCCGTGTCGGCCGCGGCATTCTGTATCTCGCTTTGGCGTTGATCCCCGTGGTCAATCTCGTTTCACTCGGGATGGCGATCGCATACGGCATTCGTGGGAACCTCGTTGCTTCATCGAGTCGCGCCTTCGCTGACGATGCGCAGTTCGTAGCCGTTCAAAATGCCTGGAGGAACTGGGGAATCGGCGTGACGATCGTTTCAATCTTTCTCGGCATCGTCGGCTCGATTATCTCCGTCATGGTCAACGGTCTGCCGCATCCCGCATAGGCGGCCTACGCCAGTCGGACGCTGATACCGGATCCGGCGCAGACCTCACCGATTCGCGCACCGAGATCGCCGCTCGCGGTCAATAGGCCCACGAGTTCATCTGCGCGCGCGCGATCGACGGCGATCAGTAAACCGCCGGATGTCGTGGCATCGGAGAGCCCGATCCGCAGCGATTCCGTTACGTCCTCGGCGAAATCCGTGAAGTTGGCATGCTCCTGCGCGTTATCGCGCGTTCCGCCGGGGACGCAGCCGCTATCGATCAATTCGAGCGCGCGGTCGTGAAAGGGCACGCGTGAAGCGTACAGCTCGATACGCACACCGGAGCCGCGCGCCATTTCGCCCGCGTGCCCCAGTAATCCGAAGCCGGTTACGTCGGTCGCCGCGTGTACGCCGACGGCGATCATCGCCGCCGACGCCTTGGCGTTGAGGCGAGCCATCCAATTGACCGCCGAGGCGATCCCGGCATCGTCGATGAGGCCGCGCTTGAGAGCGGTCGAGAGGATGCCCGTCCCGAGCGGCTTGGTAAGGAGCAGGGTGTCACCGGGACGGGCCCCTGCGTTCGTAACGATTTTATCGGGGTGAATTGTTCCCGTCACGGCCATGCCGTATTTGGGCTCGGTGTCTTTGATGGTGTGTCCGCCCAGAATCGCGATGCCGGCCTCTTTTGCCACTGCCGCCCCGCCTTCGAGGATACGAGCCAAAATTTCGAGATCCAGGTCGTCGACCGGGAACGCGGCGATATTGAGCGCGGTGAGCGGCGTTGCGCCCATCGCGTAAATGTCGGAGAGACTGTTCGCCGCCGCGATGCGCCCAAAATCGTACGGATCGTCGACGATGGGCGTAAAGAAGTCGACGGTCTGGACCAGTGCCAGATCGTCTGAGAGGCGGTAAACGCCGGCGTCGTCGCTCGTGGCGATTCCGACCAGAACGTTCGGGTCCGTTACGGGAGGCAAGCGGCGCAGAACCTGCGCCAGGTCGGCAGCGCCGACTTTACTCGCTCAACCCGCGCGGGATGAGAGTTCGGTCAGGCGCACGCGCCCGGGGGACTGCATGGACATCGTACTAAATCACCACCCAACTGCCGACGTGTGAGTTGCAATGAAGCGAGATTTACTGTTCATCCCCGGCCCCGTAACGTGCGCGGAAGCCGTCCTCGCCGCAATGGCAAAACCGATGATCGATCATCGTGGCGCGGCCTTTCACGATCTGCTCGAACGGATCGCCGCGGGCATGAAGCCGATCTTCGGAACGGATACTGACGTCGTCGTTTTGGGCAGTTCGGGAACGGGCGGGCTCGAGGCTGCGGTCGGCAGTATGTTCGGCCCGGGTGAGACGTTGCTCGCGTGCCCTGTCGGCGTGTTCGGCGAGCGCGTCGTCGCGATCGCGCGCCAGTTCGGCTGCAAAGTCGAAGTGTTGGAGACGATGTGGGGCGATCGCGTGAATTCCGGCGCGCTCGAAGCGCGTCTGCAGGCCGATACCGCGAAGAAGATCGTCGGCGTGTTGCTCACGCACAACGAAACCTCGACGGGCGTGCAGAATGCGCTCGCCGATCTCGCGCCGCTGATCCACGCTCACGGCGCGTATTCGATCGTCGATTCGGTCAGTGGCCTCGGTGCAAGCGAATTCCAGATGGACCGCTGGCACTTCGATGTTGTGGTGACCGCATCGCAGAAGGCGCTCGCGGTTCCACCGGGTCTTGCGATGGTTGCGGTGAGTCCGCGTGCGTGGGAAAAGATGGCGCACAATACAACTCAGCGCTACTATTTCGATTTACTCAAAGCACGCGAGTTCGCGCACCTCGGCCAAACGCCGTGGACGCCGCCGGTTTCTATCGCCTACGCGCTCGATACCGCAATCGAACTCTACAACGCCGAAGGCGCATCAAACGTGTGGGCGCGTCACGCGCGCTACGCGCGTGCGATTCGAGCGGCTGCAAAAGCCATTGGACTCAAGTCGTTCTCAAGCGCCGACGCACATTCAGTAACGGTGTGCGCCTTCCACGCTCCGGAAGGCATCGATGTTCCGGCGCTACGCAAGAGCATCCAGGCCGCAGAAGGCGTTGTGATCGGCGGCGGACAGGCGCGTCTCAAAGGCAAAGTCATGCGCATCGGCACGATGGGCGATCTCACGCAAACCGACGTCGCCGGTGCGATCGGCGCGCTCGAAATCGGCTTACTCGAACAGAACTATCAACTGCAAATCGGCAGCGGCACACAAGCCGCACTCAAAGTGTTCCTGGAAGACGCTGCGCTCGTCGGGTAACGAGGCGCACGTCGTGTCGGAACGTAAAAAAAAGACCCCGTCGCGGGACCTTTTTCCCTCACTCGTTCCGGCTTAGTTCGGGGTCGAGCGGCGGGCTTCGCCGGCGCGGTAGCGGTACACGATCCGGCCTTTGGTCAGATCGTACGGCGACATTTCGAGATCGACGCGGTCACCCGGCAGAATCTTGATGCGGTGGCGGCGGAGCCGGCCCGCGATGTGCGCGAGGATCTCGTGGCCGTTTTCCAGCTCGACCGAGAACGTCGTCGACGGGAAGACCTGTTTGATCGTCCCGAAAATTTCTATCGAGCCCTCTTTGTCGGGCTCTTTGGGCGCCGCTTTGGCGGTTTCGACCCGCCGGGCTCGTTTGTACGAACCGCGGGACGCTATGACTTCACCTGTTTCAACTGCATATGCCTAGTATATCGTACCCGGCAAGGTTCGGCCAAGACCTTAGACGCGGTGGCGGCTGAAAAACGGCTGTGCGAACGGCTTCACAAACCAGGGCATGTTGCCGCGGATCGTTCCGTCGAGCTGTTCGTTTGGGCTCATAAGGATTCCGACTAGGGGCGAATGGTGGAAATCGGCCCGTAAATCCGGGGTCAGCGGGAAGAAAAGGCAGACGTATAAGACGGCCCAGAGACCGACGGCGGCCTTCACCACCCCGACCCCGCCGCCGGCGACGCGATTGCCGATCCCGAGGATCGGCAACTTGGCAATCGTCCCGAGCAGTAGCGAGGCGCCTATGAAAATTGCGTAAACGAGTAGGGCAAAGGCGATGAGTCCGATGACATGCGAACTGCCGACGCCCACGTGCATGATGGACTCGATCAATTGATCGAGCATGCCATTATAGAGAAATCCGGCGATCACGGCGGCAGCCAGGGCGAGTGTCCCGCCCAATTCAGCGACGAAGCCGCGCTTGAAGCCCTTGAGGGCCGCAATCAATGCGATTCCGAGGATCACGACATCCGGCCAGCCGACGCTCACCCCCGGATCGTCGCCCCGAAGCGCTCTCGCAGTGTCCCAAGAATCGCCGCGATCGCCCCGTCGGCTTCCGTGTCGGTCATGGTCGCATCGTCGCGTTGGAGGGTCACGCGCACGGCCAGACTCTTCTTGTTCTCACCGATCTGCGCTCCACGATACTCATCAAACACGCGAACGTGCCGCACGAGCGGCGAGTTCGCACGAACGGCAGCGGTAATGTCGCCGGCACTCACGTCCGGTGCGACGACAAGCGCGAGATCGCGTTCGATTGCCGGGAAGCGCGACGCCGCACGATACGTCGTCGCGGCCGCATTCGGCAGCGCATCAAGGAAGATCACGGCCGCACTCACCGCGGCGTTGATTTCGTAGGCGAACGCAAGACGCGGATCGAGCATGCCGACGTAGCCGACGACGACATCCGCGACGTGCAGCGCGGCAGTCTTACCGGGATGCAGCGAGGGATACGTCGCACGTAGAGCCGTCGGTTCGATCCCGCACGTCGCGCGCACGAGCGCGTTCATCTTGCCTTTGAGTTCGAGGAACGTCGGGTCGGTATACGCCGCGTGCTCCGCCTTCGGTTGCGCGAGCACGAACGTTGCGACGCTTGTTTCGCTTGGATCGTTTGCGCCGTCCGCGAAAATGTGGCCGAGTTCGAAGAGCGCGCGTGGTGCGCCGTCGCGTGCGATGAATTCTAACTGCGCGGGCAAGAGTGAGAAGCGCATGTAGCGCTGATCTTCGGAGAGCGGGTTGCGAATCTGAGCGGGCTTGGGCACCTCGATGCCCGCATCGCGCCAGCGCGTCTCGACCGACTTCGCTTGAAGCGCGAGTGCGAAGACTTCGGCAAATCCCAGCGCCGCGCCGGTCGAGGCGATGAGGCGTTCGCGATGAAATTCAGCGCTCGTCACCGTTTGTTCGGGGACGGCGGGAATGACAGTCGGTACGCGGTCGTAGCCGACGATGCGGGCGACTTCTTCCACGACATCGGCAGCGATCGTAATGTCGCTGCGCCACATCGGCACGATCGCATGCAGCATCATGCCCTCGACGGTTGCTTCGAAGCCAAGCGCGTGCAAGGCGTCGATCATTTCTTTATCGCTGACGGTGAAGCCGAGCAGACGGTCCACTTCGGTCGTGGGAAGTTTGACCACGATCGGAACGCCCGGCGTCTTGCCGAAGCCGCGCGGAATGTGGATGATTCCGCCTTCTTGTTCGAGCAGGCGCGCGGCACGCGCCGCTCCAAGATCCGCAAGCCCGATCGCAAGATTCTTTTCGTTGCGCGTCGAGGCATCCGTGCGCAGACCGAGCGCGACGCTCATGCGGCGGATGCGCGCCCCCTCCCAGTTGGCGCTCTCGATGACGAGTTCGCGCGTCGTCTCGGAGACTTCGCTGATTTGGCCGCCTTTGAGTCCGGCAAGACCCGTCGCTTGCGTCTCGTCTGCGATGAGAAGCGAGGTCGCATCGAGCGTACGTTCTTCACCGTCGAGCGTGACGATGTGCTCGCCGGGTTTCGCGTCGCGCACGATGATGTGCTTGCCACCGATGTTCGCAAAGTCGAAGAAATGCAGAGGTTGACCGACTTCGAGCATTACGAAGTTTGAGATGTCGACCAGGTTGTTGATCGGGCGCTGTCCGGCAAGAGCGAGCCGCACGCGCATCCAGGATTTTGCGGGGCGCACGCGCAGTCCCGAGACGCGCTGCGCGACGTAACGACGGCAATCGAGGCTCTCGAGCGTCACGCGCACGTCGAGCGAGTCGAACGACGTGTCGACGATCCCCCCGTCGTCATCGACCAGCTGCCCGCCGTAAGAAACGGAGGTTTCCGGCACCTTTGCGGGTTTTCCGATCGCCGCACCGAGTTCGCGCGCAAGACCGACCATGCACATCGCATCGACGCGGTTCGGTGTGACGTCGACGTCGAGGACATCGTACTGCAAGCCGAACATCTGCACCACATCCGCACCGAGCCGGCAGGTCTGGTCCAGTTGCATGATGCCGTCTTCGAACCACTCGCCCGGCAGGCCGAGTTCTTCTGCGGAACACAGCATGCCCTCGGAATCGATCCCGCGCATCTTGCGCGGTTCGATCTTCATCGTCGGCAACTGCGCGCCGATCGTGGCAACCGGAATGACTTGACCTTCGGCAACGTTGGTCGCCGCGGTTGCGATCGTGAGCGTCTGCTCGCGTGCGATGTCGATCGTACACACTTGCAGCCGGTCGGCGTTGGGATGCTTCTCGAGTTTGACGATCTTGCCGACGACGACGCCGGAGATGTGCGGACGCGTCTCGACCGCATCGACCGGAAACCCGATCGCAGCGAGTTGTTCGACGATGGCATTCGTATCGAGATTGAGTTCGACGTAGTCGCGCAGCCACGCGATCGGGGTCCGCATTATCCGAGTTGCTCCAAGAAGGCCGGCGTATTTTCGTAGAAGTCACGAATGTCGCTCATCTCGTACCGCACCATCGCGATGCGCTCGATGCCGAATCCGAACGCCCACCCCGTGACGACATCGGGGTCGTATCCGACGCTGCGTAAGACGTTGGGATGTACCATGCCCGAACCTCCGAGTTCGATCCAACCCGATCCGCCGCACGTCTTACAGCCCGACCCCCCGCAGCCCGGACACGTCGTGTCGACTTCAGCGCTCGGTTCGGTAAACGGAAAGAATGATGGCCGGAAGCGCACGGTTTGCGCGGGTCCGAAGAGCGCGCGGCACATCCCGGTCAGCATCCCTTTGAGATGGCCGAAATTGAAGCCCGCGCCGACGAGCAGTCCTTCGCACTGGTGGAACATGTACGAGTGCCGCGCGTCGATTGCATCGCGGCGATACGCTTTGCCCGGGACGATGACGGCGACGGGCGGTTGATGCGCGCGCATCGTGCGCACTTGCATCGGCGAGGTGTGCGTGCGCAGTAAGAGATCGGGGCGCAGGTAGAACGAGTCGAGGCCTTCGCGCGCCGGATGATCGGGCGGAATGTTGAGCGCATCGAAGTTGTTCGCATCGGTCTCGATTTCGGGACCGAGGACTACGGCGAAACCGTGGCGTTCGAAGTAGTCCGCGAGTTCGTTCATGATGCGGCGAATCGGATGCAGCGTGCCGAGGGCCGCGCTCGGCGCCGGGAACGTCACGTCGATCGTCTCATCGAGCGCGGCATCGAGGTGACGGCGTTCGAGCGATGCAAGCGAGCTCTGCAGTTTTGCCTCGAGCGACTCGACTGCGGCGTTAATCGTTTTGCCTGCTTCGGGCCGGTCGGCCGGCGACAGTTCGCCGATCGACCGCCGAATCAGCGTAATCTCGCCGCTGCGTCCGAGGAACGCGACGCGCACCTCATCGAGTGTCTTTTCATCGGGCGCTGCGGCGAGCGCGGCTTCGAAACGAATTGCGAGCGCGGAGAGTTTTTGATCGAGGTCGGACATCACTCGTTGTATCGAAAAAATAAACGTCCGGACCTCTCGGACGGACGTTTATTCACAAGTTGTTCGCGCCACCCCGGCGCACGCGAAGGGCTAGGTCGTCGCTTGGGCCGGATGGAGATGACGATACATCAAGTACGACTTGATCGATCCGGTTTTGGCGAACATTTTCCAGAATAGTTCCGAAGTGCGCATCGTCGTCGATACCCTTTTCATCACGTTCCGAGTGGTGTGGTCGCGGGGTGAATATAACATAGGGATAGTGCCCCGCCAAGTCTTGACAACGATCATCATTTCGGCGGCTTGACAGGACTTGACAAGAAGCGCGAATCCCAGCCGCTATTGGCGTTTTGCATACTCATAGAAGAGGATGCCGCCGGCTACCGCCGCGTTCAGACTCTCCGTGGGGCCCGCCTGCGGAATCGTGACGGTCAGGTCGGCGTGCGGCAACCACGAACGCACGCCGTGGCGCTCGTTTCCGATCGCGTAGATACCTCGTTTGGGCAAATCCGCGTCGGCCAAAAGCACGCCGTCGAGCTCGGTCGCGACGATCGGTCGGTTGCTCTCCCGCGCTCCGGCCACCAGCGCCTCGACGTTCGCCCGCGCAACGGGCAGGCGGAAAAGCGAACCCATCGCCGCGCGCACGACTTTCCCCGAGAACGGGTCGACGCTGCCGCTCCCGAAAATGGCCCCCGCAAAGCCAAAGGCCTCCGCGGCCCGCAGCAGCGTTCCGGCGTTTCCCGGATCGCAAAGGCCAGCGAAGAGCACGAGCGGCCCCGCAAGGCTAAGGACGGTGTCGAGCTGCCGCTCGCCCAGCTCGATTGTGGCAAGAACCCCGGTCGGCGTCTCCAAGTCGGAGACTTTTGCGAACAAGCGGTCATTGAGGAGAAAGATCGGGATCTCGGCAGACTCCAGGTCCGCGACGTACGGGTGATTGAAGCGGCCGCCTTCGGTGAGGTAAATTGCGGTGATTCGGGCTCCGCTCCGTTCGGCTTCCTCGATGAGCGTCGGCCCCTCGATCGCGACGGTTCCGCTCTCGCGCCGCCCTTTGGCGGTCGCGAGGGCGCGCAGGTCGTCGATGCGCGGGCTGTGGGCTCCGAGTTCAGTTGGCACTTCGCGCTCTTGGCGCTGGACTTTGGCAGGCCTTGCCGAAGGCCGTCCCGATGGAATCCCGTTCGACTCGGTTCACGGAAATCGGCTTCATGGCCGCAATCGCACTGCTCGTCGCAATCGGCGGTCAGGTGCTGTTGCATAACCTCCAGCAGTATAAAATCGCGGCGGCCGTGGTGATCGCGGCGCTGATCCTCGCGACGCTCGCCAACGTGCGCCGCGCGTTCGTCGGCGATCCCGCCCAGATGCGGCTGGGTGTGACCAAACATCTGGCCTATCTTTCTGCGGGAGTGCTTGCGCTCTTCGCGGTGCTCGCGCCGGCCAAGTGGGTGTACGGGTCGACCATCGCGGCGATGGAAGTCGCGCTCGTCTTCGACATCATTACGATCTTTGCGGCGCGTCCGGCGACGGACGGCGGGCGTTCATAGGAGCGACATGCGAGTTTTTGTGACCGGTGCGACCGGCTATATCGGCCATGCGGTGTGCTTGCGTGCGAAGAAACACGGTCACGACGTGATCGGTCTTGCGCGCAGCGAATCGGCGAAAGAAAAATTGCTGCGCGCGGATATCCATCCGGTGATGGGCGATCTCAACGACGCTGCCGTGCTTGCAGAAATGGCGCACGATTCCGATGCCGTCGTTCATACCGCGTTTGCGATGGAGCCGGGCGGTGTCGAACTCGAACGCAAGGCGCTGGAGGCGATGCTGGGCGCACTCGATACGGACCACGAAGCGTTCGTGTATACGAGCGGCCTTTGGGTGTACGGCAGTCGCGGTGATGCGATCATCGCGGAAGACGCACCGCTCGCGCCGCTCGATTTGGTTGCGTGGCGACCCGCACATGAAACGTTCGTCCTCGAGTCGGCAAAGCATCACTTGCGACCGATCGTTATTCGTCCGGGAATCGTGTACGGTGACGGCGGCGGCATCCCGGGCGATATGGTCGAGCAAGCGAAAGCGGGCAAATTGCGCATCGTCGGCGACGGAAACAATCGCTGGAGCTGCGTGCGCGTCGACGCCCTTGCCGAACTCTACGTGCTCGCACTCGAAGAAGCAGCCGCCGGGAGTGTCTACAATGCGGTGACGGGCGCCGCGCCGACGTACGCCCAGATCGCGCACGCGGCGTCGCGCGCTGCCGGCGGCGATGGTCGAGTCGACCACATCTCGCTTGAGGACGCCCGCAAGGTGATGGGCCCCATGGCGGACGCGTCGACATGCGATCTGCAAGCGACCTCCGAGAAAGCCAAGCGCGAACTCGGTTGGGATCCGCATCGTCCCACGATTCTCGAGGAACTCTCGAATACGACGGTCGTCTGATCGCATCGTTATGAAGCTTGTCGAATCCGAACGGATCTACGATGGGCGGGTCGTCAACCTCCGCGTCGATACACTCCAGACGAACGGCCGCACCCATGCCCTCGAAGTGATCGAGCATCGCGGCGCGGTCGTGGTGATCGCGCAACCGACGCCGGATTGCGTCGTCCTCGTCCAACAGTACCGACATCCGATCGCTTCGATGATCTGGGAACTGCCGGCGGGCGGCATCGACGACGGCGAGACACCGCACGATGCGGCCGTGCGCGAGTTGCGCGAAGAGACCGGACATCGTGCAACGGATATGCGTGCGCTCTTCGCGGCGTATTCGGCGCCCGGTTTCTGTGATGAGCTGCTGCACTTCTTCGTGTGCTCGACGTGGACCGAAGGCGCGACGGATTTCGATGAAGGTGAAGATATCACGATGAAGGAGTTCCCGCTCGATGCGGCTTGGTCGATGATCGAGCGAGGCGAGATTCGCGACGCGAAAACGACGATCGGCATTCTCTTTGCTCTGCGCGAGCGCGGCCGGTGACACCGACGCGCGAAGCGATCCTCGCCTTGCAGCGCATGCTCATGGACGGCGTACGCACCTTCGATGATATCGAGTCGATCGGCGATCATGCGCAGCGCTTTCTCGCAACGGCCGCGGCGCTCGACTACGTGCTCATGCTCGTCACCGAAACGGCGGGCGTGCGCATCGCCCCCGACGACGCCAAGCGCGCCATCGACGACGGACTCGCGCGCGCTCTCGACGATACGCTCGCGTTGATCTCGCTGCTGCTCGATGCAAAGGCAACCGATGCCCATGCGTTCTGCAGCGCGCACGGCACGGGCGAGGGCATGCTCACGATGCTCACGGGCTTCATGCGCGACCCGCAACTTGCGACGAGCGAACGGCGCTTCACGCTCATCGCGATCGCAAACGATCTCTCGACGGCGTGAGCGCGCAGAGTCGACTCGCGAATTTTCTCGCGGCCCACGACGATGCCGAAGGCTACGTCGATCCCGGGATGCGCTCGCGCCTGCTGTACCGCAGCGATGCAACGCGTGTGGTGGTGCTTATGCACGGTCTGACCGCCTCGCCGCGCTCGTGGAAAGATTTCGCCCACGAACTCCGTGACGCAGGGGTGACGGTCGTCGTTCCGCGCCTGCCGCTCCACGGTCATAAAGAGCGTATGACGGACGCGTTGCTCGAACTCACCGAAACGCAGTTGCACGATTTCACCGATGCGTTGCTCGATGCGATGCTCGCACTCGGTCGGCCGATCACGTTCGTCGGTCATTCCCTGGGTGGAACGCTTACGCTCGCGCTTGCCCAGCGACGCGCGGAGCTCGAGCGCGCGATCGCCGTAGCGCCGTTTCTTGGGATCGCGCAGTTTCCGCACCAACTGCACAAACCGGCGTTCACGGTCGTGCGCCGACTCCCGAATTTTTTTCTCTTTTGGAATCCGATCGATCGTGAAAAACTCAAGCCGGAGTGGGGCTATCCGCGCTATACCTCGCACGCGCTTGCAGTCGGGATCGCGATCGCCGACCGCCTGCGCGCAGATGCAAGCCAGCGTGCTCATGCAGCAGAGCACGTCGATCTCGTCATCAACCGCAGTGAATCCTCGGTCAACAATCGCACGGTCGTCGAACTCGCGCGGCGCTGGCGCACCCATCCCGAATCCCGCGTCTCGCTGCACCACCTAAGCGGCCTGCCGCGTTCGCACGACGTGATCGAACCGCAACGCCGCCGGCCGACGGCATCGCGGGTGCTGCCGATCTTGCGTAGACTCATACTCGAACCGCTGCCCCAAAGCGAGCGGCGCGTCCACCGTATTTAGAACGGGAGGCTTACATGCCAAGACCTTTGCCGACGATCTTCATCGGACATGGAAGTCCGATGAACGCAATACAGAACAACGCGTACACCGAAGCCTGGGCTTTGCTCGGCGCGCGCATTCCGCGGCCGAAAGCGATCCTCTGCATTTCGGCGCACTGGTACGTCGAGGGAACGTCGGTGACCGCGATGCCGCAACCGCGCACGATTTACGACTTCGGCGGTTTTCCGCGCGAACTTCGCGAGGTCGTGTATCCGGCACCCGGCGACATGTCCGTCGCCGAGCGCGTCTGCGATGTGCTCGCGCCGACTCCCGTCGGGCTCGATCACCGTTGGGGGCTCGATCACGGGACGTGGTCCGTTCTCGTACATATGTATCCGAACGCCGATATCCCCGTCGTACAACTGAGCATCGATGAAACGCAGCCGGCCGCGTTTCATTACGATCTCGGCCGCCGCCTAGCGCATTTGCGCGATGAGGGCGTGCTCGTGATCGGCAGCGGCAACATCGTGCATAATTTGGAAACGCTCGCGTGGGGAACTCCCTCGGTCGCACCGTTTCCGTGGGCGCAGCGTTTCGAAAATCGTGCGCGATCCCTGCTCGATGCGAACGAGCACGAGCCGCTCGTTAATTTTGCCGAACTCGGTGAGGACGCGCAGTTGTCGATCCCTACACCCGAACACTATCTGCCGCTTCTCTACATCCTGGGTGCGCGGCGTGAGGGCGAGTGCGTTCGCTATCCGGTTGAGGGAATCGATCTTGGTTCGATCTCGATGCTCTCCGTCCAATTCGGCGAGATCGATTAGTCGAGGCGCGACTCCGCTAGGTCGATTTGGAATTCGACGCGGCGATACGCCTCATCGCTGATCGCGCCCGCGCCGCGCAGTTCGAGGAGCGCGCGCCGCTCGGTCTCGTACGCCTCGCGACGCAGGCGCATCTCGATGTCGTGATGAGGCATGCTCAGCGTTGAATCCAGGTTGCCGTCGGCCTGCGCGTTGAAGTGCGCGATCCGCTGTTCGTAGTCGCTCGTGATGCGGCCGACAACTTCCCATTCAGCTTGGGTTGCAAAGTCGGCCTCGAGTTCGACCATCCGCTTTTTGACGGCCTCGGCCATACGAGCGCGCGCGAGTGCGACGCCACGCCCCATTTCATCGTCCGTCTCGACGATGTTCCAGCGGCGAATCAGGGTGGGCATGAGGAGTCCCTGGCCGACGAGCGTCACGACGATCACGACGAAGACGATGAATAAAATAAGATCGCGCTGCGGAACCTGGCGCGGTAAGGCGAGCGCCGCCGCGAGTGAAACGACACCACGCATTCCGGCGGTACCCGTGATGAACATGGCTTGCCACGAAGACGGAGGGCCTTCGGCAGCGGCGGCTTTGGGTTGGATCAAGCGACGCAGCGGCGGGACGATGAAGACCCACGCATAGCGCGCCAGAATGACGACTGCGGCAGTTCCGAGCGACCACGCCGCGAGTGTCAGACCCGAGAATGCGTTCAGTGCGCCGAGAATCGAACGCAACTGCAGACCGATGAGAACGAACGCCGCTCCATTGAATGTAAAGAAGAGCAGATTCCAGACGGAACTCGCGGCAATGCGGCTATCGGCATCGAAGATGCGGCTGGATTTTCGGCTGAGCGTCATGCCGCCGCTTAGTGCCGCAAGGACGCCTGAAGCGTGAAGTGCATCGGCGGGGACGTAGAGCAGAAACGGCGTCAGCAGCGAGATCGAAACCGCGAGTAGTTCGTCGGAGAGACCCGTCGAGCGAATCCATTCGATGACGCGCGCGATCAGGAGGCCTCCTCCGATGCCGATCGCAAGCCCCACGAGCACGACGTAGACGAATTGCAAGAACGCAAGGCCAAGCGAGAAGGCGCCGGTCATGACGGCGGTGACGGCAAAGCCATAGATAACCAGGCCCGATGCGTCATTGACGAGCGATTCGCCGTTTATGATCGCCGCGAGCCGCCGCGGCAAATGCAGTTCTTCAGCGATCGCGTCGGTCGCCACAGCATCGGTCGGCGAGAGGATCGCGCCCAATACAAAACCAAGCGCGATCGGAAAGCCGAAGAACCAGTGCGCGGTGTACGCGACGCAGACCGACGTAAAGATCACCAGGCCGATCGCCAGAAAGAATATCGGCTGGCGGTACCGCAAGAATGTGCGAACGTCGGTCGTCCAACCGTCGCCGAAGATTAAGGGCGGTAAGAACAAGAGAAAAATAAGATCCGGCTCGAGCGTCACGGTCGGGACGCCTGGAACGAGAGCGATGAGCGCGCCACCGATCACGAACACGATCGGATACGGAATCCGAAGCCGTCGCGCGACGACTGCGAAAGCGATGATCGCACCGAGAAAAGCGACGATGATTGCGCCCGAACTCACGGCGCGAACCCAGGTTGATTCCGCACGCGTTCCGTCGTGCGCGGCGATCGCCCGGTCCTCCTGCGCGATCCGAGGGTGTTCACCTGCGGCACGATTCGAATCGGGCTGCAAGAACTCGCCCGGTTGGAGACCCGGCTCGAGTTCCAGACGGCAAGAAAAAAGACGAACATCGACATGATGCCCGTCCCTACTTTTGGGTCGGCCGACAGCTTACGCGGCGGCCGTCTTTCCGAGCGAGTCTTTCGCAACGGTCAGGAGTTGATTGAACGCTGCCGCATCGTGCACGGCGAGGTCCGCGAGCGCTTTGCGGTTCACGTTGATGCCGCTGATCTTGAGTCCGGCCATCAGACGCGAGTAGTTCATGCCTTCGCGACGCGCTGCCGCGTTGATACGCGAGATCCAGAGCGAACGGAATTCACGCTTGCGGACACGGCGGTCGCGGAACGCATACGAGAGCGAGTGAAGCAGCGCTTCGTTCGCAACGCGATAGTTACGGCTGCGAGCGGCGCGGAAGCCCTTGACGAGCTTCATCACCTTGCGTTTGTGTTTGGCTCCGTGGAGGCCACGTTTGATTCGCGACATGGATCAGACTCCTAGAGAAGATAGGGGATCTGCGGCGCAAAGCGCTTGAGATCACCTTTGAAAACGGGCTGGTCCTTGCGGAAATTTCGCTTGCGTTTGCGCGTCTTCTTGGACAGAATGTGGCCGCAGCCGCTGAACTGGTGGCGATGGCTGACTTTGCCATTGGCGCTCACCTTGACGCGCTTAGCGGTACCGCGGTGGGTCTTGATCTTAGGCACTGGAGGCACTCCCGACGTTGGTGGTTTCTTCTGCTGCGACCGGCGCCTCAGCAACCGGACTCTCTGTTACCGGATTTTCCGCTACGAGGTCTCCATGATGTTCGTGTTCGTCATCATGCTCGTCGTGTTCGGGTTCTTCGTCTTGTGCCTTGGCGGCCGCATCGACGACCGCGTCCTTCACGTGCGTGAATTTCGGCGGTCCCAGCGGTACGGCGCGTGGGGCGAGGATCATGAACATGTTCTTGCCTTCGAGTTTGGGTTCACGTTCCATGATCGCGATGTTCGTCATATCGACGGCCATGCGATCGAGGAGGCGCCGGCCGAAGCTGGCATACGTGATTTCTCGCCCGCGAAACATAATCGTGACTTTGACTTTTCCGCCGTCGGTGAGCAGGCGTTCTGCCATGCGCGCCTTGACTTCGTAGTCGTGGGTCTCGATTTTGGGTCGCAGTTTGACCTCGCGCAATTCCCAGTTTTTCTGCTTCTTGCGCGCGTCTTTATCTTTTTTCGACTGCTCGTATTTGAGGCGACCGTAATCGCTGATCCGGCAGACCGGCGGCACCGCCGTCGGACTGACTTCGATCAGATCGAGGCCCTTATTGCGTGCGAGCGCTAAGGCGTTTTCCGTCGGCATGACGCCGAGTTGCGCACCTTCATCGTCGATAACGCGGACGGTGCGGATACGGATCTGGTCGTTGATACGAAGCGGTCGAGCTATGGGCGTCCTCCGGCAAGAAAACAAAAAATGGGGCTGCCGAAGCAACTCCCACTCAATATCGGCCGCGAAAGCGACGTTTCCTGAATAGTAACCGGATCGCCCGAGGGCATCCGGTGAGGTCTTGCGACCTGCTTCGGCTTCGGGATTATACCAGCTTTGGGGCACTCGCGTCAAACCCCGTGGCCGGGATCACATTCCGCGGCAAAACAAGTAGGGGCCGGGCGAAAATGCCGAAAATTTGACTATGGGGTACGTATCGCCGTTTACTTACAGCCATTTCCCGCCGCAGCAGCAACTGACCGACGGTGCAGCGATTTCGCACAGTTTCTTGCAAACCGTGCTGCCCACAACGGTCCCGACGCCCCCGCAGCAAGGGTTTGGCCTGGCGCCGATTCCCCCGCTTGGGCGGGTCGACTCGTTCACAGCGAACTACGCCCCCGAGATTTATGCGATCGCGTTGCAGAAGGAAACGATCTCCGCCCTTCTGATGGGCGGCGGTTTTATGGGCGGATACGGCAAGCACTAAGGCAGTCCGAGGTTCGGTCGGGGCGTGAATGCCGGTCGGCCTGCGGCGCCATCGCGGGCTTGGGCCATGAGCTCGAGCGCCTTTTCTAATTGCGGGTCGCGGCCGGCGCGGCAGTCCTGTGGGGCGATGTCGACGTCGTAGTCTGGGTCCGTCCCGTAATTCTCGACCCCCCACCCGACATCCACGAACCAGAACGAATACTCCGGTTGCGTCGTAACCGTCCCGTCGACCAGCCGGTGGTACGGGTTGATCCCGATGACGCCGCCCCAGGTGCGCTTGCCGACCAGCGGCCCGAGTTTGTAGATTTTGAAGCAGTGGCTGAAAATGTCGCCGTCGCTCCCGGCGAACTGATTGGTAAGCGCGACGATTGGGCCGCCGACGGATTCGGGCGGGTAGGGCATCGGCGGGCCGTAACGCGAGACGTCGTAGCCGACGCGCTTGCGCGTAAGTTTTTCGAGCAGCAGTGGCGAGACGTGGCCGCCACGATTGTAGCGAACGTCGACGATGAGGCCGTCGCGATCGAACTCCGAGAGATAGCCGCGATGGAATTCGGAGAAGCCCCACGGGCCCATATCCGGAATGTGCAGGTAGCCGACCGCGCCGTCCGTGCGCTCGTGCACGATCGCGCGATTGCGCTCGACCCAGGCCCGGTAGCGCAGCAACCGTTCGTCGCGCAGTGCATGGACGAGCACGCGGCGCGTTTCGCCGTCGCGTGCGATGCTGAGCACGACGTCGCGTCCGGCTTGATTGACGAGCAATTCGTCAGGCGTTTTCGTTCGGTCGACGGGGCGGCCGCCGATTGCGACGATGACGTCGCCGATCCGCACGTCGAGTCCGGGCTCGGCGAGCGGCGAGTCTAAATCGCGATCCCACGAATCGCCGCGCAGAATCGCGTTGATGCGATAGCCGGCATCGGTCCACGCGATGTCCGCACCGAGGAAACCGCGCCGGTATTGCGGCGTCTGGCGATAGTCGCCGCCGATTTCGTAGGCGTGCGAGGTTCCGAGTTCGCCCTGCATCTCCCAAATGAGATCCGAGAGTTCGCCACGCGTCCGCACGTGCGGCACGAGCCGCTCGTAGCGTGCGAACACTTTGTCCCAATCGATGCCGGACATCGCTGCATCCCAAAATTGCTCGCGTTGCAGTCGCCAAGCTTCGCGATACATCTGATGCCACTCGTCTTGCGGTTCGACGAGCACGCTTGCGCGCGAGAGATCGAGCCAGCCCGAACGACGGTTCATCTCCGCAGGCGGTTTGGGCTCGTCGCCGTCGTCTTCGGGTAAGTCGCCGCCGGCGTCGATCACGCGCAATTTATCGTGGGCGGCGTAGATGAGCGTACGGTGGTCGATCGATAAGCGTACGTCGTCGATATCATTTGCGAGCGTCGCTGCGCGTTGCGTTTCAAAATCGTACGCCATGAGCGCGCCGTGCTCGTCATCGTCGCTCTCGCGCCCTTGCGGCGGGATGCCGCGCACGGGAAAAAGCGTGAAGAGCGCGCGGTTCTTGACCGCCAGGATGTGTTCGTAGTCGCCTTCTTCGACCGGGAAACCCAACACGCGTCGTGTGAGTCCGTCGAAGTCGATCGAAATCGGCGTCGCATCGTCCTCGCCGTCTTTTTCGCCGTCTTTGTCGTCGTCTTTGTCGTCTTTGTCGGCGCGATGCAGCGGTGCGGGTTTTGCGACGAACGGATTGGCAACGTCGGCACGCAGCGTGATGAGAAATGGCCGCGCGGCTTGCGGAAAGCTCAAGTCGAATTGCAGCGCGTCGTAGACCGGGTTGAAGTCGCGGGTCGAGATGAAGTACAGATACTTCCCGTCCGGATCCCAGGCGGGTGCGCGATCGACGCGCAGCAGCGGCGTTGCGTCGTGCACGCCGCTCCCATCGAGCGCGGCGATGCGGATGATCGAAGCGCCCTCGGCGGCGCAGTAGGTGTACGCGACCCAGCGGCCGTCGGGTGCGATCGCGACGTCCATGATGCGCGCGGCGCGGCCGGTGTCGATCAGGCGGCTCTCGCCGCTGGTCAGATCGATCGCGTGCAACTCGTGCCGGTGATTGGCGATTGCCACCACGTCGCCGACGGGCGAGACAGCGAGTTCCGTGATGCGGCCGTAGTCTTGCGTCGTAACGTACGTCGGCACTGCGCTTTGGTCAAGCGGCACGACGGCGAGTCGTTCGAATCCGTCCGCGTCGTCGATATAGATGAGCCGTTTACCGTCGTGCATCCAGTCGATTGCGCGCGCGCGAACGCGCGATGTCGTGCCGAAATCGGTGACGGCTTCTTCCCAGAGCGGCATGGCGAATGGACGGCCGCGCGAGATCAGCGCAAGCGACGTGCCGTCGGGCGAAGGGACGAATCGTTCGAGATACTCGCTCGCCTCGATAAAACGCCGCGCCAGTTGCGGTGCGCTCGAGGGCGCGTCGATCGCGACGCGCCGCGTGGTGCGCGACGCGGAATCGAATACGACGATTTCTGCGCCGCACGCATAAACGATCCGCTTCCCGTCGGTTGCCGGAAAGCGCACGAAATACTCGGTTTCGTTCGTTTCCGCACGAAGATCGCTGCCATCTGCGAGCGATGAGAAGATGTTCCCGATCCCGTTGTGATCGGAGAGAAAATAAACGCGCTCACCGAGCCACATGGGCCATACGAGGTTGCCGTCGATCCGCTCGTGCAGGCGCGTGAATGCGTTTTCACCGTGCGGATCGACCCAGAGCTGACCGGCGGTTCCACCGCGATAGCGCTTCCAGCGCGCTGGATCGAGGTTGTTGCGACCGATGACCATGCCGCCGCCCGCTCGCGTTGCAAATGACATCGCGTGACCGAGTTCGAGCGCGCGCACCGGCCCGCCACCTGCGGAAACGGCAAATGCCGCGGTCTCTTTTGCAAACGGCGTGCGCGCATCGCTGCAGAAATAAATCTCACGGCCGTCGGGCGACCAGCCCGAGCAATGCAAAACGTCCGCGCCGAGAAAGGTCAGGCGACGTGCCGGGCCGCCGCTCGCGGGCATGACGCAAATTTCCGGATGACCCTCATCGCGTCCGACGAAAGCAATTCCCGTCCCATCGGGCGAAAGACGCGGCAAGGAACACTCGCTTGCGTTCGTCGTCAATCGGCGAGCCACACCGCCTTCCGTCGCGACGGTCCACACGTCGTCCTCGGTTATGAATACGATCGTCTCGCCGTTGATCGACGGTGTGCGGTAGTAGCCGGTGTTCATCCGTCCACCCTACGGCACCAAGCGCGAGCGTCCTCGCAAAGGTAAGTAAATATCGTGACGATCGAATACTTCATCGATACCTGCTCATCGTGGGTCTACTTCGCGCGCGAAACGATCACGCGGCTGCGAGTGGCGTTTGGCGATCGCGCGGAATTCACGTGGCGCATCGCGCTACTCGACCGCGCCGAGGCACTCGGATACACGGCCGATTCGATGGACTGGTACTACCGTCGTTCGCAAGCGCTGGCCGGTGAGAAACTCGATCCGAATTGGATCGTCAACCGCGAGACGGGTTCGCTCGAAGCCAACCTCGTCGTCGAGGCCGCGCGCGAGCTCGGCATCCGAGACGATCGCGCGTGGCTCGCCGTCGCGAGCGAAACGATGGGGAACGGTCGGCAGATCGCCTCGTTCGTCGGCGCAGCAGACGCGGTCGCTGCGGCATGCGGGATCGATGCCGACCGGCTCGTCGACGCGGCGCAATCGGCGGTCGTCCGTGACCGTGTCGAAGCATCGACGAAGCGATTTCACGAGCTCGCCTTGCCGCAACGGCCCGCGTTCGTGCTGCGTAGCGCGATCAACGATGAGGTGCGCTTCTCGGGTCTCATCGACTACGACCCGATCGCGCTGACGATCGAAGCGATGCTGCGCGATGAAGCAGGCTCGGCTGCGTATGCGCGCGCGCACGGTGTCGGACCGTAGTGATCCGACATCTTCTCCGCGCTTCGATCCTCGCGATCGCCTGTACGGGCGTCGCCGGTGCGCAGTCGGTCTCGGAATCCGCCGGCCTGACGCCGACGCAGATATTCATCAAGGCGCGACAAACGTGGAAGGCACGTCCGCTGCCGCCGTATATCAAATATCGGGTCGCCGGCGAATTCAACCGCAAACGTAAACACCTCACCGCCGACTACGAGGTTACGTACCGGACGAGCGATCGTCAGGCGCTAACGGTGACTTTGCCGCATTCGCGCAAAGACAACGTCGAGCGCACCTTCGGTCCACCGCGCATCTCGCCCGATGCGACGTTCGGTGTCGCGCCGCGCGCTGCATATGCGAGCGATTCTATGAGCGCCGATCCCGCTGCACCCGCGACAACGTCGTCGACGGTCATCGGGCGCGTTACCGCGATCGTCAAAATTCCATACGACATGACGCTCCAGCCGGACGAAAAATACGAAGACCGGCCCGTGTACCATCTCGTACTCAAACCGCAGAACGATCCGGATATCTACCGCCTGCGCGAACTGTGGATCGACAAGCAAACTTTCGATGTGTGGCATATTCGCGCGATCGCGATCGCGCAGGTCGGCGTGATCCATCAGCCCTTCGTCTATAACGCGTTCTTCAAACCGGTCGCGTCGTATTGGATGCTCGACAAGGTGCTCGCCTCCGGACGGTTGCGCGTCTTCCTCTTTCAGTACGGCGGTTCGGGCGACATCACGTTCCCGAGTATCGAATTCCCGGCGACCGTCCCCGAGTGGGCGTTTGATAGGAAGCTCTTCGAGGAGCACGAGAAGGCCACAAAAGCCGCGAACTAAAATGGTGTGCCGCCGATGGCTACGCTTCTTGAAGACTTTCGCAACGGCAAAATGCGTGCGCTCGCGCAGGCGATTTCGGCCGCGGAATCCGGCCGCGGCGCCGCGCTCATCCGCGAGGTCTTCCCGCAGAGCGGCCGGGCGCTGACGATCGGCCTGACCGGCCCGCCGGGCGTCGGCAAGTCGACCTTGTGTTCGGCGATCGTCACCCACGCGCGTAAAGCCGGAAAAACCGTCGGCGTGATCTCGGTCGATCCGAGTTCGCCATTCTCACACGGCGCGCTCCTCGGCGACCGCATCCGCCTCACCGAGCACTTCGTCGATCCGGACGTGTTCATTCGCTCGATGGCCTCGCGCGGACACCTCGGCGGCCTCTCCGGTGCGACGGCCGATGCGGTCACGTTGATGGATGCATTCGGCAAAGACGTCGTGATCGTGGAAACGGTCGGCGTCGGCCAGTCGGAGATCGAGATCGCCGAGGTCGCCGACACGACGCTCGTCGCACTTCAGCCGGGCAGCGGCGATTCGGTGCAAGTTCTCAAGGCCGGCATTCTTGAAGTTGCCGATATCTTTGTCGTCAATAAAGCCGATCACCCGATGGCGCTCCAATTACAACGCGAGATTCGCTCGATGATGGAGATGCTGCACTTTCACGGCTGGAATCCCGAACTCGTCCTCACACAGGCGCTCGAGGGCAAAGGCATCGCGGAACTGTGGGATGCGATCCTCGCGCACGATGCCTATCTGAAAACGACCGGCGAGATCGCAGTGAAGCGGCGCGCGGCGTTCGATCATCAGGTACGTCAGCTCGCCCTCGGCACGCTCGAACGGAAGCTCGAGAAACAGATCGAAGCGCTCGAACCGGGCGATCGCGATCCTTATGCGGCTGCTGAAACCATTTTAGCATCGTATGGGATTTCTGGCGGCGTCGAACGGGGCGGACAGGCGCGTTCGCGTTCGGATATCCGCGCAACCGTCAAAGGCCTCTGAAATTTGGAGATGATTCGATGAGTACCACAGTCGCCGTCGTCGGTGTCGGGCGCATGGGCGCAAACATGGCGCGTCGCCTCAAAGATGTCGACTATTACGTGACCGCGGTCTACGACGTCGATCGCTTACGCGCCGAAGCCCTCGCACAGGAACTCGGCGCCGAAGCACCTGCGACGCTCGCCGGTGTTGCCGCGCTGAGCGACGTGATCGTTACGGTTGTCACCGACGATGCCGCGATGCGTTCGATCTTCAGCACGAGCGGCGATTCGCTTCTCGCGCCTGGCAAGATCTACATCAATTGTGCGACGATCACACCCTCCGTGCATGTCGACGTGCATGCGCTGACCAAAGCGTACGGTTCCGCGAGCATCGAGGCGTGCATGGCAAGCTCGATCCCGCAGGCGCGCGACGGTTCGCTCTACCTGATCTGTGCGGGCGATGAGGCGGCATTCCTTACCGTGCGCCCGATGCTCGAGAAATTGAGCAAAGCGCTCAAGTATGTCGGCCGCCCGGGTGCGGCCGCGCAAGTCAAAGCGCTCGTGAATATGCTCATGAATATCAATACCGCGGGACTTGCCGAGGCGCTCGCGCTCGGCGATGCGCTCGGCCTCGATCTCACGCTGCTGCGCGAAATCTTCTCGCAGACCGGCGCGAACTCGCGCGTGCTTGAGACCGACGGACCGGATATGCAGGCGCGCGATCACGAAGCCTACTTCATGGCCGCGCACGCCGCGAAAGACTCGGGTATCGCTCTCGCACTCGCACGCGACGAGGGTCTCGAACTGCCGCTAGCAGCCGCGACGTTCGCGCAATATACCGCGATGGTCGACGCGGGGCTTGGCGAGCTCGACAAGAGCGGCGTCTCCGAACTCACGTTCAAAGATCGCCGCCCCGCATGAGTGCCTTACGCAACGTTGCATTCGATGACGGCGCCGCAACGACACTCGAACGGTGGGGCGAACGGGGGCCCGTGTTACTCGGCGTCCACGGCATTACCAGTTCGCGCAAATCGTGGGAGCGCATGGCGCTGCACTTCGCGCCGACGCATCGCGTGTTCGCCTACGATCAGCGCGGTCATGGCGATTCGGCGCACGTAAGGGGCCCGATGGCGCTCGAACGCAGCCTGCTCGATCTCGAAACCGTGGCGCGGTCGATCGGCGAACGGATCGCGGGGTTGTTCGGACATTCGTGGGGCGGTGCCGTCGCGCTGCGCGGCGGGAAACGGATCGACGCGCAGCGCGTGATCGCGATCGACCCGATGATCCATCAGGCACCCGGCACGTGGTACGGCGATTTCGTCGGCGATTTGCGCGCGGTCTTCGATCTGCCGGTCGAACAGCGCGTCGGAAAGATCCGCGACTTCTACAAATCGCTCGCGCCGATCGAGATTGAAGCGAAAATTCACGCGATGCGCAACATGTCGATCGATTCGATCGTCGAGCTCGGCGCGATCAATCGCGTCGATGCAGGCGAGTGGGATCTGCGGCCCGATGTCATCGCATACCCGAAGCCGCTCTTGCTACTTCTCGCCGATCAGGCCGACTCGGTCGTGGCCGCGCCCGACGCGGCCTTCGTTCGCGAGCGCGGGGGCCCAAACGTCACGATCGAGGTCTTCGAAGGCGAAGGCCACAGCCTCCAGCGGACGGCGTTCGAGCGTTTCATCGCTTCGGTGGAGGTCTTTTTGCGAGCGTAACTCTGCAGTACAGAGAAAGGCGCGCATCGCTCCCTTTTTAGGGAAAGCGATGGTGGTGAGTCGAAACGATATCTGATTTCGATTTCTTGGGGGTTTCCGTGGCTAAAATGATCGAGCGTCCGTCGGGTCTTGGACCCGCTGACACGCCGGAGTTCGTCGAGCAGCAAGCGCGCTGGAACGACCGGTCGGCCAAATCGAAGGGCCGCAAAGGTCCGGGCTCCGGCGCGGGCGACCGCACGATCTCCGATCTGCCCCTCAAGCCCCTCTACGGCCCAGGCGACGTCGCGCACCTCGACGTCGCGCGCGATCTTTCGACGCCTGGCGAGTTTCCTTACACGCGCGGCATTCACGCCAACATGTATCGCGACCGACTCTGGACGATGCGTCAATTTGCCGGCTTCGGCAACGCGCGCCAGACCAACGAACGCTACCATTTTCTTCTCTCGCAGGGGCAGGCCGGACTCTCGGTTGCCTTCGACATGCCCACGCTCATGGGTTACGACTCGGATTCTCCCAAGTCGCGCGGCGAAGTTGGGAAATGCGGCGTGGCGATCGACTCGGTCCGCGACATGGAGGTGCTCTTCGAGGGTATCGACATGGGCGCGATTACGACGTCGATGACGATCAACGGTCCGGCAGCGATTGCGCTTGCGCAGTATATTGTTGCGGCTGAGAACAAAGGCATCCCGCGAGCGAAACTCGGTGGAACGCTGCAGGCCGACATTCTCAAAGAATACATCGCACAAAAAGAGTGGATCTTTCCGCCGCGTCCGCACGTGCGCGTGATCGTCGACATGATGAAGTTCTGTCGCGATGAGATGCCGCTGTGGAACACGATTTCGATCTCGGGGTACCACATCCGGGAAGCTGGCTCGACGGCCGTCCAAGAACTCGCGTTCACGCTGGCCGACGGCTTCGCGTACGTCGAGGCAGCGATGAAGTCCGGCATGGACGTCGATTCCTTTGCTCCGCGTCTGTCGTTCTTCTTCAACTCGCACATCGATTTCTTCGAGGAGATTTGCAAGTTCCGTGCCGCACGCCGTATATATGCGCGTCGGATGCGCGACGTGTACGGTGCGAAAGACCCGAAGTCGTGGCAACTGCGCTTCCACACGCAGACCGCGGGCTGCAGCGCGACCGCACAGCAGCCGGAGAACAACATCGTGCGCGTCGCCTTCGAAGCGATGGCCGCGGTGCTCGGCGGCACGCAGTCCTTGCACACGAACTCGATGGACGAAGTGCTCGCCCTGCCGAGTGAGAAATCAGTCGAGATCGCACTGCGCACGCAGCAGGTCCTCGCCTATGAGACCAACGTCACGAACGTGGTCGATCCGCTCGGCGGTTCGTACTTCATCGAAGCGCTCACCGATGAGATGGAGCGCGGCGCGCAGGCGTACTTCGACCAGATCGCCGAGTTTGGCGGCGTGATCGAAGCGATCGAAGCCGGTTTCTTCCAGCGTGAGATCGCCGATGCATCGTACCGGTATCAGCGGTCGCTCGAAACCAAAGATCGCGTGATCGTGGGCGTCAACGCGTTCGAAAAAGAAGAATCGCAAAAGACGATGGACCTCTTAAAAATCGGTCGCGAGATCGAAGAGGGTCAGGCTCGTGCGGTGCAATCGGTGCGTGATTCGCGCGACGGGACGGCGGTCGCCGAGGCGCTCGCCGCGCTCACGCGCGCCTGCCGCGATGAATCGGACAACGTCATGCCGCGGACCATCGCGGCAGTAAAGGCCCTTGCAACGGAGGGCGAGATCGTCGATGCGATGGTCGAAGTCTACGGACGCTACACGGAGAGAGCAGCATTTTAATCGCTATGGGAAAACATCGCAAAGAGACCGAGCGTCGCACGCGCGACGTCCGCCGAACGCTCCTGGTCGTGCGCGCGAAGCTGCGCGAAGCGCTCGAGCTGAGCCTTGCGCGTGAGGACGGACACTGATGGCCGATCGACCGCTCCGCATCATCGTTGCGAAAGCCGGGCTCGACGGGCACGACCGCGGAGCAAAAGTGATCGCGCGTGCGCTGCGCGATGCCGGCATGGAAGTGATCTACACCGGGCTCTTTCAAACGCCCGAACAGATCGTGCAAACCGCGATCCAAGAAGACGTCGACGGAATCGGACTCTCGATTCTCTCGGGCGCGCACATGACGCTCTTCCCGCTCATCGTCGAGCAGCTCAAAGCCCAGGGCGCAGCCGACATCGTGTTTTTTGGCGGCGGAACGATCCCGGCGGACGACGCGGCTGAACTCAAGGCCCTGGGCGTGCGCGAAATTTTTACCCCGGGCGCAGCGCTTTCGCAGATCATCACCTTCGTCGAGCGCGAATGCGGCAAGCGCCGCGAGCTGGTCGGCTAAGCTGATGGCCGTACGCGTTCGCTTCGCCCCGTCACCGACGGGGTTTCTTCACGTGGGCGGTGCTCGCACCGCACTCTTTAACTGGCTATACGCGCGTCGGTACGGCGGCACGTTCGTGCTGCGCGTCGAGGACACCGACGTCGCGCGTGAGCGCCCCGAGTATCGTGAGGAAATCTTTCGTGCGCTTTCGTGGTTGGGTCTCGAACACGATGAAGGCCCGACCAAAGGCGGCTCGTTCGGGCCGTACTCGCAGCGCGAACGGCTCCACCTCTACCGCGAAGCGGCGGAGAAACTCGCTGCGCTCGGCGCGACGTATCCGTGTTTCTGCGGCACGCGCATCGATGAGAACTACGAGACGAGCGACGACGAGCCCGAGGATCCCAAAACCTCAAAACGCTGCCCCTGCAGTCAGCTTTCTCCAGCAGACGTCGCGACGAAAACCGCTGTGCTCGAAACGACGCCCGCGATGCGCATGCGCGTCGACCAAACGGCGCTGCACCACGTGCGCGACCTCATTCGCGGCCACGTCACGTTCCCGCCCGGCGAAGTCGAGGACTTCATCATCACCAAAGCCGGCGGCGATCCACTCTACAACTTCACCAACGTCGTCGACGACGCGGCGATGCAGATCACGCACGTCATTCGCGGCGAAGAACATCTTGCCAATACGCCAAAACAAATCGTTCTCTACAAAGCGCTCGGATTGCCGATCCCGCAATTCGCGCACTTGCCGATCATCCTCAATGCGGAGCGCAAGAAACTCTCCAAGCGCGACGGTGCGACGGCCGTGTTCGAGTATCGCAAGCTCGGCTATCTCCCGCAAGGACTCGTTAACTTTCTCGCATTGCTCGGTTGGTCTCCGGGTGAGGACCGCGAACTGCTCACGCTCGATCAAATGGTCGAACTGTTCGAATTCGATCGCGTGCAGAAGCACGGCGCAGTGTTTGATACGGTCAAATTGACGTGGATGAACGGTGAGTATCTCAAAACCGCGCCGATCGACGTGCTCGTCGACGAAGTAATCGCGCTTTTGGCGGATGCGCCCGATGCCGCGACGCTCCGCACGGACCGGGCGCATGTCGCGGGCGTGTGCGAACTCTTGCGCGAGCGAGCCAAGACCATCGCGGAAATCACCGCTGCCGCGCACTATTTCTTCACGCCCGAGACGAACATCGGTTGGCAGCACGAAGCGGTATCCAAGCGCGTCGGAACGCCCGAGTCGCGGACGCGCCTGCGCGAAGTCGGCGATGCGCTTCGCGTATACACCGGCGCGTGGAATCGGGTCGACCTCGAAGCTGCCATTCGGGCCGCCGCCGCCGCGCACAACGCCAAAGCCGGCGACATGATCGGACCGCTACGCGTGGCCGTTACCGGCGTCGCCGTCTCGGCCGGAATCTTTGAGACAGTCGAACTGCTCGGCCGCGAGACGACCCTCGGTCGCATCGACGCGTTCTTCGCAGTGCACGCGGAAGCGCTCGCATGAACGTGCGCGCGATCGTGCTTGCCGCCGGTAAAGGTACGCGGATGAAGAGTGCGCTGCCGAAGGTGATGCACGAGATCTGCGGGCGACCGATGCTGTGGTACACACTGCGCGCGCTCCGTGAAGCCGGGGTCGACGACATCGTCGTCGTAACGAATCCCGAGGTCGAAGCGGCACTCGCCGCGTTCGGCGTGCGCGGCGTTTTGCAAGAACCGCAGCGTGGGACCGGGCATGCGGTTCAAGTGGGCCTAGCGGCGCTCCAGGCATCTGAGGGCAGTATCGTCATTGCATACGGCGATATGCCGCTGATCGATGCGCAAACGTTTCGCGGCGTGATCGCGGCGGTCGACGACGGGGCGGCGCTGGCGCTGGTGACCGCGCACATGCCGCTGCCCTCAAATTTTGGTCGCATCGTGCGCAACAGCGGCGGAGTAGCCAAAATCGTCGAGGCGCGTGACTGCACGTCGTACGAGCTCGCGCTCGATGAGATGAACGCCGGAGTTTACGTCTATAACGAAGCCGCGCTTCGCGCGGTAATCGGCGAACTGCGCGACGATAACGCGCAAAAAGAACTTTATCTCACCGATACCGTCGAGCTGCTGCTCGGGCGCGGTGAAGCAGTCGTCCCGGTCGTAGCCGCCGACCACCGGCTGGTCTTGGGGATCAACGACCGCGTCGAACTTGCGGCGGCACGCACGATTCTCAACGCGCGCTTGTGCGAGACGCACATGCGCGCCGGCGTCACGATCGTGGATCCGGCCACGACCTATCTCGAACCCGACCTCATCATCGGCGCCGAAACGACGATCTTCCCGAATACGACGATCGGCGGCGAAACGACGATCGGCGCGGGAGCGCGCATCGGACCGAACACGCGCATCGCGTGGTCGAAGATCGCGGAGAAGGTGCGCATTACCGAGAGCGTCGTCACCGAGACGACGATCGGTGCGCGCGCATCGATTGGACCGTTCGCGCATCTGCGCGCTGGGAACGACGTGGGAACGGGAGTGCACATCGGCAACTTCGTCGAGCTGAAGAAAACGACGATGCATGCGGGCGCTAAAGCCGGACATCTCACCTATCTCGGCGATGCGACGGTCGGCGAGCGTGCGAACATCGGTGCCGGCACGATCACGTGCAATTACGACGGGACAAACAAGCACCGCACCGAGATCGGTGCGGATGCGTTCGTTGGAAGCAATTCATCCCTCGTCGCGCCGGTCTCGATCGGCGACCATGGGATGACCGGGGCCGGTGCCGTCGTCATTCGCGACGTGGCGGCCGGCGAGCGCGTCGTCGGCAACCCCGCGCGCGCGCTCCCGCCGGAGGCGTAGTTTAGTCGTCGTCGGGCGCGACGCCTGATGCTGGCTGCATCTGGAAGTCACGGATGGATTTTGTCGACCGCACGCGGGCGAGCGCTTTGACAGGCTGGGTGAAGTCGAACATGTCGACGGGACTGTTGGCGGTCGCATCGCGTTGTCCGAGGCTCGGAAGCAAGAAGACCTCTTCGACAAAGCGCGTAAGGCTGGCGGTCTCGTAAATCGTGTGTGAGACGTAGCCCCGTTTGGCGTACGGCGAGATCGCCAGGAGTGCAACGCGCATCCCAGGACCTTCGGCATCGATTTGGATCGGCGGAACGTGATCGTACCACCCGCCCCAATCATCCCACGTAACGAAGATCGCGGTATCGCTCCAGTACTTCGAGCCGCCGATCGCGTTGACGATCGAGCTGACCCATGCCGGACCGTTGACAGCGTAGAAACGCGCGTGATCGGAATTTCGCGCATCGGGAACAACGATGGAGACACTCGGCAGCGACCCGGCGGTGATATCGCTCAAGACGTTCGTCTCCGGCGAGTGGATGTTGCGTGCCCAGTCCGCGCCGTATCGAACCGGTAAGATCGCATCGAACGCGCTCCAAATATTGCCCGAGACGTCGCCACCGTTGACGGCGGGGGCGTAGTAACCCCACGTGACGCCTTTGGCATCCAGTGAATCGGCGATCGTGCGATACGAGAAACAGGGAAAGGGTCCGACTCCGAGCGAGCCGTTCGCGTTGATCGTCACGGTCGTCGTACCCGACGGAGCGTCACATCCCCAGGGAAAGGCTGAGGGGACGTCCGTCAAACCGCCGGCCTGTCCGGCGATGAGATATTGGTGCTGCGTGAAGCTCGCGCTCGTCGATGATTGAAACATGCGGTCGGCGATCCCATAATTTTTCGCCAGGTCCCAATACGGTTGCACTTCGCTTTGGGGGACGCGTGCGTAAGCATACGTCGCAGGTTTTGGCGGCCCGAACGTACCGACTTTGTCGAATCCGTCCATCTTGCCGCCGTCGAACGAATTGATAAAATCCATTCGGAGATGGCTGGGGTCGGTGCCGTCTCCGAGCGGAACCGTTGCCAGCGGGACGTACGCACCGTTTGACGTCGTGCCGCCTGAGGCGGTGTCTGCTCCCGGGAAGCCGCTGAAGAGATTATCGAACGAGCGGTTTTCTTGCACGATGATGACGACGTGCTTGATCACGGAACCTGGTTGCACCGGAAAGAGCGGGACCGGACTCGGAACCACATTCGCCATCGACGTCGTCACCGAGGTGCCGCCGCCTCCGCCGCAACCGGTAAGGAGAACAGCGATTGCTGCGAGGCTGATTACAAAGCGTCCCGGCAGTTTCATGAAGCCTGGTTATATCACATCGCCCGGATTTTGAAACCTCGAATTAAGAAAGCTCTAATCCGAATAAAACCTGCGTTTCATTTCGTCGTCGGGATCGCGGCTCGTGTCTGCGGATGGCGAAGAAGAATGCACTGGCGCCGGGCGAATCCATCATGTTCCTCGTCGCCTGGCCGGAGGATCGTTTGGCGCTCAAAGTCGTCCTGCTCTCGCACAGCCCCGAACCCGAAAAAGCCGTCGCAACAGCCGCCCGTAATTGTTACAGCCCGCGCGACATCGAGTCGATCGACGAGAACTGGACCGATGATGAAGTGAAAAAGATGGTCTCCCGCGTCCGAGACGCCGGCCATCTCTCGACCTTCGAGCATACGATGTTCACCTTCGGCGTCGCCGGGGTCTCGCGGGCGTTGACGCACCAACTCGTGCGGCACCGCCATATGTCGTACGAGCAGAAGAGTCAGCGTTATATTAAGGTTAAAGGCCAGTTCGATTTCATCACGCCGCCTTCGATTGCGGCTCGGCCGGAGATCAAAGCCAAGTACGACGTGCTCATGGCCCAGATCGCTGACTTTTACCAGGAAGCCCTCGCGGCGGGTACGCCGCCGGAAGACGCCCGTTTCGCCCTGCCTAATGCGGCCGAGACGCAGATCGTGATCACGGCCAACGCCCGCGCTCTGCTGGACTTCTTCACCTTGCGCACGTGCAATAACGCGCAGTGGGAGATTCGGGAACTCGGCTTTGCGATGTTGCGTCTTGCGAAGAAGGCGGCACCGACATTGTTCATTCGCGCGGGTGCGAGTTGCGTTCGTGGGTATTGTAACGAACCAAACGGTCCCGAATGCCCGCGCTATATCCTCGTTGCCAATCCGATTGCGGCCAAGCGGCGCGCGTCGATCGGCGAAGACGGACCCGAACGCTCGAGTACCGAGATCATTGCAGATCACCAAACGGCGGCAACATCATAAATGCGTAATTTTGCTTTCGGATTTTTCGTAGCGATCATCGTGCTGGTCGCGGGCGGTTTCTCTCTTGCCTTGAGCGGCAATGTCCCCGCCCGTGCGGACGTGCCTCCAAGCGCGCTCGAAAAAAACCTTGCCATCGGCAGCCTAAAGAGGTCGATCGATCGCGATGCTACCGGACTTGCGAGTCCCCTCAAACCGACCGATGCCGATTTGATCGCTGGCGTCAAACTCTACGGCGCCAATTGCGCGGTCTGTCACGGTGCGGAAAACGGCAAGCCGTCGCTTCTCGCGCAGGGCTTCTACGTCGAATCGCCGATGCTCGCGACCAAAGACGGCAGTGTCACCGACGATCCTGAAAGCCTCACGTACTTCGTAGTAACGCACGGCATCCGCTTCACGGCGATGCCGGCGTTTTCGAAGACGCTCGATGAGACGCAACGCTGGCAGATCGCTGCGTTCGTGAAGCGGATGGATAAATTATCCGCACCCGTCGAAGCAGCTTGGAAAGCAGTGCCAAGCGTTGGTTCTTCGGCACAAAGCGCATCGGACGTGCAACGCTCCTCGCCGTAAGTGGGTCGGATGGACGCGTATGGAACTCGCTCGCCGCGCCATCCCTTATACGCCGTTCGATCGCGATCTGAGCGACACCACGATCGCACTGGTTTCGACCGCCGGCGTCCATCTCAAAACCCAAGAGCCGTATAACGTCGATGGCGATGGGTCGTATCGCGTGATTCCCTCCGATACGGACGTCGCCGATCTGATGGTCACCCACACGCATTACGATCACAGCGCCGCCGATCAGGATATCAACGTCGTCTTCCCGATCGAACGCTTGCGCGAACTCGTCGCTGAGGGCACGATCAAAGGCCTGAACACCGAGTTCTTCGGCATGATGGGCTATACGCTCAAAATGAAGCAAGTGCTGGATGAGACCGGTCCCGAGATCGCCAAGAAGATCGAGCGCAGCGCGACGGACCTCGTCCTCTTGACCGGGGGTTGACCGCTCTGTCATCGCACGGTCGTGCATGTTCAACGGGCCATCGAAGCCATCGGAATCCCAACGATCCTAATCACCGTCGAACCGGCGCAAACAGCGTCGGCGCGACCGCCGCGCGCGGTTCACCCGATCCACCACAGCATCGGCACGCCGATGGGCGGTCCGAATGACGTCGCCGAGCAGCGCAAAACACTCCTCGCCGCGCTCAACGCCGTCCTCGACCCGATCGAACCCGGTTCTATTCGGACGATCGCGTAGCACGCAAAGCGTTTCCGGCAGCCGCGTTCGCGATTCCCAAGATCATCTCTTGGGGTATTGCGAACACTCAAGGCGAGCCCGGGATAATCCCACTCTTACCTCACCCAGGAGAACCTCACTAGAATGGCCATCACCAAGGGGCGTTCGTCGACTTCAAATTCGACGTCAACGCTCAAAATCGGTGACGTCGCGCCGGAGATCGAGCTTGGCAGCCACAACTCGCAAGACAAGTGGAAGCTCTCGAGCCTCAAAGGCAAAAACGTCGTCCTCGCGTTCTACCCGTTCGCATTCACCGCCGTTTGAGCCAGCCAAATGCCTTCGTACGAGGAGAACCTCGAACGTTTCGAAGGCTATGATGCCCAAGTTGTGGGCATCTCGATCGACAGTCAGCACGCGAATCGCGCGTGGGCGAAAACACTCGGAGACATCACCTTCCCGCTCCTTAGTGATTTTTGGCCGCATGGCGGTGTGGCGAACAGATACGGCGTACTTCGTGCCGAGGGCATGACGGAACGCGCGATATTCATCATCGACAAACAAGGCATCATCCGCTACATCGATGTCCACGACATCGCTGAGCAACCCGACGAAGAGCAGATTTTCGACGAACTGCGTAAACTCGGTTAGGTCCACGAATGCACGGTTGGCCGCGCGCTTCGGCGCTTGGCTGACCGTGTTTTTCCTTTTCCTCTTGGCAGTCGTGCCGACGCTCGCGTCGACCCCGTTTGCGGTCGACCATCACGTCTCGGCGATGAGCGATCGCACCCTCCTAACGCAGAGCGCCGTGCATTTGGTCGATGCCAACCGGCAACGCGCGGCGCGCGTCATTACCGGCATCCGGCGGCCGCTCTTTTTCGCGTGGGCGCTCGCGCAGATCTTCGCGTTTGCGTGGTTGTGGCGCTCGGGCAGCGCGGCTCGTATCCGTAACTGGCTGCGACGGCGTACGCGGGTTCACGCGCTGCAGCGCGCGTTTTTCGGTGCCACGCTCGCGCTCACCGGGGCGCTCGCGGGATTGCCGTTTTCGTTTGCGTCGTATCGCGTGCTGTTCAGCGTCGGCTTGACCGAGCAGCATATCCTCGCGTGGTTGCTCGACTTCACGATCGGTACGGTCGTCGGAATGGTCGTCGTCGGGGTGCTCGTCGCAAGCGTGCTCTCCCTGGTCGATCGGACGCACCTCTGGTACGTAGAGGTCTTCTTCGGACTCTTTGCGCTCGCATCGCTCGGTGTTGCGCTCCGGCCGGTGATCCTCGATCCGTTCTTCGGACCCGAACGTGCGCTGCAGACTCGTACGCTGCAGGTCCGCATCGCATCGATCGAACGCGCGATGCACGCGTCGATTCCGATCGTCGTGACGTCGACGGCGCAGCGTCGCACGATCGACGAGCCGGCGGTCGAGGGTCTGGGACCGACGACGCGCGTGCTGCTGCCCGATTCGCTCCTATCCGTTGCGAGCGACGATGAAGTCGCCTATCTCATCGCCGAAAGTCTCTCCGAGGCTGCCGATTCGTTCCGACGCACGTGCATCGGAACGTTTCTCTTCGCGCTCGCGGTTGCGCTCGCCGTGCTGGTCAGCGACCGCATCGGCTTCCGACGAGACGACGATCCGCTCGTGCGCCTTTCGCTCGTCGCTGCATTCCTCGGCATTTTTTGTCTCACGCTCTATCCGGCCTACAACGCGTACTCGCGCGCCATTGCAACGCGCGCCGACGTTGCGGCGCTCGCGCTGACGAACGACCGAGCCGGCGGCATTCGTGCGCTCGTGCGCATCGTCGATGACGGCGCACGCCAACTCTGCTACCCGCGTTCGGCGCGCATCTATTTCGGCGCGCGCCCGTCTTACGGCACGCGCATCGCCCGTCTACAAGGCTCGCAAGACCCGTGCCGTTAGTGCGCGGGATGCAGAATTTCTTGTAAACTCGTGACGCGCGTGTAACCACCAGGGATCGTAAACGAGCCGTCCGGCGGCGCGATACGCTGAACGTTCGTGAGATCCAAACGCACGGCGCCGGCAAAGTCGGATGTCCTCGCGGCGACCGAGTCGAGCGCGATCTGAACGGGAAACCCGTCGAGATCGTCGGCGAGCGCGAGATGCGCGCGATAGTCTTGCAGCGTGCCTGCATTTTTCTGCTGTTTGAACTCGAGATTCACGTTCGTTGCGGGATGGCCGTTGGTCGTGCCGTGACCGGCAAGATCGAGCGTCGCGGAAAACGTTCTGTCGTCGCGCAGCATGCGGCCGTACATCGCGATCGTCGAAAGCGGATCGCTGCCCGTCGTCGCGGTCGACGGCGGCGGCGCGGCGCTCGTCGCTTTCTTCGATTCCTGGTAGTATGTGTGGTTGTCGTTGGAATATGCGCTCGTAGTGCCGCTCGCGCCATCGTACATGAAGGTGAACGAGTGAATCGGCAGCGCGCTTGCAAGGAACGCGCTCACGGTGGGATCGACGCCGACGGGTGCGAGCTGCGTGACGTCCAGGCGATACGCGGAACCCGCGCGATAGAGAGCGATCGGGCTCCCGAGATTGATCTTCTGTCCCGAGAGCACGGCTTGAATGACGATCGAGCCGCTGGAGGTGAGCCCCCCATCGGCGCGCGCGGCGAGCGGAGCACACATCAAGAGCGCCGCGACGGCGGCGCAAGCGAGACGGCGAAAGTGGCGCATGGATTTACCTCATGAAAACGGTGCCGGCGACCTGGGTCCCCAAGTGCCTTGCCGTAAGGAATTCCACAATTGCGGCGTGGGCAATCCGCCCATCGACGATTTGTGCCGCGCCGACCCCGCCGCGGACGCCGAGAGCCGCCGCGCGCACGGCCGCTCGGAGTTTCGGATCGAGCGATTCGTTCTCGCTCAACGTGAGGGCTTCGGCGGGGGTGAGTTCGTCGATGAGACGTTCGCCGTCGGCGATTCCGCCGGCGTCGTGAAAGAAGATCGCCCGGGTGGCCTCGGTCGCCGAGGCGATTGCACCGGCCAGATCGTCGGCGCTTACGGCAACGTCGCTGCCGAAGATGCCCAGGGCCGTCGGTTCGATGACGGGGATATAGCCCGCCCCGGAGAGCGTTCGGAGCAGGCGCGACTGGATCGTCCCGATTCCTCCGGCGCCCGCCGAGGGCACGAGGCCTGCATCAGCGCCCGAAAGACCGACGGCGGTATCTCCGGTGCGGTTCATCGTGCGCACCACGGCGCGCGCAACGTCCCTCGAGGGAGCTACGACGATCGGCGAGACCCGGCGTTCGATCAAGAACGCAAGATCGCCGAGGAACGTGGAGCCGCCGGCGGTGAGGGTCCCCTCATCGATGCGAACCACGAGCGTGCGTCCGGCGAAATCGTTCAAAGGCATCTGGTCTACTCTTCGGCCCGAACCGCCCGATCTTCAGCCTTCGGCGACGTCGGGAGGCGGGTTTGCCATCCACGGGTTGGCAAAATTCATCGCTGCGTTGATATTCCCAGCCAGCCATTTTTCGACCGTTTCGATGCTCGCATCAACGATCTTGTCGATGTCGCGCTCTTCGTCGCCGGAGAACGTGCCCAAGACTCGGTCGATCGCCTCGGCGCCGTTTCGCCCACGACCGATCCCGATCCGCAGGCGCGGAAACGCACTGCCGAAGTGCGCGATGATCGATTTCAGGCCGTTGTGACCGCCCGAACTGCCTTCGGCGCGCACGCGAAGGCGGCCGAACGGCAAGTCGAGATCGTCGACGACGACGAAGACGTCGGGTGCCTCGATCTTATAAAAGGACGCGGCGATCCGCATCGGCTCGCCGCTTGCGTTCATGAACGTCTGCGGTTCGATGAGGATCGCGTGTTTCTCGCGCACCAGGGTCTGGAGCGCACCGTCCTTCTTCTTCCACGCGGGCGCATTCCAACGCCGCGCGAGTTCGTTCAGGACAATGAATCCAATGTTGTGGCGCGTGCGCGCGTACTGCTTGCCCGGATTTCCTAGGCCCGCGATGAGGCGCAGAGGCTAGGTGGCGGGCGTCGCTGCGGGTTCGGCGGCCGCTACCGGCACGGCGGCCGCAACGGTCGGTTCGACCACGGTGCGCGGTGCCGAGATCGTGACGATCGTCTGATCCGGTGCCGTGTGGAGCGTGAAGCCCTTGGGAAGCGGGACGTCCTTGGCCGTGATGTGGCCGTGGATGCCAAGCGTGCTCACATCGACACTCACGTACTCGGGGAAGTCCGAGGCGGGGCCGCTGATGTCGATCTCGTGGGCAACGACGTCCATGACGCCGCCGCCGTCTTTCACACCCGCGGCCGTGCCGACGGTGTGAACGGCGATCTTATTGCGGATGCTCTCCGTGCGCGACATGCGCTGGAAATCGGCGTGGATCGGGCGGTGCGTGACCGGATCGCGGGCGACGCCGCGCAGCATCACGGTATCGGCTTTACCGTCGATCTTGGCATCGAGCAGATGGTTCGCGCCGGCGGCGAGCAGTTCGTCGAGGATCTTCACGGGCACGGAGACCGAGAGCGGATCGCCGTGCCCGTAGACGACGGCGGGGATCATCCCGGCGTGGCGCGCGGCTTTGGATCCGGTCGTCCCGGTATTCGGGCGCGAAGCAAGTTCTACAGAGGTAAGCGAGGTGGATTTGGACACGATATTCTTTCGTTAGCTGATGGCGATCGGTTCGAGCGCCGCGACATCCGGGGCGTGCGAGGCGTCGCTTGGGTGGGCCGAACCATCGTCCTCGAGTTCGTCCGGCATGAACAGCTCGGAGACCGAGCGGTTCGTGGTGATCCGTTTGATCGCATCAGCGAGGATCTGAGCGATCGAAAGCACTTCAATTTTGGAGGCCGAATCGCCGCCTTCGGCGAGCCACGAGCCTCGCGCGATGGTATTAGTAACGATGACCTTCGCGATCGGCGAGTTCTGGAGCTGCTTGATCGCCTCGCCGGCAAAGATACCGTGCGTGGCGAGCGTGTAGACCTTGGTCGCGCCGCGCGCGATGAGGGCCTCGGCCGCTTTGACCAGCGTACCACCGGTCGATATCATATCATCCACGACAACCGCGATCTTGCCGCTTACATCGCCCACGATGTGGGTGACCTCGGAGACATCGGGCTCGGGGCGGCGCTTCATGATGACCGCAACCTGCGATTTGAGGCGCTTGGCGAAGAGTTCGGCCCGCGGCACGCCCCCGGCGTCGGGGGAGACCACGACGATCGAATCGCCCTGTAAATTATTGTGTTTGAGGTAGTTGCAGAGCGTTGGGGCGGCCATTAAGTTATCGACCGGGATATCGAAGAAGCCCTGAATTTGCGCCGCGTGGAGGTCGAGGGTGACCAGACGCTCGCAACCGGCGATCTCGAGCATATTGGCGACGAGCTTAGCGGAGATCGGCTCGCGGCCTTTGGTCTTCTTGTCTTGCTTGGCGTACCCGTAGTAGGGAACGACCGCCGTGATGCGGTTTGCCGATGCGCGCCGGAGCGCGTCGATCATGAGCAAAAGCTCCATGAGTGAATCGTTGACGCTCATGCCGCCCGGCGACGTGCAGAGCGATTGCAGCACGAAAACCTCGGCGCCACGAACGTTTTCGCGAATTTCGATCCGGCATTCTTCGTTTTTGAAACGGTCCACGAGCGCGGAGCCGACGCGGCCCTGCATTTTTTTGACGATCTCTTCGGCGAGCTCGCGATTCGAGTTCCCGCTAAAGAGAAGCGGCGCTTGGATCAAAGACGGATACTCCGGAAAGAGGCGCAGTACAAGGTCGGTTCAAGATTCAGCCCTGACGGCCTGTACACGTGGTTGCTCGCGGCTTTGGAATAATCATCGTTCGTGCCACCATGCCGGGTTGGTGGCGTGTTAGAACTATTCCATGCCGCAATTTAAGTTGGAGTCGCCTTACGAGCTGGCGGGCGATCAGCCGAAGGCTACCGCCGCCCTCGCCGATGGGATCAAGCGGGGCCTGCGGGCGCAGACGCTGCTCGGGGTTACCGGTTCCGGCAAGACGATGGCGATGGCCAAGGTCGTCGAGTCGGTTCAGAAGCCGACGCTCGTCTTGTGCCACAACAAGACGCTGGCCGCGCAACTGTGTGCTGAGTTTCGCGAATTTTTTCCGAATAATGCGGTTGAATATTTTGTCTCGTACTTCGATTACTACCAGCCCGAGGCGTACATCGCGCATACCGATACGTATATCGCGAAGGACAGCTCGATCAATGATGAGGTCGAGCGGTTGCGGCACTCCGCGACGCAGTCGCTGCTCACGCGCAAGGATACGCTGATCGTTGCTTCGGTCTCGTGCATTTACGGGTTGGGCTCCCCAGCGGACTATATGGAGCTCTCCGCTGACATCAAAATTGGCGATCGCGTCGACCGGGATGCGTTCTTGCGCAAGCTCGTGGGCATGCAGTATCGGCGCAACGACTTGAATCTGGTGCGCGGCACGTTTCGCGTGCGCGGCGACACCTTAGAATACGTCGGCGTCGAAGACGAACTCGTGCATCGCATCGAGTTTTTCGGCGATGAGGTCGAAGCGATCAACGTCGTCAACATCATGACCGGCGAGTACGTCGAATCCAAAGACGAACTGAAAATTTTCCCGGCAAAACACTACATCACGCCCGAGGAAAAACTTGGCCGTGCGATCACCGCGATCGAGGAAGAGCTGCAAGAGCGCCTCGCTTTTTTCAAGCGCGAAGGCAAACTGCTTGAAGCCCAGCGCCTCGAGCAACGTACGCGCTACGACTTAGATATGCTGCGCGAAGTCGGCTACTGTAACGGCGTCGAGAACTACTCGCGTCACTTGGCCGGCCGCGAATCGGGCTCGACTCCGTGGTGTCTGCTCGACTTCTTCCCGCAGGACGATTGGCTGATCTTCGTCGACGAATCGCACGTCTCGCTCCCGCAGGTGCACGGCATGTACGGTGGCGACCGCTCGCGCAAGGAATCTCTCGTCGAACACGGTTTCCGTTTGCCCTCCGCACTCGATAATCGTCCGCTGACGTTCGAGGAATTCGACAAACACATCAAGCAGATTATTTACGTTTCGGCAACGCCCGCAACGTACGAACTCGGCAAGTCCGCGCAAATCGTCGAGATGGTCATCCGTCCGACGGGCCTCGTCGATCCCGAAGTGGAGGTGCGTCCGACGCGGCATCAGGTCGACGACCTGATGGACGAGATTCGTAAGCGCACCGAAAAAAACGAACGCGTGCTCGTTACCACGCTCACGAAAAAAATGGCCGAAGACCTGACGGACTATCTGCTCGAGAACGGCATCAAAGTGCGTTATCTGCACAGTGAAGTCGAGACGCTCGAGCGCATCGCGATTCTGCGCGATCTGCGCAAAGGCGTGTTCGACGTGCTGGTGGGTATCAATCTCTTACGCGAAGGTCTCGATCTGCCCGAAGTCTCGCTCGTCGGCATTCTCGATGCCGATAAAGAAGGCTACTTGCGTTCGGGCACCTCGCTAATCCAAACGATCGGCCGTGCCGCGCGCAACGTCGAGGGCAAAGTGATCATGTACGCCGACGTCGTCACCGAGTCGATGGCACGGGCCCTGGGCGAAACCAAACGCCGCCGCGAAACGCAAGTCGCCTACAACCTCGAGCACGGCATCGAGCCGAAATCCGTGCGTAAAGAAGTGCGCGATATCCTCGCGCTCGTCGGGGCTCCCGGCAGCGATGCCGAAGCGTTGCGCGCGGAGAAGATTCCGCGCGATGTCGCGATGGCGATGGCCGCGGAGATCGAGAAGAAGATGCGCGAGTTCGCCGGCAATTTGGAGTTCGAGAAAGCCGCGGCGCTCCGCGACGAACTGGTCGAATTGCGGAGACAAATCGGCGGTAACGAGAGCGTGCTCTTCCAAGGCAAAGCGCCCAAGATCCTCAGCCATGCCCTGCGCGAGCTTGTCGGCACCTAGCGCAGGGGTGCGCTCGGCGTAGGCAGGGCGAACTCCTATGTGATAGGGGCCGCTTGCTCTTGCGTTGGCGGGAAAGTAAGATAGGGACACACATCATTTCGAGGAGTCCGTTTTGAACACGATCGCCCCGGCCGCCGCTGCCGCCTACGTCCCGCCCCAGACGACATCGACGGCTCCCGTCTCGACGGGCCCGCCGCCATCGAACCCCTCGATTTCGAACGTCGTTAATTCATCGGAAGAGGCCGGCGCCGATCAGGGCACCGACGAAGTCGGCGAAGGCACGAATTCGACCGCTGCCGGCACGACTGCCGGACAATCGTCCTCGCAGTCGCTCTTTGCAACTTCGGTTCCGGCCGCATTCACGAGCATGGCCTGATGAGCGTCGGGCCGGTCTCAGGACCAATGGACACGGCGGTCGTTCAGAACACGCCCCTGCCGCCGTCCTCGACGCCGGCCGATGCGGACGCCGCTGCGCCTCCGACGGCATCCGAGCAATTCGCCCAGCCGGTCGCGGCGCCCATCGACATCAACTTGCCCCCGGCCGTCGACGCCTCGGCCTGAGGGCCGGAAGTAAGCAAGCACTGACGAACGACGGTCCTATGCCCTTCGCCGTCACACCGGTCCTCGAGATCGCGTACGAAGTCCGGGGTCCTCGTCATGGGCCGCCGGCCATTCTCGTGCACGGGTTTCCCGATAGCGTCCGCACCTGGGATCATTTGGCGGAAGCACTTGCGGCAGATGGGATGCGCGTTTTCGTGCCATCCGTCCGCGGATTCGGCGAGACCAAGCTGCGTGATGCGTGGCATACGACCGGCGAGACGGCGGCGCTCGGGCGTGATATCCTTGAGTTCGCCGACGCCGTCGGCGTCGAGCGGTTTGCGCTTGTCGGTCACGATTGGGGTGCGCGCGCGGCCTACGTCGCCGCCGCCCTCGAACCGCATCGGATCGCCTCGATGGTTGCGATCTCCGTCGGCTACGGCACGAATCTTGCCGATCAACGGCTGACGCCCGAGCAGAGCCGCGCGTACTGGTATCAGTGGTATTTCGGCACGGAACGCGGCGTCGAAGCGCTCGAAAACGATCGCTACACGTTCTGTGAGTCGCTCTGGAAACTGTGGTCGCCGAGTTGGCGGTTTACCGCCGAAGAATTCGAACGGACCGCCGCCGCCTTCGACAACCCCGAATTTGCAAAGATCGTCGTCCATTCGTACCGCCAGCGGTGGGGTTTTGTTCCCGGACACACGCGCTACGCGCTCGACCGCTCGTACTTGGATGGCCTGCCGCCGCTCGACGTCGCAACGCTCGTCCTGCACGGCGATGAGGACGGGGCCACTCTGCCGGAGATGACTCAAGACAAGGACGCATTTTTCCGCGGCCCCTATCGGCGCGAGACATTTTCCGGTTGCGGTCACTTCGTGCAGCGCGAGCGTCCTCTGGAGACGATCGGAGTGATCCGCAAGTGGTTCGCCCGGCATGCATCGTTCGCAGCATTACCACGGTTACGCTAAACGTGAACCCTCTTCTGCTCGCCTTGGCGCTCTTCGGTGCGAGCCCGGCCCAGGCTGCTCCGCCGCCGTGCCCGGCGGCCGACGCAGCCCTCAGCAGCCTGCGCATCAAGGTCGTCGCGAAGCGCGGCAAGCCGGATCACATCATCGTCACGGGCACGGTCACCAACGTCGGTCAGCGCGATCAGTCCGCCGATGTCAGGCAGTCGGTCGTTTTGCTGCGCAATCGCATTCGCGTCGGAACGCAAATCGTTCCCGCACTCCCCGCGAACGGCTCGCTCGATATCGCTTTTACGATCGACCGTCCGCATGCGGAACGCTCGCTCCCGCTTCCGCTCGGCATGCAACTCGTGCCCGACGATCAAGCGCGCAACGATTGCACGCGCGCCAATAACCTGATCGAAAAGACGTTCTAGCTTCAGTGCGCGTGGCACTCGAGCGCGTCGATTCGCGCGACGGCGTCGCGCGCTTGCGCGGTCGCGCAACGTTCGACGGAACGCCGCTCGCCCTCACGTATGCGACGCGCGCCGGAGCGCTTTTGCGGATCGATGACGTCGTCGTTTGCGCGTTCGATCGCGAACATCAGACGTGTACGATCGCGCCGCCGGCCGGTTCGTTTACCCTCGACCTCACCGTCGAAGAACGGTCGCTGCCGACCTCGGGTTTGCCCGCCGGCGACGGCCTTCCGTGGCGCTGGATGCTCGCGCGTGCCGAACAAGCGCCGCCGCTCGAACTTGAAATGGCGGTGCCGAAAGCGGCACCGCTCACCGTGCCGGCCGGCGTCGATGGTCTGCCTGCCGTCGGGCACGCGCATCTCGACGTCGCGTGGCTCTGGACGTTTGCCGAAACCAAACGCAAAATCGCGCGCACGCTGGCCACGGCATTGCGGCAAATCGACGGCGGTTTCGGCTACATCTTCGCGCAGTCGCAGCCGCAGTTGTACGCGTACCTTGAGAAGAGCGAACCGGCGCTATTCGCACGGGTTCGCGATGCCATCGAGGGCGGTGGGATCGATGCTAGCGTTGCGGCACTGTGGGTCGAGTCGGATTGCAATATCCCTTCGGGTGAATCGCTGCTTCGTCAATTCCTACACGGCATTCGTTACGTGCAAGGCGCGCTCGGATTTACGCCCACTGTTGCGTGGCTGCCCGATTCGTTCGGATTTTGCGCCACGTTCCCAACGCTCGCCGTGCACGCAGGCGTGCACCGCTTTGCGACGACGAAACTGATGTGGAACGACACGACGGTCTTTCCGTATCCGCAATTTTCCTGGCATGGTCCCGATGGGAGTCGCGTCGTAGCCGCCCTGCTGGCATCGTACGACGGCGGAATTGAAGCCAAACGCGTGGCGGCGAGCCGTTCGCGCGACGAACTCTTCGTGCTGGGTTTCGGCGACGGTGGCGGCGGCGCGCGCGACGCTGATCTTTCGGTGCTGGCGGGGCGCGCGCGCTGGATGAGCGTTGCTGCGTGGCTGGACGAAGTCGCAACCCGCACGCTGCCCTCGCATACGGGCGAACTCTACCTCGAATACCATCGTGGCGTATTCACGACGCATCGCGCCCTCAAAGTGCGCAACGCCGGGCTCGAACGTGCGCTCGAAGCCGCCGAAGAAGCCGCAGCGTGGTGCGTCGCCGTGCGTGCCCCCTCCGCGGTCATCACGACGTTACGCGAAGATCTGCAGCGCGCGTGGACCATCGTGCTGCGCAATCAGTTTCACGACGTCATCACCGGTACGGCGATCGCCGCGGTGTATGCCGACGTGCACGAGGATTACGACAAAGCCGAACGGATCGCTACGCGAACGCTCGAGAGCGCGCAGTCGATTCTGCCGCGCGTGAAACTGCATCCACCCGCCGCGCGGCTCGTCGTGCCGATCGCCGACGGTCAAGAATTCGACCTCGCAAACGACTACGTTCGGGCGCGCGTACGGCGCGACGGCACGATCGTCGATTTTGGAACCGCGGGCGGGCCCAATGTGGCAAGCGTGATCAACGGTTTGCGCGCTTACGTCGATAGGCCCAAGAAATGGGACGCCTGGAACATCGACCGCACCTATACGGGCAAACAAGTCCGCATCCGCTGCGAGGGCGCGTCGATCGAAGAAGAAGCGCTCGTCGTCCGTTTGCGGTGCGGCGATTCGCCGATCGCCATGCGTCTTTCGCTTGCGGCGGACGAACCATGGCTGCGCGTCGACCTTGCGATCGCGTGGAATGCCGAGCACGTGCTGCTGCGCTGCGAACACTGGCTCGCGACGGACGCGCGCGCCGTCCGTTACGGCGCCCCGCATGGCACCGTCTTGCGTACGGCCTATCCCCGGACGCCCGCCGAGCGGGCGAAATTTGAAGCGCCGGGCCAGCGTTTTGCAGCCCTCGATACGGGTGGCTTCGGCTTCGCGCAGTTCGTCACCGATTCGTACGGCTGGTCGGCGCGCGGCCTCGAACCCGGTATCGCGCTCGGACACTCGCTGCTACGTGCCACGAATTGGCCCGCGCCGCACACCGACCGCGGCGAGCAGCACCTCGCGTATGCGCTCGTGCCGACCGACGGTGTGACGATCTCGGGACTCGAGCAGGCGTGGCTCGACTACGCACACGTGCCGCGCGTGCGGCTCTTCAGCTGCGATGATCCCGCCGTCTTAATCGTGGCCGCCAAACCCGCTGAAGACGGCGACGGCGTGATCGTGCGCGTTCGCGAATGCGATGGGGAAGTGCGCGCCGTTGAACTGCGCAGCGGCGGCCGAGCGCGCGCGGTCTATGCGGTCGACGCGGTCGAACGCTCCGTCGCGGGCGACGTGCGGCTCGTCGACGAATCCCTCCACTTCATGCTTCCGGCCTTCGGGCTGCGCTCGTTTCGGGTAACTTTTTGAGAATCATCGATACCGTTCTGTTCGATTTGGACGACACGCTCCACGACGATTCGGCGGCGTATAAAAACGCGGCGCGACGCGTCGCCCGCGAAGTCGCCGCCGCTCACGGCGTCGACGCCACGACGATTTTCGATGCGTACGTCGTGCAGGCGTCCAATTTTTGGAAGTCGCTATCCACCGATGCGCTGGCGAACCGGATGATCGATACGCGCTTCGAACTGTGGCTTGAAGCGCTGCGCGCGGCCGGACTCGATCGCGCCGACGTTGCCGTGACGTGCGCGTCAAACTATACCGAATACCGCAAACACGAACTCGAACTCTCACCCGGGTCGATGGACCTCATCCTTGCACTGCGCGAACGCGGCGTCAAACTCGGGATTGTCACCAATGGGTTTGCCGAGACGCATCACGAGAAGATCGCGCTACTCGGTCTCACGCCGCTCTTCGATGCGCTCTTCATCGCCGATGAAATGGGGATGGTGAAACCCGATCCGCGCGTGTTCGCGCTTGCGTGCGAAACGCTCGGCAGCACGCCCGAACGCACGGCGATGGTTGGCGACCGCTACGACCGCGATGTCTCGGGCGCGCTCGAATTGGGGCTTTTCACGGTCCTCGTCGACGTCCATCGCATCCCGCTCATCCCGAGCGCCCCGCCGCCGGATGCCATCGTGCCGACGATCGCCGATGTGTTTGGCGTGTTGCCGCTCGCGCCCGTCGCAGGACGCGAAGTCCACGAGCAGAACGGCTCGCGCTAACCGCGCTACCGATCAAAGGGGATTCGCGTGCAGTCGCCACCCGTCGGCCACATCTTTTCACGCTCGTGGCATTTGCTAACTAGAAACTGGGTCTTACTCGTGCCGGGGCTCGTCATCGGCGTCGTCTCAGGGATTCTCTCGTGGCTGCTCGTGCCTGCCGACAATCCCGAGACCGTTCCCGGTATCGTCCGCCAACTCGGCCTTCAACTTCTTTCGGGCGTGATCGTGCTGGTTGCGCAGATCGCGACGACCGCGTACACCACCGGGATGGCCGGCGGCGCATGGGCGCGCGGTAAAACCTCGCTTGCCGACGGACGCAAAGCGTTTGCGCGTGACGGCGTCAACGTCTTCGTCGCGATGATCGGTCTTGGCTTCGTCGGTGTCGTTGCGATTTTGTTCGCGCCGCCGACACTTGGCATCTCGGTGCTCGCGTACTATCTGCTCTCGCTCTACACGATGCCCGCGGCCGTCGTCGGTGGACGCCCCGGACTACGTGCCCTGCAAGAGTCGTTTTCGATCGCGATCGAACGCTTTTTCCCAACGCTGTTAATCGCGATCTTGCTCGGCGTCGTGTATCTGGTGGTTGACCTCCTGGCCGGGCTGGTGGCAGCGGCTCCGCTGGTCGGTCTCGTCGGCTCCGCGATCATCCTTCAATGTGTCACCGCCTTCGCGACGCTAGTCATCGTGGGTGAGTATCTCGAGTTGCGCGCCTCGTCGCGTCGGGTGGTTTAATTCGTGTTTGTCTTTCAGATTGCCATCGTTATCTTCGGTTTCGTCTTGATCGCCGTGGGTGAAGTACTGCAAATCCGCAACGACCGGACGCCGTTCACGACTGGGCGGCAGCAAAGCGAGACGTTCGAGCGCGACGCGGCTGTCTTCATGCTCCGTATCTTCGGGGCGGTCGCCGTGGTTGCGGGGCTCGGCAGCTTCGTTCTTGGCAATCATATGCCGCCTCGGTAGCTTACAGCGCGGCAGCCGGTGAGCGGCGGTTTCGCGCGCGGCGCGCGAAACGTGGGGCAAACGCCACGCGCCTCCGCGGGGGCCCGATTGTTGGTGTAACCCCGTGCCCTGAGATGAGGTCTAAGTGTCGCATGCCGCACCAACCCTCACGCACCCTCGATTCGATCGTCATCAAGGGCGCCCGCGAACACAACCTCAAGAACGTCGACCTCGTCCTCCCGCGCAACAACCTGATCGTGATTACCGGGCTCTCCGGTTCGGGCAAGTCGTCGCTTGCCTTCGACACGATCTATGCCGAGGGTCAGCGGCGCTACGTCGAGTCGCTCTCGTCTTACGCCCGGCAGTTCTTGGGGCAAATGGAGAAGCCGGACGTCGATTATATCGAGGGCCTTTCGCCCGCGATCTCGATCGACCAAAAATCCACCTCACGCAATCCGCGCTCCACGGTCGGCACGGTCACAGAAATTTACGACTACCTGCGTCTGCTCTATGCGCGGGTGGGAAAACCGCACTGTTACAACTGCGGCAAAGGAGTGAGCGCCCAGTCGAGCGAGCAGATCGTCGACCAGATCATGGCCTATCCCGAAGGCACGCGCATTCAACTGCTTGCGCCCGTGATCCGCGGACGCAAAGGCGAATATGCCAAACTCTTTGAGGAGATCGGCAAAGAGGGCTTCGCGCGCGTGCGCGTCGACGGCGAGATCAAAGAACTTCGCGAGAAGATCGACCTCGACAAAAAGAAAAAACACACCGTCGAAGTCGTCGTCGATCGCTTGGTGATGAAAGCGGATATCCGCAAACGGTTGGCTGACTCGGTAGAAACCACGTTGCGGCTTGCGACCGGTATCTTGACCGTGCTTTCGGAGACCGGCAAAGGCGGAAAATCAAGCGAAGAGACGTTCAGCGAATCGTTTGCGTGCGTCGATTGCGGACTTTCGTTCCAAGAACTGGAACCACGCCTGTTCTCGTTCAACTCGCCGTTCGGCGCGTGCCCGCCATGCAGCGGCCTCGGAGTCAAAATCGAGATCGATCCGTGGAAAGTGATTCCGGATCGCTCGCTCTCGATCAAGGAAGGCGCGATCGTCCCGTGGAGCAAGTCGCTCGGCGGCGGACGCTATCCCTCGATGAATCCATATTACTTGCAGCAAGTCGAACGGCTGCTGCGCTCGCGGCGCGTGAAAGTCACGACGCCGATCGACAAGATGCCCGAAGACCTGCTCGATCTCTTGCTCTACGGCACCGATACGAAGCAGCGCTTCTCGTACGAGTCGCGCGCCGGTCACACGTGGGAATACGATGCGGTCTTCGAAGGCGTCTGCAACAACCTGCAGCGTCGCTACACCGAGACGACGAGTGACTACGTCAAAGAAGAGATCGAAAAATTTATGTCCACCTCGACCTGTAAGGTCTGCGGCGGCGCGCGTCTGAAGCCCGAAGCGCTCGCCGTCACGGTCGCGGGACAGAATATCGCGCAAGTTTCGACGATGTCGGTGGAAAAGGCCGAAACGTTCTTCGCCGAATTCAAGACCACGCAGCGTGAGGAGCTCATCGCCGCGCAGATCCTCAAAGAGATCCGCGCGCGCCTGGGCTTTCTCACGAATGTGGGCTTGGGATATCTGAATATTTCGCGCACGGCGACGACGCTCTCCGGCGGTGAATCGCAGCGCATTCGCCTAGCAACGCAGATCGGCAGCTCGCTTGTGGGCGTGCTGTACATCTTGGACGAACCGTCGATCGGCTTGCACCAACGCGATAACGACCGGCTCTTGGCGACGCTCAAAACGCTACGCGATATCGGTAACACTCTCATCGTCATCGAACACGACGAAGATACGATGCGTGAAGCCGATGTGATCGTCGACATCGGTCCGGGCGCCGGCGCCGAAGGCGGGCGGATTCTCTCCGTCGGATCGCTCGAAGACATTCTCGCGAATCCCGAATCGCTCACCGGTGCGTATCTCTCGGGGCGGCAATTCATCGCGATTCCGAAGGTTCGCCGAGAAGCGCGTTCGTGGCTGAGCGTCAAAAACGCCAAAGCAAATAATCTCAAGAATCTGGACGTGCAGTTCCCGATTGGCACGTTTGCCTGCGTGACTGGCGTGAGCGGCAGCGGCAAATCGTCGCTCGTCAACGAGGTGCTCGTCAAGGCGCTCAACCAGCATCTCCACGGACAGCCATCGGGCGGAACGTACGGCACCGTCAAAGGCGCCGAGGTGCTCGATAAGATGGTCGTGATCGATCAGTCGCCGATCGGCCGCACCCCGCGCTCGAACCCTGCAACGTACACCGGCGCGTTCGATCAGATCCGCGAGCTGTTCTCGCAGACGGCCGAGTCGAAGATGCGCGGGTATACCCCCGGCCGCTTCTCGTTCAACGTCAAAGGCGGCCGTTGCGAGGCGTGTCAAGGCGACGGCATCATCAAGATCGAGATGCACTTCTTGCCCGACGTCTACGTCCCGTGCGAAGTCTGCAAAGGCAAACGCTACAATGCGCAGACGCTCGAAGTGAAGTTTAAGAATAAGTCGATCAGCGACATCCTCGAGATGCGCGTCGATGAAGCAGCCGAACTCTTCAGCGCGATTCCCAAGATTGCAAACAAACTCAAGACCATCTCCGAAGTGGGCCTCGGCTACATCAAGATGGGCCAACCCGCAACGACGCTCTCGGGTGGCGAGGCGCAGCGCATCAAGCTTGCAACGGAGCTTTCGCGGCGCGCCACGGGCCGCACGTTCTACGTGCTCGACGAGCCGACGACGGGTCTGCACTTCGCCGACATCCACAAGTTGCTTGACGTGTTGCAGCGTTTGGTGCAGGTCGGCAACACGGTGCTCGTGATCGAGCACAATCTCGACGTCATCAAGACGGCCGACTATCTGATCGACCTTGGCCCCGAAGGCGGCGACCGCGGCGGCACCATCGTCGCGACCGGCACGCCCGAAGCGGTCGCTAAGAACAAGGCCTCGTTCACCGGCGCGTACCTCAAGGCCGCGCTCGCCGACGAGCGCGCGCACAGGGTCATCAGACCCGACGCCGCGCGGATGGCCAAACTGGAAAGCGACAATATCGCAGCCCTCGACGACCTGGCGAAGGGAGAACGAATTCCCGTCGAAGCCTAGCGTATGACCTCGTTCGCAATGGCGATGCTCGTGTGCCGCGATCTCACTGCGTCCCGCAACTTCTACCGCAATATTCTCGGACTCACGATCGGCACGGATGCGATGCCGCACTGGGTCGACTTCGATTTAGGCGACGGTCATCGGCTCGGACTGCATCCGGCGACACCCTCGACGGGCGTCCATCCGGGCACGCTGCAGCTGGGCTTTTACGTCGATGATGTCGACGGGTTCGTGATGGACGCACAGGTGGCCGGCGTGACGATTTTACAGGAGCCATTCGACGAAAAGTTTGCACGCATGGCCGTAATTGCCGATCCGGATGGCTACCCGGTCCAAATCGCCACGCGCCGCTAAGGTGGGCGCAACACGCGCGGCGGAGCTGCGCTCGAAAATCGACGAAGCGAATTATCGCTACCACGTGCTCGACGATCCGACGATCGCGGATGTCGCCTACGACGCGCTGCTGCGCGAACTGATCGATCTCGAAGAAGAACATCCCGACTTGCGGACGCACGATTCGCCGACGCAGCGCGTCGGGGGGCTTGCCGTCGGCGGTTTCGGACCCTACGCGCACCGCAAACCGATGCTCAGTCTTGCCAACGCGTTCGATGAAGAAGAACTGCGTTTGTTCGACGCGCGCGTGCGCAAGCTCGCCGCGATCGACACGGTCGCCTACGTCTGCGAGCTCAAGATCGACGGGCTCTCCGCTTCTCTTCGGTACGACGACGGTGCGCTCTCGGCAGGCGGGACGCGCGGGGACGGTTCGACGGGGGAAGACGTCACGAGCAACGTGCGCACGATCCGCACGATTCCGCTCGTCTTACGGACCGGCACGCACGCCGTCCCGACGCACATCGACGTGCGCGGCGAGATCTACATCAAGAAATCGGACTTCGTCGTCCTCAACGCTCGACGCGAATCCCAGGGTCAGCCTACGTTTGCCAATCCCCGCAACACCGCATCCGGCGGCATCCGGCAGCTCGATCCCAAGCTCACGGCGGAACGCGGGCTTTCGTTCTACGCCTATGCAATCGGCGAACTCGACGTCCGTGTGGTTCCGACGACGCAGTGGGCACTTCTTTCGTTTTTACGCGAGCTCGGCTTTGCGACGAATCCGAATACGACGCGCTGTGCGAGCATCGAGGAGATCGTCGCCTTCGTCGAACGTTGGGAACGCGAACGCGACGAGTTGGACTACGAGATCGACGGCATCGTCATTAAAGTCGATGACCTCGCGGTGCAAGCGAAACTCGGCGCCGTCGGCAAAGATCCGCGCTGGGCGGTCGCTTATAAATTTCGTGCGCGCGAGGCGCAGACGCATCTGATCGACATCGGCGTCAACGTCGGACGCACCGGTACGCTCAACCCGTATGCGATTCTCGAGCCCGTGCAAATCGGCGGCGTCACGGTAAAGATGGCGACCTTGCACAACGAATTCGACATCCGGCGCAAAGATATCCGCATCGGCGACCTCGTGCTCGTGCGTCGTGCGGGCGACGTGATTCCCGAGGTCGTCGGGCCGATCTTGAGCGAGCGCAAAGGCGATCCGCCAGAGTATTCGCTGCCGACGTCGTGCCCGGTGTGCGGCTTTGCGGTCGATCGCCCCGAGGGCGAGGCGATGTCGCGCTGTACGAATGCAACCTGCCCCGCACAACGTCGCGAACGCGTGCGGCACTTCTGCTCGCGCGGCGCGATGGACATTGAAGGAATCGGCGACGTCCTCGCATTCGCACTGGTCGACGCGGAACTCGTGCACGACGTCGCCGATCTCTATACACTCGATGCCGCAAAGCTCGCGACGCTGCCGCGCATGGGCGAGAAGACGATCGCCAACCTCCTGGGTGCGATCGCGGGTTCGAAGTCGCGCGGCCTCGCGCGGTTGCTCTTCGGTCTCGGCATCCGGTTCGTCGGCGCGCAAAATGCGGCGATCCTCGCGGGCGATTTCGGCTCGATCGAAGCGCTCGCCGGCGCGACCGAAGACGACCTGATGCGAAGCAGCGGTATCGGCGAAGAGATCGCGCGCAGCGTGACGCTTTTCTTCGCACAAGAACCCAACGTCGCGATGGTGAGGCGCCTGCAAGCTACCGGCGTCGACACGACGGCACCGCTTCGTCCACGCGAACCGGTCGGCATCTTCGCGGGGAAGACGTTCGTCCTTACCGGCACGCTGCCGTCGATGACGCGCGAAGAAGCGAGCGCCGCGATCGTTGATTCCGGCGGCAAAGTGACGAGCGCCGTCAGCAAGAAAACCGACTACGTCGTCGCGGGCGATGAGGCCGGGAGTAAACTCGCCAAAGCCGAGACGCTCGGTATCGCCGTCGTGGACGAATTCGAGCTGCGCCGCATGCTCCAAGGTCATGCGGATCAAACGCGCGCCTGACGCGCCTTAGAAAAGCCGTTCGATGCGGTCGCCGGCCAGCCGGTGATCGGCACTTTTTGCCGCCGCCGCGAGCATGTCCGGAAGGTCGCCGGCGATAACGCCGTACGGTCGCGTATCGTGCGCGAGGTGACCCGCGCGTCCGTGCCAGTACGCCCCGATGCGCGCTGCATCGAGCGGTGTTAGGCCTTGTGCGAGCAGCGTCGCGATGATGCCGGTCAGGACGTCGCCCGTACCGGCTGTAGCGAGGGCCGCGCTACCGGTCGGGTTGATATGCGTTGCATCGGACTCTGCGATCAGCGTGGTGCGCCCCTTGAGGAGCGTCGTCACACCGTGCGTGTCGACGAAGTCGCGGATGCGGGCGACACGGTCACGTTCTTCGAACGTCCCTTTGCCGGAGAGGCGCGCGAATTCACCGGCGTGCGGCGTGATGACGATTTTCTTCGAACGCAGCATGTCGAGGTGTTTGCTCAAGTGAAAGAGCGCGCTTGCATCGGCCACGACCGGCAGCGTCGTGCGTTCGATCACGCCGCGAACGATTTCCCCCATGTCCTCGCTGAGACCAAGGCCGGGCCCGATTGCAATCGACGAACAGTGGTTGCCAAGATCGAGCAGCGTTTCGATTGCGGCATCCGGATGCTGCTTGTCATAGGTCACGACGACTTGCTCGATTAGATGGAGACGCAGCGCGGGCGCCGCTGCCGGCGTCGTTGCGACCGTGACGTAACCGGCGCCCGTGCGAGCCGCGCCGCGCGCGCAAAGAATCGCCGCGCCCGGAAACTGCTCGGAACCGGCGATGATGAGCGGCGCTCCGGCGCTACGCTTGTCGGCCGTCGCCGGGCGCACGGGTAAGCGTTCGCAAAACTCCGCGTCGTCGAGCGCATAGAAGACGGGCTCGCCGGGCGGAATATCGGCATCGTCCATTTCGATCCGTGCCAAATACGCATGCCCGGCGTGTCCGCGTCCGGGATCGAGATAGAGCCCGAGCTTCGGCGCACCGAACGTAATCGTTGCGATTGCCTTGATCGCGGGGCCGTCGACGGCGCCCGTGGAGGGATCGACGCCTGTTGGGATATCGCATGCGAGCACGCGTGCGCCGCTGCGTACGATCGCCGCTACGATTCCTGACATGTCCTCGCCGAGCGGAACGCGGGCATTCACGCCGAGCAGTCCGTCGATCACCAGGCCCGCTTTACGGCAGATCGTCTCGATGTGCGTGGGGTCGGTCGGGAACGGCTCGATGCGCACGCCGCTCGCGCGAGCGCGTGCGATCGCGTCTTTACGCGCTGGCGAATCCGCCTCTGATGTATCGCCGTACACCGTGCGTGCCATGTTGAGGTCGGCCGCTGCGAGCGCCGAAAAGGCATCGCCGCCGTTGTTTCCGCCCCCGGCGAAGGCGACGAGCGGTCCCGGCCGCGCGTAGCGCGGGATCACCGCTGCGATTGCATCGCCGGCCGCACGCATCAGCGCGATTTCACCGAGCTTCGCGACCGAGGCGGCGTCGAGCGCGCGCATCTGCGCCGCATCGAGAACGCGCATCAGCCTTCGAGCACGACGACGGCAGCTGCCATCGTCGCGGTGTGCGTGATTGTGAGGTGGATCGATTTCACCCCGCGGGCGGCGATGAGGCGTTCGGCCTTTCCCACGAGCACGATCGTTGGCTTTCCGGATCGCTCGTGCGTGACGCCGACTAAGCGCCACGGAATCGCGTGACCGAACGCTTTGCGCGTCGCTTCCTTGGCCGCGTAGAATCCGGCAAGCCGTTCCGGCCAGTGACGCTTGCGCATTGCGTAGGACCACTCTTCGGGTGTGTAGACCTTGCGCGCGAACCGTTCGCGTGCGGCTTCATCGAAGCGATAGCGGTCGACTTCGGCAAGATCGATTCCAAGTCCGAGGATCATCTTTCGGGCGTTCCGCACGTTCGTCCCCAGGACCGTTTCCGCGTTCGGGCGAACGCGATTTACGTGAGCGAGATCAGTATCGTCCCGATCAATACGATCGATCCGGCCCTGCTCACCCGGCTCGCCTTGTGTCTGGAAGAACGCTTCCTCTCGACTGCGCTGGTGCGCGTCCCGCTACGCATCCCGAAGACGGCGCTCAACAGCGTTCGCAACCAACTCTTCTTCGGATCCGTCGTCGGCAAACTCACCGCGGTTCACGACCGCGTCGATGAGTTCGTGCTCGGCATTACGGAGTACGATCTCTACAAAACCTCGCAACACTTCATTTTCGGAAGTTCGAGCGAAGCGCACCGCTGCGCCGTCGTCTCGACCCATCGCTTGCGCTCGGAATTCTACGGCGAGCCGGCCGATGAGAACGTGCTCTTCCAGCGACTGCTCAAAGAGTCGGTGCACGAGTTGGGCCATGCCCAGGGGCTCAAGCACTGCTTCAATGCCCGCTGCGCGATGTATTTCTCAAATTCCATCTACGATACCGACAACAAGTACCCGAACTTTTGCGAAAATTGCGAGAAGCGCAGTAAGGCCGGCCGTTCCTCTTAAAAAAGCGGACCGAAACGGCCGAAGTGTTAACAAACGCTTATCAACGTGCCGCTCAGGCGCGTTCGTTACGAAGACGGGATGCCATGACCGGGCCTTCACCATCGCCTCCTCCGAAGACGAGCGCTGCGCCGCGCATCGGGTTTGCCCTCGGTGGCGTGTTCTTCGTCGGCCTAGCGATTTGGCTTGGTACGCTCCCGGGACTCGTCTGGTATGCGGTCGCCGCGAGCGCCGCGGGCGCTGCCCTCGCGACCCTCGCTGCCACCAACCAGGGCGGGGGCGAGAAGTCGCCCGACCGCGCACTCGGTGCCGGAACGTACGTCGCCTTACCGCGTAATCAAAACCGTGCCGCCGCCGGCAACACCGCAACCATCGCCGCGTTGACCGCGGGGATCCGCGAAGTTTCCCAAGGTGACTTTACCAAAAATTTGGCCGTCTCCGATGGGCCACTCTCGGAACTGGGCGTCGCCCTCAACAAGCTAATCTTCAGCACGCGCGATTTTCTTGCGGCGATGAAGGTCAACGTCGAGCGGCTCGCCGACGCGGGGTCCGAACTCTCCGATACGGCGGGCAACTCGCTTGCGGTAATCGAGGGCAGTTCGGTCGCGCAACAGCAGCTCGAAGAAGGTATCCTCGAACAGTCGACCATCGTCGCCGCGGCACAAGCTAAGATCTCCGCGTTGACCGACGCGATCGTGACGATTGCTGGCTCCGCCGAACAGCAAACGCGTTCGCTCGATGAGACGGCGATCTCGGTGACGGCCATGTCCTCATCGATCGAAGAAGTTTCCGAACAAGTCGACTCACTGCTCACGATCAGTTCGGAAACCTCGCTCACCGCCGACCGCGGCGGTTCTGCGATCCATACAATTGTCGATTCGTTCGAGACGATCCGCGCGACGATCGGCGAGCTCGCCTCGGATATCCGCCAACTCGGTGATAACTCATCGCAAATCGGCGACATCGTCAAAGTGATCGACCGGATCGCCGAACAGACGAATCTGCTCGCGCTCAATGCCGCGATCGAAGCGGCACGCGCGGGCGAACACGGTCGCGGCTTCGCCGTCGTCGCCTCTGAGATCCGCAAGCTGGCCGACGGCAGCGTCGCGGCGACCAAAGAAATCGCCGGCCACATTGGCTCGACGCAAGGCGTCATCGCCGAGGTCACCCACGCGATGCAGCGGCTGACCGAACGCGTCGAAGAGAGCGTCTCTTCGACCGACAACGCGTCGCTGGCCCTGCGCGAGATCGTCGAGGCGGTGCTCAAATCGAACAACCAAATCACGCAGATTTCCAACGTGACGCGTTCGATGAGCCAGAATTCGTTCCAAGTGATCCGCTCGATCGATGAGATCACGCGCTCCGTCGCCGCGAACCTCGCCGCAACACAGCAGATGGCCGCACATTCAAATGAAGTCTCGACCGCCTTCGAAGGCATCGCCGGAATCTCCGGGCAGAACGCCTCGTCGGTCGAGGTTCTCACCTACGTTAACGCTGAGGTCACCTCGGCCGCAGAGCGCATTTTGAGTTCGGTTGAAGAAATGAACGCCCAAGCATCTGCAATCACCGGCGAACTCGGCCGCTATCGCATCGCCGATGCCGCCCAAGAAGGGACCAACGTATGAAGCTCGGCCTGCGTGCCCGGTTGATCGGGACGATCGTCGGTGCGATCCTCGTGTTCTTCATCGTCAGTGCGCTCGCAGCGCGTTCGACGATGTCGAACGACTTGAGTTCGCTCGGACGCAAAGACGTGCAGAGCGGGTCGCTGGGCTTCAACGGCTATTGGGAGCAGAAGCGCGATCAGGTCCGCCTGCTCACGCAGCAGGTCGCAATCCAAGAAGCAATTCGCAAAAATGTCGGCGCGAAGAATTCGCAGGCGCTCGAGACGGCGCTCACCGGTGTCGCGCGAAACGCGGGGCTCTCGTTCCTCACGATCGTCGATCGTAGCGGCATCGTGATCGCGCGTGCGAACAGCGGTGGTGTCGGTCTTGCGCTCAAGAGTTCGTACGTTAAACGCGCGCTCGAAGGCGAGAGCGTCAATACGGCGGCAAAACTTTCGCTCGACGAACTCACCTCCGAGTCGCTCACACCGCAGATCGGTGTCGACGTCAAAAGTGCCGACGGAACGGTCGCCGGCAAGATGACGTCGGGTCTCGCGCTCGTCTCAGCCGCTCCCATCAGCGATGCCAACGAGCGTACGATCGGCGCCGTGTACGGCGGCATCCTCATCAATCACTATTACGATATCGTCGATCAAGCCACGCGCGCGCTCGGCGGTAAATCGGCGCTCATCGTCGACAACGCCATCGTCGCTAGCACAATCTCGCGCGCCGACGGCACGCGTCTGGTCGACACCGCCGCAACGACCGGCATGGCCGAAATAAAAGCCGGAAAGCCGTACACCGGCGTCGACACCGAAGCCGGAGTGCAGTACCTCGCACAGATCACCCCGATTCTCAACGACCAAAACGAGGTCGTTGCGGCACGCTGGTATGGTGTCCCGCTCGCGCAGTTCAACGATATCCAAAATCACACCACGCAGTCGCTCTTGCTGTGGGGCGTCATCGGCCTCATGATCGCGCTCGCGCTTTCGATTCCGGTTGTCGAGGCCGTTTCGCGCGCGATCATCAAACGCTCGAAGCAAGTCAGTGAGTCGGCAAAAGAGCTTGCCGTCATCGTCGTGGGCACCGAAGTCTCGGGCGATCACGTCGCGCAGACGAAAGCTGCGGTCGAACGCCAGGGCGAACTGCTCATGCAGATCGCGACAGATACGCCGAGCGTCGCAGGCGGCGCGGTTGCGACGAACACGGGCGTGAAAAACACCGTGCTCGCAGCCTCCGAACTCAACGCCGAAATCCTCGGCGATGTCGTCGTCATCGATATGCTCGCACAAGAAATGAACGAACGCATGCAACACGCCCTCACGCGCGTGAACGAACTGAACGACGTTGCCAAAGGCCTCGACGAACTCGTCAGCGGCGGGTCATCGGCGTAGGCGATGCCCGACGTAATACTCTACTTTTCATCAAACGCCGATACGATGATCGCCACCAAAGCCCTCAAAGACTCCGGTGTCGCAGCGAAGATGATTCCAAAACCCGCCAGCGTCACCTCGTCGGCGAATCTATGTCTGTCCATTGATGGCAGCGCAGAATCGAGTGCCGTCGCGGTGCTCGGGAAAGCCAACATCGTCCTCGGCGGTGTCGTAAAATAAACTAACGTAGCACGTGGGCGTCGGCGAGATGGATCTCCGTCTCGCTGCCGTCGCTCGTCACGATGCGCAGCGCACCGTCTCGCCCGAGCCCACGCGCGATGCCCTCGACGATCGAGCCGTCGCGGTCGAGTCGTAACCGGTAAGGCGTGCCGTCGATTTCGGCGCGCTGATCCCACGCTCGCGCGACCGCGTCCGGCCGCGCGAGCAGCGGCAGCATGCGTTCGAATGCGCGCAGCAGTTCGCCGAAGAGACGCGAGCGTTCGACCTGCGGCGCGGAATCTGAGAGAAATGCCGGAGCCGGTTCGATCGCCGCGATGGTCGCGGCATCCGCGGGGCGGTGGACGTTGAGGCCGACGCCGCAGCCGACCCACGCGCGGTCACCGTTGACGCGCGAGATGCAGAGAATACCGCACAGCTTGCGACGCGCTAGCAAAAGATCGTTCGGCCATTTGAGATCGACGCGCACGCCGCATGCGCGCTCGATTCCCTCGGCGACGGCGAGCGCCGTCCAAAACGTGGTCGCCCAGAGATCGCCGACGCCGATCGACTCGGGCAAGAGCGTGGTGAAGAGCAGACTCGACGAACGCGGCGCATGCCACGCGCGCCCGGTCCGGCCGACACCCGCCGTCTGCATCTCGGCAAGGATCGTCGTCCCCGGCGACTCGCCCAAGAGGGCCGCTGCATCCGCGTTCGTGCTCGCCGTCTCCGGACAGACGCGGACATCGGCGAACGGCGTACGGGCGATCAGCGCATCGACGATTGCAAGGTCGAGCGAGGACGGAGGGTCACTTGGCACGTATGTCCTTCCCGCTATGGCTAACGAACAAACACTTATCCTTTTAAAAGCCGACGCCGTCGTGCGCGGTCTGGTCGGCGAATGCGTCGCGCGCTTCGAGCGTCGCGGCTATCAAATCGTCGGTATGAAAGTCATGATGGTCGACGAAGCGCGTGCGAAAAAGCACTACGCCGAACACGAAGGCAAGGGCTTCTTCAAGGGGCTTATTGACTACATCACCTCCGCTCCCATCGTGGCGCTCGTGATCGAAGGCAACGACGCCATCGAAGGCTGCCGTTCGACGATCGGTGCAACCAACCCGATCAAATCGGCTCCGGGCTCGATCCGCGGCGACTACGGTCAGACGATCGGCCGCAATCTCGTGCACGGCAGCGACTCGCCCGAGAGCGCCGCGCGTGAAGTCGCGATCTGGTTTGAGAAGAGCGAACTCTTCGCACGCAAGTCCGATCTCGAGTCGTGGCTGGTGAGTACTTAAACCGTGTCGATCGAATCGCTGCGCGGCGGTGGCCGCCCTCTCATCGAAAGCGTGCGCGCACGTGAAGTGCTCGACTCGCGTGGGAATCCGACGGTCGCCGTCGCCGTAGCGACCAGCTTCGGCGCGGTCGAAGAAGCGATGGTGCCTTCGGGCGCATCGACCGGAAAATACGAAGCCGTCGAATTACGCGACGGCGACAAATCGCGTTACGGCGGTAAAGGCGTGCTCAAAGCCGTCGCCGCCGTGAACGAGATGCTCGGGCCTGCGCTCGAAGGCCTCGACGTCACCGCGCAGCGCGAGATCGACGAGCAGCTCATCGACCTCGACGGCACCGAAAATAAATCGAACTTCGGTGCAAACGCGCTACTCGGCGTGTCGCTTGCGTGCGCGCGCGCAGCGGCGGTCAGCTTGGGCATCCCGCTGTATCGGTATCTCGGCGGACCGACTGCATCGACAATGCCGGTGCCGATGATGAACGTCATCAACGGCGGCAAACATGCCGAAGGCGCGTTGCAATTTCAAGAGATCATGATCGTGCCCGTCGGTGCCCCAACGATGCAAGATGCCGTACGGTACGGTTCCGAAGTCTTTCATGCGCTCGGCAAGCTACTGCACGATCAAGGCCAACCGACGCTCGTCGGCGATGAGGGCGGATACGCGCCGCGGCTTGCATCGATCGACGATGCGCTCAAATTGCTGATGTCGGCAATCGAGCAAGCCGGCTATAAACCCGGCGACGAGATCGCAATCGCGCTCGACTCGGCCGCCCAAGAATTCATGCGCGACGGGAAATACTTTCCGCATCTCCCCGACCATGCGATGAACTCTGCAGAGATGGTCGCGATGTACGAAGGCCTCGTGCACAATTATCCGATCGTCTCGCTCGAAGATCCGCTTGGTGAAGACGACTGGGACGGTTGGAACCTGCTCACGCAGCGTATCGGTGCGCGCGTGCAGCTCGTCGGCGACGATCTCTTCGTCACCAACGTCAAGCGCCTCGCCCGCGGCATCAAAGAACGCACCGCAAACGCGATCCTCATCAAAGTGAACCAAATCGGCACGCTGACCGAAACGCTCGACGCCGTCCAGATGGCGCACCGCGCGGGCTACCGCAGCGTGATCTCGCACCGCTCGGGCGAGACCGGTGATACGATGATCGCGGACATCGCCGTCGCTACGGGCGCGGGGCAAATCAAGACCGGCTCGCTCTCGCGTAGCGACCGGATCGAAAAGTACAACCGCCTCATGGGCATCGCGGATGAACTCGGGACCGTCGCCCACTACCCCGGCCGCTCGGCCTTCCGGGCCCTCTAGGCGACAACCCGGGTCGGGCGGCCCGCGGGGGTCGCTTGTCTCGCGGCGAACTCGCCGCGTGCGTGGGCCCGTAGCTCAGCGGTAGAGCAGCCGGCTCATAACTGGTAGCGCGCTGGTTCGAATCCAGCCGGGCCCACCACGCTTTTTTAGTTGACGGACGTCCGCACTTGTGGAACAATCTGACCTTGTGCGGCCGTCTATCGGCTGGTACGTATGGCGCCATAGTCTATCGGTTAGGACGTTGCCCTTTCAAGGCGAAGAGACGGGTTCGACTCCCGTTGGCGCTACCATGTGTGCAGGTCCGGAGATTTCAGAATCTCCGGACCTGCTTTTTTCTAGTTTCCCTCACCGTTATTTTTTTGGTCGAGACGGGTAGTTTTCATGGGTGAATACCGAGGAAACAGCGGCTTGATCAGGCGCGTACCCATCATCACCGGAGTCATTCTCGTCGTCGTCGTGGCGGTCGGATTCTGGTTTTTTCGCTCGTCCGATACGCGGCTAACCGTCTTGCCCGTGAGCCTACCGGTCCTCGGCGACGCCGCAGCACATATGAAGCTGCCGAAGAAACCGCGTTCGATCGTCGTCGTGATCGAAGAGAATAAGTCGTTCAAGCAGATCGTCAACGATCCGCAAGAGTCGACCTACCTTCACGCGCTGGGTTCGCGCGGGGCGATTTTCACAAATTCGCACGGCGTCGCACACCCGAGCCAACCGAACTATTTCGCGCTGTTCTCCGGTCAGACCGATCGCAACGGCGACGGGTGTCCGCCCGCGGGCATCTCGCCGACCGCGGCGAACCTTGGATCGGAATTGATCGCCGCACATCGTACGTTCCGCGCGTATGCCGAAGATCAACCGTCGGTCGGCTTCACCGGCTGTACGAACGCGCAATACGCAAGTAAACACGCGCCGTGGACGCATTTCACGAACATCCCGACCTCATCGTGGGTGCCGTTTTCGACGCTGCGTTCGTACGATGCGCTTCCTGACGTCGCGTTCGTGATTCCGAATCTCGTACACGACATGCACAGCGCGAGCATCGAATCGGGCGATGCGTGGCTGCGCGAGCACATCGATCCCGTCGTGAAGTGGGCCGATGCGCACGATACGCTTTTGATCGTCACGTGGGATGAAGACAGCTCGCCGCGGACCAATCACATCGCAACATTTTTCGTCGGCCCGATGGTGAAGCCGGGTCGTTACGACGAGCCGATCACGCACTTCAACGTGCTGCGCACGATCGAGGACTTCGAAGGCACCGCGCACGCCGGAGCCGCTGCCCTCGCACCGCCGATCCTCGACTGCTGGAAATAGCGCCTCGGCCGATTGGGGAAAACGTCGGTGCGAGGGTGAATCGCGTGAATGTGAAGATGCAAAACATCACGATTCGCATCGCGCGATCAACCGACGCTGCTTTCGTTGTCGGGCTCTCGGCCCGGTTCGCCGACGCGGGCACGGCATGGCGCTCGCGCGCGGAAGTCATTGCGGGAACCGAACGCGCTCTGGCGGCCGCTTTTGAGGATCCGCAGCCACGCGATCTGGTCGTCATCGCGGAGAACGAAAGCGAACGGCTGGGATTTGCGTTCGTTTCGTGGCACGACGATTTTTTCACGAACGAACGCTACCCCCATCTCTCGGAGATCGCCACGATCCGGGATGGCGAGGGCATCGGCTCGGCGTTGCTCGAATATGTCGAGCGCTGGGCTAAGGCGAGCGGTGCACGCTACCTCTCGCTCAACGTCGTACGCGAGAACGAACGAGGCCGGGCGTTCTACGAAACACGCGGATTCGAGCTCGAGTACCGGCACTTCGCAAAAGTCTTGAGGTGAGCCGAGTTGGAACACGCGATCGAGATCGACGATCTCGTCTGTCGTTTCGCTGATACGACGGCGGTGGATGGCCTCTCGCTGCGCGTTCCACGCGGGATCGTCTTCGGTTTCTTAGGGCCCAGGATGCGTTTCGAATGATCGCGCGCATCGTTGCGGCCTGCGCCGCGCTCGTTCTTTGTGTGGCCCCGGCATTCGCCGAGGATGCGCCCGATGCCGATTTAATCTTCGCACACGCGCGCACGCTCTTTCGGTTTTATTCGTATCCGCCGGAACTTACGTTCGCGTTCCGCCAACAATTCACGATCAAAGATCGCGCCTACACGAAGACCTACGACGGGTCGCTTGTCGGCGGCACCGACTTGAAACTCAGAACGTTCTCGCGTGAAGAGATCGCGAATCCGTTCTTACCGAAAGGCTTCGGCTTCAGCCTCATGGGTCTGCCCATCGGTGCGCACGATCGGGGCGATCCCGAACCATTTTTGGGTCTGCAGATCGCACCGAACGAAACGTACGGACTCGCGCCGGTCGAGCTGAAGAATCCCGCCATGGCGGCGCTCTCCGCCCAGACGGACGGGCCGTCCTCGCTGCGCGAAATCGGCCGCGTTCGTTCTGTCACCAAAGATTACGACGTGCACTACGTCGGCACCGAGACCATCGCCGCGCACCAGGTCTACCACTTGACCCTTGCTCCGCTGCACGACCTCGAGCGCTTGCGCTTGCGCGATCTGTGGGTCGATGTAGCCCGATACACGGTCGTCAAGGCGAGCGTTCTGGGTGCGGTCGCCGGCGGGCCGGCAAGCACGGTTCCGTGGACGGTGACGTTCGCGCAATATGACGGCGGCTGGTACATTGAATCCGAGCGTGCCGAAGCGCCGATCGTCGTCTCGAAGAAAGTCACCTTGCTCAACGTGAGCTTCCGCTTCATCGAGATGCAAGCCAAGAACAAGACGTCGATCTATCTTGGAAATTTTGGGCGAACGACACCGGTCGACCAGCCGACGCCGCGCCCCGACCCCTCGCCGTAGAAAGTGAAAAAGCGGCCACCTCGCGGTGGTCCGCCCATCATCGGGCTCACGGCCGTCGCCGCTGTCCCTGCCTTTCCCCTATCTAACGCTTTGCGGCGACGTCGTCGCACATCCGAGGAAAAGACGAAAACTCGGAGGCGGCGGCATTCGGTAGGACACGACTATTCTTTCCAATTTTGGCCGGAATTAACGTAGCGAGCCATTCGTTGCAGATAGGGCCGCTCGGCGGTCCGGCGAATGCCACCGGACCTAGGGGCGATTAGCTCAGCGGGAGAGCAGCTCGTTTACACCGAGTTGGTCGGCGGTTCGAATCCGTCATCGCCCAAATTTTATTTTGTCGCCGCGCGCGGTTCGAACGACATGCGTGCGATCATTCCGGGCGTCGGGAGTTTGATGTCGTGCGCGAGTTTGAGCGCCTCCATCACTTTGATCGTGATCCAGGTAGCGTCGATCTCGTACCAACGTAGACCGTGTCGTGCCGAAGACGGAAACGCGTGGTGGTTGTTGTGCCAGCCTTCGCCCCAGGTGAGGAGCGCGACCCACCAGTTGTTGGTTGATTTGTCACCGGTTTTGTAACTCTGATAGCCGACTTCATGCGCCGCGCTATTGACGAGCCACGTGATGTGGTACGTCACGACGATGCGCACGAAGATGCCCCAGACGACCCATGGTAAGCCGCCGATCGCGAAGAAAACGAGCGCGAGCGCAACGGTCCACCAGACATACGTGTTCTCGAGAAATTGGTAGAATGGCACGCCTGCAAGGTCCGGCGCGAGGCGGCGCAGATTCTGGCCGACGGGCTTCGCCGTATTGTAGCGGTACAGCCACGCGATATGACTCCAAAACATGCCGCGATTCGCGTCGTGCGGATCGCCGTCGGCGTCGGTATGCGCATGATGCGCGCGATGCGTTCCGATCCAATCGATTGGGCCGCCCTGCAGTGCGAGGGCGCCCAGGATCGCAAGGCCGTATTCGACCGGCTTCGAGGTGCGCAGCGAGCGGTGGGTGAGCAGCCGATGATAGCCAAGCCCGATGCCCAGTGCGATCGTCAGATAGTAAAACAAGAAGCCGACGCCGAGCGCCGTCCAGGAGAACATCTGCGGAAGAAACGCCGCGAGCGCTCCCAGGTGGAAGACGAGCAAGCCGATTCCGGTAATCCGGCCGGCGCGGCTCACGCCGCGATCCTTGGTTGGCATAAGTGAATCCATGTACAACGTTGACGCCGGAGCACCGCCGAGGGACGTCCTCTTCTTCAAAGAATTAATGTCGATGCTCAACACCGATCGCCATCTGCTCGTCGATACCCAGGACGGCGTCACGCGCGTCACCATGAATCGCGCCGACAAGCGCAACGCTCTCTCGCTTGCCGTGATGCACGAACTTATTGATACCTTCAACGAGATCGCGAGAGACCGAACGCAGCGCGTCGTCATTCTCCGGGGACTCGGACCGGCGTTTTCTGCGGGCCATGACATGCGGGAGATGCTCGCGCGTTCGGTCGATGCCTACCGCGAAACCTTCGACGTGTGCGTGACGCTCATGGAAACGATCCAACGCATTCCGCAGCCGGTGATCGCCGAAGTCGCCGGTATCGCAACGGCGGCGGGTTGCCAGCTCGTCGCGACGTGCGATCTTGCTATCGCCTCGAGCGATGCGAAGTTTGCCACACCCGGAGTGAAGATCGGTCTTTTCTGCACGACGCCGATGGTCGCGCTCACGCGTGCGATCGGCCGCAAGCGCGCGATGGAAATGCTGCTCACCGGAGCGTTCATCGATGCCGCAACGGCCGCGTCGTGGGGACTTGTCAATCGCGTCGTCGAGCCGGAGGCGCTCGAAGCCCAAACCGACGCGCTCGCGGCGACGATCGCTGCGGCGAGCCGCTTCGTCGTGGGCCTCGGCAAGGCGGCGTTCTACGCCCAAATTGACCTCGATCAATCAAAAGCATACGCGTATGCGAAAGAAGTGATGAGCATGAACGCTCTATCGCACGATGCGCAAGAAGGCATGACTGCATTCGTTGAAAAGCGCGCGCCACGCTGGGAGCCGTGATTCCGCGACACGCAATTGGATTGCGATTCTATCGAGCTTGGCGTGTGGGAATGGCCTTACGATTTCTGATTCCAGCTGAGAAATGTCGCTACTTTAAGCTTTTGCTGACAAAAAGTTTACCATTAAGGCTTGGAAAGCTCCCGCGAAGCGGCTATACTTCTCGGAGGCGCGAGCGGTGTGGGCAATGCGAGCGTTCGCATGATGTAACGTCGCCCACACCCGGTAGCGGGGCAACCTGCTACGCGACGACAGTGCAAGGCCCGCCCCCCGGCGGGCTTTCCTGTTCCTAGCGGCGGCTGAGTGCAGCGCCCAGATGCGGCTCGATCAGCGCGGCGAGCGTTTGCGTTTCAGCGAGGAATGCATCGTGCCCGTGATTGCTCGGCAGGTCGAGATACATCGCATCGACGCCGCGCGCGCGCATGCGGGCGGCTGCGGCCCGCACGTACGCGGGCGGAAAAAGCCAATCGTTTTCGATCCCGACGAATGTCGTGCGCGTCGGATGCGCGATCGGTGCGGAACGCACGTCGAAGAGATCCATTGCGCGCGTGAGCGTGAGGTAGGCGTTCGCGTCCATGCGACGTGCGAAGAGATCAGCTTGATACGCAAGGTAGCCTTCGACATCGAAACGGTCGGCGCGCGCCTGTGCCGGATCGCCTCCGCCGCGGTCGGGTCGGTTTGCAAACCGGTCCTCGAGCAGGACGTCGCTTTTGTACGAAAGCATCGCGATCATGCGCGCGAGTCGAATCCCATCGAGCGGCGGCGCTGAGTCGGAATACGCGCCGTCTCTGTACATCGGATCGTTCATGATCGCTGTGCGCGCGCAAAAATTCAAGCCGATCCCCAGTGCCGAAAAACCATCGTGCGCACCGACGACGACCGCTTCGCCGACTCGCTCGCCGTAGCGCACCGACCATTGCAGCGCCTGCATTCCGCCGAGCGATCCGCCAATCACGATCGCCGAGCGCGCGATGCCAAGTTCGGTTAGTGCGCGCGCTTGCGCGTCGACCATATCTGCGACCGTCACGATCGGGAAGCGCGCTCCGTAGCGCGCGCCCTCAGGGGCAAAAGAGGCGGGACCCGTCGAGCCGTAGCAGCCGCCCAGGACGTTGATGCCGATCAAACACGCGCGTGTCGGATCGACGAGTGCGCCCGTGCCGACGAGTCCGCTCCACCATTCCGCAACGCGGCTCGAACCCGTGAGCGCGTGGAGCATGAGCACGACGTTACTGCCGTCGGCGTTGGGTTCGACACCGTAGCGCGTGACGCGCTGGACGACGTCGTCAAGGCGCGCGCCGTTTGCGAGCGTTAGTGCGCCGATACGCACGTCCGCTTCGAAAACCGGTTCGAGACTAGACGGCAACGGCGTCGGTCTGCTCGGCACGCGCGCCTGGTGCGTCGCGCGTCTCATCTTCCCAGAGCGGATGAATGCTCGCCGCGCGCAAACCGTCCGTCTCGAGTGCGGCTTGGAGATCGGAATCGCGATCCAACGCTAGTGCAACGGTAATCACGGCGGGCACGTCCGCTGCGGCACGCGCAGAAATCCCGGCGTGGGCGAGCGCCGCTACGGCGGGACGTACGTCTCGCAGCGATGCAAGACGAATGATGCGCGGCAGGACGATCGGCGGCAACGCTTCAGCGTCGATCGGTGCGAGTTTGACGGCATCGTGAATGCCGCCGGCGAGACGCCGAAGCGCGGCGATCACATCGCCGATAACAGCCGAGGCCGTCGGTTCGCGCCCCGCTCCGCTGCCGGCGAACGTCAACGAACCTGATGACGTTCCGATTACGCGAATGCAGTTGTGCGCGCCGGTCGGTTCGGCAAACGGATGACCGATTCGGACGTACGCCGGTGTGACCGATGCGCCGATCGTCGCGCCTCGGCGCGCGTAGGCGATAAGTTTTACGCGCATGCCCAAGCGGCTCGCGAGCACGACGTCTTCTCGCGAGACGCCCGTGATCCCGCGGCGCGTGATCCGGTCCGAGGTGACGGCATATTTGAACGACAGTTGCGTGAGGATCGCAAGCTTATGCGCGGCATCGATGCCGTCGACATCGCTCGTCGGGTCGGCTTCCGCGAATCCGAGCCGCTGCGCTTCGGCGAGCGCCCCCGCGTACGTCGCGCCGCCGCCCATGGCGCTCAAAATGAAGTTGGTGGTGCCGTTGAGCACGCCGCCGACTTCGAGCACGTCTTCGCCCGCAAGCGAATCGGTCAGCGCGCGTACGATCGGAATCGCACCGCCGACGGCCGCTTCGTAGTGAAGCGTAACGCCGCGTGCGGCCGCAAGCGCCGCGAGCCGCGGGCCGTCCGTTGCGAGCATATCTTTATTTGCCGTCACGACGTGTTTACCGTGTTCGAGAGCGCGCTCGACGAGCGTCCGCGCGATACCGACCCCGCCGATACATTCGATGATGAGATCGATCGCCGGATCGTCGACGACGCTGTTCGGATCGTCAGTGAGCAAGTCAAGGGGCAAGGTAACGTTGCGCGGCTTGTGCAGATCGCGCACGGCGACGCGGCGCAAGTCGAACTCCGCGCCTGCGACACGCGTGATTGCTGAGGGGTTGGCGATGAGCAGCTGCGCGACGCCGCCGCCGACCGTCCCGCATCCCAGCAGACCGATCCCGACGGGTTTCGCGTGCGCCGGATGCGAGAGCGACAAGCGAGTACCCCGGGGTGAAGTGAAGTCCGTACAGTTTAACGAACCCCGCGCTCGTGCGTCAAGCCGAATTGCAGCTTCCTTCCGGCGGTGCCTTGCACGACGGCGGAACGTCCACCGAAGCCACCCCGGTGCTCTTTCTCCACGGTGTCGGCGGCGGCGCCTGGTCGTGGGCACCCCAGCGTGCGGCGCTCGCGGCGACGCGGCGCGTCTACGTGTGGGAAGCGCGCGGACACGGTACGGCCGCCCGCGTCGCGGATGCGGGACTCGGTGATTATTTCATCGACGCGCGTGAAGCACTCGGCTCGGTCATCGCATCCGAACGCCGTCCGGTCGCGATCGTCGGACACTCGATGGGCGGCTTGCTCGCACTCGCTCTTGCCGCCGAGAATGCTGCCGGCGTCGCGGGTATCGGCCTAATCGATCCCGTGTATCCCGAAGACGGGAAATCGGGTCACGACGTCGGACTCTTGAAACCGCTAGTGCGTTTTGCGCTCGGACCGCTCGCGCGCTCGTTCGCGCACGACGGCCGTATCGCGCGGAGTATCGCGCGCTGGACGTTCGAACAGAGCTTCGAAGATCGTGCGAACATGGAGGAGGCGTGGCAACAACAGCGCACGCAGATCCCCATCGAATATCCGCGCATGATTTTCGAGGCGTTCGAAGGCGTGAGCGGTTTCCCGACCCGCCCGTTTGCACGCGAGCTCTCATCGCCGACGCTGCTGATCTACGGTAGTGCTGCGATCAAGAAACCGCGTTCGCCCGAACTCGTCGCCTCGCTGCGCGAACGCCTTGCCGAAGAATTCGTTTACGACGTGATCCCCGGAGGACATTACCTGCAACTCGATCGCCCGGCCGCCGTCACGGCGCGTCTTCAGTCGTTTCTCCGCGACTTCGTCGACCGGTGACTCCGCGCATGCGCGCCGCCCTCGCCGCGCTCGCGATCGGACTGCTCGCCTGCGCCTACGTTGCCATCGCTCGTCTCCACTACGAACGCGCGGCTCACCGCGTCGAGATCGTGATGGATTTCACCGACTTTACCGCGCTTGCGCGTTCGTACAACTACGATCAAACGGCATTCCTCGTCGCGCTCCGTCGCGCCGGTCTGACGTCGCTTGCGGTTCAAGAACAGCTCGGCGGGACTATCAACACATCACAAAATGCGGTCATCTATCCGGGCCAAGCGCTCATCGATCAGGCGCGCCTCGCACCGCTTGGCGATCCGCTCTTCGCGGCGCTCGCAAAAGGCAACAAACTCTCGCCCGACGAGCTGTACCTGGCCGTCTACGATGCCGGGACATGGCAACGCTTCAAAACGCATCTCGCGATCGATTTCGAACCGCGCGCGGTGCGCGTGCTGCGCGCGCAACCTCCGTATGTCATCGCAATTCGCACGCAAGTGGATTATTTCTCAAACGTGAGCCTCGGTATTCCTACCGAGACGATGGATCTGGCAAAGCATCTGGGATTCTTCCTCGTGCCGCGCATTCAAAACGACGAACGCTTCAACGCCGCACAAATCGATGCGACCTTCGATGCCTTCCTCGGCAAGCGCAAAGTAAGCACGGTGATCTTCTTCGGGCTGCGGAACCAGGTTCTCGGCTTTCCGAAAGCAATCGATGGGACGGCCGACGCGTTCAAACGCACGCGGTTGAATTTCGGCACGATCGAGACCTACGACGTAAAGCAAGTGCAGGACGGAAACGACGATCTCGCGCGGAAAATTCCCGGCCAAACGACGCGCGTTCAGGCGATCGCGAAGCTCGAACTCGATAAGCTCAAACCGGAGAACGTCATCGCGCGCTATCTGCTCGGCGTGCGCGAACGCAATGTGCGCGTCATCTACTTGCGTCCCTTCTCGCACGCGTGGGGCGAACGTTCGATCGAGGCGACCAACGTCGAGATGGTTCGCCAGATTGCGGAGGGATTGAAGACGCGCGGCTTCAAGCTCGGCCGCGCGACGCCGATCCCGCCGTTCCGCATCAACCCCGCGATCGTCGCGCTCGCCTCGCTAGCCGTCCCCGGCATCGTGCTCGTGCTCTGCGCGCTCTTCGGCATCGGCAACACGCGCCTCGCGATCGCTCTCATCGGGCTCGATCTCGTCTTCTACGGCGGCACGCTTGCGATCCATCACGACATGCTCGCGCGCAAGGCGCTCGCGCTTGCGGGCGGGATTGCGTTTGCCGTCGCCGGCGTGTGTATGACCGCGCCGATCTTCCGCTCGCGTAGCGCGGAGGCGTCAACGCCCGCTGCGATTCTCGCGGGTCTGCGAATCCTTGCCATTGCGCTCGGCACCACGCTCGGCGGCGCGCTCGTCGTTGTCGGCCTGCTCAGTACGCCGCTTTTGATGGAAGAGATCGACCGGTTCACCGGTGTCAAGCTCGTGCTCTTACTGCCGCCGATCGTCGCGCTTGCGCTCTACCTTCTCACGCCGTTCTTCAATGCGCGCTTGGACGACCCGCGCGCGGCCGCGAACGCCCCGATCCGCCTCTACCAGCTCATCGCGGGAGCCGTGCTGCTCGGCGTTGCGTACGTGGTGCTCGTGCGCAGCGGCAATCAAAGCGACATCGTGCCGAGTTCGTTCGAACTCGCGCTGCGTTCCAACCTCACCGCCGTTCTTTCGGTCCGTCCTCGCTTCAAAGAGTTTCTCGTCGGGTTTCCATTCCTGATGCTCTTGCCCGCGCTGCTCCCGATCGATCGCAAACGCTTCGGCTGGCTGCTCGTGCTCGGCATCGGCATCGGCCTTGCCGACTGCGTCGACACGTTCTCCCACCTGCACACGGCGCTCGACGTCTCGCTCTTACGCATCGCCATCGGTGCAGTGCTCGGTATCATCATTGGCGCGCTCGCAATCGTGGTCTACCGCGCGCTGCGCGCGCGCTTCGCTCCGAATGCGTGATCCGCGGATCGTCCTCTCCGGCTACTACGGCTTCGGAAACTTGGGCGATGAGGCGCTGCTCGCGATCATCATCGCGCAGTTGCGCGCGCGCTACGCGAACTGCTCGATCGATGTCTTGAGTGCGACGCCCGAGGAGACGGCACGCGACTACGGCGTCGAGGCGACGCCGCGCATGGATCTGGGCGCAGTCCGTCGCGCGATCGAGAAATCCGACATCGTGCTCTCGGGCGGCGGCGGACTCTTACAGAACGTCACCAGCCTCAAGAGCTTGCTGTATTATGCGGGGGTGATCCGCACCGCGATCCGCGCGAAGAAACCGACGATGATCTTCGCCCAGTCGATCGGCCCGCTCGACTTCTGGGGCAAGTCGGTGGTCCGGGAATTCTGCCGCGGGGTGTCGCTTGCGACGGTCCGCGACGAACGCTCGCGCACGCTGCTCGCTCCGCTCTTGCCGGCGACCAAGGTCGAGCGCACGGCCGACCCCGTCTTTCTCTTCGCACCCGGTGCGGTGCCGCTCGACCTCGCCGCGGAAGGCCTCGGCCCAAGCGATGTGCCGCTCGTCGTCGTCTCGGTCCGGCGCTGGACCGGCGGCGACGCCACGGCTTCTGCGGTTGCCCATGCCGTCGACCGGCTCGGCGAGCGCTACGGTGCGCGCGTGGCGTTTTTGCCGCTCGGCGGGGCCGCCGATGCGGAAGCGTCGACCGTGGTGATCCGGCGCTGCCGCACCTCGCCCGTGCTCTTGCCCGACTATCCGCTCGCACAGGCAGCGCAAGTGATCGGGCAGGCGCAGCTCGTGATCGGCATGCGACTTCACGCGCTCGTCATCGCGGCGCGCCTGGGCGTCCCGTTTCTCGCAATTCCCTACGACCCGAAAATCGATGCACTCTGCGATGACTTAGCGTATCCCTTACCGCCGCTCTGGGTACCCGCGGCAAAGAGCAAGCCCGACCCCACAACGATCGAGCGGGCCGTCGATCACGCGTGGTCGGAGCGTGCATCCGTCGTCGATCATCTGCACGCAAAAATGCCCGCTATTTCGGCACTTGCCGAACGCAACTTCGCCGCGCTCGACGAACTCGTAAAAAAAATACCGTAACCGATTGCATGCGCGCAGAACGCATGTAATACTAGGCTTATGCGCCAAACGCTTCGGCTCGGCAAGCTGTTTGCAATAGCCGTCGATGTCCACGTCTCGTGGATCGTCGTCTATGCGCTCGTCACATCCTCACTCGTCGGCGAACTGCGTGACGTGCCGCACAATCTTGGCTTCGTGCTCGCGGCGATCGGCGCACTCTTGCTCTTCGCAAGCGTCATCGCCCACGAATTCGGACACGCGCTCGTCGCGCGCCGCTTCGGGGTACGGACGCATTCGATCACGCTCTTCATGTTCGGCGGCGTCGCGACGCTCGAGAGCGAGCCGCCCACGCCGCGGGCCGAAGTCGCGGTCGCCCTGGCCGGACCTGCGGTGAGCTTTGCCCTTGCCGGTTTCTTCTATGTCGCCACCATCGGAGTTGCGCTCGTCCTCCACGGCGCGCTTGGTGAATCGGTCGCGACGATCTTTGCGTACGGTGCGATCGCCAATGCGGGGCTCGGCGCATTCAACTTGATCCCCGCCTTCCCGATGGACGGGGGGCGCGTGCTGCGCGCCATCTTGTGGCGGTGGCGGCGCAGCCAAGCGGCGGGGACGGCGATCGCCTCGCTTGCGGGCTTGGTCCTCGCCATCAGCCTCGGGATCACCGGCGTCATCTTGATCGCGAGCACGCGCGAGTGGCAGTATGGCTGGTACGTGCTCATGGGCGCGTTTCTCGTCCGTAACGGCTGGGTTGCCTACCGCGGTGCGCGCCTGGTCGAACGGCTCGAACGTGTTACCGTCGGCGACTTGATGGAACCGCACGGCGAGGAAATCCTCGCCTCCGAAGCCGGTCCGACCTTACCGCGCACGGCAACCGGACTCGAAGCGCTGGCCGCTTTCCGCGCGAGCGACCGCCCCTTCATCGATGTGGTTGAGGAAGGCCGGATTACCGGCCGGCTCATGCGCACGCGGGCCCTTGCGCTAGCCGGATAGCGACCCAAGAGGCCCGACTTCCCGGCGCACGTAAATGTGCGCGTTCTATGTCGGACTCAACCACCGTGCGCGACTACCGCGACTCCCTGAACCTCCCGAAAACCGAATTCCCGATGCGCGCCGGGCTCGCCAAGAGCGAGCCCGCCCGCGTTGCGTGGTGGAAAGAGAACGGCGTCTACGAGCGGCGTCTCGCCGCGAATAAGGCTAACGAGCCGTGGATTCTGCACGACGGTCCGCCGTACGCAAACGGCGATCTGCACATGGGGCACTTCCTCAACCGCGTCCTCAAAGATGCGTTCATCAAGATCCATCTGCTCGACGGACGCTGGGCCGACTTTATCCCGGGTTGGGACATGCACGGGCTGCCGATCGAGCGCGAGACGCTCAAGCATCTGGGCATCGACTTCCATAAGATCGACCCGATCGAACTGCGCGCTGCCTGTCGCGAACGCGCGCTGTATTGGCTGGACCGTCAGCGGTCGACGATCTTGCGTATGGGCGTCTTCGGACACTACGACCGCCCGTACATGACGATCGCGCCGGAGTTCGAGGCGACGATCGTCGAGACGCTCGCCGACCTTGCGCAGTCGCAGCAACTCTACAAGGGCCTGCGTTCGACGCTGTGGTGCGTGCACGACGAAACGGCGCTCGCTGAGGCGGAGATCGAGTACGCCGACCGCGTCTCACCCTCGATCTACGTGCGGTTTACGGCAAGCGATACGCAGCGCACCGATCTGCTCGCGAAGTTCGGCATCGCCGACGACGGAAAACCCGTCTCGGTTGCCATCTGGACGACGACGCCGTGGACCCTGCCCGCAAACGTCGCGATCGCGCTCAAGCCCGATGCAGCCTACGGTCTTTATGAAGTCGGTGACGAGCGCGTGATAGTCGCCGACGCCCTCGCAGTCTCGCTGATCGAACGCATCGCCCGCGAAACGAATCTTGGCAAGCAACTAGCGTCGGTAGACGGCGCGATGCTCGTCGGTACGAGCGTGCGTCACCCGTTCCTCGATCGAGACTCGCTCATCGTCGGCGCCGATTACGTCGAGCTCGAAACCGGCACGGGCGCCGTCCATACGGCTCCTGGGCACGGCACGGACGACTTTAACACCGGCGTGCAGTACGGTCTGCCGATCCTCAATCCGGTCGACGGCGCGGGCAAGTTCACGCTGGAAGCCGGACCGTATGCGGGGCAATTCATCTTCGATGCGCAGCAGCAAATCATCGACGATTTGCGTGCGTCGGGGCACCTGATCGCACACGAGAAATACAACCATAGTTATCCGCACTGCTGGCGCTGCAAAAATCCGGTCGTCTTTCGCGCGACCGCGCAGTGGTTCATCGCGATGGACGTCAATCGGTTGCGCGCAAAAATCGAAGAGAAAATCGGCGACGTGAAGTGGCTGCCGCCGTGGGGCGAAGGCCGCATGGAGCAGATGATCGCGAACCACCCGGAGTGGTGCGTCTCGCGCCAGCGCACGTGGGGCACGCCGATCCCGGCATTCGTGTGCAACAGCTGTCAGAGTTCGATCGTCGATCCCGAAGTCGCGCGCAATCTCGCCAAGGCCTTTCGCGAACGCGGCAGTGCCTACACCAACGCCTCGGACATGTGGTGGACAGAAGACGTGAGGGCGTTCATCCCTGCCGACTTCACGTGTCCGCACTGTCGCAACACGACGTTCACCAAAGAAATGAACATCGTCGATATCTGGTTCGAATCGGGCGTCACGCACCGCGCGGTACTCAAGAACGGCGGCCTGCCGTGGCCGGCTAACCTGTATCTGGAAGGCAGCGATCAGTATCGCGGCTGGTTCCGCTCGAATCTTATCACCGCCGTCGCAACGATGGGCGCCGCACCCTATAAAGAAGTCGTATCGACGGGCTGGGTCGTCGATGCCAACGGCCGCGCCATGCATAAATCGGCCGGCAATTACATCGCCGCGCAAGACGGCATGGAGAAATACGGCGCGGACGTGCTGCGTTTATGGGTCGCCTCGGTCGATTACACTGCCGACGTGCGCTTAGGCGACAAGCTGCTCGACAACGTCGCTAACGTCTATAAAAACTTCCGCTTCCGCCTGCGCTATTTGCTCGGCGCACTCTACGATCTCGACGCGGCCGCGATCGTACCGCGCAGCGCGATGGAGCCGATCGACCAACTCGCGCTCGCATCGCTCGATGCGCTCGCGAAAGACGTCGTCGAACACTATCGTCATTTCCGTCTGCACGATGCGTATCTTGCGCTGATGAAATTCGACTCCGAGGATCTCTCGGGGTTCTACGTCGACGCGCTCAAAGACCGGCTCTACTCGAGCGGGCCGCACTCTGCACGCCGCCGCAGCGCGCAGAGTGCACTTTTCGAAATCTTCCGGACGCTGGGCGTACTCTTCGCGCCGGTGCTCTCGTTTACAGCCGAAGAAGCGTGGCAGAATTTGCCTTCTTCGCTGCGCGGCGAACACGCCAGCATCTTCGATGTTGCCTTTCCGAAAGTCCAGCACATCGATGCCGAGGCGCTCGCGAAGTGGACCTCGCTCAAGAACCTGCGCTCGCAAGTCGCATCGAGTGACGGCCCGCGCGACTTCGAAGCCGACGCGCGGGTGTTCGTCGATCCGGCCCACTACGACGCGTTCGTCGCGCTCGGCGACAATCTCCGGGAGGCGCTCATCGTCTCGCAGATCGTAGGTTTGGAGAAGAGCACGTCGAGCGAAGCGACGGTGATTCTCCAACCGGCGGCGGGCGAAAAATGCTCGCGGTGCTGGAAGTTTCTGCCGCTCGGTGCCGACCGCGAGCACCCGACGATCTGCGCCTCGTGCGCCACGATCGTGCGGGAGATCGACGCAACGCGCGCCTAGCGGAGTGTCGCCATCGCTTCGTAAACGAAGCGCGCAGCGTCTCGAGGTCCTTAGAGCCGGGTTGGCAGTCCGGTGAAAAAGAGTTCCGGGCGTACGGAACTGGACATCGCGAGTGCGGGCACTGCGGGGAGAAGCCTGCGGATCACCGCGGAACGGGACGCGGCCGTTTGAGCGGGCGATCTTCCGCGAGCGTGACCGTCAGCGGTTTGCCGTCGATCTCGAAGCCGTTGAACGTCTGGATCGCGGATTCGGCCGAACCGCGGCTCGGCAGATCGATATACGCCATGCCTTTGCGGCGGCGCGTACGCCGGTCGCGCGGTAAGACGACGCTCTCATCGGTCGCACCGAATTGACGGAAGAGCCGGGTCACTTCTTCTTTCGTTGCGGTGCGTGGCAACCCGCCAACATATATTCTCACGTGGTTCCCTCTGCCATCCGCGCTCGAAAGGCCTCCCACCCATTTCGTTCGATCGCCGCACGGGCCTCGCTCATGAGGCGGTCGAGTGCAAAGAGATTGTGATACGAGAGCAGCCGCGGACCCAACAGCTCGTTTGCCCGGAAGAGATGCGAGAGGTACGCGCGTGAAAATTGCGTGCAGACATCACACGTACAGGCCGGGTCCAGCGGCCCAAAATCGCGCGTGAATGCCGCATTGCGGATATTTAGTTCGCCGACCGACGTCATCGCCCGGCCGTGTCGCCCGCTGCGGGTCGGGTAAACGCAGTCGAACATGTCGATCCCGCAGTCGATCGCCGCGAGCAGATCGCGCACCGTTCCGACGCCCATGAGGTAGCGCGGCTTGTTCTCCGGGAGCAGACTTGCGCTGAAGCGCGCAAAGCGAACCATCTCGTCGCGCGTCTCGCCGACCGAGAGTCCGCCGATGGCATAGCCCGGCAGATCGAGGTCGATCAACTCGGCGGCGCTCTGCGCGCGCGCCCGCTCGTCGAGCCCGCCTTGCACGATCGCGAAGAGTGCCGTGTTCCCGCGCCGCCAGGATGCGGCCGCGCGGCGCGCCCACGCCGTCGTACGGCGAACGGATTCTGACACCGCCGCGGGCGTCGCGGGGAGCTTGATGCACTCATCGAGCACCATGGCGATGTCCACGCCGAGGTCTTCTTGGAACGCGACGACATTCTCGGGCGTGAAGCGATGCTGCGAGCCGTCGATGTGCGATCGAAACGTGACGCCGTCGTCATCGAGCTTGCGCTGCGATTCCAAGCTGAAGACTTGGAAGCCGCCGCTATCGGTGAGGATCGGCCGGTCCCAGTTCATGAAGCGGTGCAGGCCGCCGGCCTCCACGATGGTGTCGCGTCCCGGACGTAACCACAGGTGATACGTATTTGAGAGGACGATCTGCGCGCCGATCTCCTTGAGATCGCGCGGGGCAAGGCCCTTGACCGTCGCGACCGTGCCGACGGGCATGAACGCCGGCGTCTCGAGCTTGCCGTGGGCGAGTTCGAGCGTGCCGCGCCTCGCCACACCGGAGGTTGCGTGCAGCTTGTAGGCGCCGATCGCGCTCACGCGCGCAGCATCGCCAACGTAACGAGGTACTCGCGCGGAGGATCGACTTCGAATTGCAGCATCTCTTTGGTTTTGGGATGTTTGAATCCGAGCCGCCAGGCGTGCAGCGCTTGGCCCGGGACCGGGAAACGGGTATCCGAACGGCCGTAGAGCGGATCGCACAGCAGCGGATGACCGAGCGCGGCGAGGTGCACGCGAATTTGATGCGTGCGGCCGGTTTCTAGGCGAAAGACGCACTCGGTGGCTTGCATCAGTTCTTCGCGCACGGTGTAGTGCGTGACGGCCGGTTTACCGTCGGTGCGAATCGCGTAGCGCAAGCGGTTGCGCACATCGCGGCCGATGGCGCCGGTGATCGTGCCTTCGGGATCGCGCGGGATACCGCTAACGATGCCGCGGTACTCGCGTTTGATGTAGCGCGCCTGCATCGCGCGGCCGAGCGTCGCGAGCGCCTCGGGCGTTTTCGCGACGACGAGCAGGCCGCTTGTGTCGCGGTCTAAACGGTGCACGAGTCCGGCCCGCACCGTTTCGCCCGGCAATTCCATCACGTGACCGAGCAGGGCGTTGACGAGCGTGCCGTCGGTCGTGCCGTGCGCGGGATGCGTGACCATGCCGGCGGCTTTGTTGACCACGAGCAGCGTCTCGTCTTCGAAGACGATGTCGAGCGGAATGTTTTGCGGTTTCGCGTCGACGGCGACGGCTTCGTAGACTTCGCATTCGACGATATCGCCAAGGTCGAGCGGATGGCTCGGTTTGATCTTGTGGCCGTTGACGACGACGGCACCGTCTTTGATCGCCAAGGTCACGCGCGAACGCGAGATGCCTTCGGCGTGGCGCGTCACGAAGACGTCGATGCGCGTGCCGACGTCGACTTCGTCGATGGTAAACGTACCGCGCATCAGGCGCGCGCCTGCCGCGAACGGCGCATGTAGGCGATGACGAGCAAGACTGCAGCGACGTTGACCGCCGTATCGGCGACGTTGAAGACGTACTGCCAAATTTTGAAGTCGATAAAATCCACGACGAAGTGCAGCCGGAAGCGGTCGACGATGTTGCCGATTGCACCGCCGGCGATGAGCCCGAGTGCGATCTGCGCGAGTCGCGATTTTGCAGCCAGGTCGCGGAACATCACGTTGATCGCGACGAGTACGCCCGCGGCAACCAGGGCGAAGATCCACGTTGAGCTGGGGCCGATGCCGAACGCTCCATGGGTGTTCTGGACGTAAGTAAACGAGAGGACGTGCGGGATGACGACGGTGGATCCGATCGGCGCGAGGCGCTGGAGGACGATGAGTTTGGTGATCTGATCGATAGCGAGTGCGACGATTGCGGCGAGCAGTTCGATCATGCGGTCACCGGGCGGCGTTTGGCGCTCGCGATCAAGAGCAGCGCGACGCCGACCGTGATGAACGAATCGGCGACGTTGAAGACCGGCCACACGCGCAGGTCGATAAAGTCGACGACGAAGTGGCGCTGCAGGCGATCAATCATGTTGCCGAGTGCACCGCCGAGGATCGCGCCAAACGCGATCCGCACGAGGAGCGACTGCGCCGCCGCTTCACGGAAAGCGACATAGAAGACGCCGAGCACGATGAGGCCAAGGCCGATCAGTAACCATGCCTGGTCGCCGAAGAGTCCGAACGCGCCGTGCGTGTTTTGAACGTAGGTCAGATAGAGCAGGTGGGGCACGATGAGGCGGCTTTCTCCGGGCATGAACGTCGATGCGATCTGCGCCTTGGTGAGGCGGTCGAACAGAAAGACCGCCGCGGCAACGAGTACGCTGCTCACAGCGATGGCGGCTTCACGTATTGATAGAAGAGCCCCGCAATACGCGTGAACGTCCCGGTAAAAATCACGATACCCGTCGCGACGAGGAACGCGCCGGCGCCGATTTCGATCGCGCCGAGATATCGTTTGACGCGGTTGAGCACACCGAGCGCTTGCGAGACGGCTGCAGCCGTGAGCATGAGCGGCAAGGCAAGACCGGCGGAGTAGACGAGCAAGAAAAGCGTCGCTTCGCCATACTTCTGCTGCGATGCTTGGAGCAGGATGAAGCCCAGGATCGGCCCGATGCACGGCGACCACCCGGCGGCAAAACCGATGCCGACCAGAAACGACGCGGAATACGAACGCGTCGCCGAGCGGAATTGCGGTCTTTTGTCCATCGCCAGAAACGGGATCTTAAAGAGTCCGATCATGTTGAGACCCAAGACGATCACGATCGCTCCGCCGATGCGTGCGACCCATTCCTTATAGTTGAGGAACACCGAGCCGATGGCGCTGGCGGAAAGGCCTAGCAGCAAGAAAATCACCGTAAAACCGGCGACGAAACAGAGCGCGTGCAACAATACGCGGCGTTTCTCATCGGCCGTCTGCGTGGTCTTGAGTTCTTCTAAACTCGAACCGGTGAGGAACGAGAGGTAGGCGGGGATCAGCGGGAGGACGCACGGCGAGACGAAGGAAACGAGGCCTGCCAGAAACGCCGTCGCGATATTCAAAGTCGGGTGCATCGCAACCCGAGTTCTACGACGGATGCATCTCCATGCCTGTAAGCGGCGGCACATGACCCACTGGTTTACCTACCCCAACATCGATCCGATCGCGTTCCGCCTGGGGCCGCTGGCCATCCATTGGTACGGGCTTTCCTATCTTTTCGGCTTCATTTGCGTCTTTCTGTGGATGAACCGGCCTGCCGGGCGCAGCCGGCTCGGCCTGACCACCGACGAAATTCAGGATTTCCTCGTCTACGCGCTCGTCGGCGTCCTCTTAGGCGGCCGCATCGGCTTCCTGATCGCCGATGTGATCACGCGCCACAATCTTGCCGACTACCTCGCCCATCCGCTGGAGATCGTCGCGGTGTGGAACGGCGGCATGGCTTTCCACGGCGCGCTCGTCGGCGTGATCTTGGCGATCCTTGCCTTCTTGCGCAAGCATCGCGGCCTGACGTTCGGGACGCTCGCCGACGAAGTCGTCGTGCTGCTGCCGATCCCGATCGCCCTCACACGCATCGTCAATTTCATCAACGACGAGCTGCCGGGGACGGTCTGCAATCCCGATCATCCGTATTGCATTCAGTTTCCGAATTACTCCGGCTACCGCTATCCCTCGCAAATCTTCGAGGGCATCCTCGACATCATCGCGCTTCCGATCGTGCTCTACGTGTATCGCCGCCACCCGGCGCCGGGTGTCGTCGCGTGGACGTGGTTCACGATTTACGGGATCGGGCGCACGATTGCGGAGATATGGCGCGATCCGGGCTTCACGTTTCTCGGACTCACGAACGGTCAGCTCTTAACCGTTCCGCAAATTATCATCGGCATCGTTCTCATCGTCTACGCGGTGCGACGCGGGAGGACCGTTCCTGCGTCTTGAAGACGTCGGTCCATGGAGCTCGCGTTATTGACGATCGGCGAGCGCGTGAAGAATTTTCGTGCGCGTGTCGATGCCGTCACCGCCGCCGCCGGGCGGCCGTCCGATTCCGTGAAGATCCTCGGCGTCACGAAAATGATGCCGCGGGAATCGGTTCTCGCGGCACTCGACGCTGGGCTCGGCGACATCGGCGAGAACTATTTGCAAGAGGCGCGCGAGAAGCTCGTCGCGCTGCCGCCGGTGACTACGCATTTCATCGGTCACCTGCAGACCAACAAGGCAAAGCCGATTGCGGCGCTCTTCGATGTGGTGCAGAGCGTCGATCGACTCGATGCGGGACTCGCGCTTGCGAAGGCAGCGCGCGCGTCCGGCAAGCCGCTTTCCGTGCTCGTGCAAGTGAACATCTCCCCGAGCGAACGCTTCGGCGTCGCGCCGGAAGAAGCGCCCGCGCTTGCCGCACGTCTGCGCGATGAGGGCCTGCACGTCGATGGCGTGATGGCGATCGGACCGATCACCGAGATCCTCGCCGAAACTGACGCGGCGTTTGCGCGCGCTCGGGAAGCTTTTGCCGCCGTGGGCGGCGCAACGCTGTCTCTGGGCATGTCGGGTGATTGGGAGCGTGCGATCGCGCATGGCTCGACCATGATTCGTCTTGGCACGGCGATCTTCGGGCCGCGTCCCGCGCGAGAGAGGATACCCGCATGAGTCTGTTCACGAAGCTCGGTTCGTTTTTTTCGCTGCATGAAGAAGAAGAGGAAGAGCTGTACCACGATGGGATGGACGCACCCGCGCCCAAACGCAACGTAGTCAATTTTGCCGATGCGAATCGGCGCCCGGTAGCGGGCGGCGCCTCGGTCGGCGTCTTTGCACCGCGCAGTTTTGCCGAGGTCACGGAGATTGCGGATGCCTTGCGCGGACGCCAAGTCGTGATCGTCAATCTCCAAGGTGCGGATCGCGGGCTTTTGCAGCGTGTCGTGGACTTCACATCGGGTGTTGCGTATACGATTGACGGGCGCATCCAAAAACTGGCCGACGCCATTTACCTGATCGTCCCGGCCGGCGTTAGCGTCTCTGCCGCGGGCCTGCGCGATTCGCTCGATAACGACGGGATGCTTGACTTGGGCGCGAAAGTAACGTTCGGAACGAATCGAGGTTGATGGTGAAGATTACCGTCGTCGACATTCAGCACAAGACATTCAAGAAGCAGCTCCAAGGCTACGATCGCACCGAAGTCGATCAGTTTCTCGATGAGGTCATCGAGACGCTCGAGGACGAAGCTCATGCGCGGGCCGCGCTCGAAGCGGAGAACGGCGATCTGCGCGAACGCATCAGCCACTTCAAAGCGATGGAAGACTCCCTGCAATCGACCTTGTTGCTCGCCCAGCGCACGGCCGATGAAGTGAAAGCTGCCGCGCACAAAGAGGCCGACCTCATCAAAACCGAAGCGCGGCTCTCGGGCGAAAAAGAATACGGCCACCTCGTCGCGCAGACCGAAGATGCCAAGCGTGAACTCCAGCGCTGGCACGAGAACGTGGAGAAAGCCAAGAGCGAACTGCGCAGCCTGCTCTACACGCATCTTTCGCTGCTCGAAGGTAAATCCGGACCGGCTGCAGCGCCGCTCGCACCCGCCTCGCTCTTTGACCCCGCGCATCAAAACGGTGCGGCTCGGACGAGTAGTACGCCGTGAGCTCGGCGCAGGCGCGGCTTCGCCCCTCGCGCCCGTTACAGTTTTTTGGCGTGGGCGATGCAGCGCTTGCCGGTCGGCGCTTCGTGATCGATGGTTCGCGCGCGACGGCCGTGCCGTTCCAGCGCGTCGCACTTCTGGTGCGTTATGTCGACGAACAAGCGTGGTCGAACGACGCGATCGCGCGTCATCGCTCGGACCCCCAGTGGCTGGTCGGTCAAGCGCACGTGCACGAAACGGTCCTCGATCGTGCGATGGCGCGCGGCGCCGTCGTCCCCGCACCGTTTCTCACGTTTTACGAGAGCATGGCCGAACTGAACGAACGCGCTCAGCAGTCGTACGTTCGCTGGCGCCGTTCGCTTGCGCGCATCAGCGGGAAAGACGAATGGGCGATTCACGCCTACCTCGGCCCGCACGCCGTGCCATGCGCAAATCCGTACGTGTTGCGCATGGCGCCTTCGCGTGCATCGACGCCCTCGATCGCGGCGTACGCGACTCCCGAGGCAACCGAGACGCTCGAAAAACTCTGGCGCGCGTGCGGTCTGCTCGCGAACGCTGCGCGGCCGCTCGATCCAAGCGCCATCCCGCAGCATCTCTTCTCCGGCGCGGTTCTCGTGCAACGTTCGCGTATCGATGGTTTTCGCGCGGTGCTCGAGCGTTTTTCCGCAAGCGCACAGAGCGCCGGACTGACGGTCTACCTCGAAGGACCGCGACCCCCGTATAGCTTCGTTTAATCGATGCTCCTTGGGATCAACGTCGGCGGCACGACGACGAGCGTCGTCGTGGGCGATCGCGCGGGTGCGATTCACGAACGGATCGCCTTTGCAACAGATTCACCACGCGGCCCCGAGCCGCTCATCGCGCAGATCGTGACCGCCGGGCAGGCGTTCATCGCGCGCTTTCCGCTCATCGAACGCATCGGCGTTGCGATCGGCGGCCCGATGGACGCGAACGCCGGTATCATTTACGAACCACCAAATCTGCCGGGGTGGACGGCGCTTCCGCTCCGCGCGCGGCTCGAACGGGCCTTCGATCGTCCGGTGCAAGTCGAGCACGACGCGGGAGCGTGCGCGTGGGCCGAGTTTCTTTTCGGCGATCACGGCGCGATCACGCACCTTGCCTATCTGACCTGCGGCACGGGGTTCGGAACGGGTCTGGTGCTCGCGGGGAAACTCTATCGTGGCGCACACGGTCGGTCACCGGAGATCGGTCACGTTCGCTACATCGATGAGGGTCCGGCGTTTTTCGGGAAGCCCGGTTGCTTCGAAGCACTGGGTCCCGGCCGCGCCCTCAGTGCGATTGCGGCCTGGCGGCATCCCGCAGATTGGGGCGCGAACGCACCGACGCCCGCGCAACTCGGTGCGCTGGCTGCGGGCGGTGATGCCGATGCACGCGACGTGCTCGCGTACAACGCTCGCGTTGTCGGCGATGCGTGCGCGCTGCTCGCGGATTTGCTGGTCGTCGAACGCATCGTACTCGGTAGCGCGGCGATGTATCTTGGTGCGATGTGGATCGAACAGGTCGAGTCGCGGTTCCGCGCGCAGGTCTTGCCGTCGGTTGCCGCTGCGTGTCGCGTCGTGCCGGCGACCCTCGGCGAGGGTCTGCAAGATCGTTCGGGAATTGCGGCGGCGCTAGCGTGAGCCGACCGTTCGCGCCGATCCTCACCGAACGACTCCAGATCGTGCTTCCCGACATCGACGACGCACTGCACCGGCTCATGGCAACTACAAGTGTGCGCGATAAGACGGACCGTTAACGAAATGATCATCGCGCGATAACATCGGCCTGTCACGATGGGGCCATGGACGGCATGCAGTGGATGACCAGTGCGATGCGCGCGGCGCGCGCGCAACTCGATACCGCAACGCACAATCTTGCGAACGTTTCGAGCGACGGGTATCGTCGGTTCGATTCGCACGTCGAACTGGCAGCCGAAGGTCTGATCGCACGCGAAACGTCGTCGGACGAGCAGGGTGCCTTGCGGCATACGGGTCGTGCGCTCGACGTGGCGATCCTCGGTCCCGGTTCGTTCCGTGTCGGCGAACATCAAACGCGCAGCGGCGCGTTCGTGCGCGACCGCTTCGGCTACCTCAGTGACGATCGCGGCGAGCGGCTGCGCGACTCGCACGGCCGCGCGATCCGCGTATCGGACGCAGCGACAATCGAACGCGACGGGACCGTGCGCGACGGCACGCGCATCGCCGGGCGCATTCCGCTCCCCGCGGGTGCATCGCTCCAAATCGGCTTCCTCGAGACCGCCAACGTCAACGCGGTCGGCGAGACGCTCGCGATTTTGAGTGCCCAGCGCGCTTTCGAAACCGCGCAAAAGACGTTTTCGGCGATCGATGAAACGCGCCAGAAAACCGCCAGTGAGGTCGCCCGCCTAAAATAGCAAGCCGCTTCTGGCAGGTCGCCGACGCGACGATCAAAGCTTCACGATCCAGTGCGATGCATGCGAATTCGGGGTCGGGGATCTTCACCTCTCAGGGGGGGTGCTACTCGGGATTCTCACGGCGGCATGGTGCGATTCGACCGGAACGATTTTGGCCATCGAAGTGGCGTCCATCGCGCCGCGTCTCGCGGGCCTCGAACCTCGCGGCATGAACGTGCGGCCGTCACGCCGCACAAGCGGGAGTTGAAGCAATCCGTCAATCGCGATGAGCGGCTGGGCCTGTGGGCGGTCATCATCGGGGCAATCGCCTTTGGATCGCTTGGCCTTTTCGGTCAGGCCGCATTCGCACGCGGCATCGCGATCCCAACATTGCTCCTGTGGCGCTTCAGCGGCGGCGCGCTCATCGTGTATCTTGCCGCGCTGGCGCTACGTGAAGCGCCGATTCCGCGCCAACGCCTGCTGGCACTTTGCGGTCTCGGCGTCCTCTACACGTTGCAGGCCGGTCTCTTCCTCGGCAGCGTCGCGGATGCGGGGCCGCCGATTGCGATCATGCTGCTCTTCACGTTTCCGGTGATCATCGAAATCGCCGAACGGCTTGCGGGACGCGGAGGCGGAAAACGCAGCATCCTCTCCGTCACGCTTGCGTGCGGCGGCGTTTGGCTGATGGTCGCCGCGCCGGGTTCCGGCTTGCACGCAAGCGGGCTCGTTTTCGGTCTCAGCGCCGCGGTCGTCTATGCGTCGTACATCTTGCTCGCCGTGCGCGTTCTCGCGGGGCTACCGCCGCTCCGGTCGACAGCGACGCTACTGGCAACGGCGGCAGTCGTCTATCTCGTCATCGTGCTCGTGCGGGGTCTGCCCGTGGTTCCACTCGACCGAGACCAGTTCGTGCTGGGCGGATCGATGGCACTCCTCGCGACGGCGATCCCGATTCTCGGTCTCTCGATCGGATTGCCGCGCATCGGTGCGCAACGTAGCTCGATCCTCGGCACGCTCGAACCGCTCTCGACCGTCGTGCTTTCTGTTGTGCTCTTGCATGCGGCGCTTACGCCACGGTCGATCGCCGGAATGGTTTGCGTGCTCGCGGCTGGTATTCTGCGCGTCTTGCTTTAGCGGTCACGAACTCAATTCACGAACGGCCTTCGAGGGTCTGTTTTCAACACGGTGACGGCGCTCTCGATCGCATCGACGCGGTCGGCCGTCTTCGTGACCGTTGTCTCGATCCTGCCGACTGCAGCGGCGATCACGTCCAATAATTCCTCACTCAACGGGGGTCCGATCTGTTCGCAATGCGGCTGTTTCGATGTGCCGATTTCATTATTTTTCATGCTCCCCCTCAATCGGTTGAAGAATCACGTCATTTCGGACACGCAGCGATCGTCTGCCGGTAATATTTGCAGCGTAGCATTGCGGCATGAATCGAGCGATGTATGCGGCCGCCTCGGGCATGGCCGCACAGCAGACGAATCTTGAAATTGTAGCGGATAACCTCGCCAACGCCGACGTTGCGGGCTTCAAGGGGATGGCGGCATCGTTCGCCGACGTGCGCGCGGGCGGCACGCTCGGCCTTGGAACGACGACGGTTGGGCGTCATCCGCTCTTCGAACAGGGGAAGCTGATGAAAACTGGCGGCCCCTTCGATGTTGCAATCGAGGGTGCCGGGTTCTTTATCGTGCACCGTGGCTCCGAACGCGCGTATACGCGTGCTGGCGAATTCACGCGTGCGCCGGACGGTACGCTGCGCAATAGCGCCGGTTGGCAACTCGACGGCGTACGTTTGCCGGGTGACGCGCTCGTCGTGCGTGTCGAACGCAACGGTCGCGTCGCGATCGACACACCTACCGTGAAAAATCGCGTCGTCGGTGAACTGAAACTCGCGTCGTTTCCATCACCGGAGAATTTGCGTCTCCTCGGCGCGACGCTCTTCGCTGCAACTCCGCGATCGGGAGCGGCGCATCGTTTTTTACCCGGTTCCGATAACGGTCCGGCGATCCAATTCGGAATGCTCGAAAAATCGAATGTCTCGATCGTCGAGGCGATGATGCAAATTCTCGGCGCGCAGCGCGCGTATGAGGCGAATGCCAAAGGAGTTCAAGCCGCGGATGAAATGCTTCGTATTGCAAACAACCTCCACCGCAGTTAAGAACGAACGCGACGTCGTGGCCGAGCGCGTGAACGCCTTGCTCTTCGCGCAGGTACTCAAGCCGCTCGCGACGTCGCTCGGTCCGTTCGGCGATCTTGCGATCGATGCCGTCGTTGAGAAGACGTTCGTACGAGATGTGCGATGATCGATCGCGAAGAGCACGTCCGGCGTCTCTTTCCGCTAGTGCGCACGATCGCTCGCCGTACGGCGCGATTGCTCGGCACGAGCGATCTTGACGACCTGATCGGGGACGGCTCCGTCGGACTCATCCGCGCGGTGGATTCATTCGATCCCACGCGCGGTCCCTCGCTCGAGCAGTATGCCCGGCGCGTAATCGCCGGCGCCATGCTCAACGGCATCCGGCGTATGGACTTCGTCTCCGAGCGCGTGCGACGTACGATCCGCTACGCCGAGCGCGAACGCTTTGCGCTTGCAAGCGAGCGTGGGTCGCTACCGACGCAGCGCGAAATGGAGACACGTCATCCAGCGCTCGCGCAAGCGCGCGCGCTCGTGTACCGGGCCGTACCGCTTTCGATCGATGCGCCGCTGCCCGGCGACGAACGACTGGATGTCGATCCGTCGCTCAACCCGCAGCTTCTCGTCGAAATGCGCGCGGCGCGGTCGGCGATGTACGCGGCACTCGAACGTCTCCCGTATCGCGAGCGACGCGTGATCACCCAGCATTATTTCGCAGACAGCTCGCTGCGTCAACTCAGCTCGGATCTCGCCATCTCACCGCAACGCGTTTCACAACTGCACCTGCTGGGCATCGAGCGTTTACGTGGCGCTCTTGCGAGTGCGCGATGAACGAACCGACCGCAGCGCGCGCCAGTCTCGATCCGATCGCGTATGCGGCGCTTCTTCCGGTCACGATCGATCCAGATATCGAAGCGACGGTCCTACCGCGCGACCATCCCGCTTGGCAGCGCGATGTCTTCTCGATCTCCGCCCGCGCACGGGCCGTCATCGCGACACTCAAACCGCTAGCTGTCCGGGTCCTTGGATTCTGGGATCATCAAGTGCGCGGGCTGCACATCGGCGGTCGGATGCTCGGGATCGAGCCTAGCGGTTGTTACCGACTGCGATAGTCGACGCGCAACGGAGATCGCTCGACATCGTCCGAAGCGCAAACGATGCTGCCGATCCTCGATCGCTTCCTGGTGGCGCCGTTTCTGCTCCCGTTTGGAACGCTCGTCGGTGTGCTTCTCGCCGTTCGCCTTGCCACGAGCAGCGTGTCCGTACACGTAGATGAGCTGCTCTTTGGGTTGCTCTTGATGACGTTTACGGCGGGATTGATCGTCTTCGGCGGCTTGGTACGCTCGTCGGAAATTCTGGCTCTTCGCGCGAGCGGTGCGTCGCTCATACGAATCGTCCGCGCGCCCACGCTGCTCGCGCTCCTCGTTACGGTTGGTTTCGTCGCCTTCATCCGCATCGAAACCGATGCGCTGGGCTGGTGGCGAATCGTCGCGGAAGCCGCCGCTGTGCCGCTAGCGATGATCGTCGCTTTGCCGCTGGCGGTCGTGAGTGCGCGCGAGAACGACATGTGGGTCGTGGCGCTTCTTGGATCGCTCGGGTATGCATGCGCCGTCGTCGTTGCCCTGGGATTGCAGAGGACAGGCATGCTCGCTACGATTTGCGCGCTGTGGCTGCCCGACGGCCTCCTCGCGGCGACGGCGGGCTTGCTATTCCGGCGCGCGACGCGAACGCGTTAGGCGGCAAATGCCGATCGTCAACGTGTGAGCCTCGACAACGTTGTCGGCGCCACAAACGGCACGTTGATTTCGAAGGCGTGCCTAAACGAGGGCAGTCGGCGGAACTGCCAGATTGGCGACGATGCCCTCGATGAGTTTCGCGACGTTTTCGGCGCCGCGTTTCGAAACCGCGAGGACCTCCTCGTGTGTGGTCGGCGCCCCATTCAAGATGTTCGTAATCAAGCTGAATGCGGCGACGTCGCAACCGAGCGCGCGGGCCGCGATTGTTTCGAGGACGGTCGACATACCGACGGCGTCAGCACCGAGCAAACGCAGGGCTTTTGCTTCGGCTTGCGTTTCGTACGACGGGCCGGGCACCCCAGCATAGGTGCCGGTGTGCATGACGATCGCGTACTCGCTTGCGATGTGGCGCGCGAGTTCGCGTAATTGGACCGAGTAGCAGTCGACCATATCGACAAACCGCGTGTGCGTGCCGTGCAAGAGCGGACCGACGAGTGGATTTGCGCCCGTCAGATTGATGTGATCGTTCAGCATCATCAAATCGCCCGGACTGAAATCGTAGTTGAGTCCGCCCGCGGCGTTGGTGAGGACGATCGTTCGCGCGCCGGCGTGCGCGGCGACGGTGATTGGATAGACCACTTGGCGCGCGTCGTACCCCTCATAAAGATGAAAGCGGCCTGAGAAGACCGCTATCATCCGTCCATGGAGCTCGCCGATCGTGACTTCGCCCGCGTGACCGGCCACGCTCGGCTCCGGCATTCCCGCCAGCTTCTTGTACGCGATCGGCTTGGCGTCGATACGTCCGGCAAAAACGTGTCCCATTCCGGATCCGAGCACGACCGCGCAATCGATTGCCCCGCCCGCGCGATCGCGCAGAAGAGCCGCGGCTTCGTCCAGCGATTTTCGTTTCATCGTGCTGCCGCCCCGGGTGCGAGCAGATTGGTTCCGGTCATTTCACGGGGTGTTTCCAAGCCGAGGAGCGGAAGCAGAGTCGGAGCGACGTCGCCGAGTTTTCCACCGGCGGCGAGCGTCCCGAGTGGCGGCTCCGCAACGAGGACGAAGGGTACCAGGTTCGTCGTATGCGCTGTGAGCGGGTTGCCGTCCGCGTCGAGCTTTTCCTCGGCGTTCCCATGATCGGCGGTGATCGCAAGGATGCCGCCTGCGGAGCGTACGGCGTGTTCCAGCCGCCCGAGGGCAACGTCGAGTGTTTCTAATGCGGAGACCGTCGCATTCCACACGCCGGTGTGGCCCACCATGTCGGCGTTGGCGTAATTCATCACGATCACGTCGTGGTGATGGTGTGCGAGATCCTCGATTGCGGCAGCCGTGATGTCCTGAGCTGACATTTCAGGCGCGAGATCGTACGTAGCGACGCGGCGATTGCTCGGGATGAGCACGCGATCTTCGTTTGCGAACAACTCTTCACGCCCGCCGTTAAAAAAGTACGTAACGTGCGCGTACTTCTCGGTCTCCGCAAGACGCAGTTGCTTGAGCCCCGCACGCGCGACGATCTCGCCGAAGGTCTCCGTCTGCAGCCGCGGCCCGAAGAGGATGGGGTTGCTGAAGTTCTCCTCGTAGCGCGTCATCGTCGCGAAGACAAAATTGTTGAAATTGCGCACGGGAAATTCGTGGAATTCGACGCCCGAGAACGCCATTGTGAGTTGACGGGCGCGGTCGGGCCGGAAATTGAAGAAGATGGCCGCATCGCCGTCTTCGATCGGGCGCGATTCACCGACGATCGTCGGAACGACGAACTCATCGTTCTCGCCCCGTGCGTAGGCGGCGTGCAGCCCATCGAGTGCGGTTGCGGCGTGCTGGTCGGCTTTGCTGTTGACCAGCGCATCGTACGCTTTGTGCGTGCGTTCCCAGCGCTTATCGCGATCCATCGCATAAAAGCGCCCGCCGATCGTAGCAATCGCGTTCGGTCGCCCGTGTGCGACCAGGTAGGTATCGAGGGTGGTGAGATATTTTTCGGCCGAACGCGGCGGCACGTCGCGACCGTCGAGAAACGCATCGACGAGCAGCGGCACGTCGGCTGGGACGGCAGCGATGAGTGCTTCGAGATGGCTTTGGGCGGAGTGGACGTTGCCCTCGGAGACGAGACCGATGAAACGGACCGTGCAGTGGTGCGTTTTGGCGTGCGCGATGGCATCGGCGAGAACGGGATTTTTCGCAAACGATCCGTCGCTTATACTCTCGTTGATGACGACGAGCCCTTGCGGTACGACGCGGCCCGCGCCGATATTGATGTGACCGACTTCGCTATTGCCCATGACGCCCGCAGGCAGTCCGACGGCCTCGCCGCTGGCATCAATTTCCGTAACGGTAGCAGTTGCGAGAATGCGGTGCCAGTTCGGTAAGTCGGCCGCGGCGATCGCGTTGCCGTATGTTTCGGCACGCGTGCCCCAGCCATCGAGGATGCAGAGGACCAGCGGTGCGCGACGATTAGGCAAGGATTCTCCGTGCGTGGCGGACGAGCGGCACAAACGAGTCGACGGTGAGACTGGCGCCGCCGACGAGACCACCGTCGATGTTGGGTTGCGCCACGAGCGAGGCGATGTTCTCGGGTTTGACACTGCCGCCGTAGAGGATGCGCGCATCCGCCAGACCCGCCACGCAATTGCGGATTGTGCCCATGACGGCGTTGGCGCTGGCGGGACTGTCGGCGCGGCCCGTGCCGATCGCCCAAATTGGTTCGTACGCGACGACGCACTGGGCGATATCGCCGGGTGCGATGTCGTCGAACGCCGCGCGCGTTTGCGCGACGACGCGCTCGTGCGAGAGGCCCGAATGGTGTTCGGCCGCTGTCTCACCGACGGCGACGATCGGCGTGATGCCGTGTGCGAGAGCGGACTTCACCTTGAGATTGATGTCTTCGTCCATCTCGCCGTACATCGCGCGCCGTTCGCTGTGCCCGAGGATCGCGTACGTCACTCCGACATCACGAAGCATGAGCGGTGAGATTTCACCGGTGAACGCGCCTTGCGGGGCCCAGTGCATCGTTTGCGCCGCAAGCGCGATCGCGGTGCCTTCGACGGCGGTCGCGAGCGCGTAGAGCGCGGTAAACGGCGGTGCGATGACGACGTCGACGTGTTCGCCCCCGGCCTCGCCGCTGGCAAGGAAAGCACCGACGAACGCGAGCGAATCCGCGATCGTCTTATGCATCTTCCAGTTGCCGACGATTAAGGGTTTACGCACTAGCGCGCGGTTTTCGTCGCATCGATAAGCGCCTGGACGCCCGGCAGTGTTTTGCCCTCGAGAAATTCGAGCGTCGCGCCGCCGCCCGTGCTCACGTGCGTCATGGCCTCGGCAAAGCCTAACTCTTGGGCGGCCGCCGCTGCATCACCGCCGCCGACGACGCTCGTCGCTCCGGCCCGGGTGGCATCGGCGATCGCTCGACCGATCGTGCGCGTGCCGCCTTGATATGGTGCCTTTTCATACACGCCCATCGGGCCGTTGAAAACGATGGTCTTCGCGGTGCGTAAGACGCCCGCGTAGCGCGCCGCGCTCTTCGGCCCGATATCGAGGATCATCCGCGAGCCGACATCCGCGATGTCGACGGTCGCCGCACTACCTTCGGCGTCGAACCCGTCGGCGACGACGGCATCGATCGGGAGGTGCAGCGTGACCTTGCGGGCCTTGGCAAGCGCGATGATCTTCGTTGCCGGATCGAGGTCTTTATCGCGCAGCGACGTGCCCACCTCGATGCCTTGCGCGGCGAGAAACGTATTGGCCATGCCGCCACCGATCACGAAGGCATCCACGCGATCCATCAAGTGCGTGAAGACGCCGACCTTATCGGCAACCTTCGAGCCGCCGATCGCGCACACGAACGGATGCGCGGGATGGTCGACGAGCGCGCCGAGCGCTTTAAGTTCGGCTTCCATCAGGAAGCCGGCCGCGGCCGGCAGGTCGGCGGCGACGCCCGCCGTCGATGCGTGCGCTCGATGCGCCGTTCCAAATGCGTCGTTTACGTAGAGATCGCCGCTCGCGGCGAGTTCGCGTGCGAAAAGTGGGTCGTTCGCTTCTTCCTCGGGGTGGAAGCGCACGTTTTCGAAGAGTACGATCTCACCCGGTGCAAGCGCCTTGCTCGCATCGATGCACGCCTCACCGACGCAGTCAGGGAGGAACCCCACTTTGAGGCCGAGCCGTTCGACCAGGCGCTGTGCGATCGGCGCGAGCGAGAGTGCCGGAACGACTTTGCCGTCGGGACGCCCGAGGTGCGCGAGGACGACGACGCGCGCGCCATTGTCGATGAGGTAACGCAGCGTCGGCAGCGCGGCGGTGATACGCGTTTCGTCCCCGACCGCGCCCTCTTTCATCGGCACGTTGAGGTCTTCACGCACGAGCACCCGTTTGCCGCGCACGTCGAAATCGCGCAGGGTGAGGAAGTTCATCGTGTCCTTATTTGAGGGCGGTTGCGAAGTAGTCGACCCAACGACCGTAGAGATCGTCGACGTGGACCGGATCGTGCGGGAAGTGACCGGCGATCGGGTACGCGTACATCCGCACGGGTTTATGCAGATCGCGCAATGCGTGGAAGAGTTCGTAGCCTTCGACGATCGGCACGCGCGCGTCGCCGACGTCGGAGAGAATCAGCAGCGGCGTCGTCACGTCTTTGGCAAACGTCAGCGGCGACTGCGCGAGATACTCGGCTTTGTTGTTGCCCACGAAGGGCGACCCGTGGAAGAGTTCGCGATCGGAATTGAGATCGTCGGCGACCGCGTAGTCGAGGATCCAGTCGTGCACGCCCGCGCCCGACAGGGCGGCACGCCAAACGTGGTAATGCGTGATCATCCAGCCGGTCATGATCCCGCCGTACGACCAGCCCGAAACGCCGATGCGCTTGGGATCGACGTTCACTTTTTTCTGTGCGGCCGCAAGCGCCGCCATGATGTCGCGGCCCGGACCGTCGGCCGCGTGATAGAGAATCGCGCGCTGGTATGCAAGCCCGAGGTTATCGCTGCCGCGATAGTTCGGTTGCAGCACGAACCAGCCGCGAGCGGCCATGAGTTGGCTGAGGGGATCGAACGTTTGCAACGATGCCGACGTCGGTCCGCCGTGAATGAGCACCATGAGCGGATAGGATTTGCCCGCGGTGTAGCCGGCGGGATACGTCAGCGTCGCGTCACCTTGCATGCCGTCGTCGGTCGCGAAGTCGAGCGCTTCGACGTCACCCAGTGCCAGCGCGGCCGTTGCGTCGTTGTAGTGCGTGAGCTGGCGCGGCGTCCCGCCGGGGGCGAGCACGTACACTTCGCTCGGGCGATTCGGGGTCGTGCCGCTAAAGACGATCGTGCCGTCTTTTGCGATCTCGCCGTCGAGCCGTGAGCCGACGCTGATGGTGCCGGTGTCGATTTTCTTTGGCGTGCCGTTTAGCGGCGCATCGACCAGCACGCGCTGCGTGCGATCGCTCGTTGCGAAAACGATGCCGCTCGAATCGGGGCGCCAAGCGAAGTCGCCGACCGGGCGATCGTACGCGTGCGAGACGGCGCTGCCGTTGCCGCCGCCGGGCGTCGTGACGAATGCTTCGGTCAGGTTGACTTGGTTGTCGCCGTTCGAATAGGTGTACGCAACTTTCGTTCCGTCGGGGGAGTAGATGGGATCACGTTCGTGATTCGTGTGCGCGGAAATCGGAGCGAGCGCTCCGCTTGCGACATCGACCGTCTGCACGGTCGCGCCGTCCACGTCGTTGAGGATGGCGTTCGGCGCTTTGGTGAATGCGATCTTCGAAGCGTCGGCCGACCACGAAATGTTCGAGGTCGCCTCGCCCGTCGCGACGCTCCACGTACCGCGGGTCAGGCGTTTACTCGCTCCACCGGCGGCATCGATCGTGTAGAGATGCGCGGGCCGCGCGGCGGCCTTCTGCAGATAGTCGTTGTTCGTGACGACGAAGGCGTCGCGATTTTTTTCCGGAAGTTTTTTCTTCGGCGCGGCGTCCGTTGCGACGAATGCAAACGCGTTGCCATCGGGACGCCAGGCATACTGATCGATGCCCTCGGCTTCACTCGTGACTTTGCGGGCTTCGCCGCCGCGCAGGTCGAGCACGAACAGCTGCGAGACGCCGCTCTCCGCGGCCAAGAACGCGATCCGGTCGCCGCTTGGCGACCAGGTCGGATCGCCGATGCCTTTGCGGTCGTACGTAAGCGGGCGCCGCGCGCCGGTCGCAATATCGATCAGCTCGATCTGCGTGTTGTTCTTGTTGGCTTTGAAATCCGTATGCGAGACGGTAACGATCGCGCTCTTGCCGTCGGGCGAGAGTTTGGGCGAACCGACGCCGACGGTGTCGCGCAGAGCCGCCAGCGTGAGCGGGGAAGACGCAGCACGCGCGCCGTCATGCGGCGCGAGTGTGAGCGATGCGAGCAGGACGAGCGCGGGTAGCGCGCGGCGGACGATCATACGCCCGCCGGCATCTTGGCGAGCACCATTGCGGTGACGTCGGCAAGTCGGCACGAATAGCCCCACTCGTTGTCGTACCACGCGCCGATCTGGATCAGATCGCCGTTGGCGTTGGTGAGATGCGCGTCGAGAATGGAGCTGGACGAGTTGCGTTTGAAATCGCCTGAGACCAGCTCTTCTTCGGTGTACGTCATGACGTGCTTCATCGAACCGTTCGCGGCTGCTTTGAGGATCGCGTTGAGTTCGTCTTTGGTCGTTTCTTTTTTCGTTTGCGCGACGAGATAGACCATCGAGACGGTCGGCGTCGGCACGCGCAAGGCGAAGCCGTCGAAGGTGCCTTCGATCTCGGGGATGGTCAGGTACAGCGCCTTGGCAGCGCCGGTCGAGGTCGGGATGATGTTCGTTGCGGCGTTGCGCGCGCGGCGCAGATCTTTGTGTGGCGCATCGAGAATGTTTTGGTCGTTCGTGTACGAGTGGATGGTGGACATAAAGCCCTTTTTCCATCCGAGCGCATCGACGATCGGCTTGACGGCCGTGGCAAGACAGTTGGTCGTGCACGACGCGTTCGAGATGATGTGGTGCTTGCCGGGATCGTAGTTCCGATCGTTCACGCCCAGAACCAGCGTGATATCCTCACCTTTGGCCGGTGCGGAGATGATGACTTTCTTCGCCCCGCCGCCGTCCATGTGGGCGCGCGCCTTTGCGGCGTCCGTAAAGAGGCCGGTCGATTCGATGACCACGTCGACGCCGAAGCTCGACCACGGGATTTTCGCCGGATCGCGTTCGGCGATCACGGCGATTTGCCGCCCGTCGATGGTGATGCCCTTGCCCTCGGCCCGCACGTCGCCGGGGAACGTCCCGTAGTTCGAGTCGTATTTGAAGAGATGCGCGCATTCGGCGGCACTCGTGAGGTCGTTTACCGCGGCGACTTCGAGCGAGGGGTGTCGCTCCATGAGTGCCTTCATATAATTGCGGCCGATCCGGCCGAATCCGTTGATGCCGATGCGCACGTGCGCTGTCCTCCAGACGCTAGGAAGTTTTTTCCGTTAGCCGAGCGATTGCGAGGCTCCCTTTTGTTTCGGGCTCGCGGAGCCGTTTGACCAGGCGCAGGAGTGCGGCGATCCGACCGTTGATCGTCGCTTTGCCGACCGGCGGCTGCGCCCGGCGCCCGAGTTCCGCGAGCGTCTCGTCGGGGTAGGAGAGCCGCAGGTGCGCCGCTTCCCGCAGCGGCGGGGAGAGATTACGCAAACCGTAGGCATCCGCAAGATAGGTGATCGCGTCGCGCTGCGTCGCCGCGGCGCTGGCCGCGCGCACGACGTTGGCGGTTTCCGTATTAACCAAGCGATGGATGCGGTTCTTGGTCTCTTTCATCGCCCGCACGTCCTCGAGGTGCAGCACGGCGGAGTGAGCGCCGATCGCGACGAGCGCGGCGACGATCGGATCGAGGCCTTTGAAGTAGACGACGATCCGGCCTTTGCGCGTCGCCCGCTTGGCGTCGAGCCCTTCGCGTGCAAAGAGCCCTTCCAGGCGCGCGGCGTGCTCGGCATCCGGAAGAACGAATTCTAGGTGGTAGCCGTGAGCGGGCGCGGCGAGAGACCCCGCGGCGAGGAAGGCCGCGCGCAGTTCCATCCGGCGGTCGCAGCGCGCGCGCGGTTTTGACGGGGGACCCTCGCCCGGGAGATCGATCTCGTAGTTGGTGGTGCGGTAGAGCCGCAGATCCGCGCCTTTGCGGATGCCGGAACCGCCATCGAGCAGCGTGCGAAAGAGCCGCGCGATGGCGAGACGCCGCGTACGAAAGACCGGGCCGATCGCGCTTCGCGTCGCACCGTAGTACGCCAGCCCCGCGCGCAGCGCGGCGCGACAATGATCGGCATCCGGCAGCGTGCGCGAAAGCGCGTCTTTGGCATCGGCGGAGAGGTTGGTGCGCGCCACTTACATCCAGTCGATTGGGTCGTCTTTGCGTTCGTCGACGATCTCGTACATGTCGAGCGGTTTGAGCGACGGCAGCACGCGTTCGGGGACGAGCTTCACGCGCACCGTTAAAAATTTCGCCCGGTAATGAATGACGAGCACGTCGTCGACCTTCACGTCGTAGCCGGGTTTGAGCGCGCGCTCGTTTTTGGTGACGCGGCCAGCCTCGATGCCGTCTTTTGCTTCTGCCCGGCGTTTGGAAAGGCGCGAGACTTTGAGAAACTTATCGAGTCTCAGCGCGACCTCGCTGCTGGGCTTTTGGTGTGACGCACGTGCCGCGTGCGCGCACGACGAGCACGGGTTCGCCTAGCACATCGGCAGCGCTCGGCGAGAGATCGGGGCGCGGTGAAATGACTTTGTACGCCTCGAATTCCATCGTGCGTGACGTCGTTCCGAATTTCGTGATCCGACCGCGCGCCTCGATGTAGTCGCCCGCGTAAACGGGCGCTTTGAATTCGACGAGGTCGTACGCTGCGAAAAGCCCCTCATCGCCGTCGGCGCGGATCAAGAGCTCCGTTGCGACATCGCCGAAGAGTCCGAGAATGCGCGCGCCATCGACGAGATTTCCGCCGTAGTGCGCGTCGTGTGCGCTCATTCGCACGCGCAGCGTTACGCTGCTCGTTTCGCCTGTTGCCACAAATCCTCGAGTTCATCGAGCGAAAGATCGCGAAGTTTGCGGCCTTGCGAGAGCGCGAGCGTCTCCATGAAGCCGAAGCGGCGGTAGAACTTCTCATTGGCTTCGCGCAGCGCGCCTTCGGCATCGATGCCGAGTTGGCGCGAGAAATTGACGACCGAGAAGAGCACGTCGCCGAGTTCTTCGCGGATGTGCGCGTCTTCGGACGGCTTGCCTTTGGCGTTCGCGCGCGCTTCGGCAAGCTCGGCGAGCTCTTCATCGATCTTGTCGATCACCGCGCGCGCATCGGGCCAGTCGAATCCGACGCGCGAGGCTTTGTCCTGCATTTTTTGTGAGCGCTGCAGCGCACCGAGGGCCTTGGGTATTCCATCGAGTTTCGACTCGCGTTTGGCGGCCGACGCTTCCTTCGATTTGAGTTCTTCCCAGTTGGTCCAGACTTCGGCGACGCTGCCGGCGGCTTGGTCGCCGAAGACGTGCGGATGACGACGGATCATTTTGTTCGCAAGGCCGTCGATGACGTCAGCGACGGAGAATTTTCCCGTCTCTGTAGCGAGCTGCGCGTGAAAGACGATCTGCAGCAAGAGATCGCCGAGCTCTTCGCAGAGTTCGGCTTCGCTATTGTGTTCGATCGCTTCGGTCACTTCGTACGACTCTTCGAGCAGATACGGGATGAGCGAGCGGTGGGTCTGTTCGCGATCCCACGGACACGACCGGCGCAGCCGCGCCATCACTTCGACCAGATCGTCCCACGAGTGGTGAATCGATCCGGATGGCAGTGGGATTAAAGGCATCGTGATTGCGGCTTGTAACGTCGCGCGCGGCATGCCGGGAACGATTTCGACGGCGACGCCGCGCCGTTCGAGCGCACGTAAGAGTTGCGGGAGACCCGGAAAATCAGAGAGCGGATTCCCAAGCACGGCAAGACCCAAATCAAGATCGTCGACGAGCTCGACGAAATGATCGATCACTTCGCTCGAGCCGCGGATGAAGAGCTGCGGATCGGTGACCCGGTCGCGGACGAGCGCCACGCCCTGCGTCTCCAAAAAGAGCGTCAATTCCGGCGGAGTCAACACGGTGACTGCGCGGCCGACGGCGCGTAGCGATTCGAGGCTTCCCAGGGTGAGGAGCCCAGGGTCTCCGGGCCCAAGGCCCACGATCCGGATCATATCGCCTAGAGATTCCGCCGCCCGGGGTGGGGCGACCTATGACAAAGCGCCGACGGCGAACCGTCGGCGCTTGGAGGTGGCCGCGCCGGAGGTTACTTGGCGGGCGTTGCGGCCGGAGCGGCGGCCGGGGCCGATGCCGCGGGTGCCGATGCTACCGGGGCCGGGACGGCCGGCGGGAACGCGTCCTTGAGGCGGTCGTCGTAGACTTCGATCTTTGCCTTCGTGCGCAGACCCTGGAGAAACACCGGGAACTGCTGGGCGTTTTGCTGCTGCTTCAGCTGATCGGAGATCGTGTCGTGCTGGTTCGCGAGCGTCGCCTTGATGGCGGCTTTCTTCTCTACGACCTGGATGATGTGATAGCCGAACGGCGACTTCACGGGCGCCGTGATTTTGCCGATGGGCGATGAGAATGCGACATCCTGGAACGCCGGGACCATCTGGCCTTTGCCGAAGAAGCCGAGCTCGCCGCCCTTGGCTTTCGATGAGGGATCGGTCGAGTATTGGCTGGCAAGATCTTCGAACTTGGCGCCGCCTTTGAGTTTTGCTTCGACGTCGTTTGCCGTCTTGAGGTCGGCGACGAGAATGTGGCGCGCGCGGACTTGCCCGGGTTTATCGAGCGTTGCGTGGTTCTTATCGAAGTAGGCTTTGATGTCGGTATCCGAGACGTGAACGTCTTTGCTGACGGCCTTTTCGATCACGATCTGCTGGCGCAGGATCGTGCGCACGTCGGGTTCGGTGAGACCCTGCTGTTTGAGGATCTGATCGAACTGACCGGCGGGATACTTGCTCTTGATATCGTTCTCGCGCTTGTCGATCTCCGAATCCGCGACCGTGATCTTGTTGTCGGTCGCGTACTGATCCACGAGTGACTGCTGCACGAGTTGCGTGAGCGTCGACTTTCCGGCCGGGCCCGCTTCGAGCTTTTTGTCGAAGTCGGCTCTTGAGATTTTCTGTCCGTTCACCGCGGCGATATCGCCACCGCCCGAACCGCACGCGGCCAGACCAAGACATAGCGTCGCTGTCGCGAAGCCCGCGAGCGCGCGGTTACCAATCGAAAACATGTCAACTCCAAGCCAAACTGCAACACAGCCGGCGGCGTAAAGAGCGGAACACGTGGGCTCCGCAAGCGTCCGAGTTTTCGGGCCGCACAGCGGTCATCCCCTCCTAGGGCTCGACCGGCGCGTTTCGTTCCATGGCCTCGACCACGGCCGTCGGGTCGGGCGATTTCTGCATTTCGACGGCCACCGGATCGTAGCGGTTTTCGATTGTGGGGTCGTCGCGCCGGAGCGCCTCGAGCAGTTCGATGAGCTTGGAGACCTTTTTTTCGGTGAGAAGGCTGATCTGTAGCGCCAGGCGGGCGCGTTGTTCGGAGAGCGCGCTCGCTCGATTCTGAGTCGTGAGGATCAGCATCGTCATCACCAAGGCACCGAGACCGATCGCGCCTTGCATCCAGAAGAACGGCGCGGGATCGGGCGGGTGCTTGAACGCAAGGTTGATGGCGACCCAGATCGCGACGAGTACCAGGAGGGCGTCGATTGCACGCGGCCGGCCGAGGTTCGCGGTGACGCGCTCGACGGCACGTTGCCGGGCCGAGAGGTCAGCCTCCGCGCGCTGTTCGATCTCGACCATCGAGGAAACCGTTTCCGCGACGGAATCGGCGACGTTCTGCTCGGGGCCTTTGATGTTAGAGCGCCTCGAGAAGCGCGCGTAAGATCGGCATCTGCTCGGCTGGTTTGCGCGGCGGCAAATCAACCAGAATTTTGCCTTCGGCGAAGCGGAATTTATTGCGCGTGAGCGATTGAAGTTTCGGAATCGCCGCCGGATCGATCGAGAACGCGGAACCGACGCCAAGCGTCAGACGCGTTTCGGCGATGACGACTCGCGTGATGCCTTTGCGCAGCGCCGTCGTTCGCAGCTTTGTGATCTCGACGAGATTCTGCAGCGGTTCGGGGAGTGGACCGAAGCGGTCGATCACGCCGCTAACGATCTCTTCGACTTGCGCCTCGCTGCGCGCGCTTGCGAGTTCTTGATAGACGGCAATCTTCTGCGAGACTTGCGGGATGTAATCGGCGGGCACGAATGCATCGAGTTTGACGTCGATGACGGCCTCGCGTTTCTCTTCGAAGTCGGCGGGGCGGCCTTTGCGTTCTGCGATCGCCTCGGCGAGTAGCGAGACGTACGTCTCGAATCCGACCGCGCCGATGAACCCGGATTGCGCAGAGCCCAGCAGGTTGCCCGAGCCGCGAATTTCGAGATCGCGCATCGCGATTTGCAAACCCGAACCCAGATGTGTGAATTCGCGAATCGCTTCGAGACGTGCTTTGGCGTCTTCCGAGAGCGTCTTGTGCGCTTGGTACAGCAAATATGCGTAGGCTTGATGATTGGAGCGCCCGACGCGTCCGCGCAGTTGGTAGAGCTGCGCGAGGCCGAACTTGTCTGCGTCATTGACGACGATCGTGTTGACGTTGGGAATGTCGATCCCGTTTTCGATGATCGTGGTGGAGACGAATACGTCGAGTTCGCCCTCGATGAACTGACCCATGACGGGTTCGAGTTCGGACTCGGACATCTGGCCGTGACCGACGCAGATGCGGGCCTTCGGGACCAACTGCTGCAGCGCACGCGCGACGGCATGAATCGATTCGATGCGGTTGTGCACGTAATACACTTGACCGCCGCGGTCGAGTTCGTTTGCGATCGCGCGCTGCACGACGGCATCGGAGGCCGGCACGACGACGGTCTTGATCGACATCCGATTTTTCGGCGCCGTTTGGATGAGTGAGAGATCGCGCACGCCCATGAGCGACATCTGCAGCGTGCGTGGGATCGGCGTCGCCGAAAGGGTGAGCACGTCGACCGAAGCGCGCATCTGCTTGAGGCGCTCCTTATGCATCACGCCGAAGCGTTGCTCTTCATCGACGACGATGAGACCGAGATCGCGGAAGACGACGTCTTTCTGCAGCAGCCGATGCGTGCCCACGACGACGTCGACCTGACCAGCAGCGAGCGCCGCGAGCGTGGCTTGTTGTTCTTTCTTGGTTTTGAAGCGCGAAAGTTCGTCGACGCGGGTGGGAAAGCTCGCAAAGCGCCCGGTCAGCGTGCGGTGATGCTGCGCGGCGAGCAGGGTCGTCGGCACGAGGAACGCGACTTGTTTCTTATCGGCGATCGCTTTAAAGATCGCACGGACGGCGACTTCGGTTTTGCCGTAACCGACGTCGCCGCAAACGAGCCGATCCATCGGGCGCGCGCGCTCCATGTCCGCCTTGGCGTCAACGATGGCTTTTGCTTGATCGACGGTGGGCTCGTACGGAAATGATTCTTCAAGTTCTGCTTGCCACGGGGTATCGGGCCCGAACGTGTGTCCCTGTGCCATTTCGCGCTGCGCGTAGAGCGCGACGAGGTCGTCGGCGATCTTCCCGAGCGCCTCGGAGACGCGACCTTTGGTGCGTGCCCAGTCGGCGCCGCCCATCTTGCTGAGTTTAGCCGCGACGCCTTCGTTTGCGCTGTACTTCGTGACCATGTGCATCTGCAGCACCGGCACGCTCATGCGGTCCGTGCCCGCATATTTCAACTCGAGATAGTCGCTCGTTGCGCCGAGAATCGTCATCGCGCGCAAACCGAGATACTGACCGATGCCGTGCACCGCGTGCACGACGTAGTCGCCGACTTTGAGATCGGCAAGCGTGATCGGAACGCCCTCTTTGACCGCGCGCAGTTTGACGCGTTTTGCCGCTTGGCCGTAGATCTCGCGATCGCCGAGCACGTGAAGGCGTAAGCCCGGGATCGAGAAGCCCGCTTCGAGCGAGCCTTGATCGACATAAACCGTGCCGCGCGATTGCGTCGTCCCAATCGCCACTGCGTCGGTGCCCGCGACGCCGAGCGGGCCTGCCGCGCGCAGATGGATGGCATTCGCGCTGCGTTCAACACTTACGCCTGCGGCGCGTAAGAGTTCGGCAAGTCGCGATGCGCCCGAGGCGACGAGCCACACGGTCTCGCCCGCGGCGACCCATTCATTGACGGAATTGACGAAGAGTTCGATGCGGCGGTTGAAGTGCTCGGCCGGGCGCGTTTCGAGTACGAAGTCATCGAGCGAACGCGGCAGCCACGCAAGCTCTCCCGCCGCTTCGATGCCGCCGGTGATCGTGAGGACGCGCCGCGCGGCGAGCGCATCGCGCAGGTCGTCGAGCCGCGGGAACGGCGCGACGAGATCGGCGAGCAGCGCTTCGCCGACTTCCTCGGCGCGTACGTCGAGCTCGCCCGACTCGACGCCGGCGAGCAACACTTGCTCTTCGCGCGAACGTTCTTCATCGAGGCTGCGGTCGATCGTCGCGAGCATGCCGGGTTCGTCGATCACGACGATCGCGTTTGCATCGAGGTAATCCAAGATCGTCGCGCGCGAATCGAAGGCAAGCGACAGCCACGGATCGGGCACGTCGGCGCCGGTTGCAAGATACGCGCGTAACGCAGAGACCATGGCGGGCTCTCCGCTTACGCGCTCGATCACGCGTTCGCGGTACATTTCATCGCGCGGAATCTCGAGCCACGGGGTGATGTGAACGAGTTCCCGCTCGCCGTCGCTGCGCTGCGACTGCAGATCGAAGGGGCGGATCGATTCGAGCGTATCGCCGAAAAATTCCAAGCGCACCGGCGCATCGCTCGTCGCCGGATAGACATCGAGAATGCCGCCGCGAACGGCATATTCACCGGCCGCGCTCACGACGTCGGCGCGCGAGTAGCCTAAGCGATAGAGTCGCGCTTGAATATCTTCCCAGCCGGGTTCGTCGCCGACGGCGAGCGTGATGCTCAACTCGTCGAACATCGCGCGCGGGATGACGTACTGGCGCAGCGCCGCGACGGGTGCGACGATGATGCGCGCTTTGCGCGCGCACAAATCGGCGAGCAGCGTCATGCGCGCGCTGCGTTCGCTTGGGCTTTCGATCGCGCCGACCGTCTCATCGCGTGCCCGTAGCAAGGCCACCGTCTCCGACTCGCCCTCACCTAAGAAGTAGAGCAGATCGGCGAAGGTCCGTTCGGCGACGTCGGTTGTCGGTGTGGCGATGAACAGTTGGCCGCCGAGCGCGCGGAAGAGTCCGGCGATGAGGTACGGCCGGGCCGACCCCGTCGTCTCGTGGAGCGCGAAGGCGAGCCCGCGATTGCCCTCGAGCGGCGTGCGGAGGCGCTCGATCAGGCCGGCGAGCGATCGACTGGAACTGGGGAGGGCACGGACGAGGGTCGGGGCCAGGGTCGCGATGGTGGGTTTCCTTCGGGCGTAACGCGGATGGCTATGGTATCACGGAGCCGCAATGCCAATTCAGGCCCCCCTCGGAGGGGGGGGGCTAAGGGGCTCTCTTGCCTTTAGCGGAGAGTGACCGGGACGGTCGCCCTTGCGGTTTTGCCTTCGGCGTTGGCTGCTACTATTTCTACTTCGTAATTGCGGCGCATAAAGGCTGGTACGCGTGGGATGTCTTCTCCGCCGGAGAAGACGCCCGGGCTTGCTTGCTGGATGTTTATTTCGCGGCCTAGTGCGCGCGCGATCACGTTGACGACGTCCGGAGTTGTTGTGATTCGTACGAGGACTGGGCCTGGCGAGACCAGCGTTTGTGCGTTGAGGGCGATTTCTATGATGCGGGGGCTGCCTGCTGGGGCGTTTGCTTGGGCTAGCGGCGTGAGGACGTAGCCGAATTGCGACGCTGCTGTTGCCGTTGCGGTTGGGGTGCCCGCTTGGGTGGATTGTGTGGGGGGTGTTGCCGTTTGTGGTGTGGGCTCTGTTTTCGCGCAACTGGTTAGCGCGCAGAGCAACGTTATCGCTGCCATGGCTGCGGGTCTCCGGTACAGGCGGGCGGCGGCCAGGAGCGCGATTGGCGGCATGAACTGCATGAGGATAATACTACTCCGAATGACGGGATCGTTCCCGATTGCGGCGTCGGGGATGTAGCGCACGATCGAGACCGTTGCGGCGACGACGAGGGCGCCTGCCGCTGGTGTTCCCCAAAAGATTGCCGCAAATGGAAGAATCCAGAGTGCGTACCACGGATAGGCGTTGGGCAGTAGGCACCAGAGCAGCAAAACGGAGCGCGGTATGCGCTCTTCGCGCGGTGCCTTCACTAGGAACAAAGCTCCAAGGACGAGCGCGACGAGGGCTTGCGCCGCGAGGTGCGGGAGCGGGACCAGGCTTGCGAGATCGTAAGCTACGGTCGTTGAGGCGCGGACGCCGCCGCCGCGCGCGACATCGATGATGAGCGGGAGGTAGCAGACGAGGGTCGCTACGATCACGAGCGCGCGCATTCGCAGCGAGCGTACGTTCCAGAGTGCGGGTATGAGTGCGATGCCTTTGATCGCTCCTGCAATCAGCCATGCGAGGGGCCTCTCCCGCCGTGTCGTGCTGAGCGCGAACGTTGCGGCGAGCAGCATCAACGCGTCGTTGTGGCCTTCGGCGACGGTCCAGAGCGCGAGCGGATTCGCTCCGATGATGACGGCGCCGCGCACTCCAAAGACGCGTGCGATGCGTGCGACGGCGAACAAAAATGCGACCGCGATGCCGAGCCGCCACGCGAGCAACGCGGCGCGCGGGTCGACGGCGCCGAGCGATGCAACGAGCGCGGCGGCCGCGACGAACGCGGGCCCGTAAACGAGGCGTGGAGGATCGTGATGCCACGCGATCTGTGCGAGCCGCGCGAGCGGTCCGGCATTGCACGTGTCAGTCGCGCCCCAGGGATCGCAGAAGTGCAGCGCGCGCTCGCCGTAGGCCAGATACGCGTACACGTCGTTTGAGAAGAGCACGGGCGCGCACAGGCCCAGACCCAGCGCCGCTGCGAGTGCAGCGACCAGCAGCGACGGTCGAATCGCAGGCGCGCGTGAAATCGCATATGCATACGGTATCGACGCGAGCGCAACGATGCCGAGCAGCACGGCAAGCGGCAGAGTCGCGGCGGCTCCCCAGGCGTCGACGACCGGGATCGGCACCGTCCCCATCTCACCGGGGTTCGCTTGCGGGGCCGCGAACTCCGGCGCGGTGGATCATCTGCAGATGCGCCGTGCGATCGAACGCAAACGTGACGGCGAACCGCTCGACGCCGCGACGTGGACCGACATCATCGCGGCCTATTCGCGCGACACGATCGACGATGCGCAGATGGCCGCACTCGCGATGGCCGTGGTCATTCGCGGCATCGACGATGCGGAGATTCTCGCGCTCACGCAAGCCATGATCGACTCCGGCGACACGATCGCGTTTCCGCCCGGCTCCGCGCCGCGCGTCGACAAACACTCCAGCGGCGGTGTCGGCGATGCTGTTTCGCTCGTCGTCGTTCCGCTCGTCGCTGCGTGCGGCGTCCCCGTGGCGAAACTCTCGGGCCGCGCGCTCGGACATACCGGCGGCACGCTCGACAAACTCGAGTCGATCGCCGGCGTGCGGACGGACTTGAGCGCGGCGACGTTCGTCGCGCAAGTCGATCGCATCGGGTGCGCAATCGCAGCGCAGAGCGCGCGCCTCGTCCCGGCCGATAAGAAACTCTACGCCTTGCGCGATCGCACCGGATCGATTCCGAGTATCGGCTTGATAGCCGCTTCCATCGTCTCGAAGAAGATCGCCGGCGGCGCCGAGGCGATCGTGTACGACGTGAAGACCGGACGCGGCGCGTTCATGCGTTCGAACGCCGATGCGCGCACGCTCGCAGAGAAACTCGTCGCGCTCAGCGTGCACTTCGGCCGCCGCGCAAGCGCGCTTGTGACCGACATGGACGAGCCGCTCGCCGCGTACGTCGGCAGCGGTCTCGAAGCGATCGAGGCGCGCGACTATCTGCGCGGAACGTCGCGCGATGCGCGTCTGCACGTGCTCGTGCAGGCCGTCGCAGGTGAAATGCTGGCGACGTGCGGCATCGTCGATGCGGCCGCGCGGATCGAGCGCGCGCTCGCCGACGGCAGTGCGGCGGAGAAGTTTGTCGCACTGATCGAAGCACAGGGCGGCTCGCGCGGGGCGCTCGATGCGCTCGCGGCCGGACCGTCCGTCAGCGTTAATGCGGCCGGGGATGGATTCGTGAGCGACGTCGATGCCGTCGGTATCGGTGAATTAGCGCGCGATCTTGGAATTGCGGCGGGCGCGCTTGCGGGCGTCGGCGTTCGCGCGCGTGTCGGCGATCGTGTGCGGGCTGGGGCGCCGCTGCTCGATCTGTATGGCGGGGGGCCGTACGAGCACGAGCGTGCAGAGTCGCTCGTGCGCGTCGGACCAGGTCAGGTGACGCCGCGGCCGCTGGTGTTTGCGACGGTGCGGTCGTCGGATCGTTCGATGTCGGCGATCAAGTAGAGCGGACGCGCTTTGATCTCGTCGTAGATGCGGCCGACGTATTCTCCGAGGATGCCAAGTGAAATCAGCTGCACGCCGCCGAGGAACAGAATCGCCAGGATCGTCGAGGTAAATCCCGCTTCGTTGCGATGGAGAAATTTGAGGATCAGCACGACGATCGCGTAGACGAACGCGAAGCCGCTCGTGGCGAATCCTAAATACGATGCGAGCCGCAGCGGAACTTGGCTGAACGACGTAATGCCGTCGATTGCGAACGTCAGCATTTTTGAAAATGGATATTTCGTCTTGCCCGAGAGTCGTTCGTCGCGATCGTATTCGACGCCGATTTGATTGTAACCGACCCAACTGACGAGGCCGCGGATGAAGCGGTGCGTCTCGCGCGTGCGCTTGAGCGCATCGATGACGCGCCGACTCATCAGCCGGAAATCGCCGGTATCGAGGGGGATCGACACGTTGGTGAGACGACGCGTGATGCGGTAGAAGAGCCGTGCCGTCATGACCTTGAATGGGCTCTCACCTCGGCGCGAGCGGCGCGTCGCATAGACGACGTCGTAGCCCGCGCGCCATTTTTCGACGAACGCGGCGATCAGTTCGGGCGGGTCCTGCAGATCGCCGTCCATCAAGACGACGGCACCGCCAAGCGCCGTGTCCAGCCCCGCCGTCGACGCGAGTTGATGGCCGAAGTTCCGCGAAAGATTGACGATGACGAGGTGCGGATTCGTCCGTGCGATTTCGCGCAAGGCGAAGAGCGTGCCGTCTTTACTGCCATCGTTGATGCACACGAGTTCGTAGTTCGGGGAGATCCCTTCCATGATCGCACCGATTCGCGCGACCAGCGTGCGAATGTTCCCCTCTTCGTTATAGAGCGGAACGACGATGCTGATGAATTCGTTCATGAAGCGAGCCGTTCGCGGACGGCCTGCCAGAAAAGCGGAAACATCAATTCATGGTGACCGGTAAACGAAAAGCCGCGTCCAGCCGTGCCCAAATGCGGGCGACGTACGACGTTGGTCGCCGCGCGATATTGACGGATAAAATCGAAGTCGGCCGTTGTGAACGAACCGCCAAAGCCGAGATTACGCGCGGTACTGACGGCCTTGAGGAACGCCTCGGGCAGTAAGACGGCCGAACCGAAATTCAAATAAACGCCGCCGTCGAGCAAGTCGCCGACGACCGCGCACAGCGTCCGGAAATCATAGAGCGAAGCCGCGCCAAGCGCGGCGCCGTCGGCTTGCGGATGCGCGTGCACGATGTCCGTGCCGATCGCGACGATGACGTTCATCGCGATCTTTTCTTTCGCACACGTCGCAAGCACCGAGGTGGCAGCGTAAGGTGCGGTCGCGAGCGCGTCGCCGAGTGCGCGTCCGACGCCGACGCTCGTGCCGCGTGCCTTGATCGTGCCCAAGATGAAATCGGCCGTCTCACCGGACATGCCGAACGAGCCATCTTGCAGCGCGACGTCGACGTCTTCGGAGGTCTTGCCGACGAGTGCCAGTTCGACGTCGTGAATGGTGACCGACCCGTTGGAGACGACCGCCGAGATGAGGCCCTCGCGAATGAGGTCGCACACCAGTGGGGCGAGCCCGACTTTGATCACGTGCCCGCCCATCCCGAAGAGAACCGGACGCCGGTTCTGGATCGCCGTGACGGTGCGTTCGATCAGTTCGCGCAGCGATGTGCCCGCGAGGACGTCCGGGAGGGCGTCGAACCAGTCGCGAAAGCTTGCAGGCGCGGGCGTCGTTGCTCCCAGCGCCGCGCGCGAGACTTTGGATGGGCGAGCATCGAGCGATGTCACCCGCATCGCCGAGAGATCGAGGGGTTGATAATCCACAGCGTGCGCTTTTGGTCGATGCTCCTAGCGGCCCTCTTCGGTGCGGGCTCGATTGCGCTCGCGCAGACGGCGACGCCGCCGCCCCACGGGATGCCCGCGATTCGCAGCTACGAGCTCTCCGAACGCGTCGTGCACTCGTTCGATACCGTGCGCGGGCACGTCGAGACTTCACCCAACGTCGGCTACGTCGAAGCGCGTATTACCAACTATGCCGTGCCGCTGACGCGCGAAGGTGTCGGGCGTTTCTCGCTTGCGTACAAAGTACCGTGGATTCCGTTTTGGCTGCACCGCACGTACACGCTGCAGATCGTCGCGCGTAGTGTCGACGGTTTTGAAGTCAAGGCGTCGATCCCGATTCAGCTTCGCTAAGGGCGCCGCGCGAGCGCTACCGCCGACCACTCGCCCAAGGTCGTCCCGTTGTCTTCGAATGTCACCGTAAAACGATCGGGCAGGCGCGGACCAGAGAATTCCAGGATCGTCCAATCGGGCGTAGCGGTGACGGGTAGATGTTGTGTCCACGTGGTCGTTTCGTCCGCGATGTCTATGCGCTGGCCCGCATCGCCTGGTCCCGTGCGGAAGAGCACGCGATCACCGCGGTGCAGTTGCAATTGGAGAATGCCGGTGTCGGCGTCGCTGTTTCGCCACGAGCCAATCACGGTTAAGCCCGACGGATGCGATCGTTGGAAATCGCTGCCCAGCCACGAATTCTTCTCGATTGCCGCGGTCGAGGCGATCGTCGTCGTATCGATGTGCCCCGCATCGACGGGGATGGCAACAAACAGCGCCTCGGGTCGAAGCGACGGGATAAGGCGTACGATTGCATCGCGTGCTACGAGTTCCCGGCAGCGCGCGCCGGTGATCGCGAGCGACCATGCCGACGACGAATTACCATCGTATTGAACCGGCAAGCGGTAGGGCTGCGTGTCGCCGATGACCGTGCACTGCCCGAGGCTCGCGGTCCAACTGAGATCGTCTTGCGATCGGCTCAAAATGGGGAGTGCCGTTAGGCAGCCGAGGGCAAGAAAAGCGGTCGCGGTTATGCGAATTGCGGGCCGGCGCGCCGTGCAAGCGATGTGAACGAGGAACCAGCCCTCGAAAACAAACGGATAGAAAAAATATCTCGGACCCCCGCCGACAGGGTCGAGTATCGAGACACTGACACGTGCTGCAGAGAGTGCGATCGAACCGAACCAGAGATAGAGCAGGCAGAGGAGACTTTCGAAAGACTGCCGTTCCTCGCGAACCGCGGCGACGACGAACGCAAGTGTCGCAAAGCCGGCGAGTGCAAGAACGATTGCGTGTAGTCCGGCGTTTACGCGGGCGAGGTTGCCGAGGATGTAATTGCCCAGAAAAACCGCCTGGGCTGTGAGTACATTGCCCAGATCGAGCAGGCTCTTTTCCGGTGCAACGTGCTGCGAACGGAGCACCGCGATTTGGATCGCGACACAAATCGAGGCGAATGCGAACGTCCAGCGTTCGGCTCGACTCGTGCGGTCGACGATGAGCCGGTACGCGAAGAGCGGCCACGCGAGGAGAATCACCGGCGACGAAAGTCCGCCGATAACGACGAAAGCGTTCCGCCAGCGCTGTGCACCGGCACCGCGCTCCCAGAGCGTCGCGAGAACGATTAGAAGCCCCGCCCACCAGAACGTATAAAGCGGCAATCCAAACACTTCGGGATCGGACGGCACGAGCAGCGTTGCGAAGGCAAGTAGTGGTCCGCCGCGTATGCGAATCGGCGCGACAGCGATCGCGACGGCGACGAGCACGATGAAGAGCCATGCGAAAATCGTACTCAGGATCGGATAGTAAACCGGGGAAATCGCGAATGCGGCGAGCGAGATAAATCGCGCCACACCGACGAGGTAGCCGGCAAGCGGATCGAAGACGGTCGAGTAGCCGACATCGATAAAGCCGCGTAGAACTGCCGATCCGTCTTCGTCCCAGACTTGCGGTGAAATAAGTTGCTGCCAACGACGGGCAAAGAGGAGCACGAAAAAGGCGAGAGCCCAAAGCGCCGTTCGCTCACGCGTGCCGACCGTCGCAAGGCGGGATAGCCACCTAACCGTAACCGCGGGACGTGATTCACCCGATGGGCTCAAAACATTTGCGCCTTTCGTACGGCGGGAGCGAAAGTCCCGGGTATCGCGCTATGGCAGGTCGGCCCACGAAGCGACGTTGTCGTTCGTGCGCTTTGGCGTATCGGCGAGGACCGTATGGGCGGGGACACCGCCGCCTGCCCCGTCGCGTTCGCCGTTTGCAGAGCTGCCGCGCGTAAAACGGTAAACGAGCGTCGAGCCGCGCGCGATCGGCACATCGATCGACCAGTGCAGTGGATCGGTGCGGTTCATACGCAGTTCCGCTGCGGCAAATCCCGTCCGGTCCGTACTGAGATAGACGTCGTCGCCGCTCGGCGTGCGTGGCGGAACGGCGACGACGATCGTGAGCGTAAGCCGATCGGCACCCTGCTGCGCGCCGGGCCGCGCGGCGATTGCGAACGTCGTCGGCGAAAGATCGGCAAGTGCCGTTAGATGCGAGTGTCGCGGCTGCGCGAGTGCGATCGATGTGACGGCACCGCTTTCGTCGAGCCTTAGATAAACGGTGCGACCGAAGGCGCGTGCGTCGAGCGGCGCTTGGAATTCCGGCGAGCGCCGCAGCGTCGCCCCCCCCTCGAGCATAACCGCCGTCGCGCTGATTCCGAGCAGCGTGCTGCGATAAACCGGCGGCTCGTCCGCTCGAGCGGCGGCGGCGAGCGTGGTAAACGCGAGGACGAGCGCGCCGGCGGTTCTCATGGCGTCACGCTCAAATACCAGCGCGAAAATGTTAGGCCGCCCCAGCCGAATTGATCGCTGCGGCCGAGCGCAATCCCAAGATTGGGGATCGGTCGGAAACGCACGTCGAGCCGCGCGACCGTCAGCGGTCGCCCATAGCCGTTGAATTGCGGGAAATCGTTCGTGCGCGTGAGGTTCAGCCGCAGGTCCGTCGACGGGCGCGGCGTGACGTAGAGGTCGAGCGTGTAGGTGCGCGCGGTAGAGAATCCCCGGTATGCATCGGCACCGAACCACGTGCTGCCGTTCGGCAAGATCGCCGGCGTCGGTGGAAAGAATTTTAGCTGTGCCGCGCCGTAGTTGTCGTCGAAAAAGTTCGCCGAGACGCTGGCATTTCCGAAGAGCGCGCTGCTAAAGCGTTTGGAGATCGTCGCGGTCCCGCCGAGGGAATTGCGCGTCCGCGGGTAGGCGTACCACGTTTGGGTGTCCGTAAGCGTGGCGCTGGCATTGGTTCCAAAGGGACCGTGCACGAGCGGCGAGGCGACGTCCGCTTCGAGCGAGGTGCGGAAGAGCAGCGGGTAGTTGAGCGGCTCGCCCGTTCGGTTGAGTTCGCCGAACGGATTGTGATCGAGTCCGTACGTGCCGCGCAGTCGATACGTCGCGCCCGCGAACAGCGGCCGGTCGCGCGTGCGAAGGCTCGTCTCGACCGTACCGCTCGCTCCCGCTTGTGCGACATCGAGCCGCCCGTACATGCCTCCGACTTCGGCGTTGAATGCGTAGTGCGCGATGGTGAGCCCGTACGCGCGCGTCGTGTCGAGCGACTGGGTGAGCCGGTCGCTCATCCGCTGATATGCCGAGAGGCCAAGCGTCTGCGCGACGCGCGCCGGAGCATCGATCGCCACGACCGCGTAGGCGCGATCGCCGTCGACGAGATGCTCGTCGAACGCGACGACACCGCCGGTGCCCTCGAGATAACGGACGTGCGCTGCGAGCAGCGCGTTTTTTCCGCCAGCAACATTGAGCGGCTGATCGAAGGTCGCCGCAGGCAGCGTCGAGGTTGTGAGATTCGGGTTCGCGGCGAGCGAATAGAGAAAGGTCGGCGCCGGCGGTGCGAAGAGATTGCTCGGAAACGCCGCAGGCGTTAGGCGGAGGTTTGCGTGCGCGCTCAGGATCGCGTGACGCGCGCGGATGTACGGCGAGCGTCCGTCGAACGCCGTTACCGCAAACGCGTCGCCCGTCGGCAACGCATCGAGCGGATGGTCTTCCGAAGGATCGAGGTGGGCGAGTGCGAGCACCCGGGGCGTGTCGTCGCCGGTGATTCCCATACCGGTCAAGGTATCGATGTCGACCGCTAGGGTCGCGAACGCGCGCTCGCTGGCGCCTTCACGTAGATGCACGTCGCCGCCGAAGACGGCGCGATCGTGATAGACATCGATATACGCGTAATCGGAGACGATCGTCCGATCGCTGATTTTTGCTACGACGCGATCGTGTGCGACGAGCGCGAGGACGTCACTGTAAAAATCGAGCGTTCCCGCGCGCACGTCGAGCGTCGCGCGCGCATCGGCCCGTGTTGTGAGGGCACACAGGAGCAAGGCGAACACCGCGAACGCCCGCTTCATGTTAGTGCGGTTTCGGCGGTTTCGGAGTCGAACCGGCTGGCAGCGAGGGAAAGGGGTTGACCTGGAAGGGCGTGGGGATATTGCCCGGTCCGATGTTGCGCTGACCGGGGTCGAGCGGATTTTCGTCTGACCAGCGCGTTACGATCGCGCGCTCCGCTTGCGAGTCGACTTCTTTGACGTCGACTTGGTGCGGCGCGGGTTCGAGTCCGTCTCGACCGCGCTCGACCGAATTCCACGAACCGCGCGTAACGCGATAAGCAAACTTCGTACCGGAGGCGAGCTTACGGATGACGCGGTAGTGCAATGCGTCGAACCGATCCATATGAATGGCGCGCGGATCCCAATTGCTGTAGTCGGTTGCGACGTAGACTTGATCGCTGTACGGCGTCGATGCCGGGACTTCGACTGTGAACACAACGAGCACCGGTTTCCCCGTGAGGCCCTTGCGGCCGATTAATTCGGGATTGACCACGGGTTTGGACTGCGCGATTGCAAATTGCTTGACTTCCTCGAAGCTCTTCTCACCTGCGATCCGTTTCTTCGCGAGAGCCATTTCTGTTACGACACCCGAGGTCGTGTCAAAATCGAGCCGCACGTACATGCGCGTTTGTGGGGTCACCGTCGTGGGTTGTCCGGTTTCGGCGTCCACGATGCGCACGACCGGCGCGAGTTTGAACGCATCGCCGGTCGTCAGGAAAACGTAGCCGTTCTGGACGTCGAGGAGCTGTCCGGCAAAGCGTAAGAGCCCACCGATGACTTGGGTCGGAGCTTGCGACTGGAGAGGCGCTGCGCTTTGCGCAGTCGTTGTCTGCGCGTGCACGACGCTGGTTGCCGTGAGGACTGCCGTCAGTGCGGCGATAGCGAGGAGCGCGGAGCGCGAGCGGGGCGTCATCATGGTGCGAATTGTACCGTCGTTTGGGGCGAAAGGCGTTGATTTGCGAAATTGAAGAAATACGAGCGCGAGACGTCCATGAGGACGTGCGGCGAGAGCCGGATGCGCACGTCGCCGGCGAGCGAGTATGGCGGGCTGCCGTAAACGAATGGAACTTGCGTCGGCGTATCCCACTCCCGTCGCGCTTGGAGGTTGAGTGCGAAGTCGGGGTTCGGTGTGAAGACGAAGCCGCCGATGAGCGCGCGACTGGTGGTCAAGCCGCGGAAGGCGGCAAACCCAGGATCAGCTGGGATATTGTTGGTCGGAAAAAACTCGAGCTGACGTGCGCCGTAGTAAAGGCCCGTATTGTTGACGTTATACGCGAGCGAAAAATTGAGTTTCGTCGAGTACGACTTATTGGCCGAGAGCGTCGTCGAGGCGTTGTCTTGGTAGACCGGCAGCGAATAGTGTCGGCGCGAACGATCGAACGAGGCGTTGAAATTGATATTGCCCGGAAGCCTGATATTTGGCGTGATGAGCGTGAAGCCCGCGACGTTGTACCAGAGCGTGTTGATCGGCGTCTGTTGTGCGCCGAACGTCTCGACGCTGTAGCTGTTGTGCGCCATGCCCACGCCGAGCCGGTAGGCAAATTGGATCGGCGTTCCGGCGATGAGCGTGTTGGAATGCGTGAGGCCCATTTGAAACTCGAACGGATGCTGGTCGGCGAGCGGATTGAAGTCGTGGTGCGAGTCGGCCGGAATGACGCTCGTGTTGAACTGATTCACGTTGATGCCGAGCGACGTGCGATTTTTACCCAAGGTCGCCTGGAGGTTCGAGAAGACGGTCGCGACGTCGGGTTTGCTGATCACGTGCTGATAGACGCTTTCCTGTTCGAAGAGGCGCGTCTCGAAGTGCGGCGACCATTTTCTGAACCCGATCGCGTTATACTGGCGCTGCGGCCGATTGAGCGGGTCGGCAGAGAGCACGATGTAGTCTTTATCCCATACGAAGTGCTGATCGAGTGCGAGGTACGCACCGAAGAGCTGATCGTAGCGCAGATGAAACGTCGAGACGCTCGTGCGCGAGCCGTGATAGGGAAGGCCCACGTCGCTGATCGCGCCGGCAAAGGCGTTCTGCGAGAAGTTGGGATTGGCCGAGAAGACCAGATCGTAACCCGGAATCGGAACGTAGACCCCAAGAGCCAGAATGCTGCCCGGACTGAATTGCACCATCTGGCGCGGGATGATCGTCGCGGCGTTCGCGCGGATGAACGGCCGATCGGCGCTTACGTCGGGGAGAAAAAAAGCGTCACCCGGTTGGACGCGGCCTTTTTGCGGGTGGGCGTAGTCGCTGCCGAAGAACGTCCAGCGATCGGGGTCCGTGAAGGCCGGCAGAAAGAACGACTCATCGAGATCGGGGTAGCCGGCCCAAGCCGCTCCACGCTGGTCGATCCCCGGCCCGACGACGTGAACGCCGCCCGCGATCAAGAAGCGATTGAGCTTCAGATCCATCGAAAAGGTATTGCCCGTAATCACCGTGCCGTCGGAGAGCCGGGCCCGCACGCTCCCGTCCGCTGTAACGATGAAGCGGTTGCTAAAGTAACGGACCGACTGCGCGTTCAGATCCACGGTCCGGGTGACGGCCCCGGCGGGAGCGATCCCGGCGGCGAGCGCGAGCGCGAACGCGGCGATGACTACACGGCGAATGGGCATTCTGCTTTCTGAAACGGTGACCGGCGCGCTTTCATCGCCATGGGGGAGCGGTCCCGCCCGGGAGGCGCGCTTCGTCGGCCGTGCGAACCGCAAATTTCGTATGCCTCGCGTGATCGTGTGTGTTTTAGACTCCGGGGGAGTCGGCGCTCTGCCCGACGCCGGAACCTACGGCGACACGGGCAACGCGAATACCCTCGCGAACGTCGCCGAGCGACTCGGCGGCCTGCGTTTGCCGAATTTCGCCGAACTTGGGCTCGGCCGCATTACATCGATACGCGGTGTTTTTGCCCCGGAGTCTGCGCATGCGAGGGTCGGTCGTCTTGCCGAGCGATCGAAAGGGAAGGACACGATTACGGGCCACTGGGAAATGGCGGGCATTATCACCGATGTCCCGTTTCCGACGTACGCGCACGGCTTCCCACCGGATGTCGTCGACGCATTTACCGCAATTGTCGGCAAGCCGCCGCTGGCGAACGTCCCGGCGTCCGGCACGGAAATTATCGCGCAACTCGGCGAGGAACATCAGCGCACGGGGAGGCCGATCCTTTACACGTCGGCGGACTCTGTTTTTCAAGTCGCTGCTCACGAGTCGACCGTGCCGCTCGCGCAGCTCTACGCCTGGTGCGAGGCTGCGCGCGCCATGCTCGTCGCACCGCACAATGTCAATCGCGTGATCGCGCGCCCGTTCGTCGGCATTCCCGGCGCGTACGAGCGTACGGCTAATCGCCGCGACTACGCCATCGAACCGCCGCCATGCGTGCTCGATCGGATGGCCGCTCACAACGTCCCCGTGCACGCGATCGGCAAAATTTGTGACATCTACTGCGGGCACGGCATCACTACATCCGACCGCGTCCCCGACAACGCGGCGGCGATTAACAAAAGCCTCGAACGTCTCGCGGCCCTCGAAACGGGCTTCGTGTTCGTCAATTTGAACGATTTCGATTCGAAGTACGGCCATCGTCGAGACGTGCGCGGGTACGGCGCCGCGCTCGAAGCGCTCGATGCACGGGTGCCCGAATTGCTCGCGGCGCTCCGTGCGGGCGATCGGCTGATCTTTACTGCCGATCACGGCTGCGACCCGACGCAGCCGGGTACCGACCATACGCGCGAATACGTGCCGTTTCTCGAGGTCGGTCCCGACCTTTTGCCCGAGGATCTTGGAACCATCGCCGGCCTCGACTACGTCGGCGCATGCGTTGAAGCGACGCTGCTGGGGTCGCGCGTATGAACGTCGTTCCGCTCGCAGCGCGTGCGTCCGGCAGACGCGAACGCACGGTCCCGGCGCATTGGTATGCGCTCAAGCGCTCGCTCGATGTGATCGTCGGCGGTGCGGCTGCGATCGTCAGCCTTCCCATCGTGGCGATTGCTGCGCTTGGCATCGTCGTCGTCTCACCGGGCTCGCCGTTTTTCTTGCAGGAACGCGTCGGGCTCGACAGTCGACGATTCAAGATGGTCAAGTTGCGCACCATGATCGTCGACGCCGAACGCTACGCCAAGGACGTCGAACATCTCAACGAAGTTCCGGGTCCCGTTTTCAAGATCAAACGCGACCCGCGCCTGCATCCGCTGGGCGCGCTGCTGCGCCGCACGAGCATCGATGAACTGCCCAACTTTTTCAACGTGTTGCGCGGGGAGATGGCGATCGTCGGTCCGCGTCCACCGCTACCGAGCGAAGTCGAAAATTACGCGCCGGATGCGCTCGTGCGCTTGACGGTCAAGCCCGGCATCACGTGTCTCTGGCAGATCTCCGGCCGCTCCAACGTGCCCTTTCACGAGTGGGTCGAACTCGACCGCACGTATATTGAGACGTGGACGCCGCTCGGCGATCTTGGGATCATCTTGCGCACGATTCCCGCCGTACTGCGCGGAGTCGGCGCCCACTGAACCACGCCGCGACAATTGGGCTCTTCGGCCCGATCGTCATCGAACCGATGCGTCGGCTGGAACTCGATCCGCTCTCGAGCGCGATCTTTGCCGCCGTCACCATTGCCGCATTCGTGCTCGGACGCTTGCGCCCGACGTGGGCGGTGGCCATGCTCTTTCTCACCGATGAGATCGAATGGACGCACGAGCACGGCAGCGTAGCGCTGAGCATCTCGGTGCTGGTCAGCGCTGCGGTCGGGATCGCGTTTTTAACTCAAACGCAACTGTTGCGAACGCTGCGCCGACCGGCGGTGCGCATCGTCGGCATCGGCTTTGGTGCGATGGCGCTCGCGACACTGCTCTCGGGGATCTGGGCGACCGATCGCGGTCTCGTGCTGCAAGAATCGATCAAACTTCTCGAATACGCGATTACGTTTCTCATCGCGCACGCTGCCCTCGCCGTGCGGCGCGATGAACGGCTCGTCGTGACTAGCGTTGCGCTCGTCGCGCTCGTCGTATCGGTCGGTGCGCTCGGGCAACTCTTCACCGGCGCGCCATCTGCTTTTCCGATCGGATCGCACATCGTGCCGCGCGTCGCCGGACTTCTTGCCGGTCCCAATCAGCTTGCCGGATATCTTGGATTGATCTACCCCGTGTTGCTCGTCGCCGTCATCGAATGGCGTTCGCGATTGGCGCTCGTCGCGCTCGCGGTCCTGGGTCTCGCGCTCGTTGCCACGCTCTCGCGCGGCGGTGCGTTCGGTCTCGCAGTCGCAACGCTCGTCGTGTTGCAGTGGCGTCCGCTTTCCGCGGGGCTACGCACCGCTCTTATCGCAGTCGTCGGCGGGATCGCGGCCATCGGTGCACTTACGCTCGCGTCGGGATCGCTTGGCCGCGTCGTCTTGGCCGATGAGGTCGCGCGCCCCGACGGGCTTGGAACGCGCACCCAACTCTGGCACGCAGCGCTCGCGCTTTTTCGCAGCAGTCCGCTGCTCGGCGTCGGCGCGGGGAATTTCGAAATTCGGCTGGGCTCGGTCGGCTACCCGGATTTGCGGACGCACGCGAATAGTTGGCTCTTCGAAACGTTGGCCGACGGCGGACTCGTTCTGCTCGCTGCCACCGTCGTGTGGGTCCGTCAGGCGGTCGCCGTACTCTCGGGGCACGTGCGCTCGTCACCGCTCGCGCTCGCTGCGGTCGCTGCGACGGCGGGATTCGTCGCGCACGGTCTCTTCGACGATCTCGTGTTCTATCCGACGGTTGCTGCGACATGGTGGTTAATCGTCGGCGTCGCCGCCGGTTCCGTCGGGAACGGGGAAGTTCGCGCACGATCCGAAAACCCGCCGTAGCGTGATCGAAACGACGAATCCGGGGATCGACCCCGATGAGTTGATGCTGCGCGTCGACGAGGAGCTCTCACGTCGGCGCCGCTCCGTCACGCGACCGCCGACGGCAAATCTACGGCTGCTCGTGACGGCGAGCGCCGCGAGCTTAGCCTCGATCGAAACGCTGCTCAACATCGCGGAACACGCTTCGCAGGTCCGTACCAAATGGCCCAGCCATCTGCGGCTTTTCCCGCTCGATCGCAGCGCGCGACTGCAGCGGGCCGTACTCGCTTTACTCGCGTTTCTTTTTAAAGATCAACGCAACGTCAACGAGTCGCTCATCCGCGCTTTGCGCGAAAACGCGACGGTAAATCGTCGACTCATCGAACAGGTCGAACTCTTGCGCGCACAAGTCGAAGCGCTCGAACGCGAGCTCGACCGCGACGGTCGATCGACCTGAAGCGAAACGTCGCTTTTCTCACGCCGTGGTTCGGTGCCGACACGCGCGGCGGTGCCGAGCGATCCGCTTTCGAGTTCGCTCGGGGCTTAGCCGCACGCGGCCACGGCGTCGATGTCCTCACCACGTGCTGCCGCTCGTTCGAAGACGACTGGTCGCGCAACACTCTGCGAGCCGGTGTCGAGGAGATCGAGGGGATGCAGGTGCACCGTTACCTCGTCGACCCGCGCGATCGACGCGCGTTCACGCGCATTAATACGGCCCTGCTCCGCACGGTGGGCGCGCTCAAACGCGGCGTATCGCCGCTCGAACCCTCCGATGCCGAGACGTTCTTTCGCGAAGGGATTCGTTCGCGCGGACTCGCGGGCGCCCTCACCGAGCGTATCGATCGCTACGATGCCGTCGTGCTTTCTCCGTATCTCTACGGCCCCGTGGTCGACGGCGTCGTGCGCGCCGGTCGCAAGGCGTTCTTTCAGCCGTGTCTGCACGACGAACCCTATGCATATCTCGACCGGGTTGCAGACGCTCACTACCGCTCGCGGCGCCTGCTCTTCAATAGCGCCGGCGAAGCGGAACTCGCACGGAGACTCTACGGCCCGGGTATCGCGGCAAAGTCGCGCGTGCTGGGTCTCGGCATCGACGCTCCGTCGACTGTACCGCAAGAAAGCGTCCAAGGCTTTGCCCCGCAACGCGAACGTTACGCGCTCTACATCGGCCGCCAAGATTCGACGAAAAATCTCAACCTCGCTGTCGCTGCGTTCGATGCGTATCGGCGCCGCTACCGAGATTCCGAACTCAAATTGGTCCTCGTCGGTGACCGCAGCGCATCGTTCGCGCGGCACGAGGGGATCGTCGATCTCGCCTACGTGAGCGAAGATGCGAAGTGGACGCTGCTCGCGCACGCCCGCGCGATCGTGCAACCATCGCTCAATGAAAGCTACAGCCGGGCGATTTTCGAAGGCTGGCACGTTGGACTTCCTGCCGTCGTTCACGCCGCGTGCCTTGCGACATCGACTGCCGTCGTGCAATCCGGCGGCGGCTGGGTTGCCGGTTCTGCAACGGAATGGGAAGCGGCGTTCGCGCGCATCGACGGCGACGATCGCGAACTGCAGGCGATCGGGATGCGTGGGCGCGCATACGCGGCGCAGTATGGCGCGTGGGAAGGCGTGTTCGATCGATTTGAGGCGATCGTCGATGAGATCGCCGCGCCAAACCTCTGGCCTTCGCGTTCGATTCGCGTCCTCGCCGATCCCGATAATAGTGCGATTCGCTCGTATGCTACCGCGCTCGACGTACGACTTGGACGGACTGGCATTCGCGTTACCGACGCGGCCGTGCCGACGCTCGCGCATGTGTCGGGCGCGGATGAAATTCGCTCAGCACCGCAGGGCGCCGCACTCGTCGTCCATGGCATCGCGCTCGCAGCCGTGGATGTCTTGCGCGGACGGACCGCGCCGATTTTTATTCCTTCACGTTCACTTTACGACGCGCTCTCTGAAGCGCGCGTTGCCGTCGAATGGATGCCGCACGCCCTCGACGAGCGGCGTTGGGAGCAGTTGCCTGATGTCGAGCTCAACGCGAACCTCCAGGATGGCAATACGAACCTCATGTTCAGCGGGCCGTTCCGCGCACTCGAACCGCTCGACGCGCTGCTCGAAGCGTTTCTCGATTACGTGCGCCTCGACGGTTCGGTGCGGTTATGCTTGATCGCGACGGGCGATATCGATGAGGACGTCTACGGGCGCGTGCGCGATCTGATTTACCAGCTGAACTTGGTGGATAATGTCGTTCTCGTCCACGAACCGAGCGATGCCGAGCGCCTGGCGATGTTTCGTAACGCGACCCTCTTCTGGTCGATGGGCGATAACGATCCGCTCGGCGTCGAAATTCGCACCGCAATGCATTTCGACGCGCCGGTCCTTGCTTACGATGAGCCGATCGTCCGCGAACTCGTCAAACCTGCCGGCATCGTTTTCACCACCCGCGAGGAGCTGGTGCGGATTGCAGCACTTGCGAAAGTCGTCGCAGACGATGAGACGCTTCGTCGAACGATCACGACCGCACAGCGCGGCGTTGTCGGCGCGATTTCCGATCGCGCGGCTATCGAACGTTTGCAACAGTGGCTCGACGCCGGGTAGCCTTCGTCATCCACCGTTGCGGCGAAAGCGTCATCGGGGGTGCGGAACGCTTTTGCCTGGAGCTTGCCCAGCGGCTCCACGAACATGTCGACGTGGAAATTCTTACCACGTGCGCGACGGATCATCGAACGTGGAAGAACGTGTACCCGCCGGGCCCCGGTACGATCGGAACGGTACCCGCTCTGCGCTTTCCGGTCGCGCGCGAGCGCAGTCCGGCGTCATTCGATCGACGCTCCCGCGCACTGCGCTATACGATCGACCCGTCGGCGAAGCGAGTGGATCGTTGGATGCGCGAGCAGGGCCCGGACGTACCGCAACTGACCGCAGCTCTGCGTGCGCGCGATTACGACGCGGTGCTCTTTCTTCCGTATCTCTACGCGACGACGTACTTCGGACTACCGGACGTCGCGCGTCGCGCGATCTTGATCCCGCTCGCACACGACGAGTGGATGATCCATCTGCCGATGTGGGATTCGTTTTTTGCCTTGCCGAGCGCGATCGTCACGACGAGTCATGGCGAGCGCGCGATGCTTCGCACCCGTTTCCCGCATCTTTCGCTCGACGATTCGCCGATCGGGTTTGGCATCGAGCCGCCGTCCCGAATCGATTCCGGCGCGTTTGCGGCGAAGCACGGGATCTCGGAGCCATATCTGCTCTACGTCGGACGCATCGACCCGGCAAAGAACATCGATGCGCTCGTTGCAAGTTTTCTCGCCGGAGCCGACCGCACGCGGACGCTCGTCTTGGCGGGCCCGCAGACGATGGCCGTACCGAATCACCCCAAAATTCGCGCCGTCGGTACGCTCGACGAGCAGACGAAGTTCGAAGCCATGGCGGGGGCTCGTATGCTCGTGCACCCCTCGCTCTTTGAGAGCCTCTCGATCGTGATGCTCGAAGCGTGGTCCGTCGGAACGCCGGCCTTGGTTAGTGCGGAGAGCGAAGTGCTCGTCAACCAGTGTCGACGGGCACGAGGTGGCGCCTGGTATCGCAATGACGTCGACTTTACTCTGTTGGCAGAATCTGATTTCCTGGGTGAGGGCGCGGCACTTGGCGCGCAAGGGAGGGAATACGTCCGCGCCGAGCATAGCTGGCATGACGTGGTTGCGGCGTATCTTTCCGTGATCGAGCGCGTCGCCGCGTCCGTTTCCCCCTAAGCGAGGTCCCTCATTCCCGCACGTCTGCGGGCGCTCCCGGAGCCGGGTCCGCCCTCTCGCGGCCGTTTCGCGTCGGCTGCGATCGTCGCCGGCGCCACGCTCGGCTCGAGCATTCTCGGTTTCGGCCGGGAAGTCGTCAACGCTCGCTTCTACGGTACGAGCCGCGAACTCGACACGTTTATCGCGGCCACGACGATCCCCACGATCGTTTTCGGTCTGTTCAACGGTGCCTTAGTCAGTGCGCTCGTGCCGCTGTTCACGCGCTGGTTTGCGGCGGGAGACCGGCAATCGGCGTGGCGCTTAGCGAGCACGATTCTCAACGTGCTCGTGGTTGTGCTTTGCCTACTCTCCGTCGCCGGGTGGTACCTCGCCCCGTTTTACGTTCCAGCGATCGCCAGCGGCTTTACCCACGATCAGGCGGCATCCGCGGTGGAGATGACACGCGCGATCATCCCGGGTGTCGTGACTACGAGTCTCGCGGGCGCTTTGAGCGCCCTGCTCAACGCGCAGGGCCGGTTCACATCCGCCGCTCTGCAAGGCGTTGCGATTAACATTTGCACGATCGGCGCCGTGGTGCTGCTCGCACCGCACTGGGGCATTCAGGCGCTCGTATTCGGAACGCTCCTCGGGCTCATCGCGCAACTCGTCGTACAGTTGCCGGCTCTGCTGGCGCTCGGCGGATATCGACCGATCGTTGCGCTCGATCATCCCGGGCTGCGCGAATTGGTGCTCGTAATCGGACCGATCGTGCTCGGTTCGCTCGGCGGACAGGCTGGAATTTTTTTGGATCGACATTTCGCATCGGGTTTACCGGTCGGCGCGATCTCCGGGATGAATTACGCGATCAAACTCACGAGCTTTCCGCAGACGGTTTTCACTACGGCGCTTGCAACCGTGCTCTTTCCACTTCTCGCTACGGAATTCGCGCGCGCGAATCGCGCAGCGGTGCGACGCGCGGTCGAATCGAGCCTGCAAATCGTCAACGTGATCACGATCCCCGCGACGGTCGGACTGATCGTCATCGCGGGTCCGCTCGTGCGCGTTCTCTTCGAACGCGGTGCTTTCGATCCGCACGCGACACTCTTAACCGCCTCACTCGTCCCGTTCGCCTCGATCGGCCTTGCGGCAATCGCGATCAATGTCGTGCTGTCGCGCTGCACGTTTGCGTGCAGCGCGGTCTGGCCGACCGTCGCGATCTCGCTTGCCTCGGTCGTCCTCAACATCGTTTTGGTTCTCGTCTTTTTGCCGTCGCTCGGCGCACGCGGATTGCTCCTCGCCGGCTCCCTCTCGCAAGTCGCGCAGGCGGTCGCGCTCGCGTTCGTGGTACGCGGTCTCCTCGGTTCGATCGGTTGGCGCGGCGTCGCGTGGCAAGCCGTGCGGGTGGGAATCGCGGCCGCCGTTATGGCCGGCGTCATCGCGTATTTAGAATACGTCGCCGCACCGCGGGTGACGAGCGTATCTCAAGACGCACTCTTCGTGATCGTGGCGCTTTCGCTCGGCGGTACGATCTTCGTTGTCACGGCGAAGGCGCTTCGCGTCGCGGAAATCGATCGCGTAGCGGCGATGCTTCGCGCGAAATTTAGCGGCACGCGCGCTTGATCGAAAAAATTCGAAATAATGACTTTCTCCGTCACGGTGCCGTCGTTTTCGCCGGCTTGATGCTCGCGAACGTTTTTCACTACCTCTGGTATTTCGAAGTCAGTCGGCTTCTCGGCGTGGCTGGATATGCGATCGTCACGTCGCTGTTCGCTTCCGTCTTGATTTGTTCGCTGCCCGGACTCGTCGTGCAGACGGCGATCGCTAAAGTCGCGGCCGACCTGCACGCACGTGGCGATCGTCCGCACCTGCGTCGACTATCGCGACTCGCGACGCTGGCTTCGCTCGTCGTCGGGGCGCTCGCGTTCCTCCTCTCGCTCGCGTTCAGTTCCGCGATCGCGGACTATCTTCACATCCTCGATTTGCGATTGATCGCGGCGTCCGGCGTCGCGCTGATGCTGACGCTCGTTCTCTACGTCCAGCGCGGCATCTATCAGGGTGCGCAGCGGTTCGCGACGTTCACCGTGTCGTCGGTGATCGAAGCGGTGGGGAAAGCCATCCTCGGTGCCGCCCTGCCGCTCGCCGGCTTCGGCGCGCTCGGTGCGCTCGTCGGACTCGACATCGCACTCGCCCTATCGTTCGTTTACACGACCCTCCAGTTTCGCCAGTTTGGAGAACCTGCGGCGGTGCTGGTCTTGCCGTGGCGCAGAATCGTCGCTACGTCTTCGAATATCGCGATGTCGGTCGGTGCGATCACCGTGATGGCACTCTTCGATGTGATCCTCGTGAAGCATTATTTTCCGGAACGAGAAGCCGGGCTCTATAGTGCAGCATCGCTTGCGGGGCGCGCGCTCTTCACGGTGCTGGCATTCGTTCCGACCATCATCATGCCCAAAGCCACCGCGCGAATTGCCGCGGGCCGTTCGCCGCGCGGCTTGCTCGCACAGGCCTCGATTTTGGTCGTCCTCATCGGTGGAACGGCACTCGCGCTCTTTGGTTTTGCGCCGGGCTTCGTCGTCGCTGTCATCGCCGGGAAGGCGTATCTCGACGCGGCGCCGCTCGTGTTCCCGTACGGCTGTGCACTGGTCTTGCTTGCTTCTGCCAATATTGCCGCAATGTATAAAATCGGGTTACAGCGCTTCGATTTCACGGTACCGCTACTCGCCGTCGTGATCGGCGAAATCGTCGCCGTGAGTCTCCGGCACGGTTCGCTGCCGGTCGTCATCCAGACGCTCGTGGTCGGTCACGCGCTCGCATTTGCGGTCACGCTTTACCGGATTACGGCGCCGCATGCAGACGTCGTCCAGGAAATGAGTCCGCCGCCCGTAATGGAAACCATCGCATGAAGGATATCGCAATCATCGGGACTGGCTACGTCGGGCTCGTCACCGGAACGTGTTTTGCCGAACTCGGGCATAAAGTCGTTTGCCTAGACAACGATCGATCCAAAATCGACCGGCTCGAGCGCGATGAGTTGCCGTTTTTCGAACCCTCACTACTCGAAATGGTGCAGCGCAACCAGCATTCCGGGCGACTCTCGTTTTCAACCGACATCCGTGCGGGAATCAAAGCTTCGGAGATTATTTTCATCGCGGTCGGAACGCCGATGCACGAAGACGGTCATGCCGATCTGAGTGCGGTTCGAGCGGTCGCGCGCGAAATCGGGAAAGCGCTGAACGGACCCAAAATCGTCGTGTCAAAATCGACGGTTCCGGTCGAAACCGGCGAGCTCATTTCGTCGATTATTAAAGAACACTCCGATGAAAAGCACGCCGTGATGGTTGTTAGCAACCCGGAGTTTCTTCGCGAGGGCTCGGCGGTCGCCGACTTCATGCAGCCCGATCGCATCGTGATCGGCACCGGCGATGCGGAAGCCGAGCGCGTGATGCGCGATCTTTACGCAGCACTCGATGCACCAATCGTCGTGACCGACGTCAGGACCTCGGAGATGATCAAATACGCGGCAAACGCGTTTCTCGCGACGAAGATTTCGTTCATCAACGAGATCGCCAACATCTGCGAACTCGTCGGCGTCGATGTGAAGGCCGTCGGTCGCGGTATGGGATTCGACCATCGGATCGGGACGCAGTTCCTGAATCCGGGGATCGGTTACGGCGGGTCGTGTTTCCCCAAAGACGTGCGCGCGCTCGAGCAGATTGCGGCCGAACGCAATTATGATGCGCCGCTGCTGCGTGCGGTGGAAACGGTCAACCGACGTCAGGTTCCGCGTACGCTCGAGAAACTGCGCGCATCGCTCGGCTCGCTCGAGGGCCGCGTTATTGCGATGCTCGGCCTTGCGTTCAAACCGAATACCGATGATTTGCGCGATGCACCCGCGGTCGCTCTCATCAACGAATTACACGCAGCCGGGGCGACGGTGCGGGCGCACGATCCCATCGCAATGTCGGCGGCTCGGACTCTTTTCGCAAGCGGAATTACCTTTCACGACGACATTTACGAACCGATGGACGGCGCTGATGCACTCGTTTTGGCGACGGAATGGAACGAATTCAAGAACATCGATTTCGCCCGCGTGGCTTCACGACTGCGCGGCAACATCGTCATCGACGGACGCAACGTCTTCGATCCGGCCAAAGTCAATGCAGCTGGACTCGACTATTACGGTGTGGGGCGTCCGATACAGATCGGGCATGTCCCGGTATCCGCGAACGGCCGCTAGGGCCCGGCACTAAGCGCGTAGCGGCGCACTGATTCGAATCGGTCGCCGTCAACGCGGATGCCGATGCGTAGCCGATGTGGGCCTGGAGAAAGCGCCGCGGGCGGGATCACCACGCGAAACCCGACTCGGGTGAGTTCGGCTGAATGGAATGCTGCGGCGACATCCGGGCGCGGTTCGTCGTAGGTTCCGTCGATGCGCGTCGTACCATCGATATCGAGATACATCGCGGATGCCGGCAGGTGCGTCCGTTCATCGAACGTCCAACCCGTGAGCAGCCTCGTACCGCCCGGTAATTTCTCGATTGCATCGAGGCTGCTCGTGCCTTGCAAGCTGCGCACGTCGTCGTTAACTGCGAAATCCGGCACGGTCGACGCGTCGTGCTTCGATATCGGATCCGGAGCGAGCAACGTGCGGCCGACGGCGAAACTCGCGAGTAGCGCGAGCGTCGCCCAGGCGATCGCGATGCTGGATCGATCCTGCGGCCGCCGATCTATCGTTCGGATGGCGCGAGGACCACGTCGCGAAAATACGCTATGGTGCGTTCCAATCCGTCGCGTAATTCGACGCGTGGCTGCCAGCCGAGTCGTTCGCTCGCGAACGAAATATCGGGCCGGCGCCGCGTCGGATCGTCGGGCGGGAGGGGATGCTCCTCGAATGAAAGCGGGACGCCAACGGACTCGGCGACGATCGCGGCCAGCTGCGCGATCGTGAACTCTCCGGGATTGCCGATGTTCATGACCGAACCCGCGAGTTCGTCGGCCATCGCGAATCGAACGATTCCATCGATCAGATCGTCGACGTAGCAGAAGCTGCGCGTTTGCTGTCCGTCTCCGTAGATCGTGAGCTTTTCGCCGCGCAACGCTGACATGCAGAAATTGGGAATGACGCGCCCGTCGCCGGGTTGCATGCGCGGCCCGTACGTGTTGAAAATACGAACGACGCGCCCGTCGATTCCGAGTGCCCGAACGGCAGATGTCACGTAGGCCTCGGCGAAGCGCTTGGCTTCGTCGTAACACGCGCGCATACCGACGGGATTGACGTTCCCCCAGTAGGACTCGCGTTGCGGGTGTTCGAGCGGGTCGCCGTACGATTCTGATGTCGAGGCCATGAAGAGACGCGCGGAGGTCCGCGCGGCGAGCGTACAGAGGTGCGCGGCACCGAAAGCGTTGACGCGCAAGGTCCCGATCGGATCCCGTCCATAGTCGAGAGGGCTCGCCGGCGATGCAAAATGCATGATCAAGTTAGGCGTTTGCAGTTTCGCCGGTAATATGGCTAGCTCGAGCGGTTCGGAGACATCGGCCTCGACCAGCGTGAACCGCGGGCTCGCTGCCGCATCGGCTACGTTGTGTCGCGAACCCGTGATCAAATTGTCGAACGCAACGACGGTGTGTCCGTCCGCGAGAAGCCGGTCGCAGAGATGTGAGCCGAGAAAACCGGCACCGCCGGTGACGTAGACGATCATATTCATGGTCTTTTCTCGCCCGTGACCTCGCCGCCTTGAGGCGTCTTCACGGGAAACCCGACGATTGTTGCGAAGTCTTGAACACGATGCCCGGGACACTCAATCCAATCGCGTCGTATACCGAAATCCTTGTGACCGGCGGCGCAGGCTTCGTCGGCTCGAACTTAGCGATCCGGCTCAAAAGCCGCTTTCCGGGCGCTCGGGTCACGTCGCTTGATAATCTCCGGCGGCGCGGATCCGAACTCAACCTCCTGCGCCTCGCCGAGGCGGGAGTCGAGTTCGCGCACGGGGACATCCGCAATGCGGAAGATTTGGCGATCCCGGGTCGGGCCTTCGATCTTATCGTGGAATGTTCGGCCGAACCGTCGGTGCTGGCCGGGATGGGCGGCGATACAGATTACATCATCAACACCAACCTCGCGGGCACGATCCGCTGTCTCGAGCTCGCGCGCCGTTGCAAATCCGACTTTGTTTTTCTCTCGACCAGCCGCGTCTATCCGGTCGCTGCCATCAACGCGATCGCGACGCTCGAGGCCGAGACGCGTCTCACTATCGCTCCCACGCAGGTCATTCCGGGTGTCAGCACGCGCGGAATCGCAGAAAATTTTTCCACGTCCGGTGCTCGGTCACTTTACGGTGCGACCAAATTAGCTTCCGAACTCTTCATCGAGGAGTATGCAGAGTCGTTTGGATTACGGTATGTGATCAATCGCTGCGGGGTCATCACTGGCCCCTGGCAGATGGGAAAAGTCGACCAGGGCGTTTTCGCGCTCTGGATGGCGATGCACTATTTCAAGAAACCGCTTAAGTACATCGGCTGGAACGGAACGGGAAAGCAAGTCCGCGACCTGGTGTCGATCGAGGACTTGGGCGTGCTGATTGACATGCAGCTCGATTCATTCGAGCGGCTGCCATTTCGGCTGTATAACGTCGGCGGCGGGGAGGCGTCGAGTCTTTCATTACGTGAAACGACTGCATTATGCGCCGAAATCACCGGAAATAATGTTGCGGTAACGCCGGTGCCCGACAATCGCCCTGCCGATCTCAAATTGTACCTCACGGATAATTCGCGAGTGACCGATGCCCTCGGCTGGGTGCCTCGCAAAACAGCAAAAGAAACACTCGCCGATATTTTTAATTGGATTCACGACTCGGAAGATCTCGTGCGCCGCATCTGGGCAAGCTAAGGCCCGAAGGAACGTACTACGCGTGTCAGTTGTCCTCGTTACCGGCTCCGCCGGACTCATCGGATCCGAAACCGTCAGCTATTTTTGCGACCGGGGATTCGACGTCGTCGGAATCGATAACAACTTCCGCCAGCGTTTTTTCGGTGCCGATGCTTCGACCGCGTGGAACCGCGACTCGCTCAAGGGGAAGTATCCCAAGACATATACGCATCACGACGCGGACATTCGCGACACCTCGGCGATCGACGCGATTTTTGCCAAGTACGGCAAATCGGTCACGCTCGTCGTCCACGCTGCCGCGCAGCCTTCGCACGACTGGGCCGCAAGCGATCCGTTCATGGATTTCACCGTCAATGCAAACGGTACGCTGGTCATGCTCGAATCGACGCGCAAGCACGCGCCCGAGGCCGTGTTTATTTTCACATCGACGAACAAAGTCTACGGCGATGCGCCAAACGAACTGCCGCTCGTCGAGTTAGAAAAACGTTGGGAACTTCCGGGTTCTGCCGGGATCGATGAATCGATGCGCATCGATCAGACGAAACATTCGCTCTTTGGCGCCTCGAAAGTCGCAGCCGACGTCCTCGTGCAAGAATACGGACGCTACTTTGGGATGAAGACCGGCGTCTTCCGCGGCGGATGTCTCACCGGACCGAATCACTCCGGCACGAAGCTCCACGGCTTTCTCGCCTATCTCATGAAGTGCACGGCCGTCGGTCTGCCGTACACCGTATTCGGATACAAGGGGAAACAGGTTCGCGACAATATCCATAGCTTCGATTTGGTCTCAGCCCTCGATGAATTCTATCGCGCCCCGCGGATTGCCGGGGTCTACAACATGGGCGGATCGCGTTTCAGCAACTGCTCGATGATCGAGGCGATCGAGCTCTGCGAGGCCGTCGCCGGCCGCCGCCTGGCGTGGACTTACACCGAAGACAACCGGATCGGCGACCACATCTGGTACATCAGTGATACGGCGAAATTCCAAGCACACTATCCGGCTTGGCAGCAGAAATATGACATGGCGGCGCTGATCAAAGATATGTACGAGAAAAACGCCGAGCGCTGGAATATCGAAGCCAAGAAAACCGTTAGCGCCGCCTCGTAGTGAGCCGCGTCGTCGTGACGAAGGACGGAACGATTCGTCTGCTCGCGATCTCTTTGACGCTCGTTCCGCCTCTGTTACTGCTATTTTGGCTACGCTGGCATTTGGTGAATTTGCCATACTGGGATGAATGGGACGAAACGCCCATCTTCGTTGCGTTTCATCACGGGACGTTGACGCTCGCCGATTTGTGGGCTCCGCACAGCGTGCATCGCGTGTTTACGATGCGGCTGACCGTTCTTGCCATCGATGTGCTGCAGCACGGTTGGAATACCGTGAGCGAATCCTTCGTCGGCGTCTGTACCGCAATCTTGACGCTCTGCGGTTTGGTGGTCCTTTCGTATCGAACGTTGCCCGAGCGGACCGCGCTCTTTATTCTGCCATTGATTTCGCTCTCAATTTTCTCGGTGTCGCAATACGAAAACTGGACCTGGGGATTCCAGGTAGCGTGGTTTTACGTCGACGCTGCACTCGTGTGGGCGATCGTACTTTTGGGTGACCCCAAGGGCCGCGTCATCTCATTTATCGGTGCAGCAGTCCTCTGCGTTTTCGCAACAGCATCGCTTGCGACAGGGCTCCTCGCGTGGTTCGCTTGCGGTGCGGTCATCGCACTGACGAATATGCCGCGGCGTTGGACTCGCTTGGTTGCGTGGGGCGCGCTTGCAACGCTGATGATTGGGTTCTATTTCACCAACTTACCTTCGCAAGATTTTCACCCGCACCACGATGTGGCATACGTCACGAGTGCCCTCGCTTATGCGGTCAACTATTTGGTCATCCCGGTAGTCGGCGAAATCGGCATGCCCGGCATCGCCATCGCCGGATGGTTGTTTGCTCCGGCACTCGTCCTGCTGTGTTTCGTTGCCCTGCGCGGCCCGGCGCGCACCTCGGCCATTCCGTGGATCGGCCTCATTATATTTGCGGTCGGTGACGCCGGCTTGACCGGCCTCGGGCGGTCTGTAGAGGCGGTCGGATCGAGTCGCTATATCACTGTATCGCAGTGCGCGTGGATCGGTGTCATCGCGCTGGTCGCGCTGTTGCTCCCCGCGCTGACTCCGCGCATGCGCGCGACCACGGCTGCAGCCGGTCTGTGCGTGTTCGTATCGTTCATCGCATTCAACAACTTCATGTATCCCAATATGGTCTATACCGCTTGGCGCGCCGCTAACGCGCGTGCCGCGATCCTCGGCGGTAATGCGAGCGACGACGTGCTCAAGACCGTCTATCCGTCTCCGGAATTGCAGCGAACGTATCTCGCGCAGCTGCGCAGCGTCGGAGAAGGGCCTCGCCGCTAGCGCAGGTCGATCGTCAACGGCTCGTCGATTGGTTCGCGATGCGAACCGTCGACGACCGCGAAGACGAGCGTATGGAGCCCGCGTCCCAGCGGTCGAATGAGAACGTGGGCGACGAAGCCGCTTTCGGTAAATCTCGGATCGGTCAGGGCCGCGGCGACGTCCGGACGGTGAATTCGGGTTCGCACGCTCTGCCAAGGCAGCGCATCGACGCGATAGACGATGCGTTTCGCCAGATCTTTCTTGCTTGTGGCCGCCCAGCCGTTTACGTCGAGCGAATCGACACGAAGTACCCTGACGGCACGGCCGTGGCTCGCCGCACCTCTCGCGACGACGATCGCGACGGATCCGGTCATCACGCCATCGACCGATCCCAGCGCTGGGCGACCCACGGTCTGCGGAACGTTGGCGGCCGGCGCGTCGATCGATTCGTCGCCGACGGCCGGCGGCGCAGTGTACGCAATCGTCATCACTTCGTGAGGTACGAGCGCGAAGAGTGCGGCGAGCATCAGAACGCCGGCAAGCGCGAAAAGAGTCTGGTTGCGCGCGCTCACGGTCGGCGGTGGCCCGCTCGAAGCTCTATTGTGATCTGCGGTGAAAACGAGGCGGGGACATCCGTCGTCACGATGATGGACCGAACGTTCGGGGCCAGCGTCCCATCGAAGAACGCACGCGTTTCGGGAAAGGTGCGCGGACTCGGCTCGATGATCATACCCAGGGCCGCCGCTTCCGGCACGACGCGATACTTCTTAGATGTTCCATCATCGTATGCAAGGGTTATGAAGAGGTCGCCGACGCGAAAGAGCGATTTGCGAATTCGGCCAGTCACTGAGTACTGCGTGCGGATCGCGATCTGCGTGAAGGCGGTAAAATCCCGGGGATCGTGTGGGATGGAAAACGGTCGACCGAACGCCGTCACCGCGTTCGCTCTGCCCGTTTGCGAGCAGCGATCGGGCCCTGGCCCGACAAGAACGATCTCGGTGCCCCCGTCGCGCGTTTGCGCGAGCGTTCCATCGGCGCGAAAGCGGCACGCGAGCGTCACGATCATTTGCGGTGAGTCACCGAACGGATATCTTCCGTCGATCGCATCGAGAGTGTATAACACGAACCCTTGCGCGCGATCGCGTAGGCTGGCAACATTCATCGCATCGATCTGGCGATCGTAAGCAAGATAGGCTTGAAGTGACGGAGTCGGCTTCCAGTTGAGCCCGCTTGCGATTGCGACGGTCGCGTTCGTCGGCTCGATGTCAACCGGGGCGCGACCGAGATGCGCGATCGTTTCTTCTGGAAGACGTTCGCCCGCAAGAAGTTTTGCATTTTCATCGTTTAGCGTCGCCGCTTGGCCGGATGCGCCGAGGACGAATGCGACGTTCGCGGCAATTTGCGTCGGCGCTATTCCCGCAAGAACGCTGGTCCCGATCGTCGCTTGCGTGCCGGCAAATAGGACGATCGTCGAAATTACTGCGGCGACAAAGCCAAGCCGGCGCGCACCCGGTCGACGAAGCGCAGCATAAGCGATCGCGCCGACGGCGGCCGCGGTGATGACGAAATAGAAGACGTGCCCGTCCTGACGGACGAACCCGTGCTTAAATCCGCCAAACAGCGCAAAAGCAAGCGCAGCTGAAAGTCCGAGATTCCCCTCGAAGGCAAGCGCAATAAGCGCCGCTGTGAGTACAGCAATTTCGGCGATGGCCAAACGGAGCTGCCCCGGTACCCCCGGTATTGACATGGCGCTCGAATAATCGGCGGCTAGGGCAAGGGAAATGCGCGCAAAGTCGATGAGCGTGGGGGAGATCAGGAAGATCGAAGCGATTGCAATAGAAGCGCCGATCGCACCGAAGACCATGCGTCTCGACGTCCAAATGCATGCGGCAATACCGCAACCGAATGCGAGAGAAGCGGCTAGCAGCGTGACCGGCGTCGGTCCGAACGACGCGATTGTGGCCGCCAAAAATGTCGCTACGAAGACGAGTGCGGCAGCGATCCAGCGCGACTTCTGCGTGCGCGGCGCGGCGACGAACGAACCGACGTAAAACAGAATTGCCGCGCCGCCGCAATCGATTGCGAGCGTGAATTTCGTCATAGCGGCAACGCCCGCGATCGTTCCCAAAACGAAGGCGACGGCCACCGTTCGGCGCGGTGTGCGAAGAGAGCGTGCACCGAGCGCTGCGAGAAATGCAAATAGGAGAAGATAGTCATCGCCGGACGGGCTGGCAGCAAGGCAGAGAAGTGCGATAGAGAGGACGACGCGCTGGGTGAGAGACATTGGGGAAAGAATTGTTGCAATTGAAGTAATTGCGTAGATGAGTGCGACGACGACGCTAAAGCGCGCAAGATCGACGATCACATCGGCCGTCGAGACGCCATTGATCAGGTAGCCGAGCGGGCCGAACGTAAAGGCGATATCGCGGCCGAAGACGAGGTGATTCGTATGGGCGACCGAGAGCGCAAGCGACCACGCGGCATCGAGACCGGGGCGCGCATGTTGCGGGATTCGAATCGCGACGAGTGCGATGAACATTACCGTGAGCGCGAGTAAGATCCGCCGCGCAATCACCGTCTCAGCATCCGCGGCGCGACGACGTCGAAGCGCATTGACTGCATCGATTTACGGTAGCCTCGTCGGTCGGGTGTCGTCGCGACGATCCACGCTTCGTAGGAGCCGCGCGGTAAATGAAAGTTGGTGGCGATAGAAAATCGGCGTTTACCGTCGTCATCGAGCAATGGGTAGTCGAGCGTCTCGCGATGCGGGGGGCGCTCGGCGGTTGGTGGGCGGTTGAGGTCGATCACTTGCAAGTAAGCACCGTCGAAATCTGCGGCGTCGATCGATCCCTCGAACGATATTGCGTGACCGGATTCGAACGAGCGTTGTGCGTCATCAAACGTTGCCTCAAACGGAGTCCGGATCAGCTTTGCAAAGATCGGAAAATCATCCGTCGCCGGTACGACTGCAATCGTGTAGTCGTCCGTCAGGGGAAACCATCCCCACTTTGTTTCGCACTCGACCGTTATTCGGTATCGTCCTTGAGAAAGTGAATCAAGTCGGACCGGGATGGTGAATCCCGAAGCTTTCGCCGCGGGGGCGGCGAGCAAAAGCGCAATATCCTCGCGGTGAGAGCCAAATTGACCCGCTACCGTCGCGCTCTTACCGATCCGAACGCGGATACGTTCGATTTGTTCTTCAGGATGGAAAATCCATCCGCGGATGACGAGTGCGGAGTTTGCGATCGCGAGAAAGTCGTAGCCATTGCGTGCATGATTTCCGAGGCGATGCAAGTCGTCGATTGCGTCGATCGAGCCACGAAGTTCGACCCGCCCTTTGTTACGAGCCTCGCGACCGAGTTCAGGGGCATCGCGGAGTTCTTCGGCGATGAAAATTGTCCGAGTCGCGAACGGATACCACGTCTCATCGTGAGGGAACTGGATGTTCGCGCTTAGGTCATACTTGCCGGCCGGTAGACCCGAGGTCGACAAGCCGACCGTAAAACCTGAATTTTCTAATCCAGCCGTGCCGAACGCGGCCGCAATGTCTGGCCGTTTCTCTGTAAAAGAAGCAACCGTTTCCTTGCCATGAATTTCAAAGGACAGCGCCGCGCCGGCCCTAAGACGGCCGGCATCGAGTGCCCACCCCCGGACCCGGATAGGAGCATTGGCCTGTATGACCTGGGGGGCGAGGTGCCGAACTAACCCCGGCAGCCCATCGACAAAATCGATCTCGTCGACGGAGCCTTGCGGCACGGTTTCGGCGACTTCGGCTCGGTCGAATTCTTTCACGAAATCGAGGACCACGGGGCGATGCCCCGGAAAACGGGGTAAAGAGTGGCCGAGCGCAACACGGTCGATGTTGTTTGGCACCGGTTCGCAAAATCATGTCGTCTTAATCCAATGGGGGGTCGGCGACGGAGGCTCCTTCGCCGATGCCGCGTATTTGAGCCTAATGTCCCGTGCATCGAACCTATCTGAGATGGCCCCGAGCCGTCTTTCGTTTCGGAGTCATAAGGAACCGTCTATATTGACTCGCATCAGTCCCCAGTACGGCGCGAACCTGCTCGGAGGCCTTCAGACGTGAGGTCGACCGCTCTTGGCCCGACGCTCTCCGTCGTTATTCCGGCCCACAACGAAGAAGGTTCGATCGAAGCAACGGTCGTCGACCTCGCTGAGAAACTCGCGGCCGAACGGATTCCATACGAAATCGTGGTCGTCGACGACCATAGTTCGGATGGCACCCGAACGCTGTTGGGGTCGTTATCGGATCGGTATCCCGGTGTGCGCTGGATCTCCAATTTGCGCCGGAACGGATTCGGCAACGCGATTCATACCGGGCTCGAGTCGTTTACGGGCGACGCCGTATGCATCGTCATGGCCGACGCCTCGGACGATCCAAAAGACGTCGTCGCCTACTATCGGAAAATGAACGAGGGATACGACTGCGTTTTCGGTACGCGCTTTGCGCGAAGCAGTACGGTCTTGAACTATCCGGCCCTAAAGCTCTGGTTTAACCGAGCCGCTAATCTCTTTATAGCCGGGCTCTTCGGAATTCATTACACCGACACGACGAATGCGTTTAAACTCTTCCGACGCGAAGTGATCGCCGGCGTCTCTCCTATTCTCTCGCACCATTTCAATATAACGGTCGAACTGCCGCTCAAAGCGATCGTTCGCGGCTATACGTATGCGGTGATCCCCACCAACTGGTATAACCGCAAGAATGGCGTTTCCAAATTTAAAGTAAAGGAGATGGGGAGTCGCTATCTCTTTATCGTTTTGTACGTGTTTATCGAGAAGCTCTTTTCGCAGGGCGACTACAAAACGATCGCTGCAACGGATAAATCGAGCAGCCCGGGTGACGTTACTTCGACGGCCCGTTCGTGAATCTTACCGCGCGGCGTCCGGCCGATATTCCGACGTACATCGCCAACCTCAAACTGAAGCGCTACCGCGACCTCGTAATGATCATCGCGAGCCGAACCCTCAAGACGCGATATCGCGGTTCGGTGCTTGGCGTGTATTGGTCGCTTTCGTTACCGCTGATCATGACGGCGGTATATTCGCTGATCTTCGGGGTTAGTTTTGCGAAGGACCCCTATTATAATGGTTCGATCGTTGACTACGTTCTTGCCTGTTTCACGGGCCTTGTCGTCATTAACTTTTTTTCGGTGACAAGCACGCAGGCCTTGATGAGCATCGTCGGATCAGGGTCGCTGCTCAATAAGATTAAGATTCCGGTCAGCGTCTTTCCGATTAGCATCGTGTTCGCGAATCTCTTTCAACTGGTCGTTGGTGCTTTACCGGTTTTGCTGATCGTCTCGGTCGTGACGTCGCACTCGCTCCTGAATGCTGCCGCGCTCTTCGTGCCCCTCATCGCGCTCGTGATGGTAACGACCGGATTTTCACTGCTCGCATCGGGCCTGTTCGTTTATTTTCGTGACGTCCCGCATCTCTACGAAGTGGTCGTCTTCATTTTATGGATCACGAGTCCGATCTTTTATCCGCCCGACGTGGTACCGGCGGTTATCCGTCCGTATATGGAACTCAACCCGCTCGTCTCGGTGATGAATAGCGTCCGCCAGATTTCGCTTAGCGGCGCGTGGCCGGACATCCATATGATGGGGCTGGCACTCATATCGGGTGCGATCGTGCTCGTCGTCGGCGCGCTGTTCTTCCTGACGATCAAATCGGATTTTATGGACTTGGTGTAGTCGTGCCGGTTATTAAAGTTGAGAACGTCACGCTGCGGCGTCGCACGCAAGAAGAGCTCTCCTACGATCTCAAGCGCGTCCTTTTCTCAATCGTGGAGAACAAGTACCGACCGCCGACCAAGCGTCGCGTATTGCATAACGTCAGTTTGCGTGTCGAACGTGGCGAAAAAATTGGGATCGTTGGGCCGAACGGTTCCGGCAAGTCGACTCTTTTGAAGCTCATCTCCGGGATTCTGCAGCCAACGACAGGTACGATCGTCGTCGATGGTCGGATAGCGCCTTTGATCGAACTCGGCGCTGGTTTCGATCAAGATCTCTCGCTCATCGACAACATCGTGTACTACGGCGTGTTGCTTGGATTTACGCGCACGGAGATGAAAGAGCGGATCGAGTCCGTTCTCGAATTTGCCGAGCTTTACGACCACCGCAACGAGCCGTTCAAATCGCTCTCGTCCGGCATGATGGCCCGACTCGGATTTGCCATCGCGACCGATATTCGACCCGAGATTCTAATTCTCGACGAGGTGCTCTCGGTTGGCGACGAGAGTTTCCGCCGCAAATGCAACGAGCGCATCCAACGTTTTTGGGACGCGCACTCGACAATCATCGTCGTCTCGCACGATCTTGGGTTCATCCGTGATTCATGCGAGCGCGCGATTTGGCTCCACCGCGGTGAGATAATTTTTGATGGCAAAGCGGCCGAAGGTGCAAGCCGTTATCTGGCCTCACTCGAATCGCGGTCGGTGATTGCGGAGCGCGACGTTCTGCTCGAACGCGCGAGTGCCACGGTCGCCGGGCAAATGGTGGTACGAGGGCTGTCCGACACCCCGGAGGGCCACAAGCTCTACCTGGTTCGAGAGGGGCGGCGACATTGGGTGACCGACATTGCCGGGTACGATCGCATGGGCTTGACATGGCACGATATCGTCCATCTGGATGATGCGGTTATTCGCGCGATCCCTGAGGGCGCGCCGCTCGCCTAAGGCGAAGAACCCGACTGAAATGGACTTAGAGACGACGGACTCGACGCGTGATGATTCCAGTTCGGGCCGCCGATCGCACGGCGAGGATCGCTATGCGCAGCTCTCCGAGCAATTAGCGGGCCAGGTTTCAACCCTCGAACGCGAGCTGGAATATCTTCGTGCAGACTACGCCCTGCTTGGCGACGCGCTCAAAAAAGCGCACCTCTCGACAATCGTCAACGAAGTCGGGCTCTGGAAGTCGGACCTCAATCGGAAACAGCTGCTCGAACGTCTGATGAACGCGGAAGCGCACATCAGCCGCGTCCAACCGCTGCTTCGAACGATGCGCGACCGTATCGGTCATATCGAACTGAGCAAATTCTGGAAACTCCGGAATAGTTTTTTCAATCTGAAGAAGCGCGTGGGCGTCGACGCTATCGGCGCGATGGCCTCGTTCGACATCCCGGTCGACATCGCCGAATATACGAAAACCGAGGATCCTTACTTTCTGTGGGTCCTGCAGAACGAATTACGCAAGAGCGATATCGACCGCTTGCGCGATGCGTCGGACGTGCTTGCGTACCGACCGCGTATCAGCGTCATCATGCCGACATATAATACGCCCGAATTATACTTACGTGAGGCGATCGAGTCGGTCATCACGCAAATCTATGATAATTGGGAACTCTGCATCGCTGATGATGCCTCGACCGCCCCGCACATGCGGCCGCTGCTCGAAGAGTACATGGCGATGGACGACCGGATCAAGGTCGACTTTCGACCGAAAAACGGCCACATCGCACACGCGTCGAATTCGGCGCTCGCGCTTGCCACCGGTGAGTTCGTCGCACTCTTCGACCACGACGATATTCTGACGCCCGACGCCCTCTACGAGAACGTAAGGCTGCTAAACGGCAACCGAGATGCGGACATGATCTACTCCGATGAGGATAAGGTCGACGACCGCGGCCGGCGCTCGAACCCGTACTTCAAACCGGACTGGGCACCGGATTCATTTCTTTCGCGAAATTACGTCTCACATTTGGGCGTGTATCGACGCTCCCTTGTCAGCGAAGTCGGCGGATTCCGGCCGGGATTTGAAGGCAGTCAAGACTACGATCTCGTGCTGCGCATCGTCGAAAAAACGAATCGTATCCACCACATCCCGCGCGTCCTCTATCATTGGCGCATCCATTCGCTCTCGGTCGCGAGCGGCGTTGGCGTCAAAAAATATGCATACGACGCGGCGATGAACGCGATCGCCGAGGCGATGCACCGGCGCGGCGAGCCCGGCCGCGTCGAAATGCTCAAGGACGATCCGGGTAACTACATCGTCCGTTACGATTTGATGCGCAATTGGAAAGTCTCGATCGTTATCCCGACACGCGATCACGCAGACGACCTCGAACGCTGCTTAGCTTCGATTTTCGCAAAATCAACGTATCGAAATATTGAAGTGGTGATCCTCGACAACGGGAGCGTGCAACACGAGACGTCGGTGTGTTTTGCAAAGTGGCGTGCCCTCGAACCGGAACGGGTGAAGATCGTCGCGCACAACGTGCCCTTCAATTATTCCGAAATCAATAACTACGCCGTGAAACAGTCCACCGGCGATATCGTTCTGCTACTCAATAACGACACCGAAGTCATCGCACCGCAATGGATCGAGGCGATGCTGGAGCAGGCACAGCGCCCAACGATCGGCTGCGTCGGTGCGAAGTTGCTCTACGAAGACGGGACGATCCAACACGCCGGCGTGGTGATGCGCATCGGCGGTGGGGCCGGCCACAGCCACCGCTTTTATCAGGGGGATGCGCCCGGCTATTACCACATTATCAAGACGGTAAATAATTATACCGCCGTTACCGCGGCCTGTTTGATGATCCGGCGTGAGGTTTGGGATCAAATCGGGGGACTCGACGAGCAACTCACGGTCGCATTCAATGACGTAGATTTCTGTCTGCGCGTGCGCGAGGCCGGTTATCTCAACGTCTACGTTCCGCACGCAGAACTCTACCATTACGAGTCCAAGAGTCGCGGTTTCGACGATACTCCGGCCAAGATCGCGCGCAGCATCGGCGAGCAGCAGTACATGCAAAAGCGCTGGAACGCCTCCTCAACGGACGACCCGTTTTATAGTCCGCACCTCTCGCTTACAAGTGAGGATTACGCGATCCGCCTATGAGCGTACTCGAAAAGATCGTCGTCGTTGGTGCGGGCGGGCAGCTCGGAACTGATTTGATGAAGACGCTTGTGGAATACCGTCCCATCGCCGCAAACCGTGCCGCCTACGACTTAGGCGATCACGATGCGATGCGCGCCTTGCTCGCGCGCTACCGTCCGACACTCGTCATCAACACCGCGGCCTACCACAATGTCGAGCACTGCGAGATCCATCCCGATCGCGCGCTGGCGATCAACGCGGTGGCGGTCGACTCGCTCGCGTCATCATGCGCGCTTGCGGGAGCGGCGTTCGCACATATTAGCACTGATTACGTGTTCGACGGCTGGACGGACCGCCCATATCGCGAAGAAGACGGCGTCAATCCGATCAGCGCCTACGGCGTCTCGAAAGCCGCCGGCGAGCAACTCGTGCGCCGCCACGGCGAGCGTCATTTCATTCTTCGTACGAGCGGACTCTACGGCCGCGCCGGAAGCAGCACCAAGGGCTATACGTTCGTCGAACGTGTACTCGGTCAAGCCGAACGCGGCGAGCCGATCCGTGTTGTGAACGACATGACGTTCTCGCCTTCATACACGAAGGACGTCGCCGCGACGATTCGCGAGATCTTCGAGCACGGAACGTTCGGAACGTATCACGTAACGAACGAGGGTCACTGCACGTGGTTCGATTTCGCAACTGAAGCGTTCCGCCTCGCGGGCTTAAAGCCGAGAGACTTCGCGCCCGTCTCGTATCGCTCGTTCGATCAATACATCGGACGGCCAGCGTTCTCGGCGCTGGAACTCGGCGCCCTCAAGCGCGAGGGAATCGCACTGCCGCCGGATTGGAAGGCGGGGCTCGCCGCGTACATCGACGAGCGCCGCTCGGTCCCGGCGCTCGTCTAGCGAACGCCTAAAACGTCTTCACTTTCGCAAGGCCGCTCGCGTGGAAGATTTCCTCGACTTTTGCGAGTGTCTCGGGTTTGGCGAAGAAGGCGACGACGCTGCGGCCGGCTTCGAGCGCTTCGACGTAATTTTCAACTTCGGTATCGGGGATTTCGAGGTCGCCTAGGCGGTCGCTGAGATTTTCGTTGCGGAAAAATTCGAGTCCGCCGCCCGAGGAATTGATCCCTGGAACGAACCCACCGCTGCGGTCGCCCGTCATGATGCGCGGGCCGATGATGCCGCGCGAGACGCCTTGGGTCGAATCATCGGGGCCGATGAGCTGGATTGCGTCGAGCGGGATTCCCGCGTCTTTGAGGGCTGTTTCCAAAGCCATGATATTGCCGTCTTGCGAGATTCCGGTTACGACGAGTCCCACGTACCCTCCGAGCGCTGAGTGATCGAGTAAAAGTTGCGAAAGCGTTCGACGGCGCTACCCGCCGACCTCGCGAATGGCCCGCGCGAGCCGTTCGATCCCAACCAGAATCGCATCGTCTCCGGCATTGGAAAAATTGAGCCGCATCCCGTTGCCCCGGTCGCGGTGCGGATAGAACGCGCGGCCCGGCACAAAGAGCACGCCGTCCCGCGAGGCCGCCGCAAAGAGCGCCTCGGCGTCGATCGATTCGGGCATGCTCGCCCAAAAGAACATCCCGCCGCTGGGTGCGTTATAGACAATCCCCGCCGGCATGTCGCGCGCCATCGCAGCGTGCATGACGTCGCGACGGTGCGAGTAGAGCGCGCGGATCTGCGCGATATGTCCCGCGAGGAACACGTCGTCTGAGACGAGTTCGGTAAAGACGAATTGTGCGAAGGTCGCCGTGTGCAAGTCCGTCGCTTGTTTTGCCGGAACGATCTTTTCACGCACCGCCTCATCGCGCACGATCAGCCAGGCGATGCGCAGACCCGGCGCGATGATCTTGGACCCCGTTCCGCAGTAGAGTTGCGTGCAGTCGCTCTGATGCGAGAGCAGCGGCGGCGGTACGGGTGTATCGAAGCTTAGTTCGCCGTAGGGATCGTCCTCGAAGATCGGTAGCCGATAGCGTTCGCAAATCGCGACGATTTTCGCGCGGCGCTCGGCGGCGAGCAACACGCCGGTCGGGTTTTGAAAATTCGGCGTGAGGTAGAGAAATTTCGGTCGAACGCGCTCCACTTCGAGGGCGTGTTCGAGCGATTCGGGGACCAGGCCGTGCGCGTCGGTCTCGACGGTGAGATAGCGTGCTTCGTAAGCGTCGAATGCCTGAATCGCACCGAGATACGTTGGATTTTCGACGACGACGGTGTCGCCCGGATCGAGATAGATCTTGCCGACCAGATCCAGCGCCTGCTGTGAACCACCCACGATGAGCACGTCGTCCGGCGTAACGTGCGCGCCTTTCGCGCACATGCGCGCGGCGACCCATTCGCGGAGCGTCGGAATGCCTTCGCTCACGGAGTATTGCAGCGAGGCGACGCCGTCGCGCCCGAGTACGCTCTGCGTTGCGGCTTCGACTTCGGCGAGCGGGAAGAGTTCGGGTGCGGGCAGGCCGCCGGCGAACGAAATAACATTGGGACGCTGCGTGGCCTTGAGCATCTCGCGAATCGTCGATGCGCGTAAGCGATTGGTGCGCGTCGCAAACGCGTGCTCCGGGACGAGTGCCATGCCGCAGCGTTCGCGCTTAGGCGGGACGGTTCATCGGAGGACCGCCGATTGTCGGCCGCTCGGCAAACGCCGTCCAAGCGTTGGGCCGGATAAACGCGAGGATGGTGGCGCCGAGGCCGACGAGCCACACGAGCGCCGTCACCGCCCAGCCGACGACCGGCACGATTTCGGCCGCACTGACCACGACCAGTCCCAAGATCAACGCGGCTAGCGGCGCCGGAGTCGTGCGCGGCATAGCGAGTTCCCAGAGCCGACGGCCCACGAGCAGCGCGACGGCGCCCGTGCCGATCCACACCCCGGCGAAGAGCGCTGCGATCTCTAAGACGATCAGCGGAATGCCGACGATCGAAATCAGCAACAGAAGCGCGATCGGCAGAATCGCAACGATCGCGCCCGTGCCGACGGCGGCCGATAGCCCGGGGTGACGCTCGACGCGGTCGAGCGCGAGCCGCATGCGCAGCGGAAAGAGCAAGAAAACCACCACCACGACGAGACTCGAGCCAAGCTTCACGTAGAGTTTGCGGCTCTCATCATCGAAGCCCGGTGCGGCGGCGGTTGCGATCCAGGGCGCGACCGTACCGACGGCGTCGCTGGTCACGCAGTGCGATTCACCCTCGACTGAGCCGCCATCGGCCGTTTTGCACGAACCGCCCATGACGTTGACGTTGCCGGTGACGGTGCCGCGGATCGTCGCGTTGCCGAAGATGACGTTGAGGTCGCCGTTGATCGTCTCGCCGTATTCGACGGTCGTATCGTGGAAAAAGATCGTCTTGCCGCCGTCGCTCGAATGGGCCGATGCCGGGGCGAATGCCGCGACGATCGCAACGAACGCGAAGACCAGAAATGCAAAAAGACGACGCGCGATCACAACCGTGCCTCGGACGCCGCGATTCGCTCGGCAATCCGCGGTCGAATGATGAAGTAGGCAACCGCAACGGCGGCCGCAAGCGTCAAGTCCAGAACGAGCACGCCGCCAAGCAGCGCCGTGACGGAACCAAAGCCGTGCGAGAAGCCGCGTCCGCCCGCTTGGGTAACCCCGCCGAATGCGGCGAGGAAGTCCCGCAGCGCGAGTTGCGCGGAGCCGAGGAAGGCGTGCGTGCGCGGGCCGGCTGCAAGCTGCCCGAGACCGACGAGCATCCAGGCGGCGACGGTGTAGGAAACGAGAAAAGCGGCGATCGGCGCTTGACGCCGACGCGGGACCGGCTGTGCGGTGATCTCGGCCATTACGCGGAACGTGAAATTCGGCGCCAGCTGCGCTTCACGCGGCGCTAGTAAGAGCGCATCGACGACGCGGAGTTCTTCGAGTATACCGCTACAGGCCGTGCAGCGATCGACGTGCGCGAGCAGTTCGGAGCGCAACGCAGGGGCGAGAGCGCCGTCGATGAGGGCTTCGAAATGCTCCTCAGATGAGCTGCAGTTCATTGAACCCCCAGCCCTGGACTTTTCGCGAAGCGGTGGTCTCCGCCATGGTGTCGCGTTCGTGCATCTTGTGCGCGAGGGCAATCTTGCCGCGATGGATCAGCGTCTTCACGTTGCCAAGCGAAAGGCCCATGGTCGTCGCGATCGTTTGGTAGTCCATGTTGTCGTAGTAGCGCAGCGCGAGCACGGTGCGAGTGCGTTCGGGGAGCTCGGCAAGCGCCGTGCGGACTTCGGTCTCGGCCTCTGCGCGCAAAATGCCGCCCATCGGGTCGGCGTCAGCCGAAGTGTCGGGCAGCATGTTCTCGAGCGTCCGCTCCTCGCCGATTTCGGCGGTCTGCGGGCGGCGCTGGGACTTACCGAGCTGCGTACGGACCACGTTGCGAGCGATGTGGTATACCCAGGTAGAAAACTTGCCCAGGCTTGGGTTGAAGGTGCCGAGGTGGGCGTAGGCGCGCAGGAACGTCTCTTGCGAGAGGTCTGCGACGTCGGCCGAACTGCGGACCGAGGCCCCGATAAAATTGGAGATGCCGCGCTTGTAGCGCTCGACGAGCACGGCGAAGGCGTCGCGGTCGCCTGCAAGCACCGCCTGGACCAGAAGTTCGTCGGTTTCCTCAATTGTGGCTGTCATCGTATCTCCGAAGGACGCGCAAACCGTAATACTGCCCGCCGCGCCAAAAGTTCCACATGGGCTCTCGATTCGGTTCCATCCTCGTCCTTCGGTCCAAGAGCTTGGAGGCCGCGTTACTCGACGCGCTCGGCGATCGCTAAGAGTGACCCCCCGAAGGGCAAATGCATACCATCCCGCATGAGAGAGAGCTCGATTGCCATTGTGCTTTTAAGAGCTGAGTTTAGGCGACTCGTGATATCGAATTCTGACCTCGCGGACCCGCCCGCTTTCCAGCGTGCCGCGACTCTCGAGAGAATAAGCAACGGCATGAGCAGAGACACGAACGAGCGGAACGCGAGCACGCGAAACCCTGATTCTTGAAGTTGAGCCTGAAGAACGCCTCGTGTGTATCGCCGCTTATGATGTGCCACTTCATCGCTTGGTCCCCAGAGAAATGGGTGCTGGGGAACGGTGAGAATAACCCCGCCGCCGGGCCGAAGGGCTTGCCGAATTTCTTGCAGCGCGCCTCGATCGTCTTCGATGTGTTCGACGACATCGAACGCTCCGATGACATCGAATTCCTGGCGGAACGGTATCGCTAGCGCGTCAAATTGATAGAGGCTCGCACGAGGAACGCGGGTCTTGACGAACGTCATTGCCTCTGCGAACAGTTCGCTTGCGGAAATTGCTACATCGGGAAATTCACGCGATATTCGAGACACCACGAACCCCGTCCCGCAGCCAACTTCCATGAACGACCGAATCTGCGGAAACCACCGGCGAATTGCCCAGACGATGATGTCGTTGCGCGCTTCAAACCACCAAAAGCCGGCTTCGACGCTCGCGAGGTACGAAAAGAATTCTACTTCGAAACCAGCGTCGATGCCCGGATCTGCGAACGACGTATAACCATCCTTCAGCTCGGGCCGAAAGCCGCATTCAACGCAACTGAAAAGCGGCTCAATGACGGGGTTCGAGCACTGGATGCATCGCAGCACGAGTTTTTATACCTGATCTTTCCAAATGCCAGTAAAACGACGTTCGCTGAACGAATTCTCACGGGCCCCGCTGGCAGCTACTTGCGAGTTCGGTTCGATTTCGTCACAAAATGTTTTGCGTTTTTGAAGCGAATCCCGCCTAGCCGCGATCGCCGCGAGAAATCGGAAAACTGCGACAAAAGTTCCAGGGAGTATCGAGGCGAAAGAGATTCTGATGCACGTTCTGGTTACCGGTGGTGGGGGCTATATCGGCCTCGAGCTTTGTCGCCAACTCTTGGAGCGCGGCGACCGCGTTCGGGTGGTCGACCGGTTCTTTTTCGGAAGCCGACCGCTCGAGGATCTCGCCAAGACGGCTCCGGGGCGACTGGAGATCCACAGCGGCGACCTGCGATCGTGGGATCCGTCGTGGCTACGTGGGATCGACGGCGTTAGCCACCTTGCAGGCCTCTCGAACGACCCGACCGCTGAATACAATCCCGATGCGAACTGGCAAATGAACGCAGTCGCAACCGAACAGCTTGCGCAAGCGTGCAAGGCCGCAGGCGTGCGCCGATTGATTTTCGGCTCCAGCGCGTCGCTCTACGACGGTCTCGGCCCCGGGATGTTCGACGAGGCAACCCCGGTGCAACCGCGTGGTGCGTATTCGATCTCGAAACGCTGGGCGGAGGAAGCACTCGTGGCGCTTGCCGATGAGAATTTCTCACCCACGATCATGCGCCAGGGGACGGTCTACGGCTACAGTCCGCGCATGCGGTTCGATCTTGTGGTAAACACGTTCCTCAAGGATGCGATCGTGCATAAGAAGCTTTTTCTGCATGGTGGCGGCTGGCAGTGGCGGCCTCTCGTCGACGTTACCGACGTCGCACGCTCGCACGTTCTCTCGCTCGAAGCGCCCATCGGCCTCGTCCATGCTGAAATTTTCAATGTGATGCAAGAGAACTATCAGGTGCGCCAACTCGCGATGCTCGTTGCCGGGTCGCTATCGATCGTGGGGCGACCCGTCGAACTCGTGGAGGCTCCGCTTCCACGTTTCGTTCGTGATTATCGTATGTCCAACCTCAAATTAACGCAACGCTTGAATTTTACGCCGAGTGTCACCGTGCTCGAATCGATTGAGAACATGCTGCGACGGCTCCCACTCGACGATATCTCGGCGCTCACCGATCCGCGGACTTACAACATCACCTGGATGAGCGTGCTCGAAGAGGTCCACGTCTCTCAGCGCGCCTTCGCTGAAATATTCTAGCGAAGAATCAATGCGGCAAACGGCTTCTCAAAGACGAGCGTTGAGGCACGTGGCGGCGCGCCTTGCGATGTCAGCGCCGCTCCGCCGGCAAGTCATCGCGACCGCGCGAAAGACCTCGTGATCGTCACGCGAAGGCTGCTGCCAAAGAGACTTGGGCGTTTGAGTGGGCGGCAGGAGCCTGGTGCTGGGTCCGCCGGCAAAAATGGCAGCGGGAGGGAGGGCCCCTATTTCGGAGAGATCCGGCGTATTTATGTCAACAGTTCAAGTGATACCTCGGGGCGAATAGATAATGCAAATGTGGTCATCTCTCACCATCTCGTCAAGCGCTTTCTTCGGTTCGATCGATGAAATAAGGCAAATCGGGCGCATAGAGTCAGTTGGCGAGGCCGCGATCGGAGACTACGTTGCTATTCGCGGCTGGGTGCTCGATACGGATTCTCGCGCTTCGGTGCTCTCGGTCGATCTCGGACTCGACAAACGCGTCGAGCATAGGGCAGTTATCGGCATCGACCGACCCGACGTGCGTGACGCGCACGGAGAGCGCGCGCTGAAGAGCGGTTTTATCGGTATAATTCCGGTGCGCTCGGCGGAGATCGGCGCGAAGCCACTCCACCTGCGCATTACTTCGCCCCACGCACACGTTGACATCGCTTTGAGTGACGCGCTCACGACGCGTCGGCCGAGCGATCCGTTCGCAGGCTTAAGTCGACGTCAGGACGGCTGGGCGTTTGCACTCGACGGCATGTTCGTCGGCGATGTGCTGGCGCCGCTCGATCGTTTCGGCGTGTCGATCGTTTCCCCCGAGGGTTTCACGTCGATCCGCGGCTGGGCGATCGACGAGGTGGCGGGGCGTCCAGCACGGGAAATTATCGCGCGGGCCGGGGGGCGGTATCTGCACGTGCTTGGCGGATTGCCCCGTCCTGACGTTGCCGCGAATACGGGCTACGCCGCTGCGGTCGATTGTGGCTTTGTGGTGCCGTTCTTGCCCTCGCCAATCGGAGTCGACGAGATCAGGCTCTATGCAATAACGGAAAACGGCGGATATTCGTACTTGGATTCCGTACGAGCCCGTCAATTTCAAACGCTCGGGTCGTCGGCGCTGCCCGAATCTGACGATATTCGCTCGAGCATCGACGAGTTCACAATAGGCGGTCGCAAAGTCGAGTCCGACGGGCAGCTCGCTATCACGGCCGGTACGCCAATATCGCTGCGAGGTTGGGCGGTCGACTCGGTTGGGCCGCGCTTAACCGGCGGAATCGAACTGTTGCTCGACGACGCGGTCGTCGTGCAGACGCAAACGAATTTGCCGCGTCCCGATGTTGCCGAATCGTTCGGGGATTTAGGTGTCACCGAAAGCGAGTTTGCTTTACAGTGGGCGATGCCGCCCCTCGCGGTGGGAACGTACCGGTTATCGCTTCGCGCATTTTCGGCTCGGCGCGATGCAACGGCGCTTCTAACCGAGCGAGAACTGATCGTCGAAGCGGCCGGCTCAGTTTGATGCGATGACGAACGCCGATCATCTGGCAAACCCTGCTTCGCCACTGCTTGCCGAACTCGGAACAGCTGCCGTTCGTCGCCTGCTAGGGGTAACGCCCGCGATTACTGTCGTCATTCCGGTATTCAATGAAATCGAGGTGACGCTTCGCTGTCTTGTGTCGCTGCTTGCGTGCGACGTTCACGTTCCGATCGAAGTCGTGGTCGTCGATGACGGGTCGAGTGACGAAACGCTGAACGTTCTAGCACGATTACCCGGAGTGATCATCGTTCGCAATGGCGAGAACGCCGGATTCGTGCATTCGTGCAATCGCGGAGCGGCGATCTCGTCCGCCCCATTCGTCCTCTTTTTGAACAACGACACCGAGTTGCGAGCCGGCGCACTGCACGCTTTACGTGCCCGCATGAATAGCAATGAAAACGTCGGCATCGTGGGTTCAAAGTTGGTTTATCCGGATGGGACCTTGCAGGAAGCGGGCGGTATCATTTGGTCCGATGCCAGCGGCTGGAATTTCGGTCGCGGCGATCGCCCGGATCGGTCCCCGTACAATTTCGCGCGCGACGTCGATTATGTATCAGGGGCGTCGCTAATGATTCGGCGCGATCTATTTAATGAGCTCGGCGGCTTCGATGAACGCTTCGCTCCGGGCTATTATGAAGACGCGGATTTGTGCTTCGAAGTTCGGTCGCGCGGGTTTCGTGTCGTGTACGAACCACGTTCCGCCGTCATCCACTACGAGGGAGTTACGTCGGGCACGAGTCTCTCAGCCGGAATGAAACGTTTCCAGGAGATCAACAAGCCAATATTTCGACAAAAGTGGGCAAACGTTCTGGACGGGTACCACGCGCGCCCCGACGCTCGCACGGTCGCGCGGACTGCGCGCTCACGTGGAGGCGAAAAGCGGGCCGTTCTCGTCATCGATTCGTACGTGCCGCTTTACGACCGTGAAGCCGGGTCGAACCGATTGCACCATTTGATCATGGGTTTTCGCGCGTCCGGTGTGCGAGTAATATTCTTCCCCGACAACCTGCTCGCGATGCAGCCCTACACCAATGATCTGCAAAGCGATGGAATCGAAGTCGTGTATCGCGATGCCGACGAATACGTGAGCTGGCAAGATCAATTTGTTGACGCGCTTAGCTCGGTCGATGCCCTCTGGATATGTCGACCCGAACTCTGCAAGAAATATCTCCCGATCGCGCGAGCCAACTCGCGACTGCCGATTTTGTACGATATGATCGATCTGCACCATCTGCGATTACGTCGACAAGCGGAACTCGCCGGCAATTTCGGCGACCAAACGTGGAAGGCTCTCGAAGAGATCGAGTTATCGTGCGCCTACGCGGCTGACGGAACCATCGTTGTGAGCGAACTCGAGCGGGCGCTGATGCTGGAGAAAGGCGTTTGGCCGGTAGTTGTCGTCCCGACCGTTCACGACCCAGAAGTCGAGCCGACGGGCGGGTTCGATGAGACGAGCGGGCTACTCTTTATCGGTGGATTCGGGCATACTCCAAACACCGACGCGGCGCACTGGCTGGTCGAAGAAATCATGCCTCTCGTATGGGCGGAGATTCCTGGTGTAAAGCTCGTACTACTGGGCGCAAATCCCCCGCCTTCGGTGCAGGCGCTGGCTTCCCAAAGCGTCTTGGTACCGGGCTTTATCCACGACGTAGCCCCTTACTTTCGTAAGGCGCGGATATTCGTTGCACCACTGCGTTACGGCGCCGGCGTCAAAGGAAAAATCGGTCAGGCGCTGGCCTTTGGGTTACCCATCGTGACTACTCCGATCGGTGTGGAAGGTTTTGCGATTCGTAACGACCAGAATGCTCTTATCGCGACTGACGCGAGAAGCATCGCCGATGCGGTTGTGCGTCTCTACCACGACCGCGAACTCTGGAACAGACTCTCTCGCGCTTCCTCGGGCGCCCTCGAACCGTTTCGATCGACGACGGTCGTGCGAAACGCTCTTTCCTTCATCGAGGACATCGTTCACGGAGCCGAACCGGGTTCCGATAACCACTACCAGATGGAAAGTACACAATGATGCAGATGACATTCACCGGCGAGCGATATGTCCCGCAACTGCGGGGACAGATTTACTACGAACATCTGCATCGATACGCGCTAGCACTCACGCTCGCACGTGACAAAGACGTACTGGATATTGCTTCGGGAGAAGGCTACGGATCGGCTTTGCTCGCGATGGTTGCGCGTTCCGTTACCGGCGTCGATGTCGACGATGCATCGGTTCGTTTCGCTAGCTCACGCTATACTGCGATGAACCTGAACTTTCGGACCGGTTCGGCCGCGCAAATTCCCGTTGCAGATGCATCTGTCGATTTAGTTGTAAGTTTCGAGACAATCGAACATCTGAGAGAGCACGAACGCATGCTCGGTGAATTCAGGCGGGTGCTTCGACCCGGCGGCCGCGTGATTATATCCTCGCCCAATAAGCTCGTTTATTCCGATGCTCGGGGCTATTCGAATCCTTTCCACGTCCGCGAGCTCTATTTTCACGAATTTCGAGATATTCTGCGTGATTTTTTCCCGGAGATCCGCCTCTTCGGTCACAGAATCTTTGCCGGTTCGGCCGTTTATGGTCTCAATGCCACGTCTCAGAAAACGACTTGGCTCGGCCCGTCGGCTGTCCCGGAAAGTGGCATCTCGCCGCTTTCCGATCCCGAATATTTTATTGCGGTCTGCGGCGTGGAAGCCGGTGCCGAACTGCCGGACCTCTGCTCGGTCTATCTCGATCCGCGCGACGATCTGCTCGATGACGTGAAGAGTGGTGGTCTGGCGGCTGCCGACGCGATGGCGCCGATGATTTCCGCGAAGCTTTCGCCTGAAGCTCTTGGACGTGAGGGCGAGACGCTCTCACTAAGTAGCGGGAGCGATGACGCGCCGGTTTTTGACGTCCGAGCTTCAGACGATGAAGTTTATCGCGAGAGGATTTATGGTTTAGAGCGGCTCAGGTCCGAACAATACGACCGAGCAACGGGATTCGAGACGCGTATAGCTGAGCTGGAGGCGCAACTTGCTGATGAGAGGCGCCGCAATCGTGCTGAGATCGAGCGTGAGGCGCGACATGAAGCCGAACGTGAGGCTCAAAATGAAGCGAAGCGTGAAACGAATGAAAAACTGAAGGCAGACGAAGAACGTAACAGGGCGGATTTGCGAAAAGTCCTACGACGTGATGCCGAACTTCGTCTCACCGTCGATAGTTTGCGCGAAGAAGTCGGTGAAGTGCGCAAAGCTTGTTACGAACGCGACGTGCAAGCGCACGCCATGCGCGCGCGAATTCAAGAGTCTGCGGCACTTACCGACGAGCTTGTCGTGCGTCTCGTAGAACTTCAAAATGCGAATGCCCTGCTGCAGGACGATCGCGATCGGCTCAAGCTCGTTGCGGAATCAAATCTCGTCGCGATAGTTCTGCTCGATCGAGAACGCATCGCGCAAATACTCAGAGGGTGCGAGTTACGGTTATCGGAGGTGAGCGATAAGTCGGCTGAATTTGCCGTACTCGAGCGTGCGTTGTTCGATAGCGAGGCGCGCGTACGTGATGCCGAGGCTCGCTCTCTTGCATCAGACGAAGCGATAAACGCGATCGTCTCTTCCCGTTCGTGGGCCGTGACCAAGCCAATCCGGCGCGCCGTGTCCGTTTTTTCCAATCGACCCTAAGGCGCCGATTGAGGAGTAAATCGACCGATCAGTCGGCGACGATCGGAACGCTCTTTGCAGCACACGCGCGGCAAAATCCCACGCAGCCTTTTTGCACCCTGCTCGTCTCGGGGCAAGTCGAAACTCTTAATTTTGAACAAATCCACCACAGAGCACAGATATTTGCGCGAGTTTATCGCACGCGTGGAGTGAAGCCCGGCGATATCGTTATTGTCATGCTCAAACACTCGTCTTCGCTGTTCGCGAGCTTCTTAGGCGCGGTACTCGTGGGTGCGGTACCCTCGTTTATGCCGTACCCGACCCCCAAACAGCGTAGTGATTTCTTTTGGAACGACCATGAGCGCCTTTTCGATCGATTGAGGCCGCGACTCATCGTAACGTACGCGGAGAATCGCGCAGCCGCTCACGAGGCACTTCCGAATTTTTCCATTGAGACTCTCGTTGACACAGAAGTTGATTTCGGGTCGTGTGGCACGCCCGATTTCATCGATCCGTACCCCGCATCCTCAGACGACGTTGCGTGTCTTCAGCATAGTTCCGGAACGACGGGATTGAAGAAGGGCGTGATGCTGTCGCATCGGGCAATACTGGCGCACGTGAACGCTTATCGGTCCGCGATCGACTTGACTCCGGAAGACCGGATTGCGTCGTGGCTGCCCCTCTATCACGACATGGGTTTTATCGCATGCTTCATCACGGCGGTCGTTTCCGGCGTCGAGTTGATCGCGCTAGACCCCTTCGAATGGGTAGTGCGTCCACAGATCCTACTAGAAGCGATCGAACGTTTCCGTGCTACTCTCTGTTGGCTCCCGAATTTTGCGTTCTCGCATCTGGCGAGCGCCGTGCCACGACGCGCGAGATTCGATCTTAGCTCGATTCGCGCTTTTATCAATTGTTCTGAGCCGTGCAAGCCGGCGACGTTCAAGCGGTTCTTGGAACGCTATGAATACGCCGGTATTAGGCCCGAGCAGCTCCACGTCTGTTATGCAATGGCCGAAAATGTTTTCGCCGTAACCCAAACGAGACTGGGAAGCGCGACGCCGTCGATCCGTCTCGATCCGAACGCACTTGCGTTGGGAAATATCGAAGAGACGACCGCGGAACCGGGCATCGAACTCTTATCGTGCGGGCCGCCGATTGACGGTGTCCGTCTGCGGATTACTTCTAATGGGCCGCAGCCTGGCGAGGTGGGCGAAATTCACGTGGCTAGTCCGTTTCTTTTCGATGGTTACCTCGAGCAGCCTGATCTCACGGAGGAGCGGCTGCGCGATGGTTGGTATGCGACCGGAGATTTGGGTTTTGTCCGTGCCGGAGAACTCTATGTGACCGGCCGAATCGACGATTTAATAATTGTAAACGGGCGAAACTATTATGCACACGAAATCGAAACCTGCGTGAGCGAAATCGATGACGTATCGCCGGGGCGATGCGTCGCGTTTGGCGTGGAAGACGAACGGAGCGACGCGACCGTGGTCGTTGTGCTTGCAGAGGTGCTTGATGAAACTGCACTATCTGTCTTGGTCGGGCGTAACGTTCGACAACGCGTGCTCGAGCGGCTCGGAATCGCAGTATATACCGTCGTCGTACTCGGACGTGGGCGACTCATCAAGACGACGAGCGGTAAAATCAGCCGTTTGAAAAACAGGGAACTCTATCTGCAACATGCATTCGACGCAAGAGAAGTGGGCGAGGTGAGTTCACAATGAACGATAGACACGATGACATTTTCGAACGAGTGGCAACGGTCGTCCGCAGCACCTTCCGACTTTCGGCGACCGCGCCCATTCTGCCGACAACAAGCAGCGTCGACATTGACGGTTGGGATTCGCTTTCGCATTCGATCTTGATAATCGGAATCGAGGACGAATTCGCTCTCGAGTTGCCGTTCGAGCGAGTTTTCGCATTGAACGACCTCGCGGAGCTTGCCGCTCTCATTCGGGAGACGCAAATCGAGAGATCGACGAAATGAGCGTTAGTAAGGAAACCCTCCTTCTGTACGGCAACTGTCAGGCGGCCGCGCTCGCACACATATTCAGCTCCGATCCGACGGTTACGGCTGCGTATGACGTGCGCTATTACCCGAGCTTCGATGACCGCGCGCCGGGCTCAAAGGAATTGACAGCTGGTGTCGTTGCGTCGATCGGTCTTTTTATCAAACAATTCGATCCGGTACCATTCCCCTATGCGAACCTAATTCCGAGCGCGGTGCCAACGTTAACGTTTCCCTCGATCGACTTACATTTGTTGTGGCCACTCTCGGTTCAGAACGTTTATAATGACCAACCCACGCCCGATCGCCCGTGGGGACGATTCCCTATGGGCGATCGAGTGATCCTCGATTGCGTGGAACGTGGACTCGGTGTCGCCGACACGCTTGCCTACTACGAGCGTTCGTCGATATCGCACCTTCCCGAGCTCAATCGTTATGCGGCTATGGAACGAGCTCGATTACAGATGCGTGAAACCAAGTGCGATGTGGCGATGAGTGATTACGTGTTCGAACGTTTTTGGCGTGAGAACTTATTTTGGACGTTCAATCATCCAACGATGGGCCTATTGCGTGAACTTACGCATCGACTACTCTCAGTCGCGTCGGACCGGGGATACCCACTTCCCGGCGCGACGCTCGATAGAACCTTGGACACGCTTGGTTCTGACGGCCCGCTCGCGTTCTTGCGCGTTCCAATTCACCCTCACATTGTCGAACATTTTGGAATGGACTGGTATCGGCATGAATCGGGCCGCGACTTCGGACTTCGAATGCAGGCGCCAACGACCACGGACGAATATTTTCGCGACATGACCCAATCCGCGATCGATATTCGCGATGCGCGTCAAAGCGTTCGCGTGTCGCACGGTGATTGACTTTCTGCGCGGGAAGCTGCGTGCGGTTCCACTATCAGAAATCGTGTACTCGCAAGTTGAAGCGCTCGGACTTGGCCTTGTGTCGTGGATTCCAGGCGTCCCGGGTTTCATCGCGAGGTACGCCGCTGCGCGCTGCCTCTTTCGGCGTATCGGCGGATTCTGCTGGATTCAGCACGGTGTAACGTTCGTGAGTACGAACCGTCTGACCGTTGGGAGTCATTTCGGTGTTAATACCGGCTCGTACATCAACGCGGTAGGTACGATTACGATGGGCGATTACGTGCTTATTGGTTCGAATGTGACGATTTCCTCAGGTCAGCATCCAATCGACGGAACGCTTACACCCGTATATGCACGGCCGGTTGTTCCGAAACCGATTGTCATCGAAAACGACGTCTGGATTGGGGCCGGATCGGTGATCATGCCGGGCGTCACATTGCGGAAGGGTACCGTCGTGGGCGCGAATTCGGTCGTAACGAAAGATACCGAATCGTATGCGGTAGTCGCTGGAGCGCCGGCGCGAAAATTGCGGTCACGTCTCGCCGACAACGAGCAACAGCTATAACCAAACATCCATATCGAGGACAATGAGATTGAGCGGCGATCGCCGGATATCCGGCGGTGCGGGACTATCCTATTTTGAGCGCCGATGAATTCGTCTTACAATCGTATACGGGCTACTGCGGCTCTCTGAGAGTATGTTTGCGACATACATTCCGAAAATGCCGAGAATGAGGCTGATAAGGCCGCCGAAGAACCAAACCGAGACGATCACGGATGTCCAGCCATCAACGGAAACGCGCGATATCAGATAATGGACGATCAGATAGACGATCGCGATTGCTGAGATTCCAGAAACCGCGATGCCGATGAAAAGAATGATGTAAAGCAACTTATCGGAATTTGTCGAGATGTATCGCACCGCCATGTCGACCCTGCGCGCCAGCGAATACGTTGTGGGCGAGTTCGAGTGCTTCGTTACAACGTATGGCGTCTGCGAGAAACCCACCATGACGAAGAGATGTCCTAGCGTCAATTCGCGCTGGCGGTGTTCTACGAGCGCGTTGACGTAATCACGCGTCATCAGACGAGCTGTGATTGAATTGGGTGGAAGCTTCTGATTACTCAGCGAGTTCGCGAGCCAGAAAAACGCTTCGCCGGAGACTCGTTCGAAAAGGCTGCCTTTGCGCGTGGCCTGAACGCCGAACACGACGTCCGTACCAGTTTGCTGCATTCTTTCGAAAAAGGGCCTTATGAACTCGGGATCTTCCTCAAGATCGCTGTCGATCAAGAAAATGAGTTCACCGGTAGCCTCCGCGAGGCCAGTCATGATCGCACGATGATGACCGAAGTTCCGAGAGAGGTCGACGATAGCGATGCGCGGATCGCTCTCATAAAGCATAAGTGCTTTCTGTAAGCTATCGTCGGGCGAACCATCGTTGACTAAAACGAGTTCTATGTCCTGAAATAGCGCCTCGGCTGCCGTAAAGCACCGGCGCGTGAACTCGACTATTGTATCGCTCGAGCGATACAGTGTTGCCACGATAGAAAGTTTAAGGTCGCTGCGTTTGTCAATCATGCAACGGTGATCCGAACCAGGGCTCGCGCGCGCGCTACAATGGCTTCGACGTCAGCCCGTTCGTCGCCGACGGCGACCAGATATGCCGGGCGTGCGCGGTCGTTGTCGACACCGGCGAATCGATCGCCGACAGAAATCTCGACAGCAATTTCGGCGATTCCTCGTAGTTCGCGCGCTTCCTCGACACCCTCGATCGCTTGGACTGTGCCGACCGGGACGTCGAAGAAATCCAGGACTGCGGCTCGTGGTTTTGAGGTCGGCGCCGGCCATTTGGTCGTATCACCCAGGCAGTAGTTTAAATACAACTGCGGTAGTGGGACGCTCGACACGTGGGGCGCGATATGACTGTAAATGCGTGATCCGCCTCCGCGTGCGGCGATTTCGACTAAACGAACCCGACCATCTGGCGAGACGATAAATTCTGCGTGCGTGACGCCCGTCCGCAAGCCGAGCGCCCGAATCACGGCAGCGTTGCACGCCTCTATTACGCGAACGATTGTCGGGCTCACTGCTGCCGGATACGTCAGCCGCGAGGCGATCTGCGGCTTCGCCGGATAATGTTCTTTGTCAGAGATCGCAAGAACAGACACACTGCCCTCAAAGCACATTGCCTCCACCGTTATCTCAGTGCCGATCATCCACTCCTCGATAAGCACTCCGCCTTCTAAAGACTGCGCTCGCGCTTTTTCGATCGCGACTGGCAACTCGGCTTGCATGTCAACTTTCTGCACGCCGCGGCTGGACTGACTATCAGTCGGCTTGACGACGCACGGAAAGCCAATGGCGCGAACGGCGGCGTCGCCTCGATCTTGCCGACTGAGGAAGGCAAAGCGTGGTCCGTCGATACCAGCGGCGTCGGTTGCCTCCCGCATCAAGCGCTTGTTCGTGAAGCGTCTCGCTGTCGAAAGACCGATCCCCGGCAACCCCATTTGCTCGGCGACGAAAGCTGCAGTCGGAACGCCGACATCCGTTGTATCGCAGAGCACACCGTCTACTTTGTGTCGCCGTGCCGCATCGAGGGTGCGCTCGACGTCGCGAATGTCTATTTGCTCGCAGATGTTGGCAAACGCAAAGCCCGGCGCATCAGGATACATGTCGCTGACGAGTACCGAATAGCCAAGTTCGCGAGCGAGCCGGATGGTCGGTATTTGCCATGCTCCGCCACCCAGAATATGGATGCGCTTGGTCTTCACGCCGCTCAGTTACTAATCGACGTTGCATCAATGAAGCGCTTGATCTCAAGGAGTGCTCGCGTGATGTCATCGCTGCATTCCGTTCCAATAGAGACCCGGACGAATCGATCGCACGAGTTGCCGTAGCCGATTCCCGGCACGACGGCAATATGATATTCCTCGAGCAGTCTCGTGGCAAATTGCTCGGAAGTCAAGTTCGACGGATCGATACAAAGGAAGAAGTAGAACGTGCAGTCGCCGGGCGAACAAACCAGGCCGATCGATTCCATGTAAGCCGCAATTCGTACGCGCTTATCGATCAACGCCGCAATCTGCGGCTTGGTGACATCGAGGATGCGCTCGAAGTGCTTTGCAATGTAGTACTCGAGAATCGTCGGCGCGCACGTCACAACGTGCTGTTGCACTTTGAGTATCTGATCGACGAGCGCCTCGCCTGCGATAACGTACCCCAACCGCCAGCCGGAGATGCCGTAGTTCTTCGAGATGGAATTAAACACGACGACATTGGTTTTGTCTTCGTCGTAATGCGCGGTCGTGACGAAATTTCGATCCAAGGTAAAGTCGCTATACGCCTCGTCAGAAAAGAGCCATAGGCCGTGACGCTTTGCGAGATCTACGAGCGCCCGTAGCTCTGCCGCACTATAGCGATAACCGGTTGGATTGTGGGGATTATTCACAATCAACACCTTGGTACGCGAGGTGACGTATCGTTCCCATCGTTCAATAGGTTCCGAATGGGGAATGCCGACGGCCGATCCGTGCGCGAGCCTAACTTGTTCGGTGTAACTAACCCAAGCAGGCTCCGGTATGAGAACCTCGTCGCCCGGATCGAGCACACAAAGTAGCGCCATGTAGATGGCGGCTTTCGAACCGGCAGTAATGAGGATTTCCCGTGCTGGGTCGACGCGCGCGCCGTACTGCGACCCGTAATATGCGGCGATACTCTCGCGCAGTTCCGGGATACCGCGCGAGTCGGAATAATGAAAGATCGCCGGATGCGGAAGGTCGCGGAAGTCGACTTCCGGCAGCTCGAAAAACGCTTCGCCCAAGCTGAGCACGCACAATTCGATACCGGCGCGCTTGAGATCGTATACCTTTGTATTGTACGCAATGGACATCGCTTCGACGATCCCGCACACGTTGGCCGAAAGTTCCGGGCGGGATACAAACGATGGTACGCTTTGAGATTTCAATTTGGTCACGATCGGACTCCTGCGGGATCGAACAGCCGTAATGCGTTACCGTAAACAATGTCCTCGAACTCGGTCGATGAAATATCCAGTGAGTCACAGATCGAGCGGAGAATCGAGAGTTGATGGCGGGGTGAGGCGAACGGGTAATCCGAGCCGAATACGATCCGCCGTTTATCCGTGTAGCGAACGAGTTTACGCAAATCGGCTGCGACCGATGAATCGTTCAAATATTGCAGGCTAAGCGAGAGTTCGTAATGGACGTTCGTGAATTCGCGCAAATGGAAGAAATATTCGAGTAGACGATAGCCGCCGGAGTGCGCGATGACGAATCTTCGCTCGGGCAACCGCGAAAGCAGTAATACGATGCCCGCGATGGACGGCTGGTGCTCGAGATCTGCGCCAAAGTAAAAAGCGTCGATAACGACAGGCAAATGCGCTGGAAGCGCCTCCAGCCGCGCGAGCATGAGCGGCCAATCCCGTTCACTGAGTTTTGAAATGCGCGAGTGAATCTTCAGCGCGTCGATCCGGCCTGCTTGCGTCTCGGCCTGTACGAAACTAAATGCGTCGCTGGTATCGACGATCAGCGTTATTCGATCGCCGCGCGTCCGTGCGGAATCGGCGGCTTCGCGATAGGTGCTTACTTCATTGAAAATGATATTTTTACGAGCTTTGGGGAGGTCGTAGTCGTCGAGGCCGCGGTCGACGTGAACGTGCGCGTCAAAAACGCGAGTCTGGTCATTGGTGTCGCTAGGGTTCACACCGTGTGGCTCGCGAGCGCCGAACGCTGCGGCGCAAAAGCTGTGATAGCATCGATCGTGCGTTCTTGGTCCTCAACGCTCAAGTCGTTGAAAAGTGGTAGACGCACCAGTCGATCGCTGCACGATTCCGTAACGGGCAAATCTCCATCTGCATATCCGAACGTTCTTCCGAATTCGGAAAGATGCAACGGTACGTAGTGAAAGACTGCATTTATCGAGCGTTCCTTGAGGTGCAAAATGAGCGCCTGTCGATCGGCCAGCGTGGGAAGCAGCATATAATACAGATGGTACGCTTGCTCGCAGTCGGCAGGTACCGTCGGTTGCATGACGCCGTTCGATGAAGCCCAGTCTCGCAGATCCCTGTGGTAGCGCTCCCAAATAGCCTTACGCCGCCGCTGAATCTCGTCACTTTGCTCGAGTTGAGCGTACAAGAAAGCCGCGAGTATGTCGCTTGGAAGGTACGACGAGCCAGGCTCGACCCAAGAATACTTGTCAATTAATCCGCGAAAGAAGCGGTTGCGATTGGTGCCTTTTTCGCGCACGATTTCCGCGCGTTCTATCCGCGCAGGATCGTTGATAATGAGAGCTCCGCCTTCGCCGCAAATCACGTTTTTAGTCTCGTGAAAACTTTGCGTGGCGAATATGCCGAATGAGCCGAGCGGCCGGCCGCGATATGCGCCAAAAAGTCCGTGCGCGTTGTCTTCCACCACGGGAAGGTTGTGGCGTTCCGCGATTTCCATGATCACGTCAAGGTCGCATGCAATTCCCGCATAATGCACCACGCAAATCGCGCGAGTTCGCGCCGTTATCGCCCGTTCGATCGCTCGTTCGTCGATATTCAGCGTATCGGGACGAACGTCCACAAAAACCGGGCGAGCGCCGCGCAAAACAAACGCATTTGCTGTGGAGACGAAGGTGAACGAGGGCATGATCACCTCGTCGCCAGGCACGATGTCGAGCAAGATTGCTGCCATCTCGATGGCGTGCGTGCACGACGTGGTCATAAGGGCCGCCGAGCTGCCGGTTAGCTCCGCAAGGCGGGCGTTGACGAGTTTCGTGTAGTGACCGTCACCCGATACGTGTCCGCGCGCGATCGCATCAGCGATGTATTCCGATTCCCGGCCCATGATGACAGGCTTATTAAAAGGTACGCTCATGGCTGAGGGTACCTTTCGTTCGTTCCGTCGAGAAGCCTCGCCGGGCGTTGGTCCCAGGCACCGTGTAGCCCTTAGGATTTTCTCTCGACGACCGCTAGCGCGTAGGCGGGAAAAAGTTTGGGGTGATCCAGATCGTAGTGGTCAGCCTTCATTCGCGTGAGGACGAGTTTCATCATTGCGATCTGTTCGGTCGCGCCGAGGTAGCTGATGGCCCCACCATAGGTCAGCTTTCCGGCGACGTAGGAGGCCGATAGAACGGCATATCGTGCGTGATCGATGTCGGCCGGGAAAAATTCGATTTGACGGTTTGGGTAGAGGAGCGTCATGCCTGTTTCGATGCAGCTGACCTCGACGTTCGGAGGGACGGCAGCTCGCATGTCGTCGGCTTGTGCGGAGAGGGCGTCACGGTTCTGGCGATCGATGAGATACAAGCCCATTTGCTCTTTGAAACGGGCAGGGAATTTGTGGTCGATTTGCGCGGCACTAAAAACGTAGGACTGATAAGAGTTAGGATCCAGAACGCTCGAAAAAATCAGCAGCCCGATTGTTAGAACGTACGAAGCTACACGCACGTTACGCACGGCTACGTATCGGTTCAATCGTTTGAAGCCGACGAGCGCTGCCCAGACGAGCGCCGGAAAATAGAATGACGGGTAATGTGTGCTCCAGCCAACCTTCTCAGCTCCACCGATATTGCCCAAGATATTGGGCAGCATAAGAAGCAGCGCGATCATTGCCGCGCGCCAGGAAAAGAAAGCTAGTACGAGCAGCGCGCCATTGACGAGGAAGAAAATGCCAACGAGCTGGGGATACGAGGGCGTGTGGACGAGCGCGATGAGTCCTTCGATATTCGCCGGAAGAAACGATCCGTAATTTGCATTTCCGGAAACGACCGTTCGACCGAGTATAACGCTGTAAGTTAGCAGCGCGATCCCTAGTCCTAGTCGTAGCTTACGATCCTGTCCGAACGATTTCCAGTTTAGGAACGCATGCGAGAGGAGGAACAACCCACCCATCAGTGCCCCGCGTTCGTCGATGAGTGCGCAAACGATCGCGCTCGCGATCAGTCCGACACGCGCGGCAGTCTGAAATCGCCCCGCCGCGAAGAATTCGCTCGAGGCGAAGCACATAAGAACGAAGCCGGTTGTGATAAAAAGCCTGTCCGGGTAAAATTGCCCAAAGAGCAGGCCGTCGCCCCATGCCGGATGAGTGACGACAAGAAGGCAGAAGAGCAGCGCACCCACGATGGGTACGTTCGAGCTCCGCAGAGCAATGTATGCGGCCAGTAACATCCCGACGAACGCCAGCGCGTAAAAAAACATGATGACGTTTGCGACGGGAAAAAGCGCCGTGAAAACTGCGATTGGATAAAGAATGTAGTATGCATGCCCGAGAAACAGGCTGCGCGACTTGACCGGATTCACACGCCCGAAAAACCGACCAGGTTCTTTTGCGATCGTCGCCGTCGGCGTGCTAAGCGCGTTGTTCGTAAATATGAAATCAACCACGCTCGCTTGCACTTGACTGATAGCGTCACCGTGCTTGAGCACGTTCTCAGTAGCTTGAAAGAAAGTGGCGGTATCACCGAACCGCTGGTCTTGGCGAACGTTCTTGTAAGCTGTTATCGAAATAAGCAGCGCCAAAAAAAGTAGTCCGACTGCGATCACTTCGTACGCTCGGACCCGGTTTGTCTTCTGGTTCCAACGTTCGCGTAGCAATGCGCCCATGTTGTTCATCCCCGAGGCTGCCACGCGAAATCGAGTCGAAACGACGAGTTTTGAAGCATAAAAAACGACAAGAGCGGCTGGTAATCGGCCACTTCAGCAATGCGGAACACAACTCGTGCGATTTTGCCAGAGGTTCTTTTTACCTTCTTCTGAGAATCGGGGGCACAAAGAAATGAGATCATGAAACGGCGAGGCTCGCGGTGGCGTGTGCGGCGACGCGGCGCGCATTCGCCATGAGCGTGAGCGTCAAGCCTTTTGCCGGCAGGTAAGCCCAATTCGCCGAGTCGGCGACGAAAACGTGTGGCGCGGCATGGAGCGATCCGTCGGTCTTGGTTGCGAAGCGGTCAACAGGGTCGTTTGCTTGGCGCATCCCGCCGGCGTAATGGATGCTCGATCCGAACCCCGGCTCGATCGTGCCGAAGGCAACGCACGAAAGTTTTCGGAGACTCCGCACCGTGTGTGCGAGGATCGCGTCGCGCCGCGAACGTTCGTCCGCTCGCAGTCGGTAATCGAGATCGAACGATCCCTCAGAACCCGCGCGCGCCCGATACGCGATCCACTTCTGATCGCTGATCTCATCGGAGAAATGGAGCCCGATAACCGTGAGCGACGAAATCAGCGTGCGCGCGAGGAGCACGCCCAGACGCGGCCCGATTGGCATCTCCTTGACGATCTTGAAAAGCAGCAGCGAACGGTAGGAATAAAATGAGAGCATCGCTTTTTCGTTCGCATATCCGGGCGCCTCGATGATGCCGGTGAGCTGGCTTAGGCTATGTCGCCGGTCGCGCGCGGGCCGCCCGAACATCGCAAGATTCACGCACGCTATGTAGGCGTATGGATTGCAGAGCACCGGTAATCGCGAGCCGTCCGTTCCGAGCGATCGTAAGACGAGGCGCATCGTGCCGAGGGCCCCGGCGGCGAGTAACAAACGGCGGCCACGGATCGATTCGATCGCGTTGGTGCGCAGATCGCGGCACGTGACCTCTACTCCTTCCGGCGTATTCGCGAAGCGCAACGCGAGATGCCGGTCGACATAGCGGAATCCAGGTGCCGATTTGAGTTGCTCGATCGTTAGTCGAGGGCGGTAGACGGATCCGTTCGTATCGCGATAGAAATCCATATCGTCCAGATCGCTTGGGGCACGGGTGCTGACGGTCCCGTTGAGAGGCTCAGAAAGTACCGCCAACGGCGTTTGCCCGAGGACGAGGCCGGACGCCCGGAGTTTGGCTGACCGGTTGCGATACGTACGCATCAGCGACTCGGCATTTGAATCGAGCTCGAGTGGGCGTTGCGGCGCGGCGAGCCGGGCGATCTCCTCGGCGATGTCGTCACCAAGATTTGCGCTGACGCCGATGTCCGCGGCGACCTTTTGGTACATCGCGACGATGTCGCGCGGCGGGAGACCGACACGTTCGAGTTCGACATCGGTGAACGTGAAGGCGCCGGCGCCCCAGCCCGCACCTAGTCCGCCGAGGGCAAGGCTGCGCATCGGAAAAAATGTTTGCGACCCGGCAGGCGTGAGGTCGTCGACATCGCGGGTGATGAATTTGCGCGGGGGAGTTAATTGCGCGCCGACGCGTCCTTCGGGCTCATCGAGAAGCGAACCTAAAAAATAGCGCGCTTGTTTGGAGTCGTTGGCTCGCAATTCTTCGAACGTTCCGGCCGGAATCGACGATCGGAGCTCCGCATCGTCGAAGCCGACGTCGATCATCGTGACTTGGACGCCGCGCTCGGAAAGTTCTTTCGCGGCCTGTGCGCCGCTCGGCCCCGATCCGATGACGATGACGCTATCCTCAATCACGCCGCGACCTCGCGAGTCGGTAGGGCGCTTCTATTACTGCTAGTACGAGAATCGCGAAGATACAAAACGCGTTGCCGACGGGGCCGAGGGTAATCGCGCGAAAGCGGTTCGCGAGCGCCGGATCGACTTCGCGATTTGCGAGCGATTCGATTTCTGCGCGGTCCGGCCGAAGTTTGGCGACGATCCGCCGCGCGAACTCGATCATCGCGCGTGCTCGCTTGTGGGGATCGTTCCGAGCGCCTGCGCTGTCGTCGCGTATGACCAATTGGGGATGAGATCCGGAGCTTGGTATGTCGAGACGCGCAGCGCGCGGAGATTCTCGCGTTTGAGTGGCAATGGAATGCGGAGGAACTCCGCAATCCATGCGACGGCGTAAGCAACCGCGAAAGGAACGTCGAGTACGAGCGGTTTGCGACGGATTGCCTGCGCGAGTGACCGAACCAGGTCGCCGACCGTCGTCGGCGGTTCCGAGGCAAGCGTGTAGCGCGCCGCCCGCCTTTCTGCGATCGCCCAACGTGCCGCACAATACAGATCTTCCGGCGCGACGAGCTGCACGATCTGCCTGCCGCCATCGATCAACGGAACGATACCACGTCTAATCGACGCGAGAAGTCCCGCAATGAGACCGCCGTTCGCGGCAACGAGTCCGGGCCTCAGGATGACGGCACGACCGGCCAGCAACTGCTCGAGCCGGTACTTTTGCCTGCCGTAGGTACTCGCTGCATTTTCGAGTGCGCTCAGACTCGAGACGAACACGAAGACACATTTTGCGGCCGCGGATGCTGAATGCAAACGCATCGTTCCATTGACGTTGCGCTCGAATCCGACGGTGCTTGGTGTCCGATCGTACGCGCAGTGAATCACCGCGTCGAGCGCGTCGAGGTCGATCGGGCCGTCGCCCTCAAGTGCGAACGAGCGACTCCCAGCCGATGGATCGCCGCGACGGGAAAACGCGACGACCACGTGCCCGTCACGCCGGAATCGGCGAGCAAGTTCGCTGCCGACAAAACCGTCGGCTCCGGTAATGCCGACCACCAAACGGTCGGGGCCGCCATCGTTCGTGTTCAACACCGTCTTACCGCAAGAAATCCTTGCGAGACATGGTACGCAGTTCATGCGAGTCACGCCGGATTTTTTTCGTCGGCGTCGCGAACTGGACGTCGTAGAGCAGCGCTTGAAGAGTTAGCTGAAACCCGACCGTAAAGAGCAGCAGTGCGAGAACGATCACGCCGGTCGCGGCGGGAACGTGCGTGATTGCCGACTGGTACCATTGAAGGGAGCCGTAGATCAAGCCCGCGAGGAGTGCCGGAATGCCGAGTGCGGCGCACAGCGTACCAACATTAATTTCGACGACGACGTAGTTAATGAGGAGACGTTGCAGGTAACGCACCAACAGTCGACCCGGAAAATCGAGCAAGATTCGACCGATGGAAAGCGAGCTATGGGCGCCTGCATAGATCGCCGGCATCTCGACTTCGGCGATTACGCGCCGGCGTAGACCGAACCAGCATAGAAGATCGATCTCGAAGAAATATCGGTTGGCAAGTCGTTCGAGTGTTGATTGCGCGACCGCGTCGGCACGAAGCGCGATGAATCCATTGGTCGGATCGACGACGCTCCAGTAGCCGGTCGAAAATTTCACAAAAAAAGTCAGTCCGGCATTGCCGATCAAGCGCTCCACCGGCATCGTGCGGATCGTCTCCGGATCGGCAAATCGATTGCCCTTGACCAAATCGACTTCCGGCTGGGTTCTGAGTATGTGAAGCATCGTTGGAATGAACGAAACATCCATTTGGTCGTCCGAATCGACTTTGACGATGAACTCAGCGCCCATGCGAAGTGCTTCACGAATCCCGGTCTTCGTGGCGCCGCCGACGCCCAGGTTGGCCGAGTGACGGACGAGCGTTACGCGTTCGTCGTAATTCTCGACCAACTCGGAGCACCGGTCGGGGCAAGCGTCGTCAACGACAATCACGCGGTCGGCAAACGCGAGCGCTTTGTCGACAACGTGCCTGATGGACGCGCGCGCGCGATAAGCAGGGATGACGATGAAGACTCCGTCCGTCTCGACGGGTTGGTCGTCGGCCTGCTTTTCCCGGTGTAAGGTCTCATGTCCAGGTTCCATGGCGGAAACTCTCGTTCGTCGTGCGGTGCTTTGCGAACTTCCCGGTGCGCGAAAGAGCGGATTTTCGCAAAAGGGAGCCAATCAAGCGGCTTGCGAAGGCAGGGTGTCTGTTGTAACGCACCGTCCTGGAGCCACCGGGAAGTCGAGTAACGTCCGTGTTCGTAGCGACCCAGTTTGTCACCGGTTTGCTTTTGATCCACGCGTGCTGGATCTACGTGTATATCTGCGGAACGGTCGTGCAAACGCCCCGTTTCTCGGGCACCGATGGAACTGAAAGCGATGGAAGCGCAGACGCATTGCTGCGCGTCGTGGCAGCCTCCGCCTCCGGGATTGCGATTACCGGTTTTCTGACCTTCGCTTTGGGCCTCATCCACCTCATCTACCCGGCGAGTTTTCTTGCTTGGCTCGCCGTCTTGTTCGTTGTGTTCGTCGCGGTCGGTGATTCGCCGCTACGTGCGCGGTTTTGGACCGTCCGCCTGGCCACGCTGCGGCGCGCGATTTCTCCGGCAGCCATCCTCCTGTACCTGATCGCCCTCGTGCTCGCGCTTCCCGCGGTGTTGCCGGAAACGCAGAGCGATCCGCTCTATTTCTACTATGTTCTGGCCTTCGAGTGGGCCAAGCGGCACGAAATTTTCGTCGACTACTGGCGGCGCTTTCCATTTTATGCCTTCAACTGGACGCTCATCGACACGCTCGCCTTCGAGTTCGGATGGCAAGATTATATTGCGTTTTTTCCGTGGCTGACCGGCTGCCTCTCACTTCTCGGAATCTACGGATTCGTTGCCTCGTTTGGCCGTCGGCTCGATGGCTTGCGCACCTCACCATTTTTCGCCGACCTCGCTGGGGTCCTCGGGGCGCTCGCGCTCGCGCTCTCGCCCATCTATCTTCGTTGGATGGACACCGGGATGCTCGACGTCCCGACCGGGTTCTTTTTTCTGATCTCCGCTGCGTGTTTGACGAACGGCTTCGTCTCGAACTGGCGGCCGTGGATTTACCATCTCGTGATCTGCGCGGCGTTTTTGATGGGGTTGAAAATTACGCTCTTCGCGTTCCTGCCGGTGTTTCTCATCGGCGCGTTCAGCATCGCATCGCGACGCGGGCTTAGTCGGCGTGCGACGGTCGGCGTGCTGGTGGCGCTCGTCGTGCTCATGTCACCGTGGTACCTCAAGAATTTCATCCAAGCCGGCGATCCGATTGCCCCGGTCCTCAATTTGGCCGTTGGCGGCGTGGACAGTAAATGGAGCAAGGCGGACATGGAGGGTGTAGTCGCTGATTTAAAAGCGAACTCAGATCTGGTGTCGCGCGTTCGCGTTCCCTACGACATCGTCACCGATACGCTGAGTAACGGCTTTCGCGAGTACGGCGCGACGGTAATCCTCGCCGCGATCGTCGTACCGGTATTTTTCGTCGTTTTTTGTCTGGCTCGGGGCCGCTTGCGGCTCAAGGACGATCGTATTGACGCGCTCTTCGTTTTTGCCGCGCTTTTGACGTTCGCGATCGCCTACTGGATGCAGACTTCGCATCTCGCGCGGTACGCGCTCCTGTTCTATGCTGCGCTCTGCGCGTTTGTTCCGGCGGTGGTTCTCCTGGTCGGAGCGAACAATCGCCGCATGCTCTGTTTGGGGCTGGTCATCCTCGCGGTTGCGGCGCTGCCGAGTTCGGCCCAGGCATGGAGTTACGTCAACGGATACGTTAAGGAAGAGACGTCGATCGGCACCTACTACGTCGGGAGAGTGGAATTTCTTACGCCCCGCATCGACGGATATCGCGAGACTCAATACGTCTCCGACGTCCTCTTACGCAACACCAGCTCGCGGCGGGTGTACATCGTACAAGACCAACAACTCGATTATTTCTTCGCCGAACGCGGGATTCTCGCGATCGGCGATTGGTTCGGACCGGAGCGTTTTTCCGACCTCGATTCGGCGATCGACCACGGCGCAGCCGTGGCGTATCTTCACCGGTTCAATGTCGATGCAATCCTCGTGCCGGGAATGACGCCGTCGGTGCCGCTCGATAAGCGCGAGTCGCTCTTCGGCCAGCTTCGCTCGAACCATTTTCAAGAAGCGGTCATTCCGAACAGTGTTTTCCATATTTTCTTCGCTCCTCGCATCGCCGATGGTAAAAGGTAAAGCGCTTTGAAAGGTCCGCGTTTGTCGAAACTCGCAGTGACCGGCATCGGGATCGCGACGGCTTGTTTGGTTTTCGCCTTTCCTTCGGTCGGCCTCGCCTTGGGGCTTGCGTCGATCGCGTTTTTTGCCTATATAAATCGACGCCGGCCTACGGCGGAAGGACCTCGCACGCATGCGTAAGATCGGGTTGTTTCTCGCCCTCGTCGGCGCCGCTGGAACGCTTAGCGGATGTTACCGCGGACCCGGCACGGATAGCACGACTTCGGCGGGTTCGACGCCCGAGCCGAATGCGAAAACGGCCTCCGCGTCGTCTCAAGCGCGCGTTGCTGCTCCGCCGAAGTTCGGGTCGATGCGTTATTCGTTCGTCGATCATTTTTCCGAAGGCAAGATCAACTCCGAGGCCGAGACCTCGACGCCGACCAAGCGCGGCGCGTTACTCCTGCGAACGAACGTGAACGGCACCAAGTTGGACTCGCTCACGGTCGTTTCGACGTATCGCTATTCGTTCTCGCTCAAGGCGGACCGCGGAACGGTGCTCGCGTTCACCGCCGCCAAGCCCTTTGAGATCGGAATCGCGGCGCGCGGTTTCGTCGATGTCAAAGACGGCTCCAAAACCGATCGCGTCTTCGTTATGGATCTGCCGCCGGCGAATGCCGACGGGCCGCAATGGCACCCCTTTACGAAGCCGCTCGACCGATATGCAGGAAAGAATGTCACTATTACTTTTGGGACCGACGTCGTGGACGGTAATGCGATCGCGACGTGGGTTTCGTTCGCGTACGCTGGTATCTACACGCCGGAGCGCGCATCCAGGAAAACTAAGAATGCGAGCAATTAAGTCGTTGCATCTCGCAATCGGTTCGTCAGATCGACGAATCCATGGGGACGCTCCACCTGCGGCCCGGCTATAGGCGAGATTTGATCGATTTTGCGCCCGGCACAATCCTCGCGATGTCCGGTATCTGAATTTTGCTCGCAACGCCGAGCGTTACGGCGCGGAGTTGTCGAAGATCTTTTCCGAGATGGTTTCCTCGGCAACGTCCATCGGCGGGCCTGCGGTATCCGGATTCGAGCACACCTTTGCGCGTTATCGCGGCAGTCCGTGCGCGTTCGGTATCGCGAACGGCACCGATTCGCTAGTGCTAACGCTCGTCGTGTGGGGGATCGGTCCCGGTGACGAGGTCATCGTTTCGGCGAATACCGAGGTTCCGACGGCGCTCGCCGTCGCATCCAGTTTCTATCTGAACTAAAATTTCGGTGCCTTGGGCTACGGCAAGCTGCATTGCGACCACCGACGCGCCCTTTGCCGAGCGGATGCGCGATCTTCGCAACTGCCGGCTGGTCAGCAATTATTCCCGCGCACTCGGTCGGATGAAATAGCCTCCTGAATCCACTCCAAGCGGCGTTGCCGGGGTGGGAACTCGCAGCGTACTATCTCTTGGGGATTCGCCGACGTGAGGGCATGGTTGACAACGCGGGCCCAGGGGACAGCGGGAAACGCGTTCAACGCGTAACCTCTATGACAGTATCCGATCTTCCCGCGCCGGATCTTGCAGAAGTTCGCACTCGTTCCGATTATGCGGCGGCGTTCGTTGGAACGCCGCTCGTGAGCGTGCGCATAGGCACGTACAATCGCGCGCAGATATTATGCGAGCGCACGTTACCCTCGGTGATCGCGCAAACGTATCCGAATTGGGAAGCGGTTATCGTCGGCGACGCCTGTACTGACGATACGGCGGCGCGGATCGCAGCTCTCGACGATCCGCGCATTCGGTTTTACAACCGCCCGGTGCGGGGTCCGTACCCTGCCGATCCGATCGACTTCCATCGGGTGGCCGGTGTGTTTCCGGCAAACGAAGGCTTGGATCTTGCGCGGGGTGCATGGATCGCACCCCTCGATGACGACGATGAGTTTTCGCCCGATCACATCCAAACGCTACTGGGGGCCGCGATCGCGGAACGTGCTGAATTCGTCTACGGTCAGATGCGGGTGATCATCGAGCAGTCCGACGCGCAGACGTGGTTTGGAACTTGGCCGCCGGCGTTTGGAGATTTTGGTTTACAAAGCGCGGTCTATCACGCACATCTCAAAGGATTTCGTTACGATATCAACGCCTATCGGCACGGTGAACCCGACGACTGGAATTTGACGCGTCGCATGATCGCGGCGGGCGTCCGCTTTCACTACGTCCAGCGCGCCGTCGGGGTGTACCACGTGCGCGTTGCAGAAGCCGCACATTGGGAGTCTGTCGCCCAAGTCCGCGGACGATTACCCTAAGTCGGGGCGCTCACGGCGAAAGATAGTCGATGATGTCGCAGATCTGTTCGGTTCCTTCGGGTCCCAACGCGCCGAAAAAGGGGAGGCACAGCACTTCGTTTGCGACGGCGTGGGCGACGGGCAATCGGTCTGCTCGACTTGATGGAAGCTCGCGGTAGCTCGGGAACGTGCTGCACAGCGGGTAAAAATAGCGGCGTGCGAAGACGTTGAACGATTTTAACCGTTCGTAGAGCGCGTCCCGTGCGCCGCGATCGGAGATGCGCACCACGAAATATTGTAGACTATCGGAGATGCCCTCGGGCACGGAAACGGTCTGCATGCCGGGAAGCCGGCCGAGCCGCTCGCGATAAATCGCTGCGATCTCGCGGCGACGGGTCATTTCCTCATCGACGAGCGGTAAGACGTGCAAACCGAGGGCGGCCTGCAATTCACTGAGCTTGCCGTTGATGCCAGCGAGCGGCACGTCGACTTCGCTTGCGATGCCGAAATTTCGCAAGAGTTTTAGCTTGCGATCGCACGCGGCGTCCGGGGCGACGACGGCGCCGCCTTCGCCCGTGTGAAAAAGTTTGGTCGCGTGAAAACTGAGGGCTGAAGCATCGCCGTAGTCGAGTACGGACGTTTCGCCGATGCGCGTGCCGAACGCGTGGGCGGCATCGTACACGACGCGCAGTCCGTGCGTTTTCGCGATTGCTGCGATCGCCGCGACGTCGCATGGAATTCCGTAGACGTGAACGCCGAGAATCGCGCTCGTACGCGGGGTGATCGCGAGTTCGATGGCCTCGGGGGAGATCGTCATCGTGCGTGGGTCGATGTCGACGAAGACCGGCGTCAGCCCGAGCCACAGCAGCACGTGCGTCGTGGCGGGGAATGTGAACGGTGTCGTAATCACTTCGCCCGTGAGGTCGAGCGCGCGCATCGCCAAGAGCAGAGCCGTCGTGCCGCTGCCCGCAAGACAGAGGTGGTCTACCGCAAGTCGCTCGGCGAGCTGCACTTCGAGTGCCTGATGGAGCGGTCCGCTGTTGGTCAGGATCCCACGTTCCCAAATCCCGTCGAGCGTCTTGCGGACGTCGTCGAGATCGGGAAAAATCGGCCGTGCGACATAGGTTGGCACCGCCAACGACTCAGGCGCTTGGCGCGCGCCCGAACTGCGCGCGAAAGTCACGCGCATGGCGGAAAAATCGGGCGAGCCGCTTCTGGTACAGCTTTAAACATGGACGGAGCAGAATTAGACGTGCTCCGAACCTGCGCCTTCGGTGCGCACCCCGATCTCCATTGACCGTATTGCTGACTAGCGTGCTTCGTCCGAGATTCTCATATCGAATGTTGAACTTCAATTTTATGCGCCAAAACACATACGACAGTCGAGCGTGCAAGGTCGAAACCGAGTGCGATTTGCCAAACGAATAATCGCCCGCCACGTCGGCTCCGTGCAGGCCCCAAGGTAGGCCTTCCAACGCACGTTCGGGCAGGCCGTCAACGCCGTGCGCGAACTGGTTCCGGCGCATTTGACGCGTGATACGCTAAGAGCATTTCGTGACAAGACGGATCCTATTTAGCGTAGAAACGCGACAGATGTACGGCGAAAACCCAAAGATTGGCGAATAGACTCGAGCGGAATAGCCCTTTAAGGGACGAATTGTACGCTCATGCAACTTCAGGTAGACGGCCGTTTGATCGAGAGCGGGCGGCGCTTGGCCGCATCGGTCACCGCTCCGATCGCGACTTTTATCGACCGACACTCGACGGTTTCGGTTGAGCGCTCGGTGCTTCGTCTGCTTGGTGTCGACGGCGTGGACGATGACGACGTGCCTTTCGTAAACCGGGTTCTCGAACGTTCCGGGTCGCCGACGAGCGGCATCGCTCGCCTTTTCGGCCGTGTTCTCGCGGAGACGGGTCTTCGGCCAAGCGAAGCGGCCCGGGCCATCGCTCAAGGAACGATCGACCTGGGCGGGTTGCCCTCGATTGCAAATGAGGCGGCGCAGGCCGCGCTCGCCCAGCACGTAGGAGCGGCTGTGGCGCGAATCGACCGCAATAGGGTTGACCGAGCCGATCGGCTAGCCCGTTTCCCGCAGGCTCCGCCGCCATTACTTTACCTCATCGTAGCGAGTGGGAATATCTACGAAGACCGCACCGCTGCGGTTGCCGCAGCAGAGGCTGGCGCACAGATCATAGCCGTGATCCGCTCGACGGCTCAATCGCTGCTCGATTTCGTGCCCTTCGGTGCGACGACCGAAGGCTTCGGCGGCACGTATGCGACGCAAGAAAACTTCCGCATCATGCGCGAGGCGCTCGATGAGGTCTCCGAGCGGCTCGGCCGCTACGTGATGCTCACCAACTACGCAAGCGGTCTCTGCATGCCGGAGATCGCGACGATGGCCGCGCTCGAGCGGCTCGACATGTTGCTCAACGACTCGATGTACGGCATCCTTTTCCGCGACATCAACATGAAACGGACGTTTGTCGACCAGCATTTCTCGCGGCTGCTGAACGCGCGTAGCGGGATCATTATCAACACGGGTGAGGATAACTACCTCACGACCGCCGATGCCGTCGAACAAGCGCCAGCGGTGCTCGCATCGCAGTTTATTAACGAGGCTTTCGCGCATCGTGCTGGGATGCGCGACGAGCAAATCGGCCTCGGCGATGCCTTTGAAATCGATCCCGATCTCGAAGACGGGTTTTTGCTTCAAATCGCACAGGCCCAACTCGCTCGACAGATTTTCCCGAACTCGCCGCTGAAATACATGCCGCCGACAAAGCACATGACCGGCAACATTTTCAAAGGCCACTTGATGGATGCGATGTTCAACCTCACCTCCGTCATGACGAATCAATCGATCCATCTGTGCGGCATGCTCACCGAGGCGATCCACACGCCGTTTCTTCACGACCGCGCGCTCGCGATCGAAAATGCGCAATATATCATGGGGACCGCGCGCCATTTCGGTGACGAAATCACCTTTAAGCCCGGCGGGAAGATCGAGTCGCGGGCGCAATTCGTGCTCGCTGAGGCGGTCAAACTGCTGGAGCGCGTCGCCGAGCGTGGACTCATGGAGTCGATTGAAGGCAAAGTCTTCGCCGATGTCTCGCGTTCGCCCGACGGCGGCCGTGGCTTCAACGGCGTCTTCGAAAAGGCGCCCGACTACTGGAATCCGTTCGCGGATGAACTCGCGTTGACGTCGAGCGCACGATGAATATCGCGAAACCCTACGGCGATGCAAAAGACGACGGCGCGATGCAGTTATCGTTTACGCTGCCGGTTCCGTGGAGCGAGGCGGCTGACGAAGCCGCCCGTCAGCTCGTCGCGAAAATGGGTTTCTCCGACGTCTCCGTCGTCGACGGGCGGGCGATTGCAGCCGGCTATTCGTTTTTTGTGGTCTACGCACGCACGTCGATTGGCGTCGACGTCGACACGATCACCGCACCCTCTGCCACGACCGATGCCCTCGATATGGACGCGGTCGATGCCCTAGTCCGCGAGCGTGTCGGGCGCAAGATTCGCGTCGCGGGAGCCTGCATCGGAACCGACGCTCACACCGTGGGCATCGATGCGATTCTTAACATGAAGGGCTATAAGGGCGATTATGGCCTCGAGCGTTACCACGAATTCGAAATCCACAATTTAGGTAGTCAAGTTTCTGTTGATGAGTTCGTTCGATTTACCAAAACCAACAACATCGATGCCGTGCTGGCTTCGCAAGTCGTCACCCAAAAGGGTAGCGATATCGCGAATTTCACGGCGCTTGCCGAATTGCTCGAAGCCGAGGGCATCCGCGATCGGGTCCTACTGCTGTGCGGGGGGCCGCGGGTTACGAATTTGCTGGCCGCCGAACTTGGTTACGACGCCGGCTTTGGCCGGGGAACTGTCCCAAGTGAGGTCGCGACGTTCATCGCGCGTCGCTTCAGCGAGAAAGCACACGACCCGGGGGCGGCCGTCAAGGACGCGAAGCAACCTCCGACCGGCGCGCGATAAAGAGGCTTTGCTTTCCAAAAAATCGCCAAAAAATCGGCAAGCGGAGATAGAGGCGCACGAGTGCCGGATGACTGGGTAATTTGGACTTCGTGGTATACGGTAGGAAGCGCAAAACCTCGCGTTCGAGCCGCAGCCCGGAGAGTTCGAGCGCCTCGCGCATGCTGGCGTCGGTGAGGACCATGCTATGATCGATGAAATCGAAGTAGCGCCAGCCCAAGAGACGGAAATTCGGTTGCAAGATGACGACGCGTCCTTGCGGTGAGAGACGTTCGCGTACGCGACGCAAGAGATCGAGCACGGTTTGGCTGTTTCCGAGATGCTCGAGAAAATTACTAATGAAAATAAGGTCGAAATGGTTTTGCGGGACCTCGCCGAGGCCGAGATCGCCCACGGTGTGGACGGTGACACCGGGTGCGGCGTGCCGCTTCGCATCCGGGTTTGCGTCGATACCGACGCGCTCTTCCGCCTTCACGGCGTTGAGAAAGTGGCAGAAGCCGCAGCCGATATCGAGTACGCGCGCATTGGCAGGTATGAGTTGCTGGAAGTAATCGGTTACGAGTACGTTCCAGACAGCGCGGACGCCCGCGAGCTCCGTTGGATTCCAGCGCTGGCCATAGATAAGTTCGAGTTCTGACGTGCTCACCTCACGTGCTTCATTCCGCCCCCGAAGCGCCCTGCTCGATCGCTCCCCTCGCCGGTCTCCCATGAATTTTCGGATCGGCCACTAAGGCAGTCCGATGAAACATCGAAAACCCATCGTGCGCTCGCGACGTACCTTCGCGGCGCTCGCGTTCTGCGCGATGGCGACCGGCTTAGGATTCGTTCCGGCGTCGGCCGTCGATCGGACGCTCGGAGCGGACGTGGCTAAGCCGAGTGCGGTCGGCGCGAGTTGGTCGCAGGCTCAGCAGAATATGCTCGCTCGCGATCTCGACGCGCAGCTTACTACTGCCGCGACGCTCAAAGGCGCACACGTCGGAATTCTTGCGGTCGACGCTCGCGATGGCACCGTCCTCTACGAGCGGAATCCGGACGACGCACTAATGCCTGCATCGACGTTCAAATTGCTTACGGGAAGCGCCGCCTTGGAGCGTCTCGGCCCGGCATTTCGATTCCGCACCGCGGCCCTCGCGGAGGGTTCCGTCCAGGGCGGCGTGCTGCGCGGTCGTCTCGTCGTGCGCGGCGGTGGCGATCCGCTCCTTCGCGCCGCCGACTTCGACGATCTCGCGGCCGCACTCAAACGCGCCGGCATTGGCCGCATTGATGGACCGGTCGATATCGACACGTCGCATTTTGCCGATCCGCCCTACATGCCGGGCTGGTCATGGGATGATTTCCCATATTACTACGCTCCCAAAATTTCTGCGTTCTCGTTCGAAGAAAACGTCGTGCATCTGACGATCACTCCGGCGCGCACGGCTGGTATGCGGGCGAAGATAGCCGCAGCCCCGTATGGACGCGTGGATGACTCATCCGGAGGTTGTGTGCTGACGAGTGATGTCGTCGTTCTTTCTCACGTGGTGACCGGAGCGCGGAGTTCTGCCGATTCGGTCGATCTCGAGCGCGATCCGGCCGGATGCATTACCGTCAAGGGCACGATTCCGCTCGATGCCGCACCCGAAACCGTCGATGCAGCCGTCCCGAGCCCCGAAGTCTACGCGTGGCATGTGCTCGGCGATCGATTTCGCGCTCACGGTATCGCCTTTAGCGCACCGCGTTCGTACCCGGGATTTGCACAAAGCGTCGTGGCAGCGCCCGCCTCACCGAACGCGCGCGTCGTTTGGACGCATGATTCGGAGCCGCTTTCCGACCTGCTCGCCGATCTGTGGCTGCCAAGTGACAATCTTCTCGCGGAGTTACTCCTCAAATCGCTGGGCGCAGCCACCGCCGAGCCGGGCACCGCAGCAAGCGGAGTCGCCTATGAAACGCAGTGGCTGCGATCGCTCGGCGTCGACGTTGCGCTGCTCTCGATCGATGATGGGAGCGGTCTCTCGGCGTACGACCGCATCACCCCTCGCGCCCTCGTCGCCGTTCTGCAACACGATTGGAACGCTCCCACGCGCGAAACGGTGCTTGACGATCTTCCGGTTGCGGGTGTGAGCGGCACGCTCAAGTCAAGCTTTGCGGGAACGCTCGCTGAGAAGGCCGTGTTTGCAAAAACAGGATCGCTCTCGCACGTCCGCACGCTTGCAGGGTATGCCGCAACGCAAGTTCATGGCGCCGTCATCTTCGCGTTTCAAGTCGACGATTGGTCAGGAACAGCGGCCGATTTAAATTTGATTCGCGCTAGCTTTCTTTCGCGCATCATCGGAGACCACTAGATGCCGCGCGACACGCTTTGCAGCGCGTGCGACGCAGGCATCGAACTTTCAGACGACGGAAATACGTCCGCGATGGCAATTGCGGGCTGGGTCGATTCGATTGATGATAACGTCGTGCGCGGATGGGCGTACAACCCGGGCGCCGCTACGCATGCCGAAGTTGAGATTTGGATCGGCGAACGATTGATCGGTTCCGCGCTTGCCGCCGAGTATCGTAGCGATCTTGCGGCAGCCGGGGTCGGCGACGGGCACTGCGGATTCACGTTCCAACTTCCCGATTTTGGCTCGGAGACGATAACGGTCCGCGCCATTCACGCAGCAAACGGGGAGACGCTGAACGGCGGAATACGCATCCTGAGCGATACCGGTCTTAGCAAGAGCGATGTTTTCTCCGGTGTACTCGCTCGCGGACGGTGGATGGTTCACAGGATTCGCACGGATGGTGAATTCGTCGTCGAAGGCTGGGCGGTCCCACCATTCGGCATGCCGATGGAGTTTGCGATCTCGCATAACGGTACGTTGCTCGAGCTGGTTTCTTGTGTCCCCTCAGCAGAAGCCGCGACGCGTTTCGATATTCCGCCCGGCTCGGGGGCGTATGATTTTATCGCGCGTGGTCCGCTCGTGCCTGGATCGTCGAGCACCGCTGCCCACGTCTTTGAATTTGTGAATCCGCGCACGGGCGAACCCTTCGATCCGCATCAGTCCGTCGCGCTGCAAATCGAACACGATGGCCCAATTCCTGATGAAGATCGCCGCAAACGTGTCGGCGGCTCCTCCGATTTACTGCCGTTCTTACAGCAAGGACTCTCCGCATATCTGCGCCTCGACCAGGTACTTGGCGAGTACTTCGGCTCGTCTTTTAGCGCATCGCGCGCGATTCTCGATTGGGGCTGCGGATGCGGACGCGTTTTTTCGCACTTGCCCGTCGAGTTGCTTGAACGCCTGACCGGAATCGACATCGATGCCGGCAGCGTCGCGTGGTGCCGAAGTGTCTATCCCGCGGCACGGTTCGAAACGATCGAACTCGACCCGCCGACGGCGCTTCCCACGTCGACGTACGACGTCATTTTCGGCATTTCGGTCTTCACGCATCTACTCGAACCTGCCGCAGAGGCATGGTTGCAAGAATTGCACCGTTTGAGCGCGCCGGGCGGAGCGATCCTCGTGACCGTTCTCGGCGATGTCGCCTGGGCAAACGCCGGGTTTTCACTCAATCGATTCATCGAGTTTCGCGCTTCCGGCTTTTACAACGCCGGGAAAAATACCGATCTCGATGACGCGCAAGCCGACGCGAGCCAGTATTACAACACTTTCGTTTCGCGTCGTTACATCTATGAAAAATGGTCGCAGTATTTCGAGGTGCTCGACGTAATCGCGGGCAGCATCGGCAACCACCAGGATCTCGTGGTTCTGCGGCGCAGGCCAAACTGATGTTGGGCGCACATTTCGAATCCGAAATTCGCGAACAGCCCGATGTTTGGCGGCGCATCGCCGACTCGGAGAAAGCCGCGCAATTCGCGCATGCGATCGGCGATCGTTCGGTGCTCTTCGTGGGAAGTGGCAGTTCGCTCTTCGTCGGGATGCTCGGCGCTCTCGCGCTGCGGCGTCGTGGAATCCACGCGGTCGCACTTGCCGCGACGGAAGCACACTTCGATAACGAGGCCTATCGCGACGCATGCGTCGTCGCGCTCTCGCAGTCGGGGACATCAGCGGACTTGCTCTCCGCGCTCGATATCTTGCGGCCAAAACAGCTCATCGCGATCACGAATAGCCCGTTTTCCCCGCTCGCAGAGCGCGCCAACGTGGTTATCGATATCGAAGCAGGTCCGGAAATCGCCGTGCCCGCGAGCAAGAGCGTCTCAGCTATGGCAGCAATTTTACTTTGGGGCGCGGCACTTCGTGCCGGCAAGAGCACGCGCAACGCCGCGACGCTCAGCGAAACCGCAGAAGACGTTTGCCGCTGGCTCGAGGGCGATGGGGTCGCGGAAGTCGGCGAAGCGGCACGACGACTCGCACCGCGCCGCGCGATCGTGATTGTCTCCGCCGGTTACGGCGTCCCGATTGCGATGGAGCTTGCCTTGAAGATCAAAGAAGCGAGTTACGTCCATGCGGAGGGCTTTGCGGCGGGCGAATTTCGCCATGGAAGTTCGGCGATGCTGGATGCATCGTGTGCGATCGTCGGGATCGTCGACGAACACGCGCGGAATTTCGTTAATCGCCCGCTCGCGGAAGCGGCAAAAGCCGAAGCCCTGCGCTATGTTATCGGCGGTCACCTCGCCGATATTCCGCTTCTCGGCCCGGTCACCGGCGATGCGTTCAACACACTCGCCTGGCTCGTCGCCGGGCAGATGCTTGCGCTCAACGTCGGTCGCTGCGCGTACGTCGAGAGCGATAGCCCGCGCGGACTCTCGAAGTACGTCGTCTAGCGAGAGGGCGAAGTGTTTTCGATCGCACCGCTTTCGGCAGCACCTATCCCGTGGGTTCGCCCGAGCCGCTCGACCTCTCTCCCGCGGGGGAAGCGCGCGTGTTCGTCCGCGTGCGATTTTTCGATACGCGGGTGGGGAATCCGGGCCCGCTCGACGTGCGCGTCGTCGCCAATAAACCGATCGGACTCGGTAGCGTCCGCGCCCATCTTGCGGCGGTGACGAAGGCCGTTCCCGCCAGCGTCGCGCGTGCGATCGGCCCGCACGAAGTACAACTCGGATTTTTCCCGGAACTCGCGCCGAGCGGTGCGCGGATCGAACGCTACGCAAAAAACGGCCGGTTGAAAACGCTGGTGACGTTTGTCAAGCCAACCGCGACGTTTTGTGATGTTAACGTCGAGCCAAACTCGTCATACCGCTACCGCATCCGAATCGGTCGGCGTATCGTGGCGAGCCTGACCGTCGATACGCCGCCCGACGTCCCGCGCGCGACGGCGAACCCGATTCGCAGAAGACGATAGCGACGGCGCGACGGGCCGGATTGCGGTATCTTCTGTTGCGCCTCACGTATGGCGAGTTTTGGCAGATCACTCCCGAAGCGAAACCGACGATCGACCGGCTCATCGATGAGGCCGCGGGCGCGGGGATCGCAATTCTCGCGTGGACCGTCCCGCGCGAATCGACCGCAGAAGATGTTGCGACGAACGCACGTGCACTAACGTATCGCACCCCGCTTGGGCACGGAATCAGTGGACGTGCAGTCGATCTCGAACGCGGCGAAGAGTTCCTCGGCGGCCGCGCGCGCGGCTGCGGTCGGCTCCCGTGCGCTCCTAATAGCGACGGTCGAAGACCCCTATCTCGAGAAGCTCGATAATAAGCTGTTTCCGTATCGCACGATCGCGCGCAGCGCCGACGTCCTCCAACCGATGACGTATTGGCGGATGTTGCGCCCATACACGACGGTCGAGCGGCCCGCCGCCGGCGGAACTTGCAGTGAGTATTACGGAGGCGCGCCGCCTCGGTGCGAGCGGCCAGTCGTTCTACACCTGGATTGGAACGACCGATGCGCAATGGGACGCGATTGCGCGCACGCCGTGGTAGCGGCGCCGGGTGGATAGCCCTTAAGCGACGCGCTCCGTTGCGATGCGCTCGAATGCCGAGAGTGCCGATGCGACGACTTGATCCATGTTGTAGTAGCGATACTCGGCTAACCGCCCGACGAACGTCACGTTGGCCTCGGCCGCAGCGCGAGCTGCGTATTTTGCAAAGAGCGCCTTGTTCTCGGGCGCCGGGATCGGATAGTACGGATCGCCCGCGGCGCTCGGAAACTCGCGCGCGATGGTCGTCTTCGGATGCGTCTGCCCGGTGAGGTGCTTGAACTCCGTCACGCGCGTGAACTGCTCGCTGCCGGGATAATTTACCACAGCCACGGACTGCTTCCATTCCACATCGTGCGTCTCGAATTCGAACCGCAGCGAGCGATAGGGCAGCGGGCCGTAGACGTGACCGAAATACTCGTCGATGGGACCGGTGTAGATGACGTGATGGAAGCGCACGCGGTCTGCCGCCTCGGCAAACGTCGTCCCGAGCGCGAGGTCGATGCGCGGATGGTCGAGCATCCGTTCGAACATCGCGGCGAACCCGTCGCGCGGCATCGCCTGGAACGAATCGGAAAAATACCGCTCGTCACGGTTGGTGCGAATCGGGATGCGGCCGCAGACGGAGGCGTCGAGCTTACCTGGATCCAGACCCCACTGTTTGCGGGTGTAGCCGCGAAAGAGCCGCTCGTAGAGCTCGCGGCCGATCTTTGAGACGATCGCGTCCTCGGAGTTGAGGATCCGCTTTATCGGCACGCGCCGCTCGTCGAAGTAGCGTTGCACTCCCGCTGCATCGAGGTCGAGGCCATACAGCGCCTGGAGCGTCGCGCCCGAGATCGGCAAGGGAACCGAGACCCCCGCGACGTTTGCCAAAACCCGATGCTCGTACGGACGCCAATCCGTAAACCGGGAGAGGTAGCTGACGACGAGTTCGCTCGAGGTATGAAAAATGTGCGGCCCATACTGGTGAATGCGCACGCCGGCCGCATCGAGCGGGTCATAGGCGTTGCCCGCCACGTGCGGCCGTGTATCTACGACGAGCACGCGCGCCTCAAGCTCGCTTGCCAAGCGCTCGGCCAGGGTCGCTCCCGCGAAGCCCGCGCCGACCACGAGATAGTCGTAGGTCGAATTCACCATATTTCCATTCGACGCCGGGGGAGCCGAAATCGTTTATCCCATCCGGCCCGGGGCCGAGCGGGCGGGCGGGTGGACGATACGCTCCTCGCTAAGTAGAAGGGAGGATGTTACCAGAACTTCTCGCGTGGTTCACCGGCAAAGAGCAGAACCGCCGGAAATTCCCGCGCAAGCGCAAGCCCTACCGCGCCACCTATAGTGTCGACGGTGCGGTCCAGCGTCCCGCCATCGGCCTCGACATCAGCGGCGGCGGCATCTGCATCCTCACGCAAGAAGCCGTCGGCCGCGATGAGTTCGACATTCGCGCGACCCTCGACACGCGTTCGATCCGGTTGCGCGCGCGAACGGTGTGGCAAGACAACGTCACGCACCAGGGCAAAACGGTCTGGCGATACGGCATGCGGTTTACCGGTATTCCGGCGGACGATTGGGACGCGATCATCCGCTTCACGACCGACAAACCTGTCGCCGATGTGAACAAGGCCCAAGACGAACTCGTCACCGTCAAAATGACGGCCGACGATACGGCGCGCCTCTTGCCTAAAGATCTGCAGACGAAATTGCTGATCATGCTCGTCGACCGCCGTAGGCTCGCACCGCTCGATGCGAAGGTCACGCCGCTCGTACAGTATTTTTATTCCGGCATCGCGCGCCACCAAGAGAAACTCATGCATCGCCTGACGATCCAATCCAAACTCGTCGGCGGCGAATCGACGGAAATGTTCGAGACCCGTTTCGTGTTCGACGACAACGGCGAACAGATCCTGATCCTCAACTAATCACCCAAAGGAAACCGTGGCTCAGAAGACTGCCCTCATCACGGGTGTGACCGGACAGGACGGCTCGTACCTTGCCGAGCTGTTGCTCGAGCAGGGCTACCGCGTCGTCGGCATGACGCGCCGCTCGAGTACCGATGTCCACGAACGCATCGAGCATATCGTCGACCGGATCGAAATCGTTTCGGGCGACCTGCTCGATCAAAGCTCGATCACGACGATCCTCGCCGACGTGCGCCCAAGCGAAATCTACAATCTTGCCGCTCAGTCGTTCGTTCCCGCGTCGTGGACGCAGCCGGTCCTCACTGGCGAGTTCACGGCACTTGGCGTCACACGCGTGCTCGAAGCGATCCGTTCCGTCGACAAGAGCATCCGTTTTTACCAGGCGTCGAGTTCGGAGATGTTCGGTAAGGTGCAACAGGTTCCGCAAGTGGAGACGACGCCGTTCTATCCGCGCAGCCCGTACGGCGTTGCCAAAGCGTACGGCCACTGGATTACCGTCAACTATCGCGAATCGTACGACCTCTTCGCCGTAAGCGGGATCTTATTCAACCATGAGTCTCCGCGGCGCGGCAAAGAGTTCGTCACGCGCAAGATAACCGACGGCGTCGTGCGCATCAAACTCAAGATCGCAAGCGAACTACGCCTAGGGAATTTAGATGCAGCGCGCGATTGGGGATTTGCCGGCGACTACGTCCGCGCGATGTGGCTTATGCTGCAGCAGGACGCGCCGGACGATTTCGTCGTTGCGACGGGCGAAGCACACACGGTACGTGAGTTTCTGCAGATCGCGTTCGGCGCCGTCGATCTCGACTACGAAAAATTCGTCGTCGTCGATCCGCGCTTCTATCGTCCGGCCGAAGTCGATCACCTCATCGGCGACCCGGCAAAAGCGAAGTCGAAGCTCGGTTGGCAGCCCAAAACGACGTTTGCCGAACTCGTCGAAATGATGGTTCGCGAAGATCTCGCGCGGTTGCGTCCGCTCGTCTCGGTCTAAGCCGTGCGCGTGCTCGTCACCGGCGCAAACGGATTCGTCGGTGGCTACGCCGTCGGTGCTCTGCGCGCGCGGGGCGATGAGGTGATCGCCGCCGGTCATGGCGCCCCGGGTCTGCTGCCCCTCGACGTCCGCGATCCGCTGAACGTGCGCGGCGTGATCGACCTCGCGCAGGCCGATGCCATCGTGCATCTCGCCGCCCAAGCGTTCGTGCCGCAGTCGATCTCCGATCCGCTCGCGACGATCGACATCAACGCGATGGGGACGGCGCGCTTACTCGAAGCCGTGCGCGCCGCACGCGATGCCGGCGGAACGAATCCGCGCGTTTTGATCGTGAGTACCGCCGAAGTCTATGGCGCACAGCCGCCCGCGGCGTTTCCGCTGCGCGAGTCTACCCCGCCGGCTCCGGCGAATCCCTATGCGGCAAGCAAACTTGCCGCGGAGGCGTTCGGGATCGCTAGCGTGCATGCGTACGGACTCGACGTCATTATCGTACGTTCGTTCAACCACATCGGTCCCGGGCAAGACGACCGCTTCGTCGTCGCATCGTTTGCCGCGCAGCTCGCGAAGATCGCGCGCGGCGGACCCGCCGAGATGCTAATCGGCAATCTTTCCGCCGAGCGCGATTTTCTCGACGTGCGGGATGTCGTTCGCGCGTACGTCGCGCTGCTCGAGCGCGGTGAGCGCGGGCAGATATACAACGTGTGTAGCGGTGTTGCGGTACCGATTCGTGATGTCTTGCGGATGCTCGTGACTACGGCGCGCGTCGCCGTCGAGATTCGCGAAGATCCGGCGCGCATGCGCGCGAGCGATACCCCGCTCTTCGTCGGCGATGCATCGAAGTTGCGTGCTGCAACCGGCTGGGCGCCGCAGATCGCGCTCGAAACGTCGCTGCGCGATACGTATCGCGCGGCATACGAGCGCGCGGCATGAGAGCGGTCTACTTCGATCAGATCGGCGGGTCGAGCGGCAACATGTTGCTTGGCGCGCTGGTCGACGCGGGCGCGCCGGTCGCCGAACTGGAGACGGCGCTGCGCACGATCCCGGTAAGCGGCTGGATGCTCGAACAAACACGCGTCATCAAGCGCGGTGTCGCGGCAACGTATTTCGATTTCATCGTCCCGGGCGAGGACGGGCATCCGGGAGCGGCGGCACATGGCCGGCATATCGATGAGGTGCTCGCCATCGTCGCGCGTTCGGGTCTTACCGCATCGCAGAAGGCGCGTGCATCGGCGATTTACGAGCGACTCGGCGAGGCGGAAGCGCGCGTCCACGGCACGACCGCCGACCAGGTACACTTTCACGAAGTCGGCGCGGTCGATGCGATCCTCGATGTTGCCGGCGCGTGCGTCGCGCTCGATTTGCTTGGGATCGAACGCGTCTATGCATCTGCTTATCCGCTCGGCAACGGTGAAATCGTCATGCAACACGGACGCTTTCCCAACCCGCCGCCTGCGACCGCCGACCTGATGCGCGGGGCGGCGACACGTTCGACGGACGTTGTCGGCGAACTCGTCACGCCCACCGCCGCTGCGATCCTCGCCACGCTCGTCGAACGCGTCGGCGAACGGCCGGCGATGACGTTCGAGCGGCATGGGTACGGTGCGGGCCGCAGCGATTTCCCAATGCCCAACGTCGTGCGCGCGACGATCGGCGAACTCGGCGAGCGTTCGGCCACGACCGTCCGCGTGCTCGAAGCCAACGTCGACGATCTCTCACCCGAATATTTCGAACTCGCGATCGAACGCGTCTTTGCCGCCGGTGCGCTCGATGTGTGGCTCATGCCGATCACGATGAAAAAAGTGCGCCCGGCGGTCCTCTTTTCGGCGATCGTGCCGGTCGACCGCGCCGATGCGTGCGCCGAGGTGATCCTGATGCAAACCTCGACCATCGGGGTACGCTCGTACGACGTCGAGCGCTACGTCGCCGAACGGACAATCGAAGAACGCGAAACCCCGTACGGCCCGGTTCGCGTGAAGATCGCAACCATCGCGGGCCGTCCGCGCGCGACCCTCGAATACGACGATTTGCTCCGCATCGCGCGCGAGCACAACCGACCCCTCGCCGACCTCGCCCGCGAACTCGAACGGATCCTCGACCTATGATTTCGGTCCTCGAAGACATCGACGTGAAAGAAGCCCGCCTGCGAGCTATCGTGCGCGAGCTGGGCTCGTGCATCGTCGCGTTTTCCGGCGGCGTCGATTCCGCGCTCGTCCTGCGTGTCGCAACGCAAGAACTGGGCGAACGGGCGCTGGGCGTCACGGCCAAATCCGAGAGCCTCGCCGCGCGTGAACTCGACGGCGTGATCGACTTTGCGCGAGCACTCGATGTCGCGCACCAATTCGTGCAGACAAACGAACTCGCAAATCCCGACTACGCGGCGAACCCCGCCAACCGCTGTTACCACTGCAAACACGAACTCTACGATAAGCTCACGGAGCTCGCCCAAGAACGCGGCTTCGCTTGCGTCATCGACGGCTTCAATACGGACGATGCCGGCGACTGGCGCCCGGGCCGCAAGGCTGCGGGCGAATATGCCGTACGCAGTCCGCTTGCCGAAGCGGGATTTGCCAAGAGCGACGTGCGCGCGCTCGCAAAAAAGCTCGACCTTGCCGTGTGGGATAAACCGGCGCTCGCGTGTCTTTCGTCGCGTTTCCCGTACGGCACGCCGATCACGCTCGAACTGCTGATGCAAGTCGATCGCGCCGAAGAAGCGGTGCTCGCCGCAGGCGTACGCGAGTGCCGGGTCCGCCATCACGGCGAGGTCGCGCGTATCGAAGTTCCGCCGGAGGCCATCGCGCAACTGGCGCAGCCCGACGTGCGCGAACGCGTACTCGCGGGCGTACGTGCCGCCGGATATCGGTACGTCGCGCTGGATTTGGGCGGATACGTGAGCGGAAACTTGAACAAAGCGCTCGATGGACAAACCCGATGAGAGCGCGTTTGACGCGTTCGTTTTTTCGCAGCGCGGGACGCTGCTCGCCCTTCCTGCCATAGCCCTCACGGCGCTCGGCAAACCCAGCGCTTTTTCGATCGCGCTCGGCTTGCCGATCGCATTCATCGGTGAGGCCGTTCGCTGCTGGGCCGTCGGCTATTCCGGCGTGACCACGCGCGGCGATCACCTCGAAGCGCCGGCGCTCGTTACCGCGGGCCCGTACGCGCACGTGCGCAATCCGCTCTACGTCGGCAATTTCATCACGGCGCTCGGCTTTTCGATCGCGTTCACGGGGAAAAACCGTGGCGCGGCGCGTGCCGCGCTTGTCGGCGGTTCGCTTGCGACGATGCTCGGCGTATACAGCGTGATCGTCCCGCACGAAGAACGCTTTCTCGAGGCCGAGTTCGGCGAACCGTTCCGCCGGTATCTCGAAGACGTCCCGCGGATCGTCCCGCAGCTCGAAGTGACCGGCAGTAAGACCGGAAGCTACGACATCGACGTGATCGGCAAAGCCGAGACGCGGACGTTTGCGACGTTTGGCGCGATGCTCGGAATCTTGGCGCTCAAAGCGCTGCGCTGAATCCCGCGGCAGCGCGGACGGATTAAGATAGTGATGGGCTCGGACCACGACCACGGCGATCACGACCACCAGCACGTCGGCCACAGTCATGCGGCCGGCGCAGGCCCGACCGCGCTCAAATTCGCCTTAGCGGCGACTGCCGCGATCGCGATCCTCGAAGTCGTCGGCGGCTTCGCCTCACACTCTCTTGCGTTGCTCTCGGATGCGGCGCACGTTTCGATGGACGTGGTGGCCCTGGCGATCGCGTTGATCGCCTCGATCCAGGCGGGCCGCCCGGCAAACCTGCAGCAGACCTACGGCTTTGCGCGCTTGGAGATCCTCGCCGCGCTCGCCAACGGCGGACTCTTGCTCGCCGTGACCCTGCTGATCGTGGTCGAAGCCGTCAAACGCTTCATCACCCCCGAGCTGCCCGAAGGCTCGCTGATGACGATCGTCGCTGCGATCGGCCTTACCGTGAATCTCGCCGTCGGGTTGGTTTTGCTGCGCGCGAGTCACGGGAACATGAACGTCCGCGCCGCCGTCCTGCACGTCGCCGGCGATGCGCTCGGCGCGCTCGCCGTGATAGTCGGCGGCACGATCATCGTTGCGACGCATCTTGCCTGGATCGATCCGCTGCTCTCGCTCCTTGTCTCCGGCATCATCGTCGCGGGCGTTGTGGGGATCCTGAAAGACGCAACGCACGTGTTGCTCGAGAGTGCGCCTGCGCACGCCGAAGTCCCAATCGTTCGCGAACGCATCGCGTCGCTCGACGGCGTCGTCGGCGTCCACGACCTGCACGTCTGGACACTCGGCAGCGGTTCGCACGCCCTCTCCGCGCACGTCCTGCTCGCTGACTCGCGCATCAGTGAAGCGAGCACGATCATGCGACGCATCGATACCGCGATGCGAGAAGACTTTGCAATATCCCACGTGACGGTGCAGTTCGAATGCGAATCGTGCGACGTCGACGACCGTATTGTCTGCACGCAAGTCGGTGCCGGAGCCGCCGGGGCTCGCTAGCTTACACTAGGTGCGGTTTTCGCAGAGCGCGAATGCCGTGAGGCTATGAATTCGAAGACTGTCGTCATCTCGACCGCGCGCACGCCGTTTGGACGCCTCGGCGGCGCACTTGCATCCCTTTCCGCAACGACGCTCGGTGGCGAGGCGATCCGCAACGCCATCCTGCGCAGCGGGATCGATTCGGCTGAAATCGAGCACGTGATCATGGGTCAAGTGCTGCAAGGCGGCGTTGGCCAAGCGCCTGCGCGTCAAGCCTCGTTTAAAGCGGGCCTCGCAAAGACGGTCACGAGCGACACGGTCAATAAAGTCTGCGCGTCGGGCATGCTTGCGGTGATCAACGCCGCGCGCCTCATCAACGACGGCGATCATTCGGTCGTCGTCGCGGGCGGCATGGAATCGATGTCCAACGCGCCATATTTGGTGCCGGGCGCGCGCAGCGGATACCGCTACGGCGACGGCGTGTTCGTCGACATGCTCGTCCACGACGGCCTGTGGGATTTTTTCCTCGAGACGACGATGGCCAGTGCCGGTGCGCGCGTCGCCGCGGAACTCGGCGTGACGCGCGAAGTGCAGGACGAATTCGCGTACAACAGCCATCAGCGCGCGCATCAAGCACACGAAGCGGGTTATTTCGCGGAGGAGATCGCGCCGATCAACGTCGCGACCAAAGCCAAAGGCAAGATCGTCGTCGACGCCGTGCCGACACAAGCGCAGGACCGTATTCCGGCCTTCGCCGGTAACGCGCCGAGCATGTACGATCATCGAGCACCAGCGAACATGCAGGCCGATCCGAGCAAATATTCACCGTACGTGAGTGGCGACGTGCCGTTCACGCGGATCGATCGCGACGAACCCGTCCGCGCCGATGCATCGCTTGCTGCGATGGCCAAACTCAAGCCGCTCGACAAAGACGGAACGACGACCGCCGGCAATGCGCCCGGCGTTAACGACGGCGCCGCGGCTCTCGTGCTCGCGCATGAAGACTATGCGCGAGCGAACAAGTTGACGGTGCTCGGTGAAATCGTCGATCACGCGTATGTCGCCTGGGATCCGCCGTATCTCGCGCTCACGCCGGGAATGGCCGCGCAGAAACTGCTCGATCGCCACAATCTCAAAGCCTCCGACATCGCGGTGTGGGAAGTGAACGAGGCCTTCGCATCGGTCGCGCTGACCGCGGCAACGAAACTCGGACTCGATCCGTCCGTCATCAACGCGCAAGGCGGCGCGGTCGCGCTCGGGCATCCACTCGGTGCATCGGGTGCTCGAATCATCGGCACCGTGATCCGTCAACTTCAGCGTCGCGGCGGCGGGTACGGCATCGCCGCGATCTGCTCCGGCGGCGGCCAAGGTGATGCCGTCCTCGTGAAGGTCGGCTAATGCGGATCCTCGTTATCGGCGCCGGACAAATGGGTGCAGGAATCGCGCAAGTCGCCGCGCACGCGGGACACGACGTCCTCCTCAACGACATCAGCGCCGAGCGCGTGAATGCCGGGATCGCAGGCATTACAAAACTCCTCGATCGCAACATCGAGAAGGCGAAGATGACGGGCGGCGAGCGCGACGCGCTCCTCGGGCGCATCACGCCGAAGCCCGATTTCACGAGCGTCGAGGTCGACATCGCGATCGAAGCGGCGACCGAACGTCTCGAAACGAAGCTCGAGCTCTTCCGCAAGATGGAAGCCGCGACGCCCGCGAGTGCTATACTCGCGAGCAACACATCGTCGATCTCAATCACAACGCTCGGCGCGGTCACGAAACGTCCCGAACGCGTCATCGGGATGCACTTCATGAATCCCGTTCCGGTGATGAAACTCGTCGAAGTTATTCGCGGCATCGCAACGAGCGATGCCACGTACGCAACGGTGCGCGATCTTGCAGTCGATTTGGGTAAGACGCCGGTCGAAGCGCGCGACTTCCCCGGCTTCGTTGCCAACCGTATTCTGTTGCCGATGATCAATGAGGCGATCTACGCACTCTACGAGGGCGTCGCATCGATCGAATCGATAGATACGGTGATGAAGCTGGGCATGAATCACCCGATGGGTCCCTTGCAGCTCGCGGATTTCATCGGCCTCGACACCTGTCTTGCGATCATGAACGTGTTGCACGAGGGCTTCGGTGATTCGAAATACCGTGCGTGTCCGTTGCTAAAGCAATACGTCGCGGCGGGTTGGTTCGGCAAGAAGTCGGGCCGCGGTTTTTACGATTATCGCGCGGCGGCAAACGGGACGCCCGCTCCGCAACCGGTCGCCGCGGGGCGGTAGCCCCACATGATCGAGTCGCGCCAAACTGCGTTCGACCTCACAGACGACCAGCGGCAGATCGGGAATCTCGCGCGCGATATCGCTCAGCGCGAAATCGCGCCGCACGTCGCACGCTGGGATCGCGAACACACTTTCCCGCGTGCGCTCTACACGACGTTGAATGATGCCGGACTGATGGGTTTGCTCGTCTCCGAACGGTACGGCGGTATCGGGGCCGACTACGTTTCATATGCGCGTGCGATCGAAGAACTCGCGATGGTCGACGCCGGCACGGCGGTGACCGTATCGGTGCATTCGATGATCTGTACGGCGATCGAACGTCTTGGAAGCGATGCGCAAAAGGATCGCTGGCTCGAACGTCTGGCATCGGGCGATGCGATTGCGGCGTTCGCGCTGACCGAACCCGATGCGGGTTCCGATGCGGCGGCGCTGCGTGCGCGCGCAAAAAAAGACGGCGCGAGCTACGTGCTCGACGGACGCAAACAGTGGTGCACCAACGGCGGCTACTCCGTCGTCGTGATGGCGATGTTCCGCACGAGCGAAGACCGGCAGAAAGGCGTCTCAGCGTTTATCGTCGATTCGTCGACGCCAGGTGTCGTCGTCGAAAAGACGACCGAAAAACTCGGCATCCGCACGAGCAACACGTGCGACCTTGCGTTCGAATCCGTTCGCGTCGGCGCCGACACGTTGCTCGGTGAAGAAGGTAGCGGTCTCTCAAACGCGCTTGGCACGCTCACGGCCGGACGCATCGGCATCGCCGCGCAAGCGACGGGAATCCTTGCGGCGTGTCTTTCCGCGTCGACGACGTTTGCGAAAGACCGCATCGCCTTCGGCCGCCCGATCGGCGCGTTCGAGGGCATCTCGTTCAAGCTCGCACAGATGGCGATGGATCTCGATGCGGCTCGGTTGCTGACGTACCGCGCGGCGGCGCTGGCGGATGCGGGGCGACCGTTCGCGGTTGAGGCGAGCAAAGCCAAGCTCTTCGCGTCGACCGCCGCGCGGAAACATGCGGCCGAAGCGCTGCAAATCCACGGCGGATACGGATACACGACCGAATTTCCCGTCGAACGTTACTATCGCGACGCGAAGATCACCGAAATCTACGAAGGCACCTCGGAGATCCAGCAGCTCATCATCGCGCGCAGTTTGCTCGGGCGGCTCGATTAGAGCATCGCTCAGTACGACTTTTCTCGCGGAGGACTTGCTCCGAACACCTCTCCAACGAAAGACAACGATGAAACTCTTGGAATATCAAGGCAAAGAACTCTTCAAGCGCGTCGGCATCCCGGTGCCGAAGTCGCAGCACGCGAGCACGGCGGCAGACGTGAAGGCGTTCATCTCAAGCAATCCGGGTTCGTGGGTCGTGAAGAGCCAAGTGCTCATGGGCGGCCGCGGCAAAGCGGGCGGCATCAAATTCGCTGACGATGCCGCGCAAGGCGAGACGATCGCAAACGAATTGATCGGCAAAGTCCTCAAGGGCATTCAAAACCCCGAAGGCGAGGAAGTGAAATCGCTCTTGCTCGAAGCCAAGCTCGGCATCGCAAGCGAAGCGTACGTCTCCATCACGATCGATCGCGCAACGAAGAAGCCGGTCATTATCGTCTCCGCACAGGGCGGCATGGACGTCGAAGAAGTCGCCGAGAAACACCCCGATGCGATCGTGAAATACTGGGTCGATCCCGCCGCGGGCTTCTCGCCGTTTATGGCGCGTCAGCTGGCGTTTGCCGCGAAGTTGCCGACCGGCTTTCATAAAGCGTTTCCGAAGATCGTCGCCGGTCTCTATCAAGTGTTTATGGACTACGGCGCAAATCTGATCGAAATCAATCCGCTCGTTCTCACGAACGACGGAGACGTCGTTGCAGGCGATGCAAAAGTTGACCTCGACGATAACGGTCTCTACAAACATCCCGACATCGCGAAGTGGAATAAAGAGTCGCCCGAAGACGAAGACCAGATGAATGCGGTTGCGATCGGCCTTGGCATGTCGAACTACGCGAAGTTCGGCGGCAACGTCGGAACGATCGCTAACGGCGCGGGTCTGGGCATGGGCACGATGGATGCGATCCGCAACGCCGGCGGCGAAGCGGCAAACTTCCTCGATATCGGCGGCGGCGCGCAAGCCGAACTCGTGAAGAAGAGCTACGCGCTCGTCGTCAGCAACCCGAACGTCAAAGCGTTCTTCATCAATATCTTCGGTGGCATTACGCGCGGCGATCAAGTCGCGCAAGGCATCGTCGACGCGCTCTCGGGCGGCGATCTTCGCAAAGTGCCGCTCGTCGTGCGCTTGACCGGTACCAACGCCGAAGAGGGCCGCAGAATTTTAGATAAGGCCGGCTTCATTCCGGTCGAAACCATGGACGAAGGCGCAGCGCGCGCCGTAGCACTCGCGAACGGAGCGCCAGCATAGTGCTGAAGCGAATTCCCATGGGGAGTGTTCCCCGCACCACACTTGCTACTGAATTCGCAGACCCGGGGGCCCCGCGCCAAAGGCGTGGGGGGCTCGGAGCCTGGGGCGGAGAGCCTTCAAAATGAGTATTTTCTTAGATAAAAACTCGAAAGTCATCGTTCAAGGCATCACGGGTCGCGAAGGGCTCTTTCATACCGGGCGGATGCTCGCATACGGAACGAACATCGTCGGCGGTGTCACGCCCGGCAAGGGCGGCACCAAGATCGAGAGCGGTCAGCCGGTTTTTAACACCGTCAAAGATGCCGTCGAAGCGACGGGCGCAACGCACTCGATTATTTTCGTTCCGCCGTTCGCCGGTGCCGATGCGCTGTGGGAAGCCTACGATGCGGGCATCACGCTTGCCGTCTGTATTACCGAGGGGATCCCGGCCCACGACATGATGCGCGTCGTCGCTACGACACCGGGCATGCGAATTATCGGCGGCAACTGCCCCGGCCTCATCTCGCCGGGCAAGTCGCTCGTCGGCATCATGCCCGGCGGCATCTTTAAAGAAGGCCGCATCGGCATGATCTCGCGTTCGGGAACCTTGACGTACGAAATCGTTGACGGCCTCACGCGTGCGGGTCTCGGGCAATCGACCTGCGTCGGCATCGGCGGTGACCCGATCATCGGCACCACCTTCGTCGACTGCCTTCGCGCTTTCGCAAGCGATCCCGAAACCGATGCCATCGTCGTCTCCGGCGAAATTGGCGGGTCAGATGAAGAAGATGCGGCGGCGTTCATTAAAGAGCATCTGCCGAACAAGCCCGCCGTCGCGTTCATCGGCGGCCGCTCGGCACCGAAGGGCAAACGCCTGGGACATGCCGGAGCCATCATCTCAGGTAATACCGGTACCCCGGAGTCGAAAGTCGCTGCATTTGCGGCCGCTGGCGTTCCGGTCGCCGATCGACCCTCGGATATCCCGAAATTGCTCGCGGAGCGTCTCGCCGCTCTTACCGTGTGACGGAATCGGCTTTCCGGCCTTCGTCTATTCGGAGAACGAATCAGAAAAAAGTTCCCGGTTTCTTAAATTCTCCTAAAGGAAACGTTACGGTCCTTAGGAACTGCTGAGACTGTAACAAAGACATGACCGGCCTCCAGCCGGCCGTGCCTTTGTCGCATGTCGCAACTCCTGAGAAAGAGGACCTATGCAGAAATATCTGCTTCGCGCCCTCGTCTCGCTGGTGCTGACCGTGACACTCCTTGGCCAGGGAACTTGGGTTCTGGCCGGGACCACGGGCGGACTCAGCGGGACGGTGGTCGCGGGATCGGATCGCGTTCCGGTTGCCGCAGCAAAAGTCACCGCCTCCAGCCCTTCGGCTCAATCGTCAACGTTGACGGACGCCGCCGGTAAATTCATCTTCATCAGCCTCCCGCCCGACACGTACACCGTGTCGGTGGAAAAAGCCGGATACGAGCCGGTTGACGCCTCCGGCATTACGGTCGTTTCTGATTCGACCACGCAAGCGGTTTTGAACACGCAGAAGACGATCAAGACGATCGGCCGGATTACCAGCCGCGCATCGACCGACCTCGTCAAGGCCGGCCAAACGGCTGACGTCTATTCGGTGAACGCCGCAACGCAAGCCGCAGTCTCCGCAGTCGGCGGCGGCGGTGGTCTCAATAATGCCTACTCGGCGATCGCGACCGTCCCCGGCGCCGTCGTTCCGTTCAACCAAAACGGTTGGTTCCAAACGGTTCACGTGCGCGGCGGCGACTACGATCAAACCGGCTACGAACTCGACGGTATCCCCGTCAACCGCTCGTTCGATAATTACCCTTCGGGCGCGGCGAGTTCGCTCGGCCAGCAAGAACTCCAAATCTATACCGGCTCGACGCCGGCGACTTCGGAAGGCGTCGGCCTTGCGGGGTACATCAACCAGGTCATCCGCACCGGCACGTATCCGGGCTTCACAAACCTCGCGGTCGGCCTCGGCGGACCCGGCTTCTATCACAAAGCCTCGTTCGAAACGGGCGGCGCGTCGAAGAACCGCAACTTCAGCTATTACGTCGGCGTCGGCGGCTACAATCAGTCGTTCCGCTACATCGACAACAACAACGGCGCAAGCGTCGATAAGACGCTCGGCTCGATCATCGACGTCAATAAATGCGGCGGCACCGTCGATCCGAATAACGCCGGATGCTACGCGTACTTCGGTGCGAACGGTAGCGCGCTCGGCCCGGGCGGTTTCGTCTACGCGCCCTACAACATCGGCACGTACGAACTGCTCCAGGTCCGCAACACCGTTGCCAACGTCCACTTCGGCATTCCGCATAAGAATGGCGACGGTAAAGACGACATCCAGCTGCTCTTCATCAACGACCTCATTACCAACGATGAATATTCGTCGGCGAATGACTTCGGCGGTGCGCTCCAGCAGGCATGTGTTTCCGGCGCAAATCTCAGCGGCGCATGCGGACAGTTCGTCAACCCCGTGACCGGTCTTGCGAGCGGCCCGTACTTCCTTAATTACGTCGATGGGTACCAGTACAACGGCGCGCGCGGAACGGCGCTCGCATCGAACTACCAGGGACTTACCTCGAATTACTACTTCCCCTCCTCGCCGCAAAATCGCGCGCCGAACTCGTCGATCGCGTCGAACATCCGTGATGAAGGTCAGAATTCGCAGTCGATCTTTAAAGCGCAATACCAGCACAACTTCGGCTCGAACGCCTACCTGCGGCTGTACGGTTACACGTACTACTCGACGTATTTAGGCAACGGACCGAACTCGACGTTCCTCTACAACAACGCTATCTCTGGCGCGGGCCAAAGCCGGGACTACGAACTCACCAGCCACACGCGTGGTCTGAGTGCAACGTTCTCCGACCAACTCAACGACAAGAACCTGCTCACGCTCCAAGCTGCGTACACCACGGCGACGACTCTGCGCGACAACAATCGCCAGACCAATGACGCCGCCGGTTATCGTTCGCGCTTCGCCGTTGCGGTGGATCCGAACAACCCGACCAACGGCATCTGCTACAAGGTTGCCGGCACGGTAGCCGTCGCTAGTCCGTGCGATCCGGCCGTCGGATCGGGCAGCCGCGCCACGTGGGCCACGCTTCCGCAAGCGGCGGCCGGCACCATTGCCAATATCTCGGGTGCGACCTGCGGCAGCGGTCCGTGCCAATTCTTCGTGGCCGAAACGGGCCCGAACGCCTCGTACAACACGGTCAAGCCGAGCTTCAATAACTTCGCCATTACGGATGAATTCAAACCGACGGCGAAGCTGACGATCAACGCCGGCCTGCGCTACGACAACTTCCAATTCACGGGCAGCGATACGCTTCCAAACGATCCCGCGCGTACGCTCTTCGTGAACGGCTTTAATAACGCATACTGCGAAACGACGCCGGGTCTCCCGCTCGTCCTCAACACGACGCCGAACGTGCCGTGTTCGACGGTGTTTCCCGGCAGCGCGAATGCCGCATTCCAAAACATTCCCAGTCAGAAGTTTTCATACGGCACGCTCCAACCGCGCATCGGCGCAACGTTCGCGGTGAGCGCGGATACGGTACTGCGCGCGAGCTACGGCTCGTACGTTCAAGCGCCGTCATCGGCGTTCGAACAGTACAACGCGCTCCAGGCGAATCTCCCGTCGATTCTCGGTTTTCAGACGTTCTACAAACTCGGCTTCAAAACGCCGGGCCATCAAGTTCGTCCGCAAATCTCGTACAACGTCGACGCATCGCTCGAACAGCATATCAAGGGAACGGATACGTCGTTCAAGATCACGCCGTTCAAACGCAAGACGCGCGATCAGATCCAAAACTTCTTCCTCGACCAGCAGTCGGGATTCGTTTCGGGTCTCAACGTCGGCC